>CAZYYJ010000024.1:0-59810 GCA_964651595.1 uncultured Pseudomonadales bacterium | reverse complement strand
CGTCATGGAGCCGCCCATGCAGTAGCCGGTGGTGCCGATACCACGGTCGGTGTCCACGGCAGCCTGGGCGTCGAGGAAGCTCACGAACGCTCTGGCGTCGGTAACGTTCGTTTCGGCCGTGAGGGCCCGGGCAAACGGCAGCACGACAGCACGCGTTTCTTCGTCCTGAAACGAGGCCCCTTCGCCCACCACGGGCGAGGGTGCCATGCGGTAGTAGGGGTTCACCACGAGCACGGCGTAACCGGCTTCGGCGAGGCGCCTGCCCATGACTCTGAACGCCGGTCGCAGGCCCAGCACGTCGGGCCATACGATCACCCCCGGGTGCCGGCCTTCCGAAGGGTGCACGAAGTAGCAGTCGGCTTCCCCGTCGGGCGTAGTCACGGTTACGTCCTGCTCGGTCACCGCTGTGGCGTTGGCCGTCGCAGGCAGCATGGCCGCAAGCGCAGCGAAGGTGCCGGCGCCGGCGGCCAGTTTGCCGAACGAGCGGCGTGACAGGTACGCGTTGGCGTCCTCGACCGTATTTTCATCGCACATCGTCGTTTTCCCTCACGAAAGATCGGCTCAAGGCTAGAGCCGCACGCCCGGCGCCGCAAGCGGTGTCAGTCGCCAGCAAATCCGTCATACTCGCGCCGCAGCACAACAAGAAGAACAACGACGATCGCTGACCTCCTGGCTTCGAGAAACGGCCGCTTCGCCACGTTCGGTCTGCTCTACGTCTCCGAAGGCGTGCCCTATGGCTTCACGTCAGTGGCGCTGGTGGCGTTCATGCGCATGGAAGGGCTGACCATCGAGCAGGTGGGCACCGCCGTCGCCGCGCTGTTTCTACCCTGGGCGCTGAAATGGGCCTGGGCGCCCGTTGTCGATCTTGTGAGGCTGAACCGGTTCGGCGGGCGCAAAGCCTGGATCTTCTTGTGCACCACCATGATGACGGTCACGCTCTGGATCGCCGCGGGCATCGACTTCGTCTCCAGTTACGAGCTGCTGCTGGTGGCCGTGGTGGTGAACAATTTTTTCGGTGCGACGCAGGACGTGGCCATAGACTCCCTTGCGGTCAGCAGCCTGCGCCCGGATGAGCGGGGGCGTGGCAACGGCTTCATGTTTGCCGGTCAGTCGCTGGGCATCGCTCTCGGTGGTGGTGGGGCCATCTTCGTGCACGGCGTTGCCGGCATGAGCGGCGCGATGCTGTACGCCAGCGTGCTGCTGCTGGCGAATCTGGCCTTCGTGGTGCTTTTTGTCAAAGACCCTCAGGTGTCGGAAGGAGACGGGCCGCTGCGGCTGCGGGCCTTGCTGGCGACGTTGCGCGCGTTCCTGGGGCTGGTCTGGGTGAGTTTCATGCGCTCCGGGCGCGGCCCGCGGGTGGCGGTGCTGTTCTCGTTGCTGCCCGCCGGCGCCATAGCGCTCGGGTATGCCATCCTCGGCACGTTGAAGGTCGACTATGGCCTCGACAGCAACCAGATTGCTGCCTTGAGCGTCTACGTAACGGTAGCCATGGCGGTGGGGTGCCTTGCCGGTGGCTTTGCGGGAGATCGCCTTGGCCTCAAGCTTGCGCTGGGTCTGGCGATGGTCGCAACGGCGGTGCCCACGCTGCTGCTGGCCGCACAGATCGCGGCGCTCGGTCTGACAGGGGTGTCCCGGGCAACGTTCTACGGGGCTGTGATCGCCCATGGCTTTCTGCTTGGCGCCACCATGGGGGTGCGGGCCGGTGTGCTCATGGGTGTCACCAATCCTCTCGTAGCCGCTACGCAGTTTACGGCCTTCATGGCCATGACCAACCTCGCGGTGAGCATGGCCAACTTCTGGCAGGGTCGTGTTGCCGAGAGCTACGGCTATGCCGCGGTGCTTCTCATCGATGCGGCGATCGTGTTGCTGCCGCTGCTGGTGCTGCCCTTCCTCACCAGCCGTGAGGAAACCCGCCCAGGCACTACCAGCCTGGCCCTGCAGACCGACTGATTCACAACAGCGAAGCCTGCTGTGGCACGGGCCAGCCGGGTAGGGTGCCCGCGTCCGGGTACTGTGCCGCCAGCGCCTCATGAAAATGGCGGGCGAAGGCCGGACAATGCTGGTTGTTGGGACAGTGGATCATCACGTAGCTGTCGATACCGGCCTGTCGCTGCGCGGCGACGCGATGCGCCCAGCGCTGAAGGTAAGCTTCGTTGCGGCCGTCCGGGTGCAGCACCAGGCGGGTGAAGGCCAGACCATGCCAGACCGCGTCGAGCACGGGTACGTCGGGTTTTTCGTGGAGGGCCCGCACCACCTCGGGATGCAGCGTATTGCCTTCGTAGAGCGCGCGCGCGTCCAGGCTGACCCGTCCGGCGCCGAGACGGTCGAGCAACGGTGTCAGGCGTTCCGGCGCGGCGAAAAACTCCGCATGACGCACTTCCACCACATAGCGCCAGCCTGCGGGCAACGCCTCGAAAAGGGCGGTCATCGCGTTGATGGCCGCGGCGTCCACGGTGGCGGGGAACTGCAGCAGCAGCGGCCCCAGGTGCGTTTCCAGACGCTCCACGGCACGCAGGAATGCGCGCAGATCGTCGAGCTGCGGCGTGCGTTCGTGCGTGACGGTGCGCGGCAGCTTGAAGCAGATTTCGAAATCCCGTCCCGCGAGCGCTTCGCGCCACGAATCGAC
The DNA here is from genome assembly GCA_964651595.1 of uncultured Pseudomonadales bacterium. Taxonomy (GTDB): domain Bacteria; phylum Pseudomonadota; class Gammaproteobacteria; order Pseudomonadales; family Azotimanducaceae; genus UBA4421. Next base: position 57,184 of record CAZYYJ010000024.1, on the reverse strand, counting down.
TCGAGCGGCCGTGGGCACACGATAGAACGTCGTGTTGCCTTCCACCGCGTTGAACACGGACGCGTAGCTCGCCAGGGCCGCCTGGCCGCGTGGAAAGTAGGTGTCCTGCCAGCCGGAGAAGGCCCACGCCGGCAGACCGAGGCGATAGCCGAGCGGCATGGTCACGTCACCCTGGCGCGCTCGGCAAAGCGTGGCGCGAGGTGTGCGCCGGTGCGGAGAATGTCCGCCAGATCACTCGCCAGCCGCCACACGTCCTCGTAGCGGGTGTACAGCGGCGTGAAACCGATGCGCAGGAGGTCAGGCGCGCGGAAGTCGGTGATGATGCCGCGTTCGATGAGTGCCTGGCACAGCTGGTAGGCCTGCGGGTGGCGGAACGCAAGCTGGCTGCCCCGGGCCGCCACGTCGGCGGGATGGGCCGCGCGCAGGTTGCTGAGGGCCGGATCCGCCTCGATCAGCGTTTCGAGCAGCTGGCCCAGAGCCAGAGCCTTGGCGTGCACGGCATGAAGGTCCACGTTCGCAAACACATTCAGCGCTTCGTCCAGCGCCAGCATGGACAGCACCGGCGGGGTTCCGCTGAGAAAACGTTGCAAGCCTGCGCCTGGCGTGTAGCGGGGCTCGAAGGCAAATGGCTCCGCGTGGCCCATCCAGCCGCTCAGCGGTTGTCGGGCGCTTTCCTGATGTCGTGCGGCAACGTAGACGAAAGCCGGTGCACCGGGACCGCCGTTCAGATATTTGTAGCCGCACCCCACCGCAAAATCGACGTTGCAGCCATCCAGGTCGAGCGGCATGGCGCCGGCGCTGTGCGCCAGATCCCAGATCACCAGCGCGCCGGCAGCGTGAGCACGCCGGGTGATCCGCGCCATGTCGTGCACGCGGCCACTGCGGAAGTTCACGTGGGTCAGGAACACGGCGGCAACCGTCTCGTCGATCGCGTCCTCGATGGCATCGGCGTCCACGGTCGTCAGCTCGACGTCGGTGAGCCCCGCGAAACCCTCGGCAACGTAGAGATCCGTGGGGAAGTTGTCCGTCTGCGACAACAGGCGCGTTCGCCCTGGCCGCAGAGACACCGCACACGAAAGCAACTTGAAGAGGTTGACCGAGATGGAGTCGCAAGCCACCACCTGCTCAGGCGCTGCGCCCAGGAGCGGGGCAATCTTCTCGCCCACCTGGCGCGGCAGGTCGATCCAGCCGTGCGTGTTCCAGCTTGTGATGAGCTCCCGGCCCCAGGCTTCCCTCACAGCGGCTTCCAGGCGCCCGGGCACCGAGCGCGGCAGGGCGCCGAGGGAATTGCCGTCGAGGTACACCAGCTCCGGCGGAAGATCGAAGCGTTCGCGCAGCGGCCCCAGCGGATCGTCCGCGTCGAGCGCGCGCACCTGGTCCAGCTTCACGGCGCAGCGGCTTCCAGCGTGCGCAACACGTTCTGAAACGCATCGCTCTGCGGGTGTATCCAGTCGAAGTGTCCGGCATCGGCGAGCACAGAGCTGACGGCGGCAGGGTGCGCAGCGTGAGACGGGGCCACGATCGTGTCGCGGCCACCGTGCAGCAGAAAGGTGTTTGCGTGGATTGTTTTGTTGCTGAGCGTGGCCTCGGCGTAAGCGTCCGACTGTGTGTCAGGCATGCCGCCCATGAACTCGCGCGTCGCCTGCTCGCAAGGATTGCTGCCCTGCGCGTAGGCCACGAGATCGGTGATGGCCGCCAGGCCGACGGCGCCGGCGAGCCGGTCGCCGAAGGCGGGGGCAGCCAGCAGCGCAAGGTGGCCGCCGGCGGAGTGGCCGATCAGGAAGACAGGCGGCGGCGGCTCTTCAGCCAGAATCATCGTCACGGCGCGCCGCACATCTTCCGCCGAGCCAGGCCAGCCGCCACCGGGATTGCCGGTGCGGCGGTATTCCAGCGACCAGCTGTCGAAGCCGGCGGCTGCCATGGCGGCGGCAAACGGCCGACTGTGAGCAACATCGTACGCGCTCAGCCAGCATCCGCCATGCACAAAAATGACTGTGCCCCGGGGACTTGTCGCGCGCCAGTGCAGAGCATGCTGCAAAGGGTCGTCACCGTACGCGACCCTGGCGGCGGGGGGCGCGGCGGAGAGCGCCGTCACCTCGTCATAGGTGAAGCCGCCGGCTTTCGGTTTACCGGCGAGAGTGACTGTGGTGACCAGGAGCAGGACAGCGGCAATGGTACCGCGGGAAACCGACATACCGGTCAATCCGCAAAGATTGCAACCGTGAGCGCACCGGTGCCGTCGATGGCGGCCCGGTACATGCCGGACGTGTTGAAGGGCATCGCCACGTTGCCGGCCGGGTCCACCACGATCACGCCGCCGGTACCGCCGGCCGGTTCAAGCTCGTCGAACAGTACCTGCCGGGCAGCCTCGGCGATGGGCAATTGCCGGTAGCGCACCCGCGCGCAGATGTCGCCGGCGACGTGGTAGCGGATGAAGTATTCCCCATGGCCCGTGGCTGAGACGGCGCAGCTGCGGTTGTCGGCCCACGTGCCTGCGCCGATGATCGGCGAGTCGCCCACACGTCCCCAGCGCTTGCCGGTCATGCCCCCGGTGGATGTACCCGCCGCGAGATTGCCGTGGCGGTCCAGCGCAACCGCGCCGACGGTGCCGGCCTTGTCGCTGTCGCGCAGACGTCTGGCTTTCACCCGCTGCAGATCGTTGCGGCGTCGCTCTGTGGTGAAGTGATCGTTCGTCACCATGGCCAGACCCTGTTCCCGGGCGAAGGCCTCGGCCCCGCTGCCTGCCAGCAACACGTGCGGAGAGTCGGTAATGACGGCGCGGGCGGCGCGGATGGGACTTCTGATCGTGCGCACGCCGGCCACCGCCCCGGCGGCCCGATCACCGCCGGACATGAGAGACGCATCCAGTTCGTGGGCACCGTCCCAGGTCATGACAGCGCCGACGCCGGCGTTGAAGAGTGGCGACGCCTCGAGGATCTCGACAGCGGCGATGACCGCGTCGACGCTGCTCCCGTCCGCTGCCAGCAGAGCGTAGCCCGCGCGTACCGCCTCTGTGAGCTTCGCCCGGTACGCCGCTTCCAGCTCGGGGGAGAGTTTGTCGCGACTGATGGTGCCGGCGCCGCCATGGATGGCGATGGCGATCGGTGCGGTGTCCGTGCTGGCAGCCGCGCCGCTTGCGAGCGCCAGCAGCAGGGACAGCCCTGCGATGCCCGCACCGCTTCGAAAGGACCGCACCCGCTCAGGCCTCAGCCGACCGCAATGATGTTCGGGTCGTGCGGTTTCTGTGGCGCGTCCTCGGCGTTGCGCACGGCTTCGGCGACACGAAACAGCGGTTCTTTGAGCATGGTCTTCAACTCGTCGCTGGCATCGATGTCCTCGAGGGCAGCGTCCATGCACAGCAGCCACTGGTCCCGCTCCTTCGGACCGATGCGGTACGGCGCGTGGGGGTCGGTGAGGCACACGGTGCCGTTCACCGCGAGGTAGACGGGAGGACCGCCCAGCCAGCCGGTGAGATACATGGCCAGCTTCTTCTTGATGTCGTCCAGATTCGCCGCGTGCATGGCGCGCACCTCCGCGGCCTGGGGCAGGCGGTCCATGGCTTCATAAAACGCATCGGCGAGACGGCGCACGCCGTCCTCACCGAGGATTTCGAAAGGGGTGCGGGGCGCTACGGTTTGTTGATCCATTCTTCCAGCAACATGTGGAAGTGCCGCGGTTTGGTCTCGCCATAGTTGGCAAAGATCACTTCCGGTCGGGCCATGGTCTTCAGGCCCTTCTGCACCTCCGGCATGTTCACCACGTCCTGATTGAACACCTTGGCAAGCATACCGAGTTCCGGCGCATCAACCCAGTCGTCGTCCGGGCCCAGGTGATGAATCGGCGCCGCTGGCGGGCGGGGCTCGCCCTCGGGCACCGGCTCGAGGTACATGCACTCCATGATGCACTGCTCGTGGTTGTCGCCGTCAGGGCGGAATCGATACACGATCCGGTGAAAGGAGCCCCACGGGTGGAAATTGGGGAACACCGTGAGATAGATGGAATCGATCAACTCCGCATCGCTCACGTTGTCCATCATGTCGCCGAGCTTGGCTCGGAGCGCCTCGCGCACGGGTTCGGCCATGACCTGGCGCAGGTTTTTCCCTGCCGGCACCGTGGGCGGCGGGTTCAACGGGATCACGTTACCGCCTGGCAACTGCTCGCCGCCCACCCAGTTGAGCATGTTGGGATCGGCATGGGTGATGGGCCCTTCCACCCAGGTTGCGTCCGGCTTGAATTTGCTGACCTGGCCGCGTGCGTCGGTAACGTGCACGAGGCCGTCCAGGGCCATCTCGTAGACGTGTCCTGTCAATGCATGGCGCAGCCTGGTGAACAGGCGGGCGTCCTCCAGAGGCGCCCACTGCCGGTCGCCGACGTGCGGGCTCGCCGTGTAATTCGGGGAGATGGCGCGGCTGTAGTTGCCGAACACGTCGTACTGGGTATTCGCATCACCGATGGTCTCCAGAATGGTCGGATGCGTGGCAATCACGTGGTACGCCTCGCTGAATGCTTCCTGGGCGATTTTCCAGTTGCAGCGCAGCACCTTGGAGACGTGCGCGGCTTTGTAGCGGCGCTCGTAGGGGAGATTTGGAAACTGCTCGCTCAAGCTCCCGAGGTGCTCTTCCAGACCGGCGGCGTCGGGGTCGGGATTGATGAACACGAAACCACCCCAGCGGCCCACCTGCACCTCGGGCAGACTGTAGGCGCCTTCCTCGACCGTGGGGAAGTCCCAGTGGCAGGGCACTTCTTTCAGGCGGCCGTTCGTTTCCCAGGCCCAGCCGTGAAACGAGCAGCGGAATTCCCGGGCGCGCTTGCCACCGTGACTCTTCAGAAGGCGCCCGCGGTGCAGGCACGCGTTGTGAAACGCCTTGAACTCATCCTCTGCGCTGCGGACGACCAGAAAGGAAAGGTTGGCAATGTCGTAGACCAGATAGTCGCCCACCTCGGGGATGTCATCCTCATGGCAGGCCATCTGCCAGACCCGCTTCCACACTTTTTCCACTTCCAGCTCGTGGAACGCGCGGGACGTATAGCGCTCGGCCGGCACCACCGTGGGGCCCGGGGGTAGCGGGGCCTCGACGCGGAGGATATCCGGCACCGGGTGGCTGTCCTCGTCCAGCAGTGCCTGGTAAGTGATGCCTGCGGATCGGTCAGTGCCCGTCTTCGTTTCGATCATGCTGCGTTTTTCCCCTGCGCCTATGCCCGTCGCAACACTATCTCCCCGCCGTGGGCCGGCGAGTATCCGGGAAAACCCGTAAGGTGCCGTTCGGTGCGCGGTGTCGCAGTCCCGTGGCGTGGGGGATGAGAAAATCGGGCGGTGATGCGTAATTTCTGTCTTCTCGCTGTGACCGTTGCGGTTCTCTGGTGGCTCTTTTCGCCGGCGGACAGCACGGGTGTGCTTCAGCCCGATGGCTCGCTGCGCTATCCCGGTTACGAGTTCAGCAATGCGGAGCGTTTCGAGCTGGAAGGGCGCGTGCTGTCGCGCAGAAACTACTCGTCGGGCCGTGAGGCGGAGCTGTCGCCGGTGGATCTGGCCATGGGCTGGGGACGGATGACCGAAGACGCGGTGATCGAGCGCTTGGAGATCAGTCAGCGCAATCGCTGGTACAAGTACCGCTGGGGTGCTGACGGCCCGCCTTTGCCGCCAGCGGAAATCTCGTCGCAGAGCGCCAACATGCACCTCGTGCCGGCCAACGAACAGGTTGCCACCGAGCTGGCAACCGTGCGCGCGGGCGATCGCGTCAAGCTGTACGGCGATCTGGTGGACATTGCCGCCGCTGACGGCTGGCGGTGGCGCTCGTCCAGGTCGCGAACGGACACCGGGGCCGGAGCCTGCGAGCTCATCCTGATCGAGAGAATTGACCTGCTGTAGGGCAGAGCGCGTTCCTCAGAGCGCCTGAAAAACGTCTGCCCATTCCTCCAGAGCGGTTTCGTGACCGTGCACCAGTTGCACCGTAACCTGCGTGTAACCGGCATCCGCAACGTCGCGAAGGCGCTCGATGAGAGCCTCGCGTGTGCCGCTCATGGTGGTGGCGCGCACCAGTTCGGGGGTGACGTGGGTTTCTTCCGGGCGCACGAACATCAGGTGTCCGCGGTGATTGGACAGATAGCGCGCGTCCGCGGGCTCGTAGCCGTCATGCACCTTGAAATATTCTGCGGCGAGATTGCTCAGAGGACCCTCGGGCAGGTTGCTGCCGCCCATGGCGCCCACCTCGTCGGCCAGGTTGTGAAACATCACCGCAGTGAGGGGACCTCCCTGGGCCATGAGCTTGGCATCGTCGTCGGGACCGTCGTCGAGCACGGCGCCGAGGAAGAAGAGGTTTGCGTCCAGCGTGTCGGCAGGGCGGCCGGCTGCCAGCCAGCAGGCACGCATCTCATCGAGACTTTCCCGGGCGCCCTGGGCGCCGAAATTGAGCCAGCCGGCCCCCAGCTCGGCGGTCACAGCCTTCGCTTTCGGTCCGAACGCGGAAAACCACAGGGGTACCGCATGGTCCACGTCAATGAGGCCGAGCTCCGGGTTGAGAAAGCGGATCTGACGGCTTTCGCCCTCGAAATCCCAGGTGACGGTGTCGCCGCGCAGCAGCTGCTGCACACGTTCGATGTACTCGCGCGTGCGCGCGAGCGGGATGGCGCCCAGCCCCATGGTGCGTCGCGCCGTGAAGCCGGTGCCCACGCCGAAGTCGATGCGGCCGGGCGCGAGCTTGTTGAGCGTGGCCAGAGCGTTGGCGGTGACCGGCTCGATGCGATTCGACGGCACCAGCACGCCGGTGCCGAGGCGGATGGAGCTCGTCTCGTGAGCGGCCAGTGCCATGCAGGCGAACACGTCGGGATTCAGCAGCTGCGTGTCGTAGAACCAGGCGGCGTGAAAGCCCAGTTCCTCAGCGCGCCGGGCCCAGCGCCAGGAATCCACCTCGGTGGCAAACGCGACGGAAAACTTCATTGGTACTCCTCGTGTGTGGTGCGCTCAGCGGCGCGTTGACCGGTCTACGGTGCCTGCAAGCCATGCGATGAGCACAACGGTGATGGGAAAGGCGAGCACGGTTTCTTCCAAACGATAAACAACGCGCATCGATGGGCTCAAGTGCTATTGGCCGAGGCATGGTCGCGACAGGCTTTTTGTGCGCTGCGTTGGTAGAATCGCCGCTTGTTCCAGCGCCGCGATGATTCGATCCCATGTTGAGACTGCTTCGCCCGACACTGCTCGTCAGTCTGGTCTGGTCCCTTGCCTTTGCCCACGCAACGACAGCGCCTGCCACGGGCAAACGCGACGCGCACGTGGCGGACAAATTCCGCCAGCTCGGATACCTGCTGCGCGATCCCAACGTGTATCGCAACGCGGCAGGGGCGCCTGGCCCCGACTACTGGCAGCAGCGCGCCGACTACAAGATCCGCGCCACGCTCGACGAAGCCGCCCGGCGGGTCACCGCCAGCCAGACCATTGTCTATACCAACGCATCGCCGGACACGCTCACGTTTCTCTGGGTGCAGCTGGATCAGAACCGCTTCCGTGAAGGCTCGCTGGAGCTGCGTTCGCAGACCGGCAGTCGTGCCGACGATGGCGTGAGCGATCGGCTCAGCTTCGGCCAGATGCGCAAACATCAGGCGCTCAAAGACCGCGACTACGGGTTCGAGCTGACGCAGGTGGCGGATGGTGCCGGCAACGATCTGGTGCACACCGTCGTGGACACCATGCTGCGCATCGACCTGCCGAAGCCCCTCGCGCCGGGCGCCCGGCAGACGCTGCGCATCGGTTGGGCGTTCAACATCGTGGAAGAAGCGGCCATGGGCAGTCGCGGCGGCTACGAGCACTTTGCCGATAGCGACACCTACATCTACTTTCTCGCACAGTGGTTCCCGCGCATGGTGGCGTATACGGACTACACGAGCTGGCAGCACAAACAGTTTCTCGGCCGCGGCGAGTTTGCGCTGGAATTCGGGGACTACGAGGTTTCACTCACCGTGCCGGCAGATCACATCGTCTCGGCAACGGGCGAGCTCACCAATGCCCGCGAGGTGTTGTCGCCGCGCCAGCGCGAACGCCTGGCTGAGGCGCGCCGATCGTCCAAGCCCGTGTACATCGTGACGCCGGGCGAAGCGCTCGCTAACGAGGCGTCAGCCGCCGAAGGCATGCAGACCTGGCGTTTCGTGGCAAAAAACGTGCGCGACTTCGCCTGGGCCAGCTCGCGCAAGTTCGTCTGGGATGCTGCCGTGCATCGTCAGGACGGGGCCGAGCATGAAGAGGTGCTGGCCATGTCGTTCTATCCTAACGAGGCAGATCCGCTGTGGTCGCAGTACTCCACCGAGGCTGTCATTCACACGATGGACGTGTACACACGTTTCTCGTTCCCGTATCCGTACCCCACCGCCCAATCCGTGAACACCTGGGAATTCGGCGGCATGGAGTATCCGATGATCACGTTCAACGGCTACCGCCCGAAAGTGATCCCCGAGCACGAACGCGACGGCCTGGTCGCTGATGCGCCGGCGTCGACCTATCGCCGCGATATCAAGTACCGGCTCATCGGCGTCATCATTCACGAGATCGGCCACATCTACTTCCCCATGACCGTCAACTCGGACGAACGGGAATGGACCTGGATGGACGAGGGCATCAACTCGTTCCTCGAGCACCTGGCGGAGGTGGAGTGGGAGGAGAATTACCACAGCTACTGGGACTCACCGTCCATTCTCGACACGATCGGCAGCTACATGGTGAGCGAAAACCAGGTGCCGATCATGACGCAATCGGATTCCATCCTGCAGTTCGGCCCCAACGCTTACACCAAGCCGGCGGCAGCCCTGGTGGTGTTACGCGAAACGGTCATGGGCCGCGAGCTCTTCGATTTCGCGTTTCGCGAGTATGCACGGCGCTGGCGCTTCAAGCGGCCCACGCCGGAAGATTTTTTCCGCACCATGGAGGATGCCTCCGGCGTCGATCTGGACTGGTTCTGGCGGGGTTGGTTCTACACCACCGATCACGTGGACGTGGACATCAGCGCGATCCGGGAGTACCAGATATCGTCCCGCGATCCCGAGACGGAAATGCCCGCGAAGCGTGCTCTGGACGCGGCGCGCTATCGCGAGCCCGTCGAGCAGCGGCGCAACCGCGAAGAGGGGCGCGTGCCGCGGCTCGATCGTATCGACGGCCTGCGCGACTTCTACAACGAGAACGACCAATACAGCGTGTCCAACCAGCAGCGCAACGACTACCAGGATTATCTGCGGGATCTGGAACCCTGGGAGCGGCGTGTGCTGGAGCGCGCGGTGGCTGATGGCGAGTACGTTTACTTCGTGGACTTCCAGAACAAAGGCGGCCTGGTAACCCCCCTGCCGCTGACCCTGACGTTCGAGGACGACAGCACCGAGCGCTACGAAATCCCCGCCGAGATCTGGCGACGCAACGGCCACGCGGTCACCAAGCTCCTCGTGCTGCCGAAGCGGCTGGCAGCCATCGAGCTTGATCCAGACCATCAGACCGCCGACGTCGACCGCTCTAACAATCACTTTCCGCGGCGAATCGTGCCCTCGCGTCTGGAGCTGTACAAGCGGGAGGACGACCGGCGCGACCTCATGCGCGAGATGCTCGAAGAGCTGAAAGGGGACGCCAAAACCGGTGACGCCGGCCGGGGTATGCCGCTCGGCGCAACGCGGTGACCGGCGCCGCCGGCGCACCAGCATGGCTGCTGGGTGCCGCCGCGTTGGTGTGGGCGCTGCATGCCGATGCCCACAAGCTGGCGTTCAGCACCACGGACCTGTCCTGGCGTGTCGATCGAGGCACTCTCGAGGTGGTGCATGCGGTGCATCTCGACGATGCCATGGTGCTGCTGGCGCGCCTCGGCGATCCGCGGGGCGAAATGGATCCGGCTACGCAGGCGCGGCTGCTGCTTTATGCGGAAAGACACTTCGGCCTGAGCCGTGAGGGTGAGCCCCTCGTCCTGGAGCCCGTCGGAGCGCAGATTGACGGCGACTACCTCTGGGTTTACCAGGAGTACACAGCAGACCAGCCTCCCGATCGTTTGTCCGTGCGCTGCACGCTGCTGCACGAGCTGTTCGCGGAACAGCAGAACCAGATCAACCTGCGGGTTGGTGATGCCGTGCGAAGCGTGCGCCTGTCTCGGACGCTGCCCACGGGAGAGCTGCTGCTCACCGGCCGGGAGTGACCCTCACGCGCGGCGCAGTTGCTCCCAGAGCATTTCCAGGCGCGCGTTGGCACTCGGGGCTTCGAGCATGTCCTGCATGACCGGTGGCGGGAAGCGCAGTACCTGAAACACCCTGAAACTGTATTCGCCGGCGTCGAGCTCGGTCCACTCCGGTGTGCCGAGGGTTTCGGCAAGCTCGGCGTTTTCCGTGTGAATCAGGTCGACGAGTTTGTCGTTGATGAGCCGCCGAAGCTGGTTCGTGTCGGTGCGTGTCTCCGTTGGCTCGTCGTCGTCGAGCTGCTGGCATCGTACGATGCGGTATGGCAGTGACTGGCGTTCCTCGACCAGGAGGAGCCGGTGGGTCATGGTGATCTGGGCGAGCAGACGGCCGTCCGGTGTGGTTTCCACGATTTCGCAGGGCCCGGCCGAAAATACTTCCCGCGGCTGGTAAGTGGTCTGATTGGAGCTCAGCGCCTCTTCCAGGGTCTGCTGCTTTGCCGGCTCGTGGATGGCTTTGTGCACGTGGCTGACAGCGACCATGCGCTGCTGCTCGATGCAGTCGTGCACCAGCCGTCGATAGCGTGGCTCGAAGACATGCAGCGGCAGCACGGTGCCGGGAAAGGCCACCACGTTGGGGATTGGGAACAGGGCTACCTCTAGCAGCTCGGGCTCGCTCACGGAGCGTCGGTCCTCGTGTGATTCACAGCCACGTTAGGAGCGCGGTCGTGAATGGGTTGTGAACGCGGTTGTTCCCGTCGCTCAATCGTGCAAAAAGATTGACTTAATCGCTCTGGACGCGTACGAACGCAGGGGATAGTTTTTACAACGAGGGAGGGAGATCGATGAAGTACTATCACTGGTGTCGGCGTGTCATTGCCGGCGTAGTTGCGATTGTCATGAGCGTGAGCATGGCAAGCGCCGTGGCGGGTGGCAAATACGGTGGCGGATATGCCGCGCCGGACTGGGCGGGCTCCTGGGCGGCGGCACCATCGGCACCCGGGCCCTTCGACGCGCCGATCAGCGCGCTTGACGACCAGACCATCCGGCAGGTCGTGCGCCTCAGCGCCGGAGGGCGCTCGCTCCGGGTTCACTGGTCCAACCTTCAGGGCACCGGTCCCTTGACCATCGGGGGTGTCACGGTGGCCCGCCATCTCGGCGACGGTGAGATTGCCGCGCACTCGTTGCGTACCGTCACCTTCAACGGCGCAGAGTCCGTCGTCATCGCCCCGGGCGCCAGTGTCGTCAGCGACCCGGTGCGTCTGCGCACCCGACCCCTGGCGGAGCTGGCCATCAGCGCCTACTTCCCGGCGGGGGCGAGCCTGCCAGGCTCGCCGGTCACCACGCACGTGCGCGCGCTGCAGACGGCTTACGTCGGGGACGGTGACCAGACCGACGCCGACGAACTCGTGGTGGACAGCACGCTCACCTCCTGGCTGTGGCTGGAAGGCGTGGACGTCGCCACGCGCCGCTCTCTGCCGGTGATTGCGATGCTGGGCGATTCGATCACCAACGGCGACGAATCGACCCCGGACGCCAACAATCGTTTTCCGGATCAGGTTGCCGAACGCCTGTTCCGCTGGCGCGGTCAGCGCGGCGCGGGGATTCTGAACCTGGGCATTTCCGGCAATCAGGTCACCAACACGCTCATCGGCGCCAATGCGCAGGCGCGGCTGGACCGGGACGTGCTGGCACAGAGCGGCGTCACGCACATGGTGCTGCTGGAAGGCATCAATGATCTTGGTCTGCCGCCGCTCCTGGGCGTCCCTGCCGCGACCAGCGACGCGATCATCTCGGGCCTGGCGCAGATGGCCACGCGGGCGCGCACCGCGGGCCTCACGGTCATTGGCGGTACTATCACACCGTCCGGCGGCTTCGTTCTGCCAACTTACGGCTCGCCGGAGACGGAAGCGGCCCGACAGGCGGTCAACGCCTGGATCCGCAGCACCGACGCCTTCGACGCCGTGGTGGATTTCGACGCGGTGCTGGCCGATCCGGACAATCCGAACCTGATGCGGTCGGATCTCACCGCGGATGGGCTGCATCCCAACGATGCGGGTTACGATGCCATGGCCCGCGCGCTGGTGCGCGTGCTGAACGGGAAAGGTCGGCGCGCCTACGCTGACGACGACGATGATGACGAGGACGACGACTGAGCCAACGAGGGGAACTACACCATGAGCGATCCCGCCATAGATCCGGATGCGGCGGCCAGGCTCGAGCGCCGCGGTCACCTGGCTTTCAACTGGGATGACCTGGATGCGATCGAGCTGCCGAACGGCATTGTGACGCGCATGTTCCGCATGAGCGCGGCGGACGATGCGCCGACGGTGTTCAAGGTGTATTACCCGCCCGGCTGCACGGTGGATGCGCACACCCACGCCTGTGACTACACGGAAGTGATTCTGGAGGGTTCGCAGCGTGTGGGCGCCACCTGGCATCACGCCGGGGACGTGCGCCTGGGCCTTGCCAACCGTGGTTACGGCCCGCTGGTGGCCGGCGAAGAGGGTGCGACGGTGCTGTTCATGTTCAAGGACGGGCGCTGGCCGGCTATTGCGCTGGGGAAAAACGACCCCAGCGCGCTGGGCAGCCAGGTCATTGCCGAGCACCTGGCGGCGCGCGTCCGGGAGACCGACGACGCATGACCGCTGCCTGGCGCTGGGCGGCGCTTGCGCTGTGCGGCCTGCTCGCGGCCTGCGACAGGGCACCAGCCCCGGTTGAGCAGGCCGGCGCCGCGGTTTTTGATCCACAGGCAACCTACGATGAGCGCTGTGCGCACTGCCACGATGGCAGCGTGGCCAAGGCGCCCCATCTCATCAAATTTCAGCTCATCGGTCCGCGGGCCATAGAAGCGGCCCTCACCGACGGCTTGATGGCGGCCCACGGAGAGGGATTGGGCGCCGACGAGATTGCCGTGCTCGCCACGCACCTGGGCGGTGCTGCCGCTGCCGGGGAACCGGTGGTGATGTGTGAGCAGATCACGCTGCCCGCCAACACCCCGGCCACGCAGGGGTGGAGCTTGACAAGCGAAGGTACGCGATTCATTCCCGCGGAAGTGGCAGGGCTGGCGGCTGCGGACGTGCCCAGGCTAGAGCTTGCCTGGGTGTTTGCCTATCCGGGCGCCACGCGCGCGCGCAGCCAGCCCGTGCCGTTCGGCGATGCAGTGCTGGTTGGCAGCCAGGACGGTACGGTTTATGCGCTGGATCTGGCCACCGGCTGTGCGCACTGGCGCTTTGCTGCCGACGTGGAAGTGCGCAGCGCCATCGCCTTGAACGACGACGGCACGCGGGCATTTTTCGGAGACATCGGTGGCACGGTCTATGCCATAGATCCCCGTGACGGCACGGCGGTCTGGCGCGCGCGGGCCGACGCGCATCCTGATACCACCCTCACCGGTTCGCCGCGGTTGCACGGCGGACGGCTCTATGTGCCCCTCTCGTCCACCGAATGGGGCAGCGCTGCCGCCCCGGGCTATCCGTGCTGTACCTTCCGGGGCGGGGTCGCGGCCTTTGCGGCGGCTGACGGCGAGCACCTGTGGACCACCTATGCCATTCCGGAGGCGCCGCAGCCGACGGGTGAGACGAACGAACTCGGGGCACCGCTGCACCATCCGGCGGGGGCGCCGATCTGGAATTCGCCGACGATCGATACACGCCGCAACCTCTTGTATGTGGGCACCGGGGAGGCCTACACGTCGCCTGCAGCGCCCACCAGCGACTCGGTGCTGGCTATCGATCTCGACACTGGAGAGCTGGTCTGGCATTTCCAGGCACTGGCGGGTGACGCGTGGAACATGGCCTGTTTCATCGGCGGTGGCGCGAACTGCCCGGAAGAAGACGGTCCGGATCTGGACATCGGCGCGCCCCCGATGCTCGTGCGGGTAAACGGCCGGGATCTGGTGGTTGCCGGACAGAAGTCGGGCGATGTGTTTGCCCTGGACCCGGCGGACGGCAGCCTGGTGTGGCGCAAGAAGGTGGGCCGGGGCGGCTTTGCCGGCGGCATCCACTGGGGCATGGCAGCCGCCGACGATGTCGTGTTTGCGCCGAATGCCGATACGGTATTCACCGGTCGTTTCACGGGGCCACGCAAGCCCGGGCTCTTTGCCCTGCACGCTGGCGACGGCGAGCAGTTGTGGTTCGCACCTGCGCCCGATGTATGCGCTGAGGCTGACAAGCCGGCCTGCGACCCCGGTTTCTCTGCGGCCGTGACCGCCATTCCCGGAGTTGTCTTCGCGGGTGCCTTCGACGGACACCTGCGTGCTTACGACGCGGGCAGCGGCGATGCGCTGTGGGACTTCGATACGAACCAGACCTTTCCGTCGGTCTCCGGCGAGCGCGCACGCGGCGGCAGCATCGAAGCGGATGGTCCGGTGGTGTACCAGGGCCGCGTGCTTGTGAACTCAGGGTATCTCTTCGGCGACCGTATGGCCGGCAACGCGCTGCTGGTGTTTGCCGTACCGGACCCTTGAGCTACGGCATCTGCTGCCAGCCGTGGCGCCAGACCTGCCATGCACCGCTGGCGTCTCTGCGCAGTACGTCGAAGTAACGCGACGTCGTACGGCTTGCCGTGAGCGCGCCGGCGTCGGTGGTCACGCTGGTGTCCTTGAGGTCGAGGTGCACGGTGTAGACGTACTCGGCCACGGCGATGTCTCCCAGTACCTGCACCACGGGAGCCGTTTCCACGTCGATGCGGTAAGTGGCCATCTCGAACACCGGCCCCAGAAACTCGCCGTAGTTGTCGCGACCGACAATGGCCGGGGCGCCGGGGGGCAGCAGGCGGACGTCGGGATGCAGGGCCGTGAGATAGCTGGGAATGTCACTGGCTTCCACGGCCGTGCGCCAGTCGGCGTAAAGCCCCTCGATGGCGGCGATGTCTGTCCCCTCCTGCCCGCCGGCAGCGGCGTCTGCCCGGACAACCAACAGAACCGTGACTATCAGACTCAGTACAACCAGGCGCATGCGTGACCTCCCCTTCGCAGATGGGCTATCGTGACCAAGGGTAGTGAGGAAGGCAATGGCACAACTCTTCAAGATCACCTACCACGTGCCGCCGTCCCATCTGGAGGCGACGAAGGCGGCAGTGTTTGCAGCAGGGGCGGGCCGCGTGGGCAGCTACGAGCATTGCTGCTGGCAGGTGCTGGGCGAAGGTCAGTTCCGGCCGCTGCCGGGCAGTCGGCCTCACAACGGTGTCATCGATCAGCTCGAGACCCTGGCCGAGTACCGGGTCGAGCTGGTATGCGCCGGCGCGCACCTCCACGACGCCGTGGCAGAGCTGCGCGCGGCCCATCCCTACGAGACGCCTTCCATCGCCGTGTGGGCGATCGAAGACGTCTGATCGATCAGGCGCGGATGACCGTGCCCGGGCGTGCGCCGGTGTCCTGGTCGTTCTGACGCGTTTTCACGCCTGCGACGAACGTGGCGAGATACCCTTGCGCACCCTGCAGAATGCGCGTGCCACCGGCCGGCAGATCACCTTCAACGTGCAGGGCGCCCAGCGAGAGCCTGTCGAGGTCGAATACGTTCAGGTCTGCGCGCTTGCCCACTGCCAGCTGGCCGCGGTCGTGCATGCCGAAGAGCGCGGCGTTGCGCAGGGTCTGCTTGTGCACCATCAGCTCCAGCGGCATGCGCGGTCCGCGCGTGCGGTCGCGCACCCAGTGAGTGAGCTGATAGGTGGGACCTACCGCATCGAAGATGAGATTTACGTGTGCGCCCGCGTCGGAGAGCCCGATGGTGGTGTTCGGGTGCTGCAGCATCTCTTCCATGACGCTGAAGCTGCCGTCCACGAAGTTGGCACCCAGCAGAATGGCAAAGTCGTTGCCGTCTCCCTGCACCAGGTAGTCGTACATGAACGACGCCACGTCCTGACCTTTCGCAGCGGCGAGCGCACCGATGTTTTCGGACGCGTCCGGCTCGTAGTTGATGGGCAGCTCGATGGGGAACATGCCCGGAGCGGCCATGGCCAGCAGGCCGTACACGTTGGCCATGGTGCCGGGCTGATCCGGCGGCACGTCCTTGTCGGCGAGAATGGCCGCCTTCACCTCGGGCTTGCGCATTTCGATGAGGCGCTGCTCGATCGGCAGGTCGGCAAGCTTCAGGTAGGTCTCGCGGCGCATGAACATGTGATACGCGCGCAGGCTGGTGACAAAACCGATGGGCCGTGAGGCAATCTGCGGGGTCATCTCGATGCCGCTGGCGTTGGCTTCCTCCACCAGCTTCAGGCAGTTGCGCCACTGGTCGGGACGATTGCCGTTCTGCACGAGGGTGAAGGTGCAGGGTCGCTCTGCCGCGCGGGCGATTTCGGCAAACAGCGTTACCTCCTGCTCTGTGGTCCAGCGCTCCGGGCCGGCCATGTCACCCACGACCCCGGCCGGTACGGCCTGGAACACACCTTTGCCCGCCTGTTTCATGGCGTCCGCAATGGCCAGCAGCTCGGCTTTCTCGGCAAAGGTGCCGGGGATGGATTCGCCGTCCACCGAGCGGTGGCCGATGGTACGACTGGTGGAGAAGCCCAGGGCGCCGGCTTTCAGGCCGTCTGCAACGATGGCCGCCATAGCGGTCAGGTCTTCTGCGGTGGCATCTTCGTGGGCCAGGGCGCGCTGACCCATCACGTAGTAACGCACAGCCGAGTGAGGGATCTGGGTGCCGATGTCCATCGTGAAGTGGCGACTGCCGAGGTAGTCGATGTACTCCGGGAACGTTTCCCAGCGGCCCCATTCGATGCCTTCGTGCAGCGCTGTGCCCGGGATGTCCTCGACCCCCTCCATCAGCTCGATCATCTGCTGCTCGTGCCCGGGAGGGCAGGGGGCGAAACCGACGCCGCAGTTGCCCATGACGATGCTGGTCACCCCGTGGGAGAACGATGGCTCTATGGCATCGTCCCAGCTCACCTGGCCGTCGTAGTGGGTATGCACGTCGACCCAGCCCGGTGCGACGCAGGCGCCGTCCGCGTCGATCACCTCGCTGGCAGCTTCGTTCACCTTGCCGACGGCGGCAATGACACCGTCTTTGATGGCGACGTCGCCGGTATAGGGAGTGTCCCCGGTGCCGTCGACGACGGTGGCGTTCCTGATCAGATAGTCATGCATGCCGTGCTTCCGAAAATGAGTCGAGGCGGCATGATAGTTTCTATCGGCCGGGGCCACAAAGCCCCGCAACGGTCGTTCCGCAGGTGAAGCCGGGCGGCGGCAGCGCGGGGCTGCCGTCCCGATTGCCTGACGGCTACTTCGCGGCGCGCCGTTTGTTCAGAAAGCTGATCAGGGTGAGCGTTTCCTCAGGGTCCATGCGCCCCACCGGAGAGTTGCTGTAGGTGGACCACAGCACCCGGCCACCCTGGCCCAGCACAAACTCGCTGGGCTGGATGTGATCGCGGCGTTCTTCCCACCATGCGCCAATGGCATCGCCCTGAGCGCGGGTCATACCCCAGGCCACAGGGAAGTTCAGCGGTTCTGCAACGTCCAGCGTCTGCTCTTCGGTATCCACGGTGCCCGCGACGATGCGCACCCCTTCAGCCGCAAACGCTTCCCGGCGCTCTTCGTAGCCGGCTAACAGCCGGCGGCAGTAGGGTCACCAGTGGCCGCGGTAGAACAGCACTACCGTGTAGGGGGTTTCGCAGTAGGCCGGCAGCGTCAGATCGTCGCCGCCCGCAATTTTCAGTGTCAGGTCCGGAAACGTGTCTCCGGAGGTCAGCATGGTCATCGTCTCTCCCGTGTTCGAAGCCACAGACCTCCACTGTAGCTCGCCAGGCTGGAATGTATACACTCCCCGGCGGACTGAAGAGGAATCCGATGATCAACCTGTACCGACGGCTGGGTCTCGGTGGCTGCGGCCTGCTTGCAACCGCGCTGCTGCTTGGCGCCTGTGAGACACCTCCTGATACACCGCCGCCAGCCGATCTGGTGTTGCGCGGAGGCGAGGTGGTATCGCTGGCGCCGGCCATCGGCACCCAGCAGGCGCTGGCCGTCCGGGGCTCGAAGATTGTGGCCGTGGGCAGCGATCAGGAGATCGGCGCGTATGTCGGCGCGGATACCGAGGTCATAGAACTGGGGGGCAGGGCGGTCATCCCCGGACTCATCGAAGGCCACGGTCACTTTCTGAGCCTCGGGCGCAGCAAACAGATCCTCGACCTCACGCAGGCGGAGAGCTTCGCAGACATTGTCGCCCAGGTAGCCGCTGCCGCCGATGGCGCTGACGAGGGCGTATGGATTTTCGGCCGCGGCTGGCACCAGGACAAATGGCGTGAACAGGAGCCCGAGATGGTCGATGGCGTGCCGTTGAACCGCTCGCTGAATCGCGTCTCCCCAGACAATCCGGTGCTGCTGGGCCACGCCAGCGGCCATGCGGCGTACGCCAACGATGCCGCACTCGCGGCTGCGGGGATCGATGACCAGACGCCGGATCCGGCTGGCGGCACCATCGTGCGTGACCAGGACGGTCGAGCCACGGGCCTGCTGCGGGAAACGGCGCAACGACTCGTGAGCCGCGCAGGCGACGCCTACCTGGCGCAGGCGCCGGCAGCGGTGCGCGACGCACAATTCCGGGAGCGGGTTGCGCTGGCGGGCCGGGAGGCCCTCGCGTACGGGGTTACGTCGTTCCACGATGCCGGGGCGTCGTTTGCGGAGATCGAGCAGTTCCGGGAGCTGGAACAGCAGGGCGGGCTGCCCGTGCGCCTGTATGTCATGGTGCGGGGTGCGAGCAACGAAGAGATGGCCAGCCGCCTTGGCGAGTTCTACATGCCGTACGAGGACAACGACTTCCTCACGGTGCGGTCCATCAAGCGGCAGATCGACGGCGCGCTGGGTGCCCACGGTGCCTGGCTGCTGGAACCCTACGCGGATCTCACCACCTCCACGGGTCTGGTGCTGGAGACCGTCGGCGACATCGAGGAAACGGCGCGCATTGCCATAGCAAACGGCTATCAGGTGAACACGCACGCCATCGGCACGCGGGCCAACCGGGAAGTGCTGGATCTGTACGAGCGCATCTGGGCCGAGGCGGGCGCGGATGGGCGGGCGCTGCGCTGGCGCATCGAGCATGCGCAGCACGTGCACCCGGCCGATGTGCCGCGCTTCGGACAGCTGGGGGTCATTGCGGCTGTGCAGGGCGTGCACTGCACGTCGGACGGTCCCTGGATCCCTTCGCGGCTGGGGGCTGCGCGCACGGCGCTCACGTCTTACCGATGGCGCGATTTTCTGGATACCGGTGCACGGTTGAACAACGGCACCGACGCGCCGGTAGAATCCCTCGACCCTTTCGCGTCGCTGCACGCTTCCGTGGCGCGCGTGATGAACACCGGCGAAGCCTTTCACGCCGGGCAGGCCATGACGCGCCTCGAAGCGCTCAGAAGCTACACCATCGACAACGCTTTCTCGGCCTTCGAGGAGGACGCCAAAGGCACGCTGGAGCCGGGCAAGCTGGCCGATCTGGTGGTGCTGTCGCAGAACCTGCTGACCGTGCCCGCCGAGCGTATCCCTGAGACGCGGGTGCTCTACACCATCGTTGGCGGCGATATCCGCTACGAGGCCGACTGACGGTCAGGCAAGGGGCTCGATGCCCGTCTCGCCCCCCAGCTTCGGTAAGTCGTCGCGCACATCTGTCCAGGGCGCCCGGGAATCGTAGAAGAAATGGGCCTCCGGGAGGCGATCGATCGGCTCCTGCAGCGAAGCGAGCGTGATGTCCATCAGCCCGGGCATACCGTCTTCGCCCACGTGCCAGCAGAAAAGCTGTGTGCCGCAGCCGCCGCAGAACTGACGACGGCCGTCGCTGGAGCTGTGGTGAGTCTGCAGCTGCTCTGCGCCGGCTGTGACGCGGAACTGCGCTGCGGGCACGCCCACCCAGGTGACGTAGGCGGCGCCGTGCGGCCGCCGGCACATCGAGCAGTGGCAGTGACCGCAGAACGCCGTGGGCATGTCGATCTCGAAACTCACGGCGCCACAGAAGCAGGCGCCTGTCACCGTGTCGTTCAACCCCATCCCCGTTCCTCCAGCTCGTCGTCGTCGAAGCCGAACAGGTGCGCAATTTCGTGCATCAGCGTTTTCCTGATCTCGTCGCGCAGGGCCTCGTGGGGTAAGGCCAGCGCCAGGTGCGCGTGACGGAAGACGTAGATGACGTCCGGCAGTTCACCAACGTGGTTGGCAGGGCGGTCGGTCAAAGGTGCCCCGTCGTACAGCCCCAGCAGTTCGTCACCGCGGGGATCCAGCGCCTCGTCAGCCGCATCGGCGACCACGATCTGCACGTTAGCCATGGCTTCGTGCACCCAGCCTGGGAGCGCTTGGTAGGCTTCCTGCACGAGCGCTTCGAAAGCTTCCGCTTCCACGGGCGCCTCAGCTTCCTCTCTGGGTGGCCACGCGCTCGTTCAGCGCCACGAGGGCGCGCTTGTTGGCGTTCTTGATCGTTTCCATGTTCGGCGGCTCGACGCTGATGTCGCCAAGCTCGGCAAGGGCGACGTGCACCACATCGTGCTCGGCAACCTGCTGCATGGCTTGCAGCCAGCGTTGCACGTTGGGGAACGGCGAAAGATCGAATACGTTGGTGAACTGCGGCTGGAGTTGCCCGATCTCCACGTAGGCGGCGATATCGGCGATCGACAGCGCGCCGGTGAGAAACGGCTGATCGGCCAGCCAGCCCGTGTCGAGGGCGGTGAGCGCCCGTGTGAGCGTTGCCTGTGCGCCCTGCTGCACCGCCTCGGGAATGTCGAGATCTTTACGTATGCGCGGCGCGACCAGGCCGACAGACGCGTCGCGCACGTTGCGGTGGTGAAAATTCAGGTACCAGTCCACCCGTGCCCTGGCCTGATGATCGGCAGGGTACAGGTCGTGCCAGGCGTGCTTGTTGCAGAGATAGGCCATGATGGCATGTGCTTCTCCCAGCACGAAACCGTCGGGCTCTTCGATGGTGGGAATCGTTCCGGCCGGGTTGCGGGCGAGGAACGCGGGATTGCGGCTGCCGTTGTCACCTTTCGAACCGGGATTTGTCAGCACCATGTCGAAAGGCAACGCTTTGTACAGCAGCAGCCACATGACGGCGCGCACCGGCTGCGAGAACGGTACGCCGTAAAGCTTGAGAGTGTCGTCTGTGCTCAAGGTATCCCCCGGTTTTTCTATCCGCGCCGATGGTACACCATCGCCCGGCGGGCATTGCGCTGGGAACCTTTCCGCGGCAGCCTGCTCAAAGCGACGTCCCATCTGTGCGCAATCTGGAGGAAGCCTGTCATGCCCCGGCAAGAGACCCTGCAAGTCACGTCCCCGTTCGATGGTGAAGTCATCGGCGAATTGCCCCGGTCGGATGCCGGTGATGTGGAGGCGGCGCTGGCCCGGGCAGCGGCGCTCTTCGAGGACCGGGCCGGATGGCTGACGCTGGCTGCGCGGGTGGAGATCCTCTCGCGCACGGCGGACCTGCTGGCCGCCGCGCACGATGAGTTCTCCATGCTGATCGCGCAGGAAGGTGGCAAGCCGCTGCGGGACGCACAGGTGGAAACGACCCGGGCGGTGGACGGCATCCATATCGCCATCGAAAGTATGCGAACCCACGCGGGGGAGGTCATACCGTTCGGGGCCACGCCGTTCAGCCGTCAGCGGCTGGGCTTTACGCGCAAGGAACCCATCGGTCCGGTGGTGGCGGTGAGCGCTTTCAATCATCCGCTCAACCTCATCGTGCATCAGGTGGTGCCCGCCGTGGCTGCGGGGTGCCCGGTGATCGTCAAACCCTCCGAGGATACGCCGCTGTGCTGCGAGCGCTTCGTGGCGCTGCTGCACGCCGCCGGCCTGCCCGAAAGCTGGGCCCAGACCATCATCACGGACGAGCTGTCCGTGGCGGAGAAGCTGGTGACCGACCCGCGGGTGGCGTTTTTCAGCTTCATCGGCAGCGCGCGCGTGGGCTGGATGCTGCGGGGCAAGCTCGCTGCCGGTGCCCGCTGCGCCCTCGAGCACGGCGGGGTGGCTCCGGTGGTGCTCACCGGAGGGGTCGATCACGCCGCGGCGGTGCGTTCCCTTGTGAAAGGCGGCTTCTACCATGCGGGACAGGTGTGCGTATCGGTGCAGCGGGTCTTCGTGCCGGCTGAGGAGGCGCGCGCCTTCGCGACAGCGCTGGCTGCGGCGGCCGACGGTCTCGTCGTTGGCGATGCCACGCTGCCGGAAACCGAAGTGGGCCCGTTGATCCGCCCGCGGGAAGTGGTGCGGGTGGCAGAATGGGTGGACGAGGCGGTGGCTGCCGGCGCCGAAGTGCTCTGCGGGGGCAGCGCGCTCGGCGAGACTCTGTATGCGCCCACCGTGCTGCTCGATCCGCCCGCAGACGCCCGGGTGTCCACGCAGGAGGTGTTCGGTCCGGTAGTGTGTGTGTATGGCTACGACGACGTTGCCGATGCCGTTCGCCAGGCCAATGCACTGCCGTATGCCTTCCAGGCGGCGGTGTTCACGCCGCACATCGACGAAGCCATGGATCTCGCCGGGCAACTGGCGGCGTCCGCGGTGATGATCAACGATCACACGGCCTTCCGTGTCGACGGCATGCCGTTTGCCGGCCTGCGCCAGTCGGGCCTGGGGGTGGGTGGCATCCCCTATACTCTGGAGGACATGCAGGTGGACAAGATGGTGGTGGTCCACTCACCGTCGGTGTAGCGGCCATGGGTATCGAGTTCATCGTTGCGTTTGCCGTTGTGCTGCTGGTGCTCACCCTTGCGGCGGAGCCGCTGGCGGCGCGTCTCGGGCTGCCGCACTCATCTGTGCTGGTCGTGTTTGGCGCGGCGGTGGCTTTTCTCGCCACGCAGGGGTTTGGTCTCGACACCGGGCTGCGTGCCACGAGCTTTCACGACCTGATCTTCTATGTATTTCTACCCGTGCTCATCTTCGAGGCGGCATTCAAGATTCCGCTGGAGGAGCTCCGCCGCAACCTGGGGGTGGTGATGTTTCTTGCCATCGTGGGCATGTTGCTCACGACCGGTTTGAGTGCCGTGCTGCTGTTCTATGGCATCGGCCACCCCACGGGTTTCCCCTGGCTGGCCGCGCTTCTGGCGGGCGCATTGCTGGCGGCCACCGATCCGGTGGCGGTGGTTGCGCAACTGAAGACGCTGGGCGCTCCGGAGCGCCTGGCGGTGCTGCTGGAAGGAGAGAGCCTCTTCAACGACGCGACGGCAATTGTGCTGTTCAGCATTTTTCTCACCCTTGCCACCATGCCCGCCAGCGAAGTGACGGTAGCGGGCGGCATGCTGGAGTTTCTGCGCACGTTTGCGGGCGGTGCGCTGGTGGGTGCCGGCATCGGCCTCCTGGCAGGGTCGTTGCTGAAATATGCCACCGACGCGCTCGGGCGCACCAGCGTGACCATTGCCGCGGCCTACGGCAGCTTTCTCGTTGCCGAGGCTGTGCTGCACGTCTCGGGGGTCATGGGTTCGCTGCTTGCCGGTCTGCTGCTGGCGCGGGCCGTGCGCCGCCAGCAGGGTCCGGATGCGTCGATGGATTTCCTCTGGAGTGCGCTGGCCTACGTGGCGAACGGCAGCGTGTTCCTGCTGATGGGTGTGACCATCACGGTGGCAATGTTCACGGACCGCTGGCTCGCGATGCTCATTGCCATCGGCGCCGTTGTGGTGGCACGGTGCCTGGTCACCTTCGGCGGGCTGGCGGGCGCAAATCTGCTGCTGCGCGAACCTGTGCCGCTGGCGTATCAGTCCGTGATCGTGTGGGGCGGATTGCGGGGCGCGGTGACCCTTGGCCTTGCTCTGGCACTGCCGGTAGAGGTCGACTACTGGTTCACCATACAGTCGATGGCCTTCGGCGTGGTGCTGTTCACGCTCTTCGTGCAGGCGCCTACCATGCCCTGGCTGCTGCGCAGAACCGGGGTGGTCAGCTGACGCGACCGCACGGATCCATAACACGTTGATTTTGTTCAATATTACCGGTTCTTCGGTGACCCGGGGCGCGGGCTGGTTCAGCGCCGTCTACACTGTAGGAGATTCTGTCCATCTGCCGGGTTAGATGAAGAAGGTCCTCGTCGTCGACGACGAACATACGGTGCTCAAGACGCTGGAACGGCTGTTCGAGCCCATGCGTGACACGTGGGATGTTCACTACGAGTCGAGCGCGGTACGTGCCCGGGAGCGCATCGATGCCGAGGCGTACGACGTGGTGCTTTCGGACATGAAAATGCCGGAAGTGGACGGTGCTGCCCTGCTCGAGCACGTGCAACGCCGCGCGCCCCACGCGGTGCGTATCGGGTTTTCCGGCTATGGCGATGCAGCCCATGCTCTGGAGACGGCCAACGTCGCCCATCAGTTCTTTCCCAAGCCCCTGTCGCTGCCGAAACTGCGGGCCTGCATTGAGCGTATCGAAGCGGTGCAGACACTGCTGGACAACGATGATCTCAGACGTCAGATCGCCGCGGTGGAGGCGCTGCCGACGCTGCCGACGCTGTACATCGAGATCATGGAGGAGGCGGCGTCGCAGTACGGCTCGCTGGATCGTGTCGGACGCATCATCGAGCGCGACGTGGCCATGACTGCCAAGATTCTCAATATCGTGAACGCGCCGTTCTTCGGTCTGCCGGCGCAGGCAACCTCTGCGGAGCAGGCTGCGAGCCTTTTGGGCTTCGACGGGCTGCGCACCATGGTGCTGTCCGTAGGGGTGTTCACCGCGTACGAGGCGAAAGGCGCGGCGGACGATCTGGCGGAGCTGATGCAACACAGCGTGCGCATCAGTCGACTGACCGGTTCCCTTGCGAGGCAGTTCGGGCTGTCGGAGCAGGACATCAGTACCTGTGAGCTGGCGGGCATGCTGCACGACATTGGCAAGCTTGTGGTGCACCACGATATTCCCCATGCCGCACGCACCCTCAGAACCATGACGAGCACGGGCATTGTCAGCAACCTGCAGGCTGAGCGCGATCTGCTCGGGTGTACGCACATGGAGATCGGCGCGTATCTGCTGTCCCTCTGGGGGTTCGATTACGCGGTGGTGGAAGCGGTCGGCTTTCATCATGAACCGGCCAGCCGTCTCGCGGAGGACACCGGTCCGCTGGCTCTCGTGCATCTGGCCGACGCGCTGGATCGGGCGCGGGTCCGCGGCCTGGCGCCTGCGGAGACGGTGGACCCAGCGGTGCTTGCGCGTCTCGGCATTCAGCCGGGCGAGGCTGCCGCGGCGCTGGCAGCGTTCAGCTCCTAGGTGACCGCGAAACCGTAGTAGGCCAGAAAAGCCCCCACGAGGCCCCAGGACAGAGGCGAAACCTCGCGGAAACGCCCGGTCAGCGCCATGACCCCGACCCAGGACATCAAGCCCAGCGCCATGCCGTCGCTGATGGACGTGAGCGGCATGAGAAACAGGGTGACGATCGCCGGCCCGGCGTGGGTCATATCCACGAAGTCGATTTTGCGTATCTCGCTGAACATCAGCAGCCCGATGACGATGAGCGCGGGCGAGGTGGCCGCTGCCGGGATCACCAGCAAGACGGGGTTCAGAAACAGCGCGGCCAGAAACAGCACGCCCACGACAATGGCCGTCACGCCGGTGCGCCCGCCGGACTCGATGCCGGTGGCAGACTCGGCGTAGACGTTGGTGGTGGACGTGCCGAGGCACGACGCGCCGATCGTCGCCAGGGCATCCGCCGACAGCGCCCGCTTCGGCTGCTGCATGTCGCCGTGCTCGTCCACCAGACCCGCCCGCTGACACATGGCGTTCATCGCGACCAGCGAGCTGAAGAGGTCGAGGAACACGAGGGTGAGCAGTGCCGGGAAGACAGCGGGAAAGTGTGTGAACAGATACCACGGATCGAGGGCCAGCCAGAGCTGATCCAGCCAGACCGGCGACGCGATGATGGCGGTGGGCGTGCTGGTCATCGGCGCACCGCCTGGACCGGGGATCCACAGGCCCAGGACCGTGAGGGCGATGAGCACGAGCAGAATGGCGCCGGTGACCTGTCGCACCATCAACGCCACCGTGACGACGAGACCGCCGAGGGCGAACAGCGCACCGGGGCTGGCGAGGTTACCGAGTTTGACGAGCAGCGCCCCTTCTGCGGGCACCACCAGGCCGGCATTCTTGATGCCGATGAAAGCGATGAACAGACCGATGCCGGCTGTCATACCCGCCTTGATCGCATCGGGAAAAGCGTCGAGGAGCAGCTGGCGGATACCGGTCAACGTGAGGGCGAGGAAAATCACCCCGCTCCAGAAGACCAGGCCCAGCGCTGCAGTGGCGGGAACGCCGCTCGCGAGGACAATCGTGTAGGCGAAGAGCGCGTTCGCCCCCATGCCCGGAGCCTGCGCGATGGGCAGGTTGGCCATGACACCCATGGCGATGGAGAACAATCCCGCCGCCAGCGCGGTGGCTGTGATCAGCTCTGCGCGGTCGAGCCCCGCGTCTGAGAGGATCATGGGGTTGACGGCCAGCACGTACGACATGGTGGCAAAGGTGGTCACACCCGCGATGAGCTCGCGGCGCCAGGTGCTGCCGCGGGCGTGCACCTGAAACCATGCAGCGCTGCGCGGCAGCAGGCCGTCCGGCGCCGGTGTGCGGGACGTTGCCATGTTCGTCTCTGCCATGGCTCCGACGGGTGCAACTTACGTACCAAAACCTGACGGATTGGCCCAGATTTTGCTGGAGCTGTCAGTGAGGAAAGCCAGCCGGAGACCCTCGGTGTTACCCGATCCGGGCTTGCCCGCTGCCGCGGGCGCCCATCTCACGCCAACCGCGGAAGACCTGCAGCGACTGCGCCGCGTCGCTCTGGGCGAACAGGACGCAGACCTCGTCATCGAGAACGTGCGGGTGCTCAGCCTTGCGACGCGCGAGGTGCTCGACCGTCAGGTGGTCGTTTCTGGTGCATTCATTGCCGCGGTGGCGCCAGCGGCTCACCAGTTTGGTGCGCGGGAACGGTTCGACGGGGCCAACCGCTACCTTGCTCCGGGTTTCATTGATACGCACATCCATATCGAGTACTCGCTGCTCACCCCCGGCGAGTTTGCCCGCTGTGTCGTGCCGCGGGGCACAACCTGTGTATTTGCCGACCCCAACTGTGTCGGCAACGTGCTCGGGGAGCGGGGCATGCACTGGGCCGGGGAAACGGGCACGCCGTTGAAGATTCTGCAGCAGGTGTCGCACCGCATTCCCCGGGCGCCCGCGCTGGAGCTGGGTGGTGCGGTGGTCGAGGAGGCTGCGCAGGCCGCCATGCTGGCCACGCCCCGGGCCGTTGGCGTTGGCGAGTCGGTGCCCTTCGGCTTCGACGCGCGCGCCGCGCGCTTTCAGGCCCAGGCGCTGGCCCTGGGCAAACGCTGCACGGGGCACAGCGCCCGCGTGACCGACGAAATGCTCTGGGCGTACGCGGCAACGGGCGTGGGAGACGATCACAACGCGTTCGAGGTGGACGAGGTGCTCGAGCGGCTGCGGCTGGGGCTGATGATCACCGTCATGGCCGGCTCCATGAACGACAACATCCCCTTCACCTTCGCCGATCCGGAACGCCTGAGCGGCGCGTTCGACAGCTTCAGTTTCTGCGCGGACGACAAACATGTGGGCGACCTTGCCCGGACCGGACACATCGACCATCACGTGCGCGAGGCCATCAGCCACGGCGTGCCCGTGCTGGAAGCCTATCGTATGGCATCGTTCAACGCGGCGCGGTTCTACCATCTGGACCACGTGCTCGGCAGTATTGCGCCAACGCGACGGGCGGATCTGCTGCTGATCGAGGAGCTGGCAGCGGCCGTGCCCAGCGCTGTCTGGGTGGACGGCCAGCTTGCCGCGGCGGAAACCGCCCTGTTTGCCAACGACGATCCTGCACCGGCGTGGTTGCGTGACAGCATGCACCTCGCGCCGGGCTTCTCGCCCCGCAGCTTTCGCGTGCCTGCAGACGCTGCGGCGGATGAGGTGGCGGTGGTGCGTGCCATGGAAATGTACGACGGCTATTTCAAGCGGGCTTTCGACGCGGAGCTGCCGGTCGTTGCCGGCAGCGTGTGTGCCGATCCACGTCAGGACGTGGCAAAGGTTGCCGTGATCGACCGGCACCACGGGACGGACACGGCGGCCTGCGGCTTCGTGCGGGGGTTCAGCCTTCAGCGGGGTGCCCTGGCGGCAACGACGAACTGCGAGAACCAGAACCTTGTCGTTGTGGGTACCAACGACGACGACATGGCCCTGGCCGGGCAGACGCTGGCAGCCACCGGGGGCGGCTACGTTGCCGTCGCGGACGGTGAGGTGCTGGCGGCCCTGGACCTGCCGCTGGCCGGCATCATGGCCGACCAGCCCTGGGAGCAGGTGATGACCGACGCAGACGCGGTGAACGCGGCGGCGGCATCGCTGGGTTGCGGCATGGAAGCCCCTTTCATGATCCTTGCCTTTGTGGGCCTGGCGGGCGTCCCGGACCTCGGGCTCACGGAGAAGGGTCTCATCGATGCCGCGACGCAGGCGTTTGTTCCCGTCGTGCTTTGTTGCCGCTGTCCTCAGCACATTCACGACCTGGCAGGCGCGGGGGTGCCCGGTGGGTGAGTTGCGCGGCCTCCTCGGCGAGCTGATTCCCGTCCCGGCAACGCTCAGCGACGACGAGCTGGGCCTGCTGGCCGCTCTCGAGGCGGTGCTGGCCGACACGGTGGCCCCGGAGGCCGTTGCGAACGATGCCCGCGGGCGTTATCCCCGTCCCATGCTCGACGCCCTGGCGCGCACCGGTCTCATGCGCGCCAGCGTGCCGCAAGCGCTCGGCGGACCGGGCTTCAGCCAGCGTTTCAGTCTGGAAGCGCAGCTGCGCATAGCCCGCGTCGACTCTGCGGTAGCGCAGCTCTTCAAAGTCCACGACGAACTCGTGCGTGAAATACCCTGTTACACCGATGCGTCGCAGCAGACGCGCTTTGCCCGCCTCGTGCTGGAGGATGGGGCCATCGTAGGGCTCGCGGTGGCGGAAGCCGGACGCACGGCCGAGGAGCCGCTGACCACCACGTCGGCGCAGCAGGCAGACGGTTCCTACCTGGTCGACGGGCGCAAAATTTATACCACCGGCGCTGCGCGCGCTGACGTGATTGCTACCTGGACCTATGACGCTGCACAGGCGACGCCCGACGCGCCTCTCAAAGGCATGCAGCTGTTTCTTATTCCCCGCGACACGCCCGGGGTTGTCATTCATGAAGACTGGGACGCGCTCGGCCAGCGGGCTACCGATTCGGGCACCGTGACGTTCGACAAGGTGTGCTGTGCGCCGGAATGGCGTTCGTCCGTGCCCGGTGAGGCGCCCCTGGTGCAGGCCAGCCTGCGCTACCAGGCTGGTTTTGCGGCGGTGCTTACGGGCATCGGCGTGGGCGCGTTGGAAGCGGCTGCGCCGTTCGTGCGCGAGCACAGCAGGCCCTGGGCAGCTGCCGGCGTTGCTGCTGCTGCCGCCGACCCCCTGCTGCAGCTGCGGGCGGGCGAATATGCCGCGGGCCTGGTGGCCGCGTATCACGCAACGATGGCAACCGCGGCCCTGTTCGACGCGTTCGACGAAGGCCACATCTCCCGCGGCGCGCTGGCGCTGCCGGTGAGCGCGGCGAAGGTAACTGCTCATCATGCAGCGCTTGCGGCCACCAGCGGGCTGCACGGCCTGATGGGGACGCGGTCTGTGGCGAGCGCGCACGGCTTCGATCGGTTCTGGCGCAACGCCCGCACCCTGAGCTTGCACGATCCCGTGGATCACAAAGCCCGGGAGCTTGGCCGCCACCTTTTCACCGGCGCGCATCCGGAACCGGGGGTGTATCAGTGACGCGCGTACCGCGACTCATCGCAGAGATGCCGAAGACCGAGCTGCACGTGCATCTGGAAGGAACCTTGACGCTGGCGCGCGTCCAGGCTCTGGCCGCAGAAACGGGCGCAGCGCCGCCCCGACCCTATGCAGAGCTGTTCCAGGTGCGCTCGCTCGCGGAGTTTCTCGCCACGCTGGACTGGATGTGTGGCCTG
The DNA here is from genome assembly GCA_964651595.1 of uncultured Pseudomonadales bacterium. Lineage (GTDB taxonomy): Bacteria > Pseudomonadota > Gammaproteobacteria > Pseudomonadales > Azotimanducaceae > UBA4421. Next base: position 27,163 of record CAZYYJ010000024.1, on the reverse strand, counting down.
GTGCGCCATGAGGCGCATGTCCGCGCCATTGCCCGCGATTTTCTCGCCTACGCCGAGCAGCAGAAACTGATGTACGTGGAGCTGATTGTGAACCCCGGTCACTGGCAACTGTCCTTTGACGAGCTGTTCGAGCCGTTGGCTGCTGAGTTCGATGTGGCGGCGACGAGCGGCGGGCCGGACGTGCGGCTGCTGCCGTCCATGGGGCGCGACGATTCCGCGGAGGCGGCACTGACGCTGGCACACTGGTGCGTTGACGCCGCGCTGCCACGTATAGCCGGCCTGTCCATCGACGGCGATGAACGCGCTGGCAGCTACAACGAGCGTTTCGCACCGGCCTTTGCGCACGCGCGGGCGCACGGTCTACCGGGTACCGCGCACGCCGGAGAGTCGTCGGGCGCCATAGGTGTGGCCGAAGCGCTGGATGTGCTGGGCGTGCAGCGTATCGATCACGGCGTGCGCGCGGTGGAAGATCGGGCCATCGTCGAGCGGCTGGTGGCGGAGCGGGTGACCCTCAACGTGTGCGTGTCCAGCAACTGCGCCCTGGTTTATCCGCACCGGGACGCCCATCCGCTGCCGGCGCTGCTGGCCGCAGGGGTTGCCTGCACGCTGAACACGGACGATCCGGTGGTGCTGGATCTGTCGCTGAACGAGGAACTGTCCGGGGTGGCGGAACATTTCGGGTGGGCGCTGGAGGAGGTGGTGCGCTGTCAGAGCCGGGCGCTGGATGCAGCCTTCTGTGACGAGACAACCAGAGCGGGCCTGCGGCAGCGTTTCGACGCCTGGGCTGCGACAGTGCAAACGGGAGAAATTGTATGACGGTACCGGTGATCGACTTTGCGCCGTACGACGAGAATGACAAGGCGTCGCTGGAGGCGCTCGCTGAGCAGGTGGACGCCACGCTCACGAGTCTGGGGTTCATGGCCGTAAAGAACATCGGCATCGACGATGAGCTGCGGGAGGCAACCTTTGCAAACGCCCGGGCGTTCTTCGAACGGACCGTTGCCCAGAAGAAGCCCTTCATCTACACCGATCCAAAAGCCAATTTCGGCTATCAGGCGCCGCTGTCAGAGACTCTGGAACCCGGGCAGCCGGCGGATCTGAAGGAGGCCTTCACCATGCGCGACCTGCTGGGTCACCTCGACGATCCCGGCGCCTGGCCGGACATGGCGTTTCGCGACACGGCGCGGCGCTTTTTCGATGCCTGCCTGCAGGCATCGTTCCGCGTGCTGCGGGTCATGGCCACGGCGCTGGAGGTAGAGCGGGATTTCTTCGTTGCGCTGCACACTGGGGAAAACGTCACCATGCGCTATCTGCACTACCCATCGACCGGTTTCGACGTTGCCGACGCACAGATGGGGGCTGGCGCGCATACGGATTACGGCGTGGTGACGCTGCTCTTTCAGGATCAGATCGGCGGGCTGCAGCTGCAGGATGGTGACCGGTGGGTAGACGTGCCGCCGGTGGAAGGGGCCGTGAACATCAACACAGGTGACCTCATGACGCATTGGAGCAACGGCCGTTACCCATCCACGTGTCATCGTGTGTTGCCGTTGATCGGCAGCAGCGACCGGCACTCCATTGCCTTCTTCACGGATCCGGACAGCGCGACGCTGGTGGATTGCCTGCCCAGCTGCGTCAGCGCGGCAAACCCGGCAGGTTACGCACCCATCACGGCCGGGGAGCATATCCAGTACAAGATCGATCGCACGCAGTCACAGGAGCTGGCGGCGCTGTGAAAGCGTTACTTCTGATCGCGGTTGCGTGGCTGGCGAGCCCGGGGGCGCTGGCTCAGGCGCCGGCTGCCGACTACATGCTGCTGGTGGAGAATGCCGTCATCATCAGTGTCGCGCCCGGCGCCGAGCCTTACACGGGCTACCTGCTGGTCGATCAGCAAGGGCGGATCGCCGCGACGGCGCCAGGGCATGCGCCCGAGGCCGTCACTGCGGCGCGCCGCATCGATGCTGCCGGTGCGGTGCTGGCCCCGGGGTTCATCTCGGCGCACAGCCACATCTACATGAGCCCGCTGCGTGGCCTGGGCCACGACCAGAACCTCTACGGCTGGTTCAAAGCCTGGGACCACTACCTCAAGCACACCACCGCTGAGGACGTTTACTGGTTTACGCTGCACGGGGCCGTGGATTTTCTGCGCAACGGCATAACCACAGCCTACGACTTCACCTATCCGGGGGTGGTGGAGGAACTTTCTGACGATCCGAGTCAGGCGCAGCAGCCGGGCTACTTCAAACCGGGACCGGTGGAAGAGAACCAGATCAGGGCCAAGATCGACGCGGGCATGCGCTTCATCAACAGCCCGTGGCTGTCGGAGATCGGCACGGACGACGACATCCGCGCCCGCTTCGAGAAGCTGCTCGCGTGGAGCAAACCCCACCAGGCCCATCCGTTGTTCCTGAAGATGGCAATCTCGGGCGCCCAGCAGTTTGCGCCCACACCGCGCACCGCGCGTCTGGAGGCCGCATTCATGCGCGATTACGGGCTCATGAACCAGAGTCATTTCCTGGAAAGCCCGAATGCCGTGCCCGAGCAGCAGACCAAGTTTGCGTGGTATGACGAGGCCGGCGCGCTGGGCCCGAACATGATTTTTGGTCATTTCATCCACACCAACGAGGAGATCCTCGCCCGGGTGGTGGAAACAGGCACCAAGATGAGCTGGCAGCCGACTTCCAACGGCCGCCTGGCGGATGGCATCGCGGACGTGGTCACCTATCGGGAACTGGGTATTCCCGTGGCCGTGGGCCTGGACGATCAGTCCTGCACCGACGTGTCGGATCCGTTTCAGAACATGCGCATCGGTCTCTACACCATGCGTGCTTTCCATCAGAGCGCCGCTGCCATGTCGGTGCATGACATGCTTTACCTGCATACGCTGGGCAGCGCCGAGGTTCTGGCGATCGACGACGATGTCGGCAGTCTGGAGCCCGGGAAGTTTGCAGACTTCGTGCTGGTGGATCTGCGTGACCCGGATACGGGCCCCGTCTACGATGTCGTCGCTTCCTATGTCCTCGCTGCGAGCCTGAGGAACCTCAAGGCGGTGTTCGTGGGTGGTGAGCAGGTGGCGGAGGGTACGCGCCTGCTCACGGTTGAAGAGCCGCGGCTGCGCCGTGAGATCGATGCCCGCACGGACCGCATCCGCGCGGTTGCCGACGGCAACCCGGTGGCTGGCTAGCTCAACAGCAGCCGCGCGGCCCACACGCAGGGTACTGCCAGCGTCAAGGCGGCCAGCTGCCGCAGTACCGTGGCGGAGGCGGTGGAATGCTGCCTCACGAGGTGCAGGGCAGCGAGAGCCACGGCCACGAAAGCCAGCTGGGCGAGCTCGATACCCACGTTGAAGCCGAACAGGCGCCAGAGAAATGCGTCGGCCCCCGCTACCTCGCGGAAAGCCGTGGCGAAGCCCAGGCCGTGCAGCAGGCCGAACGCGGCAATTACGATATAGCCGTGGCGCAGCGGCTTCGCCAGCAGCGCCAGGGCGGCGACCCAGGCGATACTGGCGAGAATGGCCAGTTCCACAGCCAGCGGTGGTACCTCCACGATGCGCAGGGCCGCCAGGGCCAGCGTCAGGCTGTGCGCCCCTGTGAAGATCGTGACGGTCAGAACCAACTCTCGCGTTCGTTGAATTGTCAGCACCAGTGCCATGAGAAACAGCAGGTGGTCCAGGCCGCCGGGCAGAATATGTGAGATGCCCTGGCGAACCGCATCCAGCACGATGCGCGCGTCAAAGCCGGCTTCCGGCGGCGCCGGGCCGGTCGGCACAAAGGCGGGACCGCGCTGGTCTGTCACCAGCCACCGGGACTTGCGGGTCGCCCCGGCCGCGGCGCTCATGGTGAGCGCAACGGGCTCTTCGAACATGAATGCTGAGGTGAACGTCGCCCTGATCGGGTCCGTCACGGCCGGGTCGATGGGGCCGCCGGTCAGCTCCACACGCATGCGCGGCCACACGAAGGGATCCTCGAAATCGGCGAGCGTCAGGTCGTCAGCGGCGGTGATCCGGGTGACCGTCAGCGCAATCCGCCGGCTGCCCTGACGCAGATCGATGCCTTCGGCGAGGCGGTTCCACAGGGCGGCGTGCGCCGGAGCGTAGGGGTCTTCCGCGAGCGCATGGTAAGCGCGCGGGCCGGCGGTGGAACGCAGCAGATCGATGCGCAGCGCCAGCGCAACCTGGCCGTCATCGGCAATTGTGAGACGCGCTTCGGTCATGTTGAGCAGGTGTCCCCAGGCAGGGGCAACGCTCATGCACAGCGCCAGGGCGGCAGCGGTGCGGGCAAACGACTTCACGGGCCTCACCAGACGACCGGATGGGTCTCGCCGTTGGTCACGTTGACGAAGCCGCCGGGATTTTCTTCGTAGGGCGCCACCAGCTGCCAGCGCCAGGGTGATGCCGTGAGAAAGGCGAAGCGCATTCGCTCCGGTAAGCCGCCACCGCCGATCCAGGTCATCTCGTCGGCGGCGCTGAACAGGGCTTCCACCTCGGCGGCCACTTCTTCGACGGGCCTGGCCGTCATCAAGCCGGCGAGATCCAGGGTAACGGTGGCCACCACCTTCCCTTCCCGCACCAGGGCCCAGCCGCCCTGCAGGTCGGCTACCGCGTTGGCGGCCAGAGCCATGGCGTCGTCGTCGTTGCCCAGAACCCAGATGTTGTGGATGTCGTGCATCTGGGAGCTGGCCAGCGCCGAACGCGGCGTCAGCGGGCCGACACCCTGCCAGAACATGCGGGAAGTGGCCGCAGTGCCGTGATAGCGGTCGACAACGGCGACCTTGCTGATGCCTTTCTCAGGGTCTGCATGAACGACGCCGCCGGAGACGGGCAACTCGCGCTTGATGAACGTCTCCTCGAAATAGAACGGCTGCATCAACGCAGCGTTCACCGTCTGCCGCCCTTCCGGGGCTTTGATGACGAAGTCGGCAGCGGTAACCGCGCGACCGACGTTCATGGTGTTCCGCGCCCACGCGGGGTAGTCGACGCTGACGATGGGTAGCAGATAGCGCCCGTCATCCCTGTCCCGGCGCGCCGCGAGGCGGCCGTTGGCGTAAACGCGTTCGATGGCAACGGTTTCCGGATCGCTCAGCAGCACGAGGTCGGCGTAGCGTCCGGGCGCGATGGCGCCCACCAGGTGATCCAGACGGAAGTGACGGGCGGTGTTGTAGCTGCCCATGAGATAAGCCGGGATGACGGGCACTCCAGAGCGTATGGCGTTGCGGATGTTGTAGTCCATGGCGCCGAGACTGAGCGTGGCGGCCACGTCCCGGTCATCGGTGGTGACGGACACGTTGCTCCAGTCGGTCATGCCGAGTTCCACCATACGGGGAAACAGCACCCGGGCAGCATCGGGCCGCACCTCGAGAAACACGCCCCGGCGGAGTTTCTCCAGGCCTTCGTCGGCAAGACGCACTTCGTGATCAGAAGACAGGCCGGCCGCGGCAAAGGCGTTGATGTCCGCCAGGCTGCGCAGACCGCTGCCATGGCCCTCGACAACGCCGCGTTCCTGCCAGGTGGCTTTGATCATGCCCCAGATCCGCTCGCTGCCGGGCGCACCCCGGTTGCTGACGGCGGGCCAGTCCATGACTTCGCCCAGCGCCGCCACGCGCAGATCCTGTTGCAGAAAGGCCCGCATCTCTTCGTAGCCGTAGTAGCCCCCGGCGCGTTCGTACACCGTTGGAGGCGTCGCGGAACCGATCGCCGGGAAGATCTTCAAAGGGCTCCCTGCGTCCTCAGCAGCCAGCCAGAAACTGACGTTGTGCTCACCTACCACGTTGGACAGCTCGTGAGAGCCTTCCACGGTCCACGTGTTGCCTTTGGGGATCACCAGCGCCGCTTCGTACTCCGGCGTGAGGTAGCTCGATTCGATGTGCTTGTGCGATTCCCCGAAGCCCGGCACTGCCCACAGGCCCGCAACGCTTTCCGTGCTGGCGGCTTTGCCCGGCCAGGCCCCGGTCGGACCCACCCATGCGATGCGCCCGTCGACGATGACGATGTCCTGCTTCGCCTGCCACTCGCTGGTGAAGACATTCAGCACGGTAGCGCCGCTCAGCAGCAGATCCGCCGGTTCCCGGGCGAGGGCAACCTGGATCAGCGTCTGTCGTGTGGCGACCTCGGCGTCGAGGCGCGCATCGGCGAGGCTGTTACCGCTCCCGAGCGCGCCGGCGACGAGCAGAGCGCAGGCGCAGCGTTTCATCAATGGCATGGCGTTCATGGTGTTTTTCCCTCTCGGTTGTCTGCGGCATGGTCTTTGCACTTCCGTGCCCGGGAAGGCGGAGGAAGGGAAGGAGGACCACCATGACCGCATATGTCATCGCCGACAACGAAGTCATCGACGCCGAAGCGTATGCACGCTATATCGACGCCATAGCGCCCACGGTTGCCGCCTATGGCGGTCGATACCTCGTTCGCGCCGGCGCCGTCGCGTTTGCCGATTCCCCCTGGCAACCCCCGCGTCTGGTTGTGCTGGCTTTTCCGGACCGTGCGGCTGCCTTGCGGTGGGTAGAAGCTCCGGAGCTTGCGGAGCTGCATGCTCTGCGGCGGCGCCATGCCGTCTCCCGCATGATTGTGGTGGATGGCGTGGCCTGACACGTTACTTCCAGAAATCCCTGTGCAGAGCAGCAAGCTCTTCGCGCAAGGGGTCCACGGGACCGATCACGTCGATCTGCTTCTGGCTGTGCTCGAACACATAGCGGCTCGGGACATCCATGGTCGGGTTCTCCTCGTGGGCCCCGGTCATGGCGAGCAGCTCGCGTTCGCCGATGCCGTACACCAGGCGCCCGATGTTGGCCCAGTACTGGGTTCCGGAGCACATCGCGCACGGTTCGACCGTCGAATAAAGGGTGCAGGACCACAGCGCTTCCGGGCCGAACTCGTCGAAAGCGCGCCGGGCGAGCTCGGCTTCAGCGTGACGCACCGTGTTCAGGTTGCCCTGCTCCATCAGCACCGTCTCGTGGTCGCTGGCCACGAGAATGGCGCCAAATGGATGGTGACCGTCAGCCACGGCTTTGCGCGCGACTTCGTTGGCGCGACGCAGGTGGACGAGAATCTGCGCTTCACTGGGCGCCGGGGGGCGTGACATGGGCGTCTCCTTGGCACGGGTGACGGGCGCCCACATGGCGGCCGTTGTTGCGATGGCGAACTGCTGCAGAGCGCGGCGGGTGATCATGTGGTGTCTTCCGGTTGGTGCAGAAACAGCAACGTCAGCAGCAGCAGAGCGGCGAAGCGGAAGGCTGCGGGCTGCCCGTTCCAGCCGTCTGACTGCCACATGAGGAACCACTCCGCACCGACGACCATGAAGCCGCCGAACCACAACGCGACGCCGACGGTGAGCCCTGCGGTAGCCGGCGCTTTCGCGCGTGCGAAGGTCGCACCGTCGCCGCGAACGGTGCGCGCCATGGCGATAGCGCCCCAGGCACACAAAGCACCGGTGATGGCCTCCATGAGGATGATCAGCCAGTAGGCGATGTGATGCATGGCGGTTGCCTCGATGGCGCGGCCCATGAGCCGGTTGCCTTCGAAGGTGGTGTCCATGGAGAGCACGTGCCGAACGAACGTGAAATTCGAGTCGTAGTCGACCACGTTGTTCCAGGCAACCAGCAACGCGAAGGCCGCGACGATGGCCACCAGGACAAGCTTGCTGGTGCGGAGCAACACGCTGATCGATCTCCGGCGGTGTTCTCTTGGAAGTTCTTCCTGAGTGGAAGCAAGTTTGATGCCACGCTGGAGGGCGCTCGCGGGAGGGTTTTTGCGCCGCTTTGGCGCGCCCGCGGGGGCGGGCGCACCAAATCTACGCACGGGGTGTGTCCCTGTGGGGTATGTCGGGGCACTGCACCGGGCACGGAACTTGAATGCCCGATGCACGAGATCAGCGGGCGGCAGAGCATGACGGAAAACAAGGGCGGGTTTGCGGAACAGGTGGCCGCCATCGTCGGCGCGGAGCACGTGATCCTGGACGAGGCGCAGCGACGCTCGGCGTCCAAAGACTGCTATCACTTCTCGCCCGTGCTCGTGCCGCAGCTCGATGGCAAGTGCGCGGACGTGATTGCGCGTCCCCAGACGCAGGCGCAGCTCAGCGCGCTGATCAGCTGCGCGGTGGCGCACCGTGTCCCGATCACGCCCCGGGGCGCAGGGACGGGCAACTACGGCCAGGGTGTGCCGCTGCACGGCGGTCTCATGATCAGCACGCGGGACCTGAACGAGATTGTCGAGCTCACGCCGGACAGCGCGCGCGTGGAGGCGGGGGTGATTCTGCAGGAAATTGAGCGGGCAGCGGCCGGGGTAGAAGCGGAGCTGCGCTGTTTTCCCAGCACGATGCCCACCAGTCATGCCGGCGGGTTCATCACCGGTGGTTCGGGTGGGGTCGGCTCCATCGAATGGGGCATGCTGCGCGAAGGTGACAACGTGCGCCACGCGCGGGTCGTCACCATCGAAGAGACTCCGCGTGTGCTGGACCTGCCACGGGAAGAGCTTGCCGGGGTGCTGCACAACTGCGGTCTCACGTGCTTTGTGAGCGAAGTGACGCTGGGCCTCGCGCCAAAGACCGCCTGGCACCAGTATGTGCTGGCGTTCGACGATTTCTACGCGGCGCTGGCTGCGGGCACGCACCTCGGCAACACCGACGGGTTGCGCAAGCGTCTGCTCACGGCGTTCGAGTGGCCCGTGCCCGGGTTTTTTGTGCCTCTGGTCAGGAAGGGGGCTATGCCCGAAGGCGCCAGCGTACTGTTCCTGTACACCGATGCCGGCCCGGAGCGCGTGGCGGAGCTGGCGGCAACCGTCGGCGGACGGGTCACCTTTCACGAACCGCCGGGCGACCCGGGGAAACGTGGCACGCAGATCTATGACTACACCTGGAACCACACGACACAGTGGGCCATGAAAGCGGATCCGCAGTTCACCTACCTCCAGGATCGCTTTGCGTCGCCGGAACAGGCGGAGGCGCAGATCCGCGCGCGCAAGGCAGCGTTTCCCGAGGTGCTGGAGCATGTGGAGTTCACGAAGGACGGTGGTGTGCTGGCTGCCGGCGGGTTGTCGCTTGTGCGCTACGAGTCGAAAGAGCGCCTGTGGGCGTTGATCGACTGGTGCGAAGCCAACGGCATTCGTGTCGCCAATCCGCACACGTACTATCTCGACGAGGACACGCGCTGGTACGGCGAGGACCATCTGCGGCGCAAAGCCGAGTGGGATCCCTACGGCCTGCTGAACCCCGGGCACATGCACGCGCTGGAGGGCAGCGGGACCGTCGCCGCGTCGTGAGCTGGCTGCTGGACAACGCCACCCTGCTGCACCAGCCCGGGCTGTGCCGTCTGCACGTGCAGAGTGGCGGGGTGACCATCGACAGCGGTGGCGCGCCGCTCGCGGCAGACGAATACTGGGATCTCGAGGGTCGTCTGGTTCTGCCGGCCTTTGCCGAGCTGCACACCCATCTCGACAAGACCTATGCGCCGGTGAACAACGCGGATGGCGGCTTGTGGGGGGCCATCGAAGCCTTTCGTGAGTACAAGGCCGTGCGCAGCGATGTCGATGTGGAGCAAGCTGCCGAGCGGGCTCTGCGCAAAGCCATCAGCGAGGGTGTTACGCGCCTGCGCAGTCACGTGAACGCCGCCAGCAGTGAAGACCTGGAACTGGTTGCGGTGCTCGACGCGTTGCGTCGCCGCTATGCCCCGGCGATCGACGTGCAACTGGTTGCCATGGGTGTGTTCGGTGCCGAGGAAGAACGGCACATAGCCGCCTGTATCGATGCAGGCGCCGACATGATTGGTGGCGCACCGGCTTTGCAGGCCGAGCCCCACGAGGCGGTGCGCCGGGCGGTGGCGCTGGCAACGGAGCATGACGTCCCCCTCGATCTGCACATCGACGAGCACCTTGAGAGTGGTCTCTGCACGCTCGCGACCCTCGCAGAAGAAGTGCTGCGCGTCGGTTTTCCCCATGCGGTCACGGCGGGCCATTGCGCATCGCTTGCGGTGCTGGCGCCTGACGAGCGCGCAACGCTGCTGGCACGCGTTCGGGAAGCGCGCATCAGCATCGTTGCCCTGCCTGTATGTAATCTCGTGCTGCTGGGGGGCAGCACGCGACCGTACCTGCGCGGCACCGCCCCGGTGAGCGAGCTTGTCGAAGCCGGCGTGAACGTCTGTCTCGGATCCGACAACGTCCGCGACCCGTTCAACCCCTTCGGTGGCTACGCGCCGCTGAAGAACCTGCAGATCAGCAATATGCTGGAGCGGCACAACAGTGACGCTGCCATTCGCGACTCGCTGCCGCTGATCACCGACAACGCGCATGAGGCCTTTGACGGTAAGCCGGTGCCCAGCGGAGATCTGGTGGTGCTGGACGCCACCGATCTGCTGGACGCCCTGTGTGATCCGGCGCCGTGCCTGGCCACCTTCAAGAGCGGCCGGCGGGTGTATGCGCGTCGGCTGGAGGAAACCTTTGATTGCGGGCACGCGGCGTTGTGAGCTGGCAGATACCCGCTGTGCCGACCGCGTTTGTGTGCGACCCGCGCTCGACGGCCCTGCTGCTCATCGACATGCAACGCGATTTCCTGGAGCCGGGTGGGTTCGGTGAAGCGCTGGGCAACGACGTGTCCATGCTGGCGTCGGCGCAGAGCGCCTGCGAAACGCTGCTGGCACTGGCCCGGGACGCGGGCCTCGCGATCATGCATACGCGCGAGGGACATCTGCCCGACCTGTCGGATGTGCCGGCCACGAAACAGGCGCGGTGTGCACCCGGCCGGCGCATCGGTGATGCCGGTCCGATGGGACGCATCCTGGTTCGCGGTGAGCCTGGCCATGACATCGTGCCGGCTCTGGCGCCGCGGCCCGGTGAGTTTGTGATCGACAAGAGCGGCAAAGGGGCGTTTTACCGCACTTCCCTGGCGGATCTCCTGGCGGAGCGGTCCATCGCCAGCCTCATCGTTGCGGGGGTGACCACGGAAGTGTGCGTGCATACGACCGTGCGCGAAGCCAACGACCGCGGCTTTGACTGCCTTGTCATCGGCGACGCGTGCGGATCGTACTTTGCCGAATTCCACGAGGTGGGTCTGCGCATGATCGCTGCACAGGGCGGGATCTTCGGCAAGGTGGCGACGCTCGATGCGCTGGTGACCGCGCGTGGCTGACACGTTGCACAGGCCCGTGCTGTGGGTGCGCGGCGACTGGAACGCACTGTTCGGCTTCGGCACCAACATTCTGGTCAATCTGCTGGTGCTGACGGGTTTGCTGCGCTTTGCGCTGGATATGCCCGACGAGCTGGTTTTTGGCCGTATTCTGCCGGCTACGGGGCTCATGCTGTTTCTCAGCACCTGCTACTACGCCTACCTTGCTTATCGCCTGGCGGCCAGCACCGGGCGCAACGACGTGTGTGCGCTGCCGTCGGGTTTCGGGGTTGCCCACATGTTCGTGGTGGTGTTTGTCATCATGGGCCCCATACAGGCGCAGACCGGCGATCCGGTTGCAGCCTGGGAAGCGGGGCTCGCATGGGTGTTTCTGCAGAGCCTCATTCTCATCTTCGGTGGGTTCATTGCGCCCTGGGTGCGGCGCATAACGCCACGGGCCGCCATGCTCGGTACCCTGGCAGGGGTGTCCATCACGTTCATCTCCATGCGCCCGGCCCTGGAGATGGTCACCCTGCCGGTCATCGGCCTGCTCTGCTTCGCCGTGATTCTGCAGGGCTGGTTTGGCGGCGTGCGATATGTCTTCGGCGCCCCGGCCGGCCTGGTGGCCATCGCCACGGGGCTGGCTATCGCCTGGGGCGGACAACTCATCGGGCTCGACTACGGTGATGTGTCCACCGGGGCCATTGGCGCTGCGCTCCTCGATTTCGGCTTCTACATACCCATCCCCGCCTTCGATCATGTGTTCAGCGGCTTCGCCTTTCTGGGGGTGTTGCTCGTGACGGCCATACCGTTCGGGATCTACGATCTGGTGGAAGCCACGGACAACGTGGAGAGCGCAGCGGCGGCCGGGGATGAGTTCCCTACCACGCGGGTAGTGACGGCTGATGGCGTGGTGAGCATGATCGGTTGTCTCATGGGTAACCCGTTCATCAACGCCGTGTACATCGGACACCCCGGCTGGAAAGCCATGGGCGGGCGGATTGGTTATTCGGCCATCACCGGGGTGGTGGTGCTGGGGCTCACCCTGTTCGGTATTCTGCCGTTGCTGCTCGCGATCGTACCGGTGGTGGCGATACTGCCGATTCTGCTCTACATCGGGCTGCTCATCGGCGCTCAGGCGTTTCAGGAAAGCCCGGCCCGCCATGCCCCGGCGGTGATTCTTGCCCTCGTGCCGCACCTGGCCGCATGGGCGAAGAACCAGGTCGACGCTGCGCTTGGGGCGGCGCAAACAGATGCTGCGACGCTGGGGCACGCAACGCTGGCCGACGCCGGCGTGCTCTATCACGGTCTGGAAGTGCTGGGCGGTGGCGCAATCCTCACGGCGGTCATCTGGGCAGGCCTTGCGATTGCCATCATCGACCGGGAAACAAAGATGGCCACGGGTTTTGCGCTCAGCGGTTCAGTGCTGGCTTTCTTCGGGCTCATTCACAGCGAAGCGGTGGGCTGGGCCGTGGCGCCGGACATGGCGCTCGTTTACACCCTCATCGCCGGGCTGGTGTGGTGGTCGCCACGCGCGTCGGCTGCAGCGCTACAGCCGACGGTGCCGGACTAGACCATCGGGATGGGTCTGGCGCTCTTGCGCCGCTCCAGCAGCTCGCGGGTCTGTGCATGGATCTCCTCCAGCGCCTGCGCCTCATCCAGCAAGGTGAGCATGCCGTCGGCCACAACGTTGGTGCCGTCCACCCAGACGTCGCTGACGTCGCTGGCGCGACCGGCGAACACCAGATTCCACAACAGCGGATCGTGGCCTTCGGCGCTGAGAATGGGCAGCAGGTGCGGCTGCCAGATATCCACCGTGATGAGGTCAGCGGCTTTGCCGGGTTCCAGGGAGCCGATGCGGTCTCCGTGGCCGAGCAGCCGCGCACCGCGGATCGTGGCGAGTTCGATGGCTTCCCGGGCGGAGATCAACGTGGCGTCGAGATGCTTCACCTTCTGCAGCAGACTGCCGGTTTTCATCACCTCCCACATGGATACGGAGTTGTTGGATATGCCGCCGTCGCTACCCAGACCGACAGCGATGTCACGTTCGAGATAGGTGGGCAGAGGGGCTGTGCCCGACGCGAGCTTCATGTTGCTCACCGGGCAGTGCGCCACGCCTGTGCCCGTCCGCGCCAGCACGTCGATCTCGTTGTCGTCGAGCCATACGCAATGGGCGAGAAACGTGCCCGGCCGCAGAATGCCGTACTCGTCGAACTGCTCCACGGGGCGTCGACCGAAGAGCTCCACCACAGCAGCCACTTCCTCTTCCTGCTCACTGGTATGGGTGTGAATGTTCACGCCGTACTCGTCCGCCAGCGTCCGTGCTTCGCGATACATATCGCCGCTGCAGTACGTGATGTGCTCGAGGCCCACCCACGTGTGCACTCGCCCGTCGCCGCCCCCGTGCCAGCGCTGGATGAGGTCTTTCGTGGTTTCCAGCGTTTCGAAGAACGTCTTTGTCGGGTGATCGGCTGCGTAGGGAATGAGATCAACCCGCATGCCCAGCGCGACGGCCGCCTCCGCCGCTTTGTGCAGCTTACGGTACATGTCCGCGACGAGCGTGGTGCCCCCTTTCAGCGCCTCCATGTAGCTCACGAGACAGCCGTAGAAGGCGTCGTCGTCGGTCAGCACCTGGTGTTCGCGTTGATATTCCGGCAGCCAGTCCATGAGTTGGGCGTTCTCGGAGAAACCCTTCAGGAGGCTCGAGTGACTGTGCACGTCGATCAGACCGGGCAGCACCGCGCGACGCCCCTGGCAGTCGTGCACCACGGCATCCGGCGGTATCTCCACGTCGTCCACGGGGCCGACGGCAAGGATGCCGCTGGCGTCGAACACGATCGCACCGTTCTCGTGCACGTCGAAAGCATCGTTCACGGTGTAGATCTTCGCGTTGATCAGCGCGGTGGGGGTCATGGTGCATCCTCGGCTCTGGCTCGCGCGTTAATGTGGCGGAGATAGGCGACGATGTTAAGTGTTTCCTGATCCGGCAGAGCATTCTCGAAGCGCGGCATCTTGCTGTCAGCGTAGTAACGGTCAATGCGCTCGATGACGCTCAGCAGCTCGCTGTCGGACAGATACTGCACCGCCGGGCTGGTCGTGAGTTCCGGTCCCAGGGTGCCGCCCACGCCGGCGACGCGATGACATTTGATGCAATGGGCCTGGTAGGCGCTGAAGCCTGCCGTGACGGGCGCGGTCACGCCGAGATCCGGCGCAGCAGCAGCCACGGCATCGCTCGGCTTCTCGCGGATCTCCGTCAGCGCATAGGGCCACGGCAGCTTTTTCAGATCCGGCGCGATAGCGCCTGCGGGCGAGGCGCCACGCTGCCGCCACGTGAGATAGAAGGGCGCTATGGGGGTCTCCTCGCGGCCGACGTAGAACGGCAGCCAGACGTCCTCGCCCGCGTCCACGTCGGCGACGGCGAGGTGTGCCTGCAACGCCGGGTTGCGAAGCAGGCGGGCGTCGAAGTCAATGGCGTAGCCGTCCGCGCACACCAGCAGATAGTCCCGGTCCAACGGCAGGCTCAGCTTGTCGAACAGCGTTGCCAGGTCGTAGCCCAGGTAACGCTTCGGACCGTCTTCGAAGAGGTAGTCGCTGGGGATCTCCAGCTCGCTGCGACCGACGAGCTCGTCGAGCTGTGAGAAGGTATAGGTGCTGGTTTTGCCCGCTGTGGTGACCGACAGACGTTCCAGGCTGTGGGCTGCTCCCGTAAGCATCACCAGGCTGAGCAGAAGCAGCAGACGTGCGATGCCCATGGCTCAATCCGCCCGGTTGCGGATGTTGCTCAAGGGATAGCGCGACACGTCTGCGAGCAATTCCGCCAAGCCTCTGGTGATGTGACTGACGTAGATTTCGCCGATGGCCGGGTCAGCGTCCCCGGCGTTGCCGGAGCAGCCATCCGGATGAAGGTCCTGCGCCTGCCAGCCCATGTAGGTGCTGCCGATCACGCGCAGGCGCTCGAAGTCTTCCTCCACCTGCGGCAGCAGGCCGTGAAAATCCCTGGCGTGCTCCATGTGCACCAGCTCGGGCCGCAGATAGAGCATGATCGACGTCTCCACCGTGCCGGCATGGATGCCCCAGCGCCGCTCGTCCTGCGGTACCTCGCTTGCCGGTGGCGGCCCGAAGCTCCAGCCGCTGGCGCCCACACACAACATCTCGTGTTTGATACGCAGCTCCCGGCAACAGATTTCCATGATCTGCGGCTGACCGCCGTGACCGTTGAAGAACACGAGCTTTTTCAGGCCCGCCCTCGCGACGCTGTCGCCGACCTCCATCCAGCTGTGCAGCAGGGTTTCAGCGGTGTGCGTGAGCGTGCCTTCGAACTGCAGATGCTCGGTGGATTTGCCCACGCTCTGGGTGGGCATGACCAGCAGTGGCAGCTCGTCGCCCACGATGGCCGCGGCGCGCACGCACATCTCCTCGGCAATGGTTGCGTCGGTGGACACGGGCAGGTGAGGACCGTGCTGCTCGATCGCGCCCAGTGGCAGCAGCGCCACCGTGGTTTCCGGATCTAGGGACTGAAAGTCGTTGGTGGTCAGGTCCTGCCAGTAGGTGACTCGGTTTGTCATGGTGCTGCCTCGCGTGGGTCTCTGGTCCGTTTTTTGCCTGTCAGCAGCCAGAAGGAGGCGCGCATGACAAAACAGGTTTTTTCCCCGTCCACCATCGCGGCGCCGTTCGGCGCGTACTCCCATGGCGTGCTCGTGGAAAGCCCTGGTCGCTGGCTGTTCACTTCCGGCCAGTTAGCAATAAGCAAAGGTGGTGCCATTCCCGAATCTGCCCTGGAGCAGGCGCGATTGTGCTTTCACAACGTCCGCGAAATTCTCGCGCAGGCTGCCATGACCCCGGCCGACGTGGTGCGTATCGGCGCGTTTGTCACCGACAGGGCGCACTTTGCGGAGTACATGGCTGCGCGTGACGAGTTTGTCGAGGGTGCTGCGCCCGCATCGACGCTGCTCATCGTGGGCGGTTTCACGCGCCCCGAATTCAAGGTGGAAGTAGAGGTGTTGGCTTTTGCTGCACCGAATCGGTGAAGGGGGCCGGGTAGCGGGGACAATTTTGGTGCACCACGGATAAGGGAATCACTGTGTGAAAGGCCTGTCCTGGTGCACTTCTTCCGAGGGCGCCCGCCGCTGGTCGTTCTATGGCCGTGTTTGCAAAAGATAGCCAGTTGGTCAGGTTTTGGCATGCATCTTGCTCCCCCAGCGTCAGGCTGCGCGCCTTCGCGCGGTGACAAATATAAGTACGGGAGTCACTCATGGTTATGTTCTGGAAGCGGGTCAAAGCGAGCGCCGTGGCGGGCGCTGTCGCACTGACCGGGGCCTATGCCGGACCGGTCTGGTCGGAAGAGGCTGACGAAGAAGTGGTCGAACTGGAGACCTTCGTGGCGGGTGAGGAGGTCGAGGACGATCTCGGTCTGCTGCAGACCGAGCCCGTCGAGTCTGTCTTCGGCTTTGACAAATCGATCCTGGAAACGCCGCGCGCCGTGTCCTCCATCAGCGCCGAATTTCTCGACGAGTTCAACGTCACCAGCATCAACGACATCGTCACCTTCGTGCCCGGCACGTTCACCACGTCGTTCTTCGGGGTGGCGGGGTCGCTGGATGTTCGCGGAACGTCGGCCGAAAACTACTTCCGTGGCGTCAAACGCATCAACAACGAAGGCAACTTTCCCACGGCGATCGGTGCGAGTGACCGCATCGACGTCATTCGCGGGCCCATGTCGCCGATTGCCGGCCCCGGCAAGGTAGGCGGTGCCCTGAACTTCGTGCCGAAATCCGCGCGCGCCGAGACGGGTCAGTACATGGACCGCGCCACGGGCTCCATCGGTTACACGGCCGGATCCTGGGACAAGAGTATTCTAATCGGTGAAATTGGCGGTCCCACGGAAGTGTTCGGCAAGTCAGCCGGTTACTACCTCTATGCGGAGGTCGAGAACTCCGATTCCTTCTATCGCAACGATTCCAAGCGGCAGAATCTGCTGCAGGGCACCCTCAACTTCGATCTCACCGACAACACGCGTGTCGAAGCCGGTTTCATGTATCAGGAATGGCGCGGCTTCGAAAATGGCGGCTGGAACCGTGTGACCCAGGATCTGATCGATCGGGAGAGCTACGTCACCGGGCAGCCGGCGATCAACATCGATGCCACCTTCGGTGACGGCGACGGCCTGATCCAGGAAGTGGAAATGGATGCCTTCGAAGCTTTCCAGGAGACGCAGTTCGGCTCTGGCTCGTTCTTCGCAGTTGATCCCGACGGCATCCCCTTTGAGGACACCACCTGCTTTGCAGGCATATCGGTGTTCTGCCTGAACGTGGATACGGGCGCCGCTCTCACCCAGGAACTGGTGGATCAGTTCAGCCTGGGCCTCGACCCGGCCACGGTCGGTACGGCCAAGCTCAGTCCCACGAACGTGCTCATCGACGAAACGGACCAGTACGATACAGATGCCAACGTCGTCTACTTCGACATCATCCACACCATGGATAACGGCATGACCATCACCAACAAGCTGTTCTACGAGGAAGTGGAGTACATCAACGTGGACGGTTACGGCTTCACCAAGATTGCAGACACGTGGGTGGTGGAAGACCAGCTCATCTTTGCCTTCGACTACGAGGGCGACGGCATGAAAGCCGCCTTTCAGATATCCCCGTCCATCCGTTACACCGATGCGTTCTACGCCCTGGACTTCACGGACGAAATTTTCGATCGCGTAGACCTGACGGTTGGTTTCAACGCGAATTCGCTGCAGCAGGTGCCCAGCCGGGCGCCGAACGAGTCGTGGAGCTCCTACGTGAACAGCGACTACTGGCAGTACGGCATCGCGTTTCTGATGGATTCGAGCTTTGGTGACAACCTGGATCTGCTCATCGGTGTGCGCTACGACTACGTGGACATCGAGGCCGAAGACGGCGACGGCGCCGGTCCCGTGACGCTGCGAAACTTCGGCGCCGGGGAACGGAAAGACTCGGCGACCGACGACGGTGTGACGTGGAGCGCAAGCCTTTCCTACACGCTCGGTCCCGTGACCCCTTATGTCACGGTGGCTGAGCAGACCACCATCATTTCCGGTTCTGCGGGCGATGTGAGCGTGGGCAACGTGATCGACGGAACGTTCCTCGGTGACAGTGAGCTTACCGAGTTCGGCATCAAGACCAGCCTCGCGGACGGTCGGGTGTTTGCGTCTGTGGCTTACTACGAGCAGGAACGGATCGCCTTCGATGCGCAGAATCCGGTGAACAACCAGGCCAACGAAGCGGAAGGCTACGAGGTGGAGATCCGCACGGTTCTGAACGACCGCTACTCTTTCGTGGCCACGTATTCGGATCTCGAGGTGAACGTGCTGCAGGACAGCGGCATCGTCTTCTCATACCTCGGGGCAGCCAACTTCCCGCAGATTGATCCCGCGTCGGTGTTCGGCGGCGCCATCACGGGGAACCACTTCGTCGGTACCAGCACGGCACGGGGCGGCATTCCGGAAGTATCCTGGGCAATCTCCGGAACGCAGAACTGGACCGAGCGTTTTCGCACGGGCTTCAGCTTTACCAGCGTGGACGAAACCGCATCTTCTGTGATTGGCGGAATCATTCTGCCCGATTACGAAGTTCTGAATCTCAACGCAACCTATGAAACGGATGTGCTCCGGCTCAGTCTCTATCTCGGTAACGTCACGGATGAGCTGTACTTCCGTGGCAACTTCCCGAGCCTGTACGGCAACAACGCCGTGCTGCCCAGTGTCGGCCGCAGCTGGACAGCGGAGCTGGTGAGGAAGTTCTGACCGGTGACCGTTGAGCTTCAAGGGGTCGTCAAGCGCTTCGACGATGCGGTGCAGGTGCTGGATGGCATAGATCTCGCGCTGGCACCGGGCGACTTCGTGAGCCTCATCGGTCCCAGCGGCTGTGGCAAGTCCACGCTGCTGCGTCTGGTTGCCGGCATTCTGGAGCCCACCGCTGGCGCCATTTCCTTCGGCAATGGCGCCAGCCGCTCGGAAGCGTTGTCGTTCGTGTTTCAGGAACCGACGCTGCTGCCATGGTTGACGGTCGCCAGGAACGTGGAGCTGCCCCTCGATATCCAGGGGGTCGATGCGCAGCGCCGTCGTGAGATCTGCATGAAGCTGCTGGCCACCGTTGGTCTTGCAGACGTGGCGGACAGCTACCCGCGCCAGTTGTCCGGCGGCATGAAGATGCGCGTGTCCATCGCGCGAGCGCTCTCTGTCGACCCGGAGCTGCTTCTGCTGGACGAGCCGTTCGGCGCGTTGGACGAGATGACCCGCGATGCGCTCAACGAAGAGTTGCTGCGCATCCGGGCAGAAAAGGCCTGGACTGCGCTCTTCGTTACCCACTCGGTCGCCGAGGCGGTGTTTCTGTCATCGCGGGTGGTGGTGCTGGCCGCCAAACCCGGGCGTATCGACGCCATCGTGGACATACCGCTGCCCTATCCACGCACGCCGGAGACGCGCGAAAGCGTGGCGTTCAGCGACCTCGTACGCGAAGTGACCAAGGCGCTGCACGCGGTGAAGAAACCGGCCGCTCAGGCACACGGTGCGGATGTGCAGCATGCCTAGGCAGATCCAGTGGCAGGTGGTGCTGTGGCCGGTGGCGATGGGTGTGCTGCTTCTCGGGGCCTGGTACCTTGCGATCTGGCTGTTCGGCATTCCTGAGTATCAGTTACCGCAGCCTCACCGAATCGTGCAGGCGGGCTTCGAGGAGCAGAGCCTGCTGCTGTCAGGCGGTGCTCAGACGACCATAGCGTGCCTGGTGGGCTTTTTCATATCGGTAGTCGGCGGGCTGTTGCTGTCGGTGCTGCTGGCGTCTTCTCAATGGGCGTTCAACGGCATCTATCCCTACATTCTGCTGCTGAAGATGACGCCGATCATTGTGCTGGCGCCCATCATCATCCTGTGGGCCGGTCAAGGGCTGACCAGCATTACCACCATCACTTTCCTCATCTGTTTCTTCCCGATCGTGGCCAACACCACGATGGGGTTGCGCTCGGTGGATCAGAACCTGGTGGATCTCTTCCGCGTGTATCAGGCGAAACCCTGGCAGACCATGCTGTGGCTGCGCCTGCCGGGCGCGTTGCCGTACTTCATGGCGGGCTTGAAGATCGCTGCCGCGTTGACGCCGATCGGGGCGTTGTATGGCGACACTGTGGCGGGTATGGGCTCCAGCGACCAGGCGGGCCTTGGCTTCGTCGTGATGATCTTCAGCGCGCAGTTCAAGGTACCCGCGCTCTTCGCGTCTGCGTTCGTGGCGTGTGTAATCGGCTTTCTCTTCGTCGGCATGGTCAACCTCCTGGCCTGGAAGACCCTGCACAAGTGGCATGACTCCTATGTTTTCTCGGATTAGCGTTCTCTGTCTGGCGGGTCTGCTGCTGGCCTGTGGCGGCGAGCCGGCGCCTTCGGCAGACCCGGATGGGGGGCTCACGCCGGTTCTGCTGCAGACGGACTGGTACGCGCAGCCTGAGCATGCGGGTTTTTATCAGGCGCAGCTGGACGGGCTGTACGAGGCGGCCGGCCTGGCTGTGGAGATTCGCCCGGGGGCGAACATGACCAACGTGCCGCAGATGGTGGCCACGGGACGCATCCAGTTTGCCCTGGGCACAACTGACAATCTGTTCATGGCGGCATCCCGCGGTGCACCGCTGGTGGCCCTGGTGCCTTACTTCCAGCACGACCCGCAGTGCGTCATGTTCCATGCGTCCAACAACATCGAATCGCTGGCGGATCTCGATGGTCGCGTCGTGATGATCAACCCGGGTGCTGCCTACGTTCAGTACCTGCAGAAGGCGCTGCAGATCAAACCCCAGCTGGTGCCGTTGGATTACGGTCTGGCGAGGTTCCTGGCTGATCCGGAGTTCATCCAGCAGTGCTTTGTGACGAGCGAGCCCTACTACGTCGCGCAGCAGGGGGTGCAGGCGAGCGTTCTGCGTTTGTCGAGCTCCGGTTTTGATCCGTATCGTGTCGTATACACGAATCGTCGTCTGCTGGAAGAATCACCCGAGCTTGTGCGTGCGTTTGTCACCGCGTCGCTGGAAGGTTGGGCCCGCTATCAGGCCGGCGATGGCACCCGGGTGCATGCGCATCTGCAGACGCTCAATCCACAGCAGACGACAGAGTTTGCCGCCTGGACGAAGAACGCCATCGACGAGTACGAGTTGATCTACGGTGATGAGCAGGCCGGCGAGACGCTGGGCCATTTCGACCGGGCGCGCCTCGAAGCCCATCTCGGCCACCTGGACGCGATCGACCTGCTGGACCGTCCCCTGGACCTCGACAGCGTCGTGGCCTTCGAACTGCAGGCGCTGGTCCGTAGAGACAGCGGATCCTGAAACGCGTGGGCGCCACTCTCATTCGCAGCGCAAGCTGGGACGGCGACACCATGGATGTGCTGGTGGAAGATGGCCTCATCGCGGCGCTGGGACAGGCGCTTGACGCCCCCCCGGATGCGGAGGTGTTCGATGCGTCGGGTCTGGTGCTGTGGCCGGGCATGGTCAATACGCATCACCATCTGGCGCAATCCCTGCTGAAAGGCATGCCGTCGGGCATCGACGCGGACCTGAACGACTGGTTGCCCGCCGTGCCGTTCAGCGCCTGGCCGCACTTCGACCCGGATACGCTCTATGCGGCAGCGCTGGTGGGGTTCACCGAGCTGCTCAGGTCGGGGTGCACGACATGCGCCGATCACCACTACCTGTACCAGGAGCATCGCGGACCCGAACTGGAGGCGGCGCTCCTTCAGGCCGCCCGGGACGCGGGTATCCGCTTCGCCTTGTGTCGAGGCGGCGCCACCACCAGCGGCAGTCATCTGGGCCTGCAGAACGTCCCGATCGTCAACGAGCGTATCGGTACGATGCTTGAGCGGCTCAAGGACACGATGCATGGCTGGCATGATCCCTCGCCCCATGCCATGTGTCGGCTGGTGGTGGCGCCTACCTCCCTCATCCACGGCTGCGAGCCGGAGCACCTGCGGGAACTGGGTGATTTTGCGCGTCAGCACGGGTTGAAGCGCCACAGTCACCTTCTCGAGGTGCCGCGGGATGACGAGGTGTCGCGAACGAAGTACGGGCTTGGGGCAATTGCTTTTGCCGAGGAGGTCGGCTGGCTGGGTGACGATGTCTGGTATGCGCACCTGGTACATACAGATGCTGTGGCGCTGGGGCGCCTCGCCGCCACCAGAACCGGGATAGCGCACTGTCCCACCTCCAACTGCCGCCTCGGGAGCGGTGTGAGCCCGGTGCCGGCCATGGCGGCCGCGGGGGTGCCCGTTTCCATCGGCGTTGATGGTTCCGCTTCGGCAGAAAGCGGCAGCATGGCTAACGAAGCGATGCTGGCCTGGCTGCTGCACCGCGCTGTCGGAGGACCGAAGGCAACCACGCTGGCCGAGGTGCGCGAGTGGTGCACCGCTGGCGGCGCCGATGTGCTTGGTCTCGACACGGGGCGCGTGCGGGTGGGCGCCTGCGCAGATCTGGTGCTCTATGACGTGTCGGCCCCGCGCTACGCGGGTGTGTGGCAGCCGCAGTTTGCGCCGGTACTCTGCGGTGAGCCCGTGGCGGTGGTGCGGACCATGGTCGATGGACGCTGGCGGGTGATCGACGGTGAGGTGCCGGGCCTTGCGCAGGCGGATGTTGCCACACGCGCGAAGCGCGAGCTCGAGCGTCTGCGCAGCCGGATGGGTCTGTGACGGCAGGCGGCACGCTCTGCCTGAAGAACGTGGCTCTGCTTGTCAGCGGCGATGAGGCGCGCTCGGTGCATGCGGACGTGGACGTGCTCATCGAAGACGGATTCATCAAGCGCATCGGGCCGGCATTGCCGTGGGAAGGTGCTACGCTCGACGCAAGCCGCTGGGTTGTCTTTCCCGGTCTCGTCAACACGCACCATCATTTCTTTCAGGCCTTCGTGCGGAACAGACCCGAGTTCCCCTGGCCCTGCGATGTTCTTTCCTGGATTGCGCGTATCTATCCGGAGTTCGCAAAGCTCACTGAGACCTGTTTTTACCACACCGCCCTGGTTTGCATGGCTGATCTCATCAAGCACGGGTGCACCACAGCCTTCGACCATCAGTACTGTTTTCCCCGGCACGCCGGTTCTTACCTGGTGGATGAGCAGTTCCGGGCGGCGGATCTGCTGGGCATGCGCTTCGTTGCGGGTCGCGGAGCTAACACGCTGCCCCAGGCCGAGGGTGGCAACGTCCCCGAGCCTATGGTGGAAACCACTTCGGAGTTCCTCAACGACGTCGAGCGTCTTGTTTCGGCCTATCACGGCTCGCATCCTGGTGCCATGCGCCAGGTGGTGGTGGCGCCCTGTCAGCCGGTGAATTGTCACGAGGCAACCTTCGTGGAAGCCCTTGCGCTGGCCCGGGACGCGGGGATTCAGCTGCACACGCATCTCGGAGAGGGTGAGTCGGCGACGTTGGCACAGCGGATCGGCGAGCGTTCAGTGGCGTGGCTGGAGCGCATCGGCTGCTACGGCCCTGATGTATGGGTGGCCCATGCCTGGGACCTGACCGGCGCTGAAATTGCCCGCCTCGGCATCCTGGACGTTGGCGTGAGCCACTGTCCGGCGCCGGTCTTTCTCGTTGGCGAGAACGTCACGGACCTTCGGGCGATGCAACAGGCCGGGGTGCGGCTGGGTCTCGGCGTGGACGGTTGCGCCTCCAACGACGGATCCAGTCTGAGCGAGACGCTGCGAACCGCGTATCTCCTGCAGTGCCTGGTGGCAACGGCGCGGGGCTACGGAGCGCCTGATCCCGTGGACTATCTCGAGATGGCAACCCGGGGTGGTGCTGCCCTGCTGGGGCGGACCGATATCGGAAAACTCGCCGAAGGCATGTGCGCTGATCTTTTTGCGGTGCGCACCGACCGCCTGGAGCTCGTGGGCGCCCTGGGCGCGCCCGCCGCCCTGCCTGCCAAGCTGGGCCTCGGAGATTGCACCGCCATGACGATGATCAACGGCCGGGTTGTCTGGCAGGACGGGGAGTTTCCGGGCCTGGACGAAGGGCGCCTGGCGGCGCAGGCACGCGATGAGTTTCTATCGGTCTACGGCGGTTTGTAGGCACCGGTGGTGGCATAAACGCTCACTGAGCGTTGACGACGCCGTCCACAAACCATTCCATCGCTATCAGGGCTTCGTCGGAAGGCATGCTCCCGGCGCTGATGCGTTCCGTGCCGTCCACGTCCTGCAACGGACCGGCGAAGACGTGAAATTCGCCGCGCTTGATGGCTTGCCGGGTGCGGTCCACGGCGGCCAGCGCGGCTGGCGGCACGTCGGGTGATACGGATACCAGGCGCGTGGCATCTTCCGCCAGGCCCAGCCACAGCGCGCGGCTCTGCCACTTGTCCGCGAGCTTGTCGGCAATGAGGGCCTCATAGATGGGCGCCCAGTTGTGCTCGATGGTGACCAGGTGTTTTGTCGGCGCAAATTCCGAGCGATCGTACTGATAGCCCACCGCCCATACGCCGGCATTCTCCGCAGCGATCATCAGCGCCGGCGTCTCCGTGTGATGGGATATGACATCGGCGCCGAGATTGATGAGCAGCTCGGCGGCTTCGCGCTCTTTCGCAGCGTCCATCCATGTGTTGATCCAGATCGTCTGCACGGTGATTGTTGGATCCACAGCCCGCGCGCCGAGTGTAAACGCGTTGATGCCGCGAATGACCTCGGGAATGGGAAACGCGGCCACGTACCCCAGCTTGCCGCTTCGGCTCATGTGGCCGGCGAGCATGCCCGCGAGATAGCGGCCCTCCATGGCGCGAATCTGATAGGTGCCGACGTTCCGGGTGGTTTTGTAGCCCGACGCATGCTGAAACGATACCCGGGGGAAATTGCGCGCCACTTTCACCACCGGGTTCATGTGGCCGAAAGAGGTTGCAAAGATCAGGTCGTAGCGCTCCCGGGCCAGATTCGTCAATGCCCGCACGGTGTCCGGTCCGGGCACGATGCCCTCGAGGGCGCGCGTTTCGATCTGCGCACCGAAGCGCGCTTCTGCGGCCAGGCGCCCCTGCTCGTGGGACAGGCTCCAGCCGCCGGCATTCACCGGGTGCTCGTAAATGAAAGCGACCTTGAGAGGGGCTTCGCCATGAGCGGCGACGGTCGCCAGAGTGAGAGTGAACAGCAGCGTGGCTCGTAACATGACAATCTCCGGTCAGCTCATTGTCTGGCCCAGGGTGCGCGGCGCCTGCAGACGAGGGCTCGAGGTCGACAGCCTCGAAAGCACAACCAGGGCGATGATGGTTACCAGGTAAGGGGATGCGGCCAGCAGGTGCGTGGACACATTGACTTCCGCCGCCTGAAACACCAGCTGTAAAACGCTGGTGCTGCCGAAAATGGCGGCGCCGAGAACGAGGCGTCCGACCTGGTGGCTTGCGAAAACGACCAGCGCCAGGGCGATCCAGCCTCGACCGTTGCCGATGGACTCGCTCCACAGGGGCGTAAACGACAACGCCAGATACGCGCCAGCCAGGCCCGCCATGGCGCCGCCAAACAGCGTCGCCAGAGCCTGGATGCGCAGCACCGGATGACCCATCGTGTGCAGGACGGCGGGTGCGTGGCCGCAGGCAATGATGACCGTGCCCGGATGCGTGCGCAGGAACCACGCGACCAGGCCGGCCATGAGCCAGCCGACGTAGACGAGCAGGTCCTGGTCGAACAGCACCCCGGCGATCGGGATGTGATGCAGGCCGGGAACGGGCAGCGCTGCCATGGCTTCGATGGAGGCGCCGGCGTGGTCGTTGCCGAGCAACGCAGCCAGGCCGAGACCGAAGAGCGTCAGCGCGAGGCCCGTGGCGACCTGATTGGTTTTCAGCGCCAGCACCGGCACAGCGAAGATGCCGGCCATGGTCATGCCGGCCAGCGCAGCGGCGGTGATGCTCAGCGTGGGACTGGCTGTGCTCAACATGGTGACAAACGCGACAGCGGCACCGCTGGTGAGCATACCTTCCTGGCCGAGATTGAGGATGCCGGCGCGCTCACTGACGATAATGCCAACGCCCAGAAGGATCAGCGGCGTGGCGCTGCGAAGAATCGCAGCCAGCACGGTTTCGAGCGTAGCGGCATCCATCATGTGGTTTGCACCCGGTAGGCGAAACGCAGCCGGTGATGCACGAGAAAGTCGCAGGCGAGGAGAAAGATCAGCAGTGCGCCCTGGAAAATTGCGGTTGCCGCTCTGGGTAAACCGTGCAGAAGCTGCAGGTTTTCGCCGCCGAGATAAGTGAGCGCCATGAAGAGGCTGGCCGCGACGATACCCACCGGGTGCAGGCGCCCGAGAAACGCGACGATGATGGCGGTGTAGCCGAAGCCGAAGCTGATGCTCATGGTGAGTTGCCCGACGGGCCCGGCGATTTCCATCACGCCCGCCAGCCCGGCCATGGCGCCGCTGATCAGCAGCGCCTGCCAGGTGAGGCGCCGAACGCTGGCCCCTGCGAAACGGACGGAGCCGGGGTCGTGCCCCAGGAGGCGGAAACGGTAGAACAGCCCGGCGTTGCGGTGCAGTCCCCAGAAGGCCATGGCCAGCAGGCCGGCGATCAGCACGCCCAGCGACAGGTAGGCGTCACTGCTGAGCGACGGCAGCAGCACGCTATCGGCAAACAGCGCCGACTCCGGGAAGTTGAAGCCGCCGGGGTCCTTGAGGGGGCCGTTCACGCACCAGGCGAGAAAGTGCAGGGCCACATAGTTCAACATGATCGTCGTGAGCACCTCATTGGCGCCGAAGGCCGTGCGCAGCCACGCAGCGAGGCCGGCCCAGCACGCTCCGGCAGCAACGCCAACGCAGAGAATCACGGGCAGCGACAACCAGCTCGGCCAGGCATCGACGTGCAATGCCAGAGCGCCGCCGGCGACGGCGCCCAGAACGAACTGACCTTCGGCGCCGATGTTCCAGAGCTTGGCCCGGTAACAGACGGCCAGGCCGAGGGCGCACACGGCAAGGGGCGTGGCTTTGCCCAGCAGCTCCAGACGACCGTAAGCGTCCAGCAGCGGTGCAAGGAGAAAGGCGTGAAGCACCTGGCCGACCGGCAGCTCCTGCAGGGCCAGCAGTACACTCTTTCCCTACACGACGCTCTTCCGATCTCGGAAGAGCGTCGTGTAG
>CAZYYJ010000023.1:0-62450 GCA_964651595.1 uncultured Pseudomonadales bacterium | reverse complement strand
CCCAGCCCGACACGGGGGAGCAGGCGCTGGAGATCTGCGACATGCTGGTGCGCTCCGGGGCCGTCGACGTGATTGTGGTGGACTCGGTGGCGGCGCTCACGCCCAAGGCCGAGATCGAAGGGGAAATGGGTGATTCTCACGTGGGCCTGCAGGCCCGGCTCATGAGCCAGGCTCTGCGCAAGATGACGGGGAACATCAAGGCCTCCAACACGCTGGTGATCTTCATCAACCAGATCCGCATGAAGATCGGCGTGATGTTCGGATCGCCGGAAACCACCACGGGTGGTAATGCGCTCAAGTTCTACTCTTCGGTACGTCTCGATATCCGCCGCATTGGCAGCATCAAAGACGGCGACGAAATTGTGGGTAACGAAACGCGCGTGAAGGTTGTGAAGAACAAGGTGGCACCGCCGTTCCGCACCACGGAGTTTCAGATTCTGTATGGCCAGGGTATTCATCGCACCGGCGAGATTCTCGAGCTGGGGGTGGAAGAAGGTCTGGTTGAGAAGTCGGGTGCCTGGTATGCGTACAAGAGCGACCGTATCGGCCAGGGCCGCAAGAACGCGGCGGAGTATCTAGACGACAATCCCGAGCTGCGCCTGGAAATCGAACAGCAGCTGCGTCACAAGCTGCTGCCGAACCCGGGTGGTGAACCTGTCGGTGAGGTCGTCATTCCCGAAGCGGCGCAGGATTCTCTCACCTGACCCAAGCTGGCCGGTGACAGGCACGGAACAGACGGACGAGCGGGCCCAGCGGGTTGCCTACAACTATGGGGTGCGCCTGCTGGCGCGCCGCGAATACAGCGCCCGGGAGCTGCGGGACAAGCTGGTGTCCTCCGGCAAAGTGCCCGGGGGCGACGCGGCGCAGGCGGTTCTGTCGGCGTTGCAGGAAGACGGCCTGCAGAGCGATGTGCGCTACACCGAAGCTCAGCTCCGAGCACTTACGTCGCGTGGCTATGGTCCGCGCTACATTCTCCAGCGACTCCAGCAGCAGGGCATCGATGAGGCAATGATTGATGCGTGCGACGGCTGGCACGATACCGATTGGGGTGCGCTGGCCGTGGCGGCCGTGGAACGTCGTTATCCCGAGCGTAACGCAGATGCCCGGACGTGGCAGCGGGCTTCCCGCTACCTTCAACGACGTGGCTTCGAAGCCGCAACAGCGCGTCGGGCGCTCGGCGCTATGCCTTCGTCTTATGCCGTGACCGACCTTGGAGACGACGCCGCGGGCGAGTGCTAAGCCGTTCGCCATCACGTATACTTCCGCCCCTTTTTTGCGGCCGCATCCAGCCTGTTTAGGACGAGGACCCATGAAAACTGCTGAAGTACGCGATGCGTACCTGTCGTTCTTTGCCGAGCGGGACCACCGTGTGGTGCCTTCCAGCACCCTCGTACCCCAGAA
This sequence comes from uncultured Pseudomonadales bacterium, assembly GCA_964651595.1. Taxonomy (GTDB): domain Bacteria; phylum Pseudomonadota; class Gammaproteobacteria; order Pseudomonadales; family Azotimanducaceae; genus UBA4421. The sequence continues at coordinate 61,049 of CAZYYJ010000023.1, read as the reverse complement.
CGATCCCACGCTGCTTTTCACTAATGCGGGCATGAATCAGTTCAAAGACCCGCTGCTGGGCCGGTCCGATCCGGGTTACAAGCGGGCGGTGTCTTCGCAACGGTGCGTGCGCGCCGGCGGTAAACACAACGACCTGGAAAACGTTGGTTACACGGCCAGGCACCACACGTTTTTCGAGATGCTGGGTAACTTCAGCTTCGGCGACTATTTCAAGGAAGAGACCATTACCTGGGCCTGGGAGTTTGTGCACGACGTGCTGCAACTGCCGGCGGAGAAGATCTGGGTGACCGTGCACCCCACGGACGCAGATGCGCGCGCTCTGTGGGAGAAGAAGATCGGGTTGCCTGCCGATCGGGTCATCGACCTCGAGGAGAATTTCTGGACCATGGGTGATACGGGCCCGTGCGGACCGTGCACCGAACTCTTCTACGATCATGGCCCCGAGGTTGCTGGTGGTCCGCCCGGTTCTCCGGACGAAGACGGTGACCGCTTCATCGAGTTCTGGAACCTCGTGTTTCCACAGTTCGACCGGTCAGCCGACGGTGAGCTGGCGCCACTTCCGCAGCCCGGGGTGGACACGGGCATGGGTCTCGAGCGGACGGCTGCCATCATGCAGGGCGTGCACAGCAACTACGAGATCGACCTCTTCCAGACGTTGCTGACAGCGGCGGGAAAATTTGCGGGCAACTTCAGCCAGCAGGAAGCCCTGGCGAATGCTTCCCTGCGCGTGATTGCCGACCATATCCGGTCGAGCGCCTTCCTGGTGGCAGATGGTGTCACGCCCGGCAATGAGGATCGCGCCTACGTGTTGCGTCGGATCATCCGCCGCGCCTTGCGCCATGGTTACCAGCTCAACATCCGCGATCCGTTCTTCCACCGGCTCGTAGAGCCCCTTGTGGAAGAAATGGGCGAGGCGTATCCCCTCCTGGCGGAGCGGGCCGACCACATCTCCAGCGTGCTGGCGCAGGAAGAAGCTCGTTTCAGCGAAACCCTCGCCCAGGGTATGCAGGTATTCAACACTCAGACAAAAGACCTCACGGGTGACACCATCCCGGGTGAGACGGTGTTTCTGCTTTACGACACTTATGGCTTCCCTGCGGACCTTACGGCCGATGTGGCGCGCGAGCGCAACCTGAAGATCGATGAGGCAGGCTTCGAGGCGGCCATGGAAGCGCAGCGCGAACGCGGCCGGGCGGCAGCATCGTTTTCGACCAGTCTCGGTCAGAAGGTGAACGTGGCGCAGACTGTCGAGTTCAGTGGCTACGAAACCCTCGGCGACGACGCCACGGTGCTGGGGGTGTTCGACGAAGCCGGGGAGCCCGTCGCTGCGCTGGCCGCCGGCGCGCGGGGCGTGGTGGTGCTGGACCGTACGCCGTTCTACGCCGAAGCGGGTGGCCAGGTGGGCGACCGCGGTGAGCTTGCGGCGAACGACGCACGGTTCGATGTGGACGATACGCTGGTGTCGGGTGTGCAGCACATGCATCTCGGCACGGTCACCGCCGGAGAGTTTACGGTGGGGCAGAACGTGTCGTCCCGGGTGGACGGTGCTCGCAGGGACCGGATCCGCAGCAATCACTCGGCGACCCATCTTCTGCACGCGGCACTGCGTGAAACGCTCGGCGCGCACGTGCAGCAGAAAGGCTCGCTGGTAAACGATGAGAAATTGCGTTTCGACTTTTCGCATGAGGCGCCTGTGACGGCGGAAGAAATTGCAACGCTGGAGCAGCAGGTGAACGCGCAGATTCTGGCCAACAGCGAGGTGACAACACAGCATATGGCGTTCGATGCTGCTGTGGATGCCGGAGCTATGGCCCTCTTCGGTGAAAAGTACGATGACGAGGTGCGGGTGCTCACCATGGGCGACGGCTACTCGGTGGAACTGTGCGGCGGTACGCACGTGCAGCGCACGGGAGATATCGGCTTTTTCAAGATTACCAGCGAGGCGGGTATTGCCGCCGGTGTCCGCCGCATCGAAGCGGTGACCGGCCTTGCTGCCCTTGGGGTGGTGCATGAGCTGGAACAGCAGATCGGAGCCATTGCTGAGGTGTTGAAAAGCAGCGCTGCCGATACCGTGGAGCGCGTACAGACCCTGGTTGTCGACAGCCGCGCTGCGCAGAAGCGCGTGGAAGAGCTTACGCAGAAACTTGCCGCATCTCAGGGCTCTGATCTGCTCGATGGCGTGGTCGATATCCATGGTGCCGCCTTCCTTGCCGCGCGCGTGGACGGCGACAACAAAGCCATGATGCAGACGCTGGACACGTTGAAGTCGCAGCTCAAGACGAGCGTACTGCTGCTGGCGCACGAAGCCGGTGGACGGGTTGGCATGGTCGCGGCGGTGTCCGGCGATCTCACCGACCGGCTCTCTGCCGTGGAGCTGTTGAACGAAAGTGGCGCTGCCGTCGGGGTTAAAGGCGGCGGGAAACCTGACCTCGCGAGAGGCGGAGGCGGCGACAAGCCCGAGGCGCTGAATGATGCGTTCGCGGCGGCGCAGGCGCTGGCCAGCGATCGCCTTGCATGATCTCCGGGTAGGCTGGTCATGGCAATGATCGTTCAGAAGTACGGCGGTACCAGCGTCGGCGATCTGGAGCGTATCCGGGGCGTCGCTGCACGGGTTGCGCGTTACGTGGCCCAGGGAGATCAGGTGGTGGTGGTTGTCTCTGCCATGGCAGGGGAAACGAATCGCCTGGTGTCGATGGGCGAAGACATTTCCGACGGTCCGGTCCTTCAACGCGAGATGGACGTGCTTACGGCTTCGGGCGAGCAGGTCAGCGTGGCGCTGCTCGCGATGGCGTTGAACAACCTCGGCCAGCCGGCACAGTCGATGCTGGCAGCCCAGGTCGGGATTCGAACCGACAACGCGCACGGGCGTGCGCGCATCCGCGAGATCAAAACTGATGCTCTGCATGCAGCGCTGGAGCGCGGCTGCGTCCCCATCGTGGCCGGATTTCAGGGCGTGGACGAAGACGGCAATCTCACGACGCTCGGCCGGGGTGGCTCGGATACCTCTGCCGTTGCGCTCGCGGCGGTGCTCGAGGCAGACGAATGTGAGATCTGCACCGACGTGGATGGCGTTTATACCGCCGATCCCCGCCTGGTGGACAGCGCCCGTCGCCTCGAGCAGATCACCTTCGAGGAAATGCTGGAACTCGCGAGCCTCGGGTCCAAGGTGCTGCATCCCAGGTCCGTAGAGTTCGCGGGCCGCTATCGCGTGCCGTTGAGAGTGCTGGCTACATTTGGCAGCAGTCCGGGCACGCTCATCACGATGGAAGGAGACAACATGGAGCAGCCGCTGGTGTCAGGCATCGCGCACACGCGCGACGAAGCCAAAGTGACGGTAACCGGCGTGCCCGACATTCCGGGCATTGCGTCCAGAATTCTCGGCCCCGTGAGCAACGCGGGCATTGAAGTGGACATGATTGTGCAGAACACCGGTGAAGATGGTCTTACCGACTTCACGTTCACGGTGAAGCGTCAGGATTACGATCGCACCATGGCCCTGCTGGAGGACGTGCAGGAGAAAGACATCAAAGCCCGCGGCCTGGCGGGTGATAAGACCATTGCCAAGGTGTCCATCGTCGGCGTTGGCATGCGATCGCACGCCGGGGTAGCGACCAAGATGTTCGACAGCCTCGCCTCCGAGAACATCAACATCCAGATGATTTCCACATCGGAAATTAAAATTTCCGTTGTTGTAGCAGAAAAGTATTTGGAGTTGGCGGTGCGGGCACTACACTCGGCGTTCGACCTACAGGACGAGCGCGCCGAAGTGTAAACGACGCTCAAACAGATTGCGGGCAGGACTATAGGAGATGGTGTGTGCTGATTCTGACTCGCAGGGTAGGTGAAACGCTGATGATCGGCGACGATATCTCGGTGACGGTCCTGGGTGTCAAAGGCAATCAGGTCCGCGTGGGCGTCAATGCGCCCCGGGATGTTGCTGTCCATCGCGAAGAAATCTACGACAGAATAAAAAAGGAAAGCGAGCAGCCGCGAGACAACGACTAGCAGTCTGCAACTAGCCGTCGTCGACTAGCCGCCACGATCAACGGCCGTGCGTTTCATGACGCGTGGTGCATCTGCACGACCGGTTCCGGCTCGTCGGGCAGCTCGTGGGTTGACAAGGCCGCCAACGCGCGCTCGTGGTCGCTGCTGTCGAATTCGCGCGTGGTCACGCAGAATTCCACCATGATGCCATTGGGATCGTCTACGTAGATGGACCGGCACCAGTGGTGGTCAATCTCCACCACGTCATAACCCGCTGCATTGATACGCGCGCGAGCCGCGTCGAGATCTGCAATGCTCGCAGCGCCGAAGGCGATGTGATTTGTCCACTTCGGCAGACCCAGACCCTCGGATATGGAAGTGGGGAACTCGGGATCGATGGTGTCGTTGTGGATCTCCCAGAACGCCATCATCTCGCCATCCCCGGTGTCGTAAAAAAAGTGTTTGGCCCAGTTGTCACCGGGTCCGGTGGCTGCTTTCTCCACCCGGACGAGCTTGAAGCCCATGGCGGTGGTGTAAAAGTCGTGGGTGGCCTGCATATCGCGCGTGGCGATGGCGATGTGATGAAAGGACATGGTCGCTCCGGAGCGGATTTGCTGCAAACTATCACATGTATCTCTGCTTGAGGATGTCTTGAGTTACCGAGCTGATATCGACGGGCTGCGTGCGCTGGCCGTGCTGTCCGTGGTGCTGTTTCACATCGACCCTGCCTGGGTGCCGGGCGGCTTCATCGGTGTGGACATCTTCTTTGTGATCTCCGGTTTTCTGATAACGGGCATCATTGCCAGGGAAGGGGAAGCAGGTACCTTCCGTTACGCGGAATTCTATCGGCGCCGGATCAAGCGCATCGTGCCTGTGCTGACGTTCACGCTGGTGATAACGCTACTGGTCGGCTGGGCTGTGCTGATACCGGAAGATCTGGAGGATCTGGCCTGGTCGGCGCTGGCGGCGCAGTTTTTCGGCGCCAACATCTACTTCACCTATTTTCTGGATACCAGCTACTTCGCAGACGACGCCGGTTTGAAGCCGCTGCTGCACCTCTGGTCGCTCGGCGTCGAGGAGCAGTTTTATGTCCTTTGGCCGCTGCTGCTGACCCTTGGCTTGCGATTTATTCCCTCGCGCCTGGTGCTGACGGGTCTCATGGTCCTCATGGCGACCGCGTCGTTCGTTTATGCGGAGGTGAACTATGCCGACGATCCGATGTTTCAGTACTACATGTTGCCTGGACGGGCGGGCGAGCTGATCGCCGGGGCGGTCTGTGCGCTGTGGGCGCATCGTTTCGACCGTGTGCCCGGATGGCTTGCACTGGCTTTTTCTGCAGTGGGCCTGGTGCTCGTCGGCGTGAGTCTCTACGGTCTCTCGTCGCAGGACAGCTTCCCGGGCTACAACGCCGTACCGGTGACGCTCGGCACCATGTTGCTCATTGCTGGCGGTGCCCGGCGTCACTGGATATCGCGCGCGTTCTCGATGAATGGCCTCGTGTTCGTGGGGCTCCTGTCCTACTCGATGTATCTCTGGCACTGGCCTGTGCTCGCGTATGCCAAATATGCGCTGGTCGATCTCAGCACGGTGCAGAAGCTTGCGGCGCTGGCGGTGATCTTTGCCTTGTCTTACCTCTCATACCGGCTCATTGAAGTACGGTTTCGCGCGACACAACTTGCTCCCATGGCCGTGCTGCAGCGTCAGCTACTGGTGCCGTCGGCGCTTGTGGCCGGACTGGTGCTGTTCCTCGTGTTCGGGAAAGGTGCCCTTGGTCTCGACACAACGTACCGGGCTGCCGTAGCACGGGTTGTTGAAGGTGGGAAAGCGCCTTTCACAGCAGACTATGTTTGCCAGGTGCCACGACTGAGCCATGCCGTCGCGACCGCGTCGCGGTGCATCGTTGAAGGGGTGGATGAGCCGCGGACGCTGTTGTGGGGAGACTCCAACGCAGCGCATTACACAGGTGTGCTGAAGGTGCTGGCTGCGGAGTACGACTTCGCGTTCCGCAATTTCGCACACTCAGCTTGCCCGCCGATCCTCGACAACCCCGAACGGTTCGTCGGAGCGAGGCGCCGCGCCAATTGCAAATCCTCAGCCGATCTTGCGCAGCAGCGCTTGTCGGATTACGACACAGTGATACTCAGTGCAAGCTGGGACTTTTATTTCCGCTACGGCAAAGCAGACTTCGAACGTGCCCTGGCCGATACATTGACGACCCTGGCTGCGAGTCACGAGCGCGTGGTGGTGCTTGGCGTCATCCCGCGCTTGCTGCAGTTCGACCGAGAGTGCGCCGTGAAAGCCTTGAAGCTGCCGTTCCTCGACTGCACGAGCCTCGGCCAGGTAACCCCGCAGACAAGCACCCTTGTGAACGCCAGACTGCGCAAGCTGGCTGAGGCACATGGCGTCGGTTATGTGGATTTCAATGAGGTTCTGTGCGATGAGGAAACCTGTAGCGGCTATCTCGGAACAACCCCGCTCTACTTCGATCGCAGCCATCTTAGCGTGCGCGGTGCGGAACTGCTTGGCGAGCAACTGGTGGCGCGGGGTTCCGCCGATCGGGTGCTCGCGGCGCTGGGTCAGATGCCCTGACACCCCGATTGCGGGCTCTCCCGCCGTCACACCACTTAAGCGCTGGTCACTGGCCCCTCGCTCTGCGATCGACTAGCCCGTGACTTCCCATACGGGCGTTGTCCACCCGGCCGCGATTTCGGTGTTGAGAGCAAGGCGTAGTCACTTCGAGCAACGTTCCGAGAAAGGAACCGAATGACCGCGTCGTGAACGGTGAGTCTTTTGTGGAGCGAATTGTGGGTAGCCCAGGAAGGCAACCCGATAATCTTTGCAGCTCAATAGGTTGCAAAAAAAGTGGCGGAGAGGGAGGGATTCGAACCCTCGATAGGGGTTACCTATACTCCCTTAGCAGGGGAGCGCCTTCGACCACTCGGCCACCTCTCCGGTGCGGCGTATTCTAACTGGAATTCACGTAATCGAAAGCCCGCTAGAGCGATCTTCCGGCGGCATTGCCTTCGGCGACCGCCCGCACCAGAAACCGGGGCGCGTTGGCATCGCCAATCAACGTGTAGGGGAGCGCCTGCACTTCCAGGGCTTCGATCAGCTCGTTGCGGGGGCGGTTGAGGGAGACGAACACCACGAGATCCGCGTTCACTGACCAGACGCCACCGCCGGTGACCGGTTGCAGCGTGGCGGACTGGCCGTCAGTCTTCAGAACCCGTGTGCCGACGTGGTAGCTGAAATCTCTCCGTCCCAGCCGCTCCAGCGCCGGATCCACCATCAGCGCCGACCGCACCTCGGGCGCGAGGGTGGGCAGCCGGGTCACCATGGTGACTTTTGCGCCGTCGTTGGCCAGCTGTTCAGCCGCCGCGAGTCCTTCGTAGTGCCCTACATCGTCGATGACCAGTGCGTGGGTGGCTGATACGGCGCCGGTATCGTGGAAGAGCTCGTTGCTCGACATGACGTGGCCAAGGCCGATACCTTCGATCGGCTCGCCGGGGTGTGACAGCTGCAAACCGTCCATGCGCGGCTCAGCGCCTGTGGCCAGTACGACGTGGTCGGCATTGTATGCCGCGAGGTCGGCCTCCGTGACGAAGCTCGAGAGGCGCACATCCACACCCTCGGCATAGACTTCGTCCTGCAGCCAGCCGAGAAAATCTTTGAACTGCTGGCGCGTCGGTGCCCGGCTTGCAAGCTCCAGCGTGCCGCCGAGGTCCGGCATCGCTTCGGCCAGCGTCACGTGGTGGCCGCGCCGAGCCGCGACGCGGGCTGCCTCCATGCCCGCCGGTCCACCGCCAATGACGAGAAGACGTTTCGGCGTCTCCACGGGCGACAGCTTGTCGTCGCCCCACCGGTTTTCGAAACCGGCGCCGGCGTTCACGGCGCAGCCAACCTTTCGTAACGGGCTCAGGAGCTGGCCCACGCATCCCTGATTGCACGCTATGCATGGCCTCACCCGCGAAGCCTGGCCGGCCCGCGTCTTGTTGACCAGGTCGGGATCGGCAATGGTCGCCCGCGTCATGCCCACGAGATCCGCCTGGCCCAGCCGGATGGCCTGATCCACTTCTTCCATCGTGCGGTAGCGGCCCGTGACGATGGATGGTACGTCCCCAGTCACGCGGGTGACCGGCTCGGCAGTCTCCAGCTCGTAGCCCACTGGCTCGTGCATGCCGCCAATCATCTTGGGGAAGCTGTGATAGTTGCCGAGCGAAACGTTCACGAAGTCCGTGAGTTTTTCGGCCCGCAGCGCTTCCACGACCGCTATGTTCTCTTGCGGGCCGATGCCCCCCGGGGTCTCGTCGGCGGCAAGGCGTATGCCTATGGCGAAGCCGTCGCCAGCGTAAGCGCGACAGGCACGCATGATCTCCAGCAGAAAGCGCATGCGGTTCGCGAGGCTGCCGCCGTATTCGTCCGTACGCTTGTTCGTATTGGCGGACAGAAGTTGCTGGGGAAGGTAGCCGTGGGCGCCGTGGATTTCCACGCCATCCAGACCTGCGTCCCGACACAGCTTCACGGTGCCGGCGTAGCTCGCCACAATCTCGTCGATCTGCGCCTTTGTCATGGGGCGTGGCACGATGCCTACCTGAGGGCTCGGAATGTCTGACGGTGACCAAGGTGGGCTGCCGTCCAGGGGGGTGCCGTTGTGCCCGGCGTGCCAGATCTGCTGGAACACCTTCATGCCGTGCGGCGCGCAGGCGGCCATCAACCTCTCGTAGCCCGCTGGCAACGTTGGATCGAAAGCGTTCAGGGACGCGGGGCTGGTGGGGTGCACGGAGAGGATCTCCACGATCGTCAGGCCCACACCACCGCGCGCGCGGGCCGCATGGTACTCCACGAGTTCGTCGCTCATGCGACCGGCGCCTATGCCTGTGGCGTGTGCCGTGCGCACAACACGATTGGGTATTTCCACGCCGCCGATCGTGATGGGGCTCAGAACGTGCTCGTACATGTTACTCTCCGCCGGTTCAGTAGCGGTTCCAGGTGATCACGTCGGCGAGGGGCTTGCGCTTGACGGGCCTGAACTCGCGCTCCGGATAGCCCACCGCCACGTAGACGAACATGTGCAGATCGTCGGGAATGTTGCACAACGCGCGCAGCTCCGGCTCGGCATTGCCCGGAAAGGTGGTGAAGCAGGTGCCAACGCCCAGCGCGCGCGCCGCGACGATGAGATTCTGGGCGGCGGGATAGATGGTGGAGTGCATGAAGCTGTCCTGCGGGTCGTGCGGCGGATACACCTTGCGCGCCATGCACACGATCCAGGCGGGCACGCTAGCGAAGTTGCGGGCCAGGTGTTCGGCGCCCACCAGCATGCGCTCTTCCACCCCATCGCGGCCTTCCGGGCGGTCGGCGAAAAACGGCGCCATACCGGCCAGTACTTTCTCACCTACGGGCGCTTTGATGGCCGGGTCGTCGATGACGAGAAATTCCCAGCCCTGGCTGTTGCCGGGATTAGACGCACGCGTCGCCGCATGGATCAGTTTTTCCAGAACGTCTTTCGGTACCGGATCCGCCTTGAAGTACCGCATCGCGGTACAGGTTTCCATTGCTTCGATGACATCCATTGTTGGTCCCCCTGCCTGAACGTGGCGCTTGATGTTTAGCGGTGAATGAGCCAATAATTAGAACAGGTTCTAAAGATCGCGCAATCAGGCGTCGAATGCAATCAGAAATTGCGGGCGCTGAGACGCGAAGCCCAGCCAAGACACGACAACGAAGGAGAGAGGGACCCGGTCCATGCCCGAAGCCAGACGCCTGACTCCCCGGCAGCGGGATCAACGCCAGCGCGTGCTCGACGCAACGCGGCAGATGCTTGCCGAAGACGGCTACGAGGGGCTGCAGATGCGGGCCTTGGCGGAGCGTGCCAGGGTGTCTTTGATGACCATCTACAACCGTTTCGGTCACAAGGACGATCTGATCCTGCTGGCATTACGGGAACTGCTCGCCGATCTGGCGGAGCGCGCCCGAGCTTCGGGCAGGCAGGGTATCGAGTTTCTGCTGCACAACGCCGAAATCGTGGCCGGGCAGATACTTGCCACGCCCGCCTACGCTGAGGCCATGAGCCTCATGCTGTTCAACGGCCGGGCCGGTTCTCCCATCGTGGCAACGCTGCTCACTGACAACGTGACTCAGTCGCGCCAGCGCCTGGAGGACATGCTGGCGCTGGGGGAAATCGAGGCGGTCGTCGATCTCGATCTGGTCGCGCGCCGCCTGGCGGTGGCCGGGTGGGCTACCAATCTCCTGTGGATGAAGGGTGCCGTCTCAGACCGCGAACTGGTCCAGGAATATCGGCGCGCGCCCCTGCTGGTGCTGGCGCCTCTCATGACGGCGCGCACGCGCGCTGCCTATGCCGCTGAACTCGAGTAACCGAAAGGAGAGGGCATGACAAACCCGAAGACACACGCCCAGCCGGGCTGGGCAGAAGTAGATTTCAACGCAGAGCCGTTTCTCACCAATTTCAAACAGGTCTACGCGGCCATGCACGCCAGCGGTTGCCCGTACGCGCACTCCACCAGTGGTGACCACTACGCGGTGGCCTCTCACGGCGAGATCATGAGCATCCTGAAGCAGTACGACGTTTGGAAGAGCAAGTATGGCCCGGCGCTGGAGTATCTCGAAACCCCCGGCGTGCTGGTCAGCGTAGACCCGCCGGAGCACACCTTCGAGGTGCGCATCGTCGCCGACTGTTTCTCCAAAGAGGTATTCGAGGCCCTCATTCCTGACATGCAGGCCTTCGTAGAAGCGCGGTTGGACGATGTTTTAGCGGAGGGCGAAATGGACCTGCACGAGGTCATTTCGATCCCATTCCCGCTCTTTGTGATTCACAAGCTGCTGGGCTATGCACTCGAGGAGCCGGACGGCTCCAGCCGGGTGGGTTTCATCCGCGACGGTATCGCCACCAGCGTCGGCATGATGCTCGAGCCTGCCGGCAACCGCGCAGACTTTTTTGCCCGTCGGGGCCCGGACGATCCCGGCATCATCGGGTTCACCAGAACAGCGCAGATGTACCAGGACCATCTCGTTGACTGTAAAACCAGGCTCGAGACCGGGGAATGGCAGGCTGACACCAACATCGTATGCCGTTTTCTCACTACACCGGGACCGGATGGCACTTTCCTTTCGGACGAGAAGATTCTCGGTTTCATGAACTTCCTCGAGACCGCGGGCAGCGCTACCACGACAATCATGCTGTCCAACGTCATCCATCGGTTGCTGATTGAACCGGGTGCCTATGAGCGGGTCTGCAGCGATCCTGCGCTCATTCCCGTGGCAATCGAAGAAACGCTGCGGCTCGACTCACCGGTGCAGGGCCTGTTCCGTACCAACGACACGGAGGTGGTGCTTGGCGGCTGCCCGCTGCAGAAAGACACCAAGGTGATGCTGCTGTGGGCGGCGGCCAACCTCGATCCGGAGGTGTTCGACGATCCGCTCACCTTCAGTCTCGACCGTGACCCGGCAAAGGCGCGTCGCCACCTGTCCTTCGGCTACGGCACCCACTTCTGTCGGGGCGCGCCGCTCGCGCGTCTGGAAGGCGAGATCTTCCTCAAAGCCCTGCTGCCGCGCCTGAAGAATCTCCGCCTCAACGGGGAAGTGGTCATGGAGAAGCGCGTGCCCGTGCTGCAGGGGATCCGCAGCCTGCCGGTGGCCTGGGATACGGCTTAGCAGCTGCGCTATTCGGAGAGCGCGTCAATCCAGCGACCGACGAGATCAACGCCCTCGCTGTCCACCACGTGGCTGCCGAGCGGGGGCATGCGATTGTCGTCGAGGCGACGCAGCCGCTCCCACAGCACGCTGCGGTTCCGCTCGCCCGGGGCAATGATGGCAGCGTCCGTGATGCCCAGGTTGCCTGCACTGGGTGCTGTGTTGAGCGCGCCCATGGCGTCGTCGGCCGTCGCCACTCGCAGATCCAGCGCGCCTGGCGCGGTTCCGCCAGGCTGGTGGCAATGCGCACAGTTCACGTCCAGGTAGGCTCTCGCGCGATCGGCAACCGATGCATCCTCGTCCGCGATGGCTGGAAATGCGTCGTAGCCGGCAGCGTCGCCCAGCGCCGTGTCGAAGAGCCCGATGTTGTTCCAGCTGCGCAGCTGATTGTCCACCACGCCGTCGTAGTCGAAGTCGCGGTTCAGCTGCGGCGTGCGCAGGCCGAGCGCGACGCCCGCGGCGTCGGTGTGGCAGGCGAAGCAATCGGTGCGACTGGGAAAGTCGTAACGCTGCGCCACAGGACCCGCAGACCCGGGCACCGTGAACGTGGTCGTTTCGCGCGCCAGCAGCAGATCGGCGTCGCTGCCAGCGGCGTCCCACCGGTACGTAAAGCCGGCCCATTCGTCCGGACCACGAGCAAGCACCCGCGTTTCCAGACGGGTGGGGCCATCGGTGGTTTCCAGCGTGAAGTGCTTCACCAGCACGCTACCTGTGGGCAGCGACCAGTCGTCGGCCCCGAAGGCGACGGTAGCGCTGCCGGGGATGCCTGCCCAACGGCGCTTTTCGGCCCCGTCGGAGTGAAACGGTACGGTCACGGCATACTCGATGAGGCCGGCAGCCGGCGTGAGTGAGGCCAGATCTGCGAACAGCCCGGTTTCTGACAGCTTGTCGGGTACCTCGCCCGAGGTGCCGCCGCTGGAGACAAACTCGAGCAGGCTGCCGCCAATGGTCACCAGCAACAGCTCGCCGTCGTTTTTCTCCGCAAAACCCGCCGGGTTGGTCGCTCGATCCACTACCGTCGCGCCTGCTGACGGATTGGCGGGATCCAGCGCCCAGACGTTGCCGGAAACGTAATCGGCAAACAGGTAACGACCGAACAAAGCCGCATGCCGGCTGCCGCGATACACGTAGCCGCCAATCACAGAGCGTCCCTGGCTGTGGTCGTACTCGAATACCGGTGGGCTAAAGGCGCTGTCAGGCAGCGTGTTCCCGCTGCGATCAAACGGCTCGGTGCCCTCGAAAACGCGCCAGCCGTAGTTGCCGCCAGCTTCGATACGGTCGATTTCCTCGATGGCGTTCTGCCCTACGTCGCCCAGCCACAGCTCGCCGCTCTGCTGGTCGAAGGAGAACCGGAAAGGATTGCGCAGGCCGTAGGCGTAGATCTCTTCGCGCACCCCGGATACGCCCACGAAGGGGTTGTCGGGCGGTATTGCGTAGGCTTCAGAAGCACTGGCCGGGTGCACGTCCAGGCGCAGCACACTGCCCAGCAGCGTGCTGCGATCCTGACCGTGATTCTGAGGGTCGCCGCCGGAACCGCCGTCCCCCAGGGCAATGTAGAGATAGTTGTCGGGTCCGAAAGCGAGGCTGCCGCCGTTGTGGTTGGTAAACGGTTGCGCCACCTCCAGAATCACCTTCTCCGACGACCTCAAGGCCTGGTCAGAGGCGGCCTCCCAGGTGAAGCGCGCGACCACCGAGCGCCGCGGGCCCGATGCAGAATAATGTACGTACAGATACCGGTTCGTTGTAAACGCGGGGTCGAACGCCAGCCCCAGTAACCCCTGCTCGCCGGCGAACGTCACAACGGACGACAGATCGAGCACGGTACGGGCGGTGGTGGCGCCCGGTGTGTCCACGAAAGCCTGCAATCTGCCGCTCTGCTCCACAACCACCAGACGGTTTTCGCCCGGTACGGATGCGGCGTAGATGGGTACGTTGAAGGTGAGGCCCGGGTAGGCTTCGGCCAGCGTGAGCGCGATGGCGCCGGTGCCGCTGCCGGGCAGATTGAAGGCAGCCAGGTTATCGCGGGTTGTGAGGCCGAACGCGGGTTCGGTGCCACCGCTGGTGCCGCCTCCGGCAGGCGGTGCGGGTGGCGCTGACGACGAAGAGCCGCCGCCACCTCCGCAGGCGGTGAGCCACAGGGCAGCGAGAACCGGTACGAGGTGCTTCCGCATGGTCGCTCCGTAGTGCGCGAGCGCATGATTGCAGACCGTTGCAGAGGCGGAAAGAGGGCTTTGGGGAGGGTTAGACAGGGTTGCTGTCTAGCGGGTCACAGGTTGAGGGAAAGGCGCGCGCAGGGCGCGCGCCAGCGGGTTCGGGCCCTAGACGATGATGGACAGGGCTGAAATGCCTGAGAACACGACCGCAACGGCACAGGTGGTCAGAACGCACGCAGCGATGACGGAAGCAAAGGGGTCTTCGATCCAACGCGCCACGGCGGGGCGGGCTTGCGGGGTGGGGTGGTCTTGCTTCGGCGTCGACATGAACTTCTTCCTTATCTCGTAATACCGCGGGCAGTTGCGATGACAGACGGCAGAAGCCCGCGTCGCTCTACTCGTCCGGCGCGCATTATAGGGTGTTGTGTGCAATGCACAATGAGATGCGATCGACTTTTTCCATCGGATTTTTCTGCCGATGGCGGTACCGGTGATTGGCCTCAGCCGGCGTCGTCCTCTTCCCCGTTGGCAGCCGCGCCGACGAGGCCGTATTTTTTCAGATAGCCGCGAAACTGGTGGTAGGTGAGGGCCAGCAGCTCTGCAGCCTTGCGCTGGTTGTGCTTGGCCTGTGACATTGCCCGCTCGATCAGCTCGATCTCGTAGTCGCGGATGTGTTCTTTAAGGTCTACGGGCAGGCGCGTGGGCGCCGCGTCTGGGGGCGTGGCATCATTGTGCGCTGCAGTGCCCGGCCGGAAAGGCGATTCGAAGGGGTCGAAGATCACCTCGTCCACAATGTCCTCGGCTTCCGTGCGGTACACGCAACGCTCCACCACGTTTTTCAGCTCGCGCACGTTGCCCGGCCACTCGTATGCCTGCAGGGTTTCTCTGGCCTGCTCGCTGAAGCCGGCAAAGTACTCACGGTCGAGTTCCTTTGCCATGTTGATGGCGAAGTGCTCGGCCAGCAGCGCGATGTCCTCCTCCCGCTCCCTCAGCGGCGGTAGCGTCAGCACGTCGAACGCCAGCCGGTCGAGCAGGTCGGAGCGGAATTTGCCCGCCGCTGCGAGATAAGGCAGATCTTCGTTGGTTGCCGCGATGAGCCGCACGTCCACTGTCAGAGTTTTGTTGCCGCCCACGCGCTCGAATTCCCCGTATTCGATCACCCGCAGCAGCTTTTCCTGCACCAGCATGGAGGTGGTTGCCAACTCGTCGAGAAACAGCGTACCGCCATTGGCGCGCTCGAAGCGCCCGTGGTGAGTCTTGGTGGCGCCGGTGAAGGCGCCGGCCTCGTGGCCGAACAGCTCGGTTTCCAGCAAGGTTTCGGAGATCGCCGCGCAGTTCATCTTGATGAACTGTCCTTCCCAGCGGTTGGACAGGTAGTGCAGGCGCGACGCGATCAGCTCTTTGCCGGTGCCACGCTCACCGACGAGCAGCACCGGCTTCTGCAGGGGCGCTATGAGGGATACGTGCTCCAGGGTTCGCATGAATGCAGGAGATTCGCCCAGCATTCGTTCGTTGTCGCTTCGCATGGTGTGGGGTTATCGACCAACTAGTGGTGAGAAGTACTATAGCGTTTTGCGCCCTGTGCTGCGCGCCAGAAAAACTACCAATAAAAACAGCAAGTTAGAAGATTTACGGAAGTTGGCACGATCCCTGTATTACTCATGGCGACAGAGCCGGATGTCAGCGAGGTTCGGCTCCCAGCTAAAGCGTGCTAACGGAGGCATAACTTGACATGAGTATCTTTTCTCGCATGAGCGACATCATCAATTCCAACATCAACGCCCTGCTGGACAAGGCCGAAGATCCGGAAAAGATGGTACGCCTGATCATTCAGGAGATGGAAGAAGCCCTGGTGGAAGTGCGTAGCACGTCGGCTCGGGCGATTGCAGACCGCAAAGAGCTGGAGCGCCGTAAAGGCTTCCAGGAAGAAGAAGCGGCCGAGTGGGAGCGCAAAGCCGAGGTGGCGGTCCGTAAAGGCCGCGACGATCTTGCAAAAGGCGCGCTTGCGGAAAGCAACAAAGCCCGTGAGAACATCACCGTCATGAGCGAAGAGCTGGCGGCTCTCGAAGGTACCCTCGAGAAGCTCAACGAAGATGTCGCTGCCCTGCAGGCGAAAATCAAAGACGCCAAGGCCCGGCAGAATGCCATCATCGTCCGGGGCAAAGCGGCACAGACGCGGCTTGGCGTGCGACGCACCCTGTCGGATCACAACATCGACGACGCCATCGCGCGCTTCGAGCTGTATGAGCGCAAGATGGACGACCTGGAAGGTCAGATCGAGTCTTACGACATGGGCCAGAAGACCCTTTCGGACGAGATCGCCGATCTCGAATCGGACGAGGA
Source organism: uncultured Pseudomonadales bacterium (assembly GCA_964651595.1). Classification (GTDB taxonomy): domain Bacteria; phylum Pseudomonadota; class Gammaproteobacteria; order Pseudomonadales; family Azotimanducaceae; genus UBA4421. The sequence goes on along the minus strand of CAZYYJ010000023.1, from coordinate 44,862 downwards.
CCTCGACGCGCAGCTCAGTGAGCTGAAAGCCCGGGTGCACAACGAGAGCGGTGGCAGTGACGACAACAACAACGTCACGCCGGTGAACCAGAACAGCAACAGCTAGGAGCCCCCATGGACGGCTTAGTCATTGCGGTCTTCGTTCCCACCGTCATTTTCCTGGTGCTGGTGGCGCCCGCCTGGATCTTCATGCATTACCGCAGCAAGCAACAGGCGAACAAGGCGCTGTCGGAAACGGAACGGGCAGACCTCGAAACGCTGGCCCTGCAGGCGGAGAGCATGCTGGAGCGCATCGATACGCTCGAGGCCATCCTGGATGCGCAGGTTCCCGACTGGCGCAAGCAGGACCAAGCGAGTTGACACGGAGTGTCGGCGGGCCGGCGGGAGATTCCGCCCCCTGAGCTCAGGGCGAAGCCCGCAACCATTGAGCGAGGAGCAACATTGAACGATTCAGACCACAGGCGCAGCAGGCGGCGCCGCGACCGGGGCGAGTTCAGCGCGGCGATGGACCGGCTGGAAAAAGCGGTCTCCGACGTCGTCGACGCCACCACCGATGAGCTTTCCGGCCGGGCGCGCACGCTGCTGGACGACGCGGGGAAACGCGTCGAGGCCGAGCTGAGATTGCGACGCATGAGCGGGGATTCGCCGGAAGACCGTATGGACAATCGCCGCCGCCGCCGTCGGCTGCGCGAAAGGCACCGCCACGACGAGCGCCGGGCGCGCTGGATGCGGCGCAGCACCCGTCTCTACAAGGTGTCGTCCGAAGCGAAGATTGCGGGTGTGTGTGCGGGCTTCGCCCACTACTTCGGGGTCGACAACTGGGTCGTGCGCATGATTGCGTTGACCGGCCTGATTTTCCTGCCGGGTATCGTATTTCCCGCCTACTGGATCGCGTTTTTCATCATGGACAACGAGCCGCAACGCGCATCGGACGAAGACGAGTCATACGAGGCTGACGTGGACGAAGAGTACGAAGAGTTTCATGACGAACGGGCCGGTGCCCGGGAGCGGCGCCGAGAGCGCAAGTCGCGCCGGCAACGCCGTCGCGAGCGCGCTCGAGCGGCCGCGGCAGGACCCAAAGCACCCGAAGAGCTGCCACCCAGCCGGCTGCTGCGGCGTACGGTGACCGACTTCACGCAGGCTGAGCTGCGCCTGCGCCGGTTGGAGTCGTTTGTCACTTCAGACCGCTACGAGTTGCAGAAAGAGCTGAACAAGATCGACGATGCAGCGGGTCGTGCCCAGCCGGGAGGGCGGCCGGCATGAGCATGGCGCTGATCGCGAATCATCGCAGCGTAATTGTCGCGTGCGGCGTAGGTGTGGTTTACCTGTTTGCCTTGACGTACGCATGGGCGGGGCCGGCCGGACATACGGTCGAAGTGGCGCCCTTCGAGCGGATCTTCATTTCCGGCAACGCACGGGTCCGCCTGACCCAGGCGCCCCGTCAGCCGGGGCAGGACGCCACGTTGCAGGGGCAGCACACGCATGTGCGGCTCACGAGCGCGGATCCGGGTCTGCTGCGCAGCGCAGACTTGTCAGCGGCGCTGCTGGAAAGCGCCGACGGCGCCTTGTACATCGACACACGGCACGTCACGAACGATGCCCTGCTGGAAGTTGCGGTGTGCGTCGAAGAGCTGAAAGAAGTGGTCATCGCAGGCGCCGGCCGCGTCACGGCCGACCGGCTGCGGGCGGCCAACCTCGTGCTGGAGGGCACCGGGTCGGGGCTCTTCGACCTGCACGCGCTCGACCTTCAGCACCTGGTTGTCGTCGGGGCAGGCGAAACCTCGTTTCAACTGTCCGGTTATGCCAAAAACCAGCATGTCGAGCTGGACGGCGTCGGCCACTACAGCGCGCACGGCCTGCACAGCACGTTCTCCCAGGTGCGCGTGCACGGCAGCAGCCTCGTCGACGTCTGGGCCGAGGAACTGCTGGCTATCGACATCAACGGATTCGGCGACGTACGCTACAACGGTTCGCCGCACGTTCTGCAGCAGATTTCAGGGCGCGGCGGCGTGCGTCGCGCGTCATCAACGCCGGTTCTGAGGCTCTGATCACCGCTGCGGAATCCTGTTCCCGGCCTTTCTTTCGAGGAGTTTGCATTGGACGTATTCAGCATGGTGGCCATCATCGTCGTCGCATCTGTGGCGGCGGGCACCTACAGCACGTATCTGAAAACCAGACAGTCGGATGGTGACGTCTCGGACCGCGAGGCACTGGAAGCTGAGCTCGATGAGCTGAGAGCGAGGGTGGAAGTGCTGGAGAAGATTGTCACCGACGAGAAATACGAACTCTCCCGCCAACTCGACGCGCTGGAAGAAGGTTCACGTTAGCGCACCAGCCGCCAGCGACTGCAACCGGTCCGGGTAGTCGCTGAACACCCCGCGCGCGCCGGCGTCTTTCAGGCCCCGGGCCGTGGCGAGATCGTTCACCGTATACACCAGCACCTCGTAGCCGGCTGCGCGCAGTTGCGCGATGCGTTGCGGCGTGGCGCACCGTCTCGAGAGATTGATCGTGCGGGCACCGAGCGCCGCGGCAGTCTCCTCGATGTCGTTCCGCCAGCGGGCCAGGAGTGGCGCCACCGGGGTCACCGCGTCGTGGCGCCGGAATTCGAACAACGCCGCATGATCGAAGCTGGACACCAGCGTGGCGACGTCGCCGGGTTGTGCTTGTGCGGCCAGAAAGTGCGCGACCGGTCCCGCAGTGCCGTCGCCTTTCAGCTCGACGTTGATACCGTAGCGCCCCGGGAGCAGTGCGCCCGCGTGCTCTCTCAGGCGCTGGTACACCTCCGCAAGCGTGGGGATCGGCATGCCGCCGCCGGCATTCACGTCCGTCAGCGCTTCGCGTGTGAGCGCGCTCACCGCGCCTTTCCGATTGGTCGTGCGATCCAGGGTGGCGTCATGTATCACCGCCAGCGTGTCTTGTGAGCCGGTGATCGTGTGCACGTCCAGTTCCACCCACCGGCAGCCTTCAGCCCAGGCGCGCTCGAAGCTGGGAAGGGTGTTTTCCGGTGCCAGGCCCGCGGCGCCGCGGTGGCCGATGATCTCAAAGGGCTGCAACGACGTTCCGGCCTCGTCTGGGGGATGGGGACGCTGGTAGAATACGTGCATGAGCTACGAAGTGTTAGCGCGCAAACTGCGCCCCTCCGGATTCGACGCGCTCGTAGGCCAGGAACATGTGGTACGCGCGCTCACTCACGCGCTTGACCACGACCGGCTGCATCATGCCTATCTATTCACCGGCACCCGTGGCGTTGGCAAAACCACCATCGCACGAATTCTTGCCAAGGCGCTCAACTGCGAACAGGGCGTCAGCTCGACGCCGTGTGAGGTTTGCAGCGTGTGCACGGAGGTTCGGGAAAACCGCTTCATCGACCTGATCGAGGTCGATGCGGCGTCGCGCACCGGTGTCGACGACACGCGCGACCTGCTGGAAAACGCCCAGTACCTGCCAACCCGCGGCCGCTACAAGGTGTATCTCATCGACGAGGTGCACATGCTCAGCACGGCAAGCTTCAACGCGCTGCTGAAAACGCTGGAAGAGCCGCCAGAGCACGTCAAGTTTCTGCTGGCCACCACCGACCCGAAGAAGGTGCCGGTGACGGTGCTTTCGCGGTGTCTGCAGTTTCAGCTCAAGAATCTGTCCCGGGAAGCCATCGCCGGCTATCTCGCGACGGTGCTCGAGGCGGAAAGCGTGCCGTTCGAAGCAGATGCGCTCGATCACGTGGCGCGGGCCGCGGCCGGCAGCATGCGGGATGCGCTCAGCCTGGTCGATCAGGCGATCAGTTATGGTCGCGGGCAGCTGACGGCGGCAGACGTGGTGGACATGCTGGGCATTGTCGGCCGCGAAGAGACCCGGCATCTGCTCGATGCCCTTGCAGCGGGGACAGCACCGGAGTTGCTGGCGATCAGCGCCCAGCTTGCGGAGAAGAACGCGGATTTCCGTGACGTGCTGGCGAGCCTTCTGGAAGCGCTGCACGGGCTTGCCGTGGTGCAGGCCACCGGCAGCGATGGCGCCAACGAGGTTGCCTTTGGGGCCGAAGAGCTGCAGCTTTACTACCAGATCGCGCTCATCGGTCTGAGGGATCTGGCCCTTGCTCCGGAACCGCGCAGCGGTTTCGAAATGACGCTGCTGCGTATGCTGGCGTTTGCGCCGGAGCAGGGCTCGGCGGTGCCGGTCCGGGAGAGTGGCCAGGCGACCAACGCGCCGCCGTCGCCTGCCACGCAGGCAGCACCTTCCACGCAGGCAGCACCTTCCTCGCAGGCTGCGCCTGCCACGCAGGCTGCGCCTGCCACCCAGGCTGCGCCTGTTGCGGGCGAGACCGCGCCGCCGGCCATCGAGGCGCCAGTGCCGGCCGTTGAAGCACGGGCAGATTCCATACCGGCACCTTCGTCGGCAACTGCCGAGCAGTGGCACGACTGGGTTGGCGAGCTGCCCCTCGGCGGGGTCGCGCGTATGATTGCGGAAAACTCCGTGCTGCTGGCCACAGAGGACAATCAACTTACGATCGTGCTGGATCAGCAGCACGATACGTTGCTGAGTGACAACCAGGTCAAGCAGCTGGAGCGCGCGCTTGGTGAGGTGCTGGGCGGGTCGGTCTCACTCACGGTGCAGACCGGCACGTTGCCTTCCGAGAGCCCGGCCGAGCGACAGCGGCGCCTTGCGCGGGAACGGCAGGCACACGCTGAGCGGGTCATAGAAACAGACGCAACGGTCGCAAGTATCCTGGCGGAATTCGACGGCCGGGTCGAAGAGGTTCGGCCGAGCTGACAAGCATGCTCACGAGCTCCGTGCAATTCAACGAAGAGTGCAATCCATGAAAGGCATCGGCGATATAATGAAACAGGCGCAGGAGATGCAGGCGCGCATGGCTGAGGTGCAGCAGCAGATCGCCGCGCTGGAAGTCGCAGGCGAAGCCGGTGCCGGCATGGTGAAGGTGGTGATGAATGGACGCTACGAGGTCAAACGCGTGAACATCGATCCGGACCTCATGAGCGAAGAGCGGGAGGTGCTGGAGGATCTCGTGGCGGCGGCGTGCAACGACTGCGTGCGCAAGGTCGAAAAAACTCAGGCCGAGAAAATGGCCGAACTTACCGGCGGTCTCAACCTGCCGTTTGGTCTGGGGGGTTAGTGGCAGCGCTGGACGACCTTATCCACGCGTTGCAGGTTTTGCCGGGGGTTGGACCCAAGAGCGCGCAGCGAATGGCCCTGCACCTGCTTGCTGATCATCGCGACGCCGGCTTTGCCCTGGCCGGCGCGCTCACCACGGCCATGCGGGACGTGCAGCGATGCGACCAGTGCCGCAACTACACCGAGCAGACGTTGTGTGGTATCTGCCGCGACACGCGGCGCGATCCAACGGTGTTGTGTGTCGTGGAATCGCCGGCGGACGTGCTGGCCATCGAAAGCGCGGGCGGGTTCCGGGGCGGCTATTTTGTGCTGCACGGCCGGCTCTCACCCCTCGACGGCGTCGGTCCCGATGAACTCGGCATGGAGCGGCTGGTTGCCCGGGTGCGCGAGCTTGAGCTCAGCGAGCTGATTCTGGCAACAAATCCCACCGTGGAGGGCGAAGCGACCGCGCACTACATTGCCCAGGCGGTGGCTGAGCTGGTGCCGCAGGTGTCGCGCATTGCGCACGGCGTGCCGCTGGGCGGCGAGATCGAGTACACGGACGGCGGCACGCTCGCCCATGCACTGCAGGGTCGCCGTGAGTTCCGTTAGGTGGATCGACAGCGATGCGGCGCTTCACAACGCCGTGCTCGGCTGGGGAGATACGCTGGCCCTCGACACGGAATTCATTCGTACGAACACTTTCTTTCCGGCGCCGGGGCTTTATCAGGTAGCTTCGGGCGACGACGTCTATCTGATTGATCCGCTGCCCATCGAAGACTGGCAGCCTTTCGTGAACGTGCTGGCCGACCCGCGCGTTACCAAGGTCATGCACGCCTGTCAGGAAGACCTTGAACTGCTGTACCACCACCTGGGTGTGCACCCCGAGGGACTCTTCGACACGCAGTTTGCACACGCATTCCTCAGCGCCGATTACAGCCTCAGCTACGCGCGCCTCGTGGACGTGCGTCTTGGCGTTTCGCTGGACAAGCACGAGACCCGCTCGAACTGGCTGGCACGACCTCTGACCGAGCAGCAGATAGCCTATGCGGTGGAGGACGTGGTGTATCTGGTGCCGCTCTATGAGGACCTGTCCCGCGATCTTGCGGCAGTGGGTCGCCACGACTGGTTCTTGGAGGACATGGTCGAGCGCGGTACGTATCAGCCTGTCGACCCGCAGGCCTACTACCGAAACCTCAAAAAAGCCTGGCAGCTTCCGCCACGCCAGCTCGCTGCCTTGCAGGTGCTGTGCGCCTGGCGTGAGAAACGCGCGGTGCAGGAGAACGTGCCCCGCAACCGGGTAGTGTGGGACGATCACCTCTTTGCGTTCGCACGTCGCGAACGGCTTACGGCGGGCGATATCTATGGCGCGGTTCCGCGGGTGGTTGCCAAACGATACGCCGACGCGCTGCTCGCCGAGCATGCCCGCAGCGCCGAGCTTGCGCAGGCGCCGGAACCGCTGCCGCCACCATTGACCTCGCGCCAGGGGGCGATCGTGAAAACGCTGAAAGCTTCCGGCAACCGTGCGGCGGAACAGCATGGGCTGGCGCCAGAGCTGGTCAGTCGCAAAAAAGAGCTCGAAGAGTGCGTCCGTCATTTTGTCGCAACCCGGGAACTGGCGCCCCGGTTCCGCTCCTGGCGGCAGAACCTGGTGGGAGACGAGTATCTGCGTATCATGCTGGACACGTGGTCAGAAGCACCGCCGGAGCAGACCTCGTGAGCGATGCCGCCAACGAGCCGGTGGACGTAGTGGTGTACCGCAGCGCCCGGCGCGCCGATACCTATCTCTACCTGCAGGCCGGTGCCGACTACGACGAGACGCTTCCGGAGGCGCTGCGCAAGCACTTCGGAGAGGCGACTGCCTTTCTCGAATTTTCTCTGCATGCGGAAAAGACGCTGGCGCAGGCAGATGCCGCCGCAGTGCTGGCGGCGCTGGCAGACCAGGGTTTTTATCTGCAGCTGCCGCCTCGGGAAACGCCGGAGCCGGCCGATGACTGACACGGCGCGCTTCTGGGAACAAAAGTCCCTGGCCGAGATGAGTGACGGAGAATGGGAGAGCCTGTGTGATGGCTGCGCGCGCTGCTGCATGATCAAACTGCAGGATGAAGAAACCGATGAGGTGCACTACACCGCCATGGTCTGCCGGCTGCTCGATCTCGATACTTGCCGCTGCACACGCTATCCGGAACGGCATCAGCTCGTTCCCGACTGCGTCGTGCTTACCAGCGAGCGCGCGCGGGAGTTTCAGTGGCTGCCCCGAAGCTGTGCGTACCGGACGCTGGCGGAAGGCCGGCCCCTCGAGTGGTGGCATCCGCTCGTCTCGGGGGATCCGGGCACGGTGATTGCTGCGGGGATCTCCGTGCACGATCGTGTGGTGCCCGAAGATCACGTGCACCCTGACGAGCACGAGACCATGCTCGTGAGCTGGATCGACGCCTGATGGACGGGTACGTGCTGGCCTGGCTCGTGATTGTCGTGGCTGCCGCCGCCGGCGCCTTGAGCCTGTGGTTCTTTGCGGCGCGCTGGATCGCTGCCCCGGTCAGACTCTGGCTGGTGGTGTTTGCGCTCGCCTTTTTCCTGTTACCCGCGCCCATTCCCCAGGTACCGGGCGGTTGGGCACCGGCCTTTGTCATAGCCATCTTCGAGTTGCTGTTTCAGATAGATGGCCAGCCGCAGCAGAGTCTCGTGATTCTGGGCGTTGGTCTCGGCACGGTTGCGGTGCTTTGCGTGCTGTCGCTGTACCGCCGCAGTCGCCGCGAGGACGCGCCCGCAAGCGATTGACCGGCTGAATCCGCTGGAGCGTCTAGACTGAAGTCAGGTCTCTGTCTGGAGGGCGCATGCGCGCCTGTGGTCTCTCATTGCTTGTGTGCCTGGCTCTGCTTGCGCTCGATGCTCGAGCGCAGGGACCTCGGGCGCCTCTGGAGCTGCGCATTCTCGTTGAGGCCAGAGACGAGGCACTGTCCGAAGAGCTCGCTGCGCTGCGTGGGGCGGTGCTGGAAAGTGTGGCGCAACAGGTACCTGATGACGCTATGGCAGGTCTGTGGAGCTATGCGGGGGTGACGCGGCGGCTCAACAAACCCGGACCCGTCACCGGTCTCTGGCGGCAGCTTGCAACCATCTACGCTCAGAACATGCCGGCCGGTGCTGCCCATCTCGACCTCGACAGCGCTCTGGAGCTGACCCTCAAGGACTGGGACGATCCGGCGCGACAGCGTACGCACGTGCTGTTGATCGGCAGTGGACGGGTGCGGTCGGCCGGGGAAGACACCGAGGACGCGCGGCGGAGCTTTCTGAACAGCTGGCGTAAAAAACTGGTGCAGGGACGCTTCTCGGTGCACAGCCTGGTACTGGGCGGGGAAGAGGATGCACCCGGCGACGTCTGGCGCCAGCTTGCAGAAGCCACCGACGGGTGGCATGCGCGGGTACGCTCAGCAGCCGACGTCAACGGCGCGGTGGTGAACTGGTTGCGGCGATTGCAACTGGCGCCGGAAGCGCTGGTGGACGACGAAGGGCGCTTTCAGGTACCGCCCGGTACGGAACAGTTCACGGTGCTCTGGCCTTATGCGAACGAAAGGCACGTGGATACGGCACTGGTACGTCCCAATGGTACTGTGCTGAACCGCACGACGCCGCTGCCGGCGGGCCGCTGGCTGCTGGCTGCCGACTACGAGATAGCTACCATCGAAGCGCCGGAGCCGGGCTGGTGGCAGCTGTCAGGCTTGACGCCCGAGCGTGTCAGCATGGTCACCGATCTCGACATACAGATCGAAGGGGTGACCAGCCCGGTGCTGCCGTCGGAAGAAACCTCCGGTCTCGTGCGCTTGTACAGCGATGGCCGCCTGGTGCAGGACGAGGCGTTTCTCGGCCTCGTCGACCTGCGGGTGTGGCTCGTTGAAGACAACCATCGTGTGCCCCTGCCGGTGGAGCGCAACGGGCCGCTCTTCGAGGCGTTTTTCGTCAACATCGACGATGGTGCCTACCATTTCGAGGTGCAGGTGGTGGGCCCCACGTTTGCCCAGGTGCGGCGTGTGCCCTTCGTAGCGCAGAATCCCCTCCGTGTGGAAGTGCGTCAGGTCCCTGGAGAAGACGGCGTGGCCTGGCTGTCGTTCAATCATCCTGAGATCAGTTACGCCACGGTCAAAGGGGCCGCCAAGGTGCGCAAGCCGCCCCAGGCGGGGGTGCTGGTACCCGCGGAAAAGATGCCCAACGGGCTATGGCGCCTGCCGCTCGGACAGCGCGACGGTATCTTCGAAGTCGCTTTCTCTGTTAGCGGCAACTATCTGAATAATAAAGGCTTCTTTCTAAAGACCAAGCCGGTACCGGTGGCGTTGCCACTGGCGGAAGGAAGCACCGAGGTGTACCGTTTCGACGCTTCGGGCAAGCGTCTGACAGACCCGTCGCTTGCGCCCGCGGTGGATGTGAACGAGCCGCCGGATCCTGCGGCGCTGCTGGCCGGAGATCCGGTGGCGGCACCGGGCACGGCCGCTCGCTCCGACGGCGCGCCGGAGGCAGAGGTGCTGCCACCGCCTGAACCACCGGCACCGCTCATTCCCTTGTGGTTCGTCGCCGCTGTGACCCTGCTGAATCTGCTCATCGGTGCGTTCGTGTGGTGGCTCTATCGTCCCGCGCCGCTCGCACTGGAACCGGTCGCGGAAGCCGCGTGACGCGGCGGGCGCCCGTTCCTCTTGCGCCCCCATGGGCTGAGAATTAAGCTACCTCGCTTTATGCCTGGCGTTTGGTCAGGCGCAATGCACCTGGGGGATGGCTTCTCATGATCTTCGAAAGCACCGACGAATACATATCGACAGACGAGCTCTCCATGGCTGTCGATGCAGCTGTGAAACTCGAGCGGCCGCTGCTCATCAAGGGTGAACCCGGCACCGGCAAGACCATGCTGGCCGAGCAGGTTGCCGCCTCCCTTGGCATGCGACTCATCGAGTGGCACATCAAATCGTCTACCAAGGCCATCAACGGTCTCTACGAATACGACGCAGTGTCACGTCTGCGCGATTCGCAGCTTGGCGACGAGCGTGTGCAGGACATCCGCAACTACATCAAGAAAGGCAAGCTCTGGGAGGCTTTCGAGTCTGAGGAGCGCGTGGTGCTGCTGATCGACGAGATCGACAAAGCCGACATCGAGTTTCCGAACGACCTGCTGCAGGAACTCGACCGCATGGAGTTCTTCGTTTACGAAATCGGCGAAACCATCAAGGCCAAGCAGCGACCGATCGTCATCATCACCTCGAACAACGAAAAAGAGCTGCCTGACGCTTTCCTGCGGCGCTGTTTCTTCCACTACATCAACTTCCCCGACCGCGAGACCATGCAGCAGATCGTGGAAGTGCACCATCCAGCCATCAAGCAGGACCTGGTGAAAGAGGCGATGGAAATATTCTTCGACGTTCGCAAGGTGCCCGGGCTCAAGAAGAAGCCTTCCACGTCGGAACTCATCGACTGGCTCAAGCTGTTGATGGCCGATGACATTCCGGATGAAATTTTGACCAACCGCGATCCGAGCAAAGCAATTCCGCCGCTGTATGGAGCGCTCGTGAAGAACGAGCAGGACGTGCACCTGCTGGAACGGCTGGCGTTCATGAATCGCCGGGACAGCCGAGGCTAACAGCGGAGGAGCTCACGCCGTGCTCATCAACTTCTTTCTGACCCTGCGCAAATACAAGGTGCCGGTCACCATCCGCGAGTTGATGGACCTGCTGTCTGGCCTGGAGAAGCAGCTGGTCTATGCCAACGTGGACGATTTCTATCTCCTGAGCCGTACGGCCATGGTCAAGGACGAGAAGAACTACGATAAGTTCGACCGCGCCTTTTCCGCTTACTTCAAGGGGCTGGACGACCTGCACGGGCTGCTGGAGTCACTCATTCCCGACGAGTGGCTGCGCCGCGAGTTCGAGAAGTCGCTGACGCCGGAGGAACTCGAGCAGATCGATTCGCTCGGCGGACTCGAGAAGCTGATCGAAGCGTTCAAAGAGGCAAAAGAGGAAGCCGAACGCAAAGCCCAGGAGGGCAAGGAAGGCGAAGAGGGCGAAGAAGGCGAAGGTGAGCAGGAGGGCAAAAAGGGCCCCAACGGCAAAGGCAAAGGCAAAAAGAAGAAAGCCAAGAAAGTCTGGGACGAACGCCAGTACAAGAATCTCGATGATTCGGTTGAGCTCGGCACGCGCAACATAAAAATGGCGCTGCGCCGCCTCCGGAAGTTTGCCCGGCAAGGGGCGGACGAAGAGCTCGATATGGACAACACCATCCGCTCTACCGCGCACAATGGTGGGATGCTGGACATCAGGATGCGCCCCGAGCGGAAGAACACCGTCAAGGTGCTGCTGCTGCTGGACATCGGTGGTTCTATGGACGCTCATGTGAAAATCTGCGAAGAGCTCTTCTCGGCGACCCGGACCGAGTTCAAGCACCTGGAAAGCTTCTACTTCCACAACTTCATCTACGAATCCGTCTGGAAAGACAACCGCCGTCGGATGAGCGAGCGCATTCCCACCTTCGAGCTGCTCAACAAGTACGCGCACGACTACAAAGTCGTGTTTGTGGGTGATGCCACCATGGCGCCTTACGAAATCACCCATGCGGGTGGCAGCGTGGAGCACTGGAACGAAGAGCCCGGTACGGTGTGGATGGAACGGTTCACCAGCCTCTACGACAAGCTCGTGTGGTTGAACCCCACGCCTCAGGAAACCTGGGAGTACTCGAGTTCCGTGACCATGACCCAGGATCTGGTTGACGGCAACATGTTTCCCCTCACAGTTCGCGGGCTGGAAGAGGGTATGAGCGAGCTCTCCAAGTAACGACGCCTGCGGCCGCTGTCGCGGCCGCCCGTGACCGCCAGCACGATGACGGAAGCCATCGAGCGATGACGAAAGCCATCGATCCCGACCTTCTCATGCGCCGCGACGCGCAGCGGCTGCGCCGTGGGCGCCTCAAAGACGACGCCGCTGAGGCGTCCGCGGCATTGTGCGCCGCGCGGGCTGGTGCCCGCGAGCGCCTGAAGCTCGACCTCGCGGAAGCACTGCCGGTTACTGCGCGCCGCGAAGATCTTCTGGCTGCGCTCCGCTCGTCTCAGGTCGTGGTTGTGGCCGGCGAGACCGGCAGCGGCAAAACGACGCAGCTGCCGAAGCTGCTGCTGGAGCTTGGCCTCGGTGTGCGTGGTGCCATCGCCCACACACAACCGCGACGCCTGGCAGCGCGCACGGTGGCTCAGCGTATCGCCGACGAGGTGGGCTCGCCCCTCGGGGAAGCCGTGGGCTATGCCGTACGTTTCACTGACAAGGTATCCGATGCGAGTCTCGTGAAAGTGATGACCGACGGGCTGCTGCTCACGGAAATCCGCTCGGACCGGTATCTGGACGCCTACGATGCAATCATCGTCGACGAAGCGCACGAGCGCAGCCTGAACATCGACTTTCTGCTGGGCTACCTCAAGGGGCTTCTGCGCAAGCGGCGCGACCTGAAGGTTGTGATCACCAGCGCAACGATCGACGTGGCGCGCTTCAGTGAGTTCTTCGACAACGCGCCGGTGGTGGAAGTGGGGGGGCGCACCTTTCCCGTGGAGGTGGTTTACCAGGGTGAGCCGCAGGATCTGCTCTCCGGCGTCATCAATGCCCTGGAAGACGTCGAGACCCGGCCCCATCAGGGGGCATCAGACGTGCTTGCGTTCTTTTCCGGCGAGCGTGAAATCTTCGAGGTGGCGAGAGGGCTGCGGAGGCACTTCGGTGAACGGTGGGAGATTCTGCCGCTCTATGCGCGCCTGTCCCTTGCCGAGCAACGCAAGGTGTTTGCGAAAGGGCAGGCGAAGCGGCGTGTGGTGCTGGCCACGAACGTGGCGGAGACCTCCATCACCGTGCCGAACATCGGTTTTGTCATTGACCCGGGCATGGCGCGTATCAATCGCTACAGCTACAAAACCAAGCTGCAGCGCCTGCCCATCGAGCCCATCAGTCAGGCCAGCGCCGAGCAGCGGAAAGGGCGCTGCGGGCGCATCGCCCCTGGTGTGTGCTTCCGGCTTTACGACGAGCACGATTTCGCGTCCCGCCCGGCCTTCGGCGATCCGGAGATTCGTCGCGTGAACCTTGCCTCGGTGGTGCTCTCCATGCAGGCGTTCCGGCTCGGCGAAATACAGCGTTTCCCGTTTGTCGATCCTCCGGATCCGAAAGCCATCACCGATGCCCTGCGACTGCTGGGCGAGTTACAGGCGCTCGAGCAGGGCAAGCTCACGGAGGTGGGGCGGGTCATGGCGCAGATGCCCGTGGATCCGCGGCTGGCGCGCATGCTCGTGGAAGGGGAGCGGCAGGGGGCGTTGCGCGAACTACTTGTCATCACGGCAGCTCTTTCGGTGCCTGATCCGCGCGAGCGACCGCTGGCCGCGGCGGGAAAGGCGGACGCGGCTCAGGAGATGTTTCAGGACGAGCGGAGCGATTTTCTCAGCTTTCTGAAGTTGTGGAACTGGGTGGAAACGGAACGCGAGGATCAGACGCGGCGCCGATACGAGCGCGCGCTCGCCAAACGGTTCGTCAACGCCGTCCGTGTGCGGGAGTGGCGGGAAGTGCACAGGCAGCTGCGCCTGGTCTGTCGAAGCCTCGGCTGGCGGGAGAACAGCGCGCGGGCCGGATACCCGGCCGTGCACGCGAGCGTGCTCTCCGGCAGCCTCAGTCTCGTGGCCCAGCATGACGAGCGTGGGCAGTATCTCGGTGCCCGCAACCTGAAGCTGCGCATCTTTCCCGGATCGGGCCTGGCCGGAAAGACGCCGCGCTGGATCGTTGCGGCCGAGATTGCGGAAACCGCTCGGGTGTATGGGCGCTGTGTTGCTTTCGTAGAGCCCGGCTGGGTCGAGCGCGCGGGCGCACATCTGTTGAAATCGTCCGTGTCCGAGCCGGTGTGGAGCGCAAAGCGGGGCGAGGCCATCGCGTATCAGACCCTGACCCTCTATGGGCTGAGAATAGCGGAACGGCGCCGGGTGGCCCTGAGCCGGCACGACCCGGCTCTGGCCCGGGATCTGTTTCTGCGTCATGCACTGGTGGCGGGGGAGGTCGATCAGCAGCCCGACTTCCTCAAGCACAACCTCGCAGAGATGGCGTACGTTCATGACCTCGAGGCCAAGGGACGGCGACGAGATCTGATGGTCAGCGACGACGAGATCTACGCTTTCTACGCGGAGCGGCTGCCCGAGAAAATCTGCCGCGTCAGCGATCTGAAGCGCTGGCTGCGTAAGGCATCGGCAGAAGCGGTGAACGGCCTCTTTCTCACGCGCGAAGCGCTGTTGAAGCTGCAGGCGGCGGGTATCACCGAGCAGGACTTTCCTGCCGAGCTCAACTTCGGTGCGGTGGTGCTGCCCGTCAAGTACCGCTTCGCCCCCGGTGAGGCGGATGACGGGGTGGGGCTCACCATACCGGTGGGCGTTCTGTCTGCCGTCAGTCCCGAAGCCCTGGAGTGGCTGGTGCCGGGAATCTTCGAGGCACTGGTGGAAGAATGGCTGCGCGCGCTGCCGAAGCAGAAGCGCAAACAGCTTGCGCCCCTGCCTGACAAGGTGGCCGACTTGTGCGCGAGCCTGTTGAAGCCCGAGCGGTACCGTTCCGGGCGCCTCCTCGCAGCGCTGCGGGAACTGCTGGCCGAGCGTTATCGCCTGCAGGTGTCCGAGCAGGACTGGGACCGGTCGCGGCTGCCCGCGCACCTGAAAATGCACGTACGGATTGTGGATAGCGACGGCCGGGTATTGCAGGCGGGCAGAGACCTGGCCGCGTTGAAGGCTGAGCTTGCGGCCGATGCCGGTGACGCCGCCGACGCGGTACAACCGGAGGTTGTCCGTGGTTTGACGGGCTTTCCCGATGACGGTGTGGAAGATCACCTCGTGCTGGGTGATCGGCGCGCGCCGGTCATGGCGTTCCCGGGGCTGGTCGATGCGGGTGACAGTGTCGAGTTGCATAGTTTTACAACCCGGAGCGAGCGCGACGCCGCGCATCGTGAGGGGCTGGCACGCCTGGCGTTGCTGGCGCTGGGACAGACCGGGCGCTATGTGCGCAAAGAGCTAGACAAGCATCCCGAGCTGGGCCTGCACTTCGTGGCGCTGGGTGACGCTGCCACCATGAAGCGTCAGCTGCTGACGAACGTTGCGTGGTATTGCTTTTTCGAAGGGCGGCCCCGACCCGTGACGCAGGTGGACTTCAACGCGCGCATCCAGGCGCTGAAAGGCAACATCGTTGCCGAATTCAGCACGGTGACCACGCTTTTTGCAGCGATCATGGCTGGCCGCTTCCGCTGTGTAGCGCGCCTGGACACGCTTGCTTCCAAAGCCTACGAACGGAGCATCGCCGATATGCGCGAGCATTTGTCGCGCCTGGTACCGTTCGACGTGCTGACACACACACCGCGCGCCTACCTGCCGCTGCTGCCGCGCTATCTCGAAGGCATTGAGCGCCGTATCGAGCATCTGGCGGGGCACGTAAAGAAGGATCAGGCCGGCATCGGCGTGCTGCAACCATTGCAGCAGCGCGTAGCGGCGCTGACCGGCGCGGAGCTGTATGATCCCGAGCGCACAGCCGCCCTGACTTTTCTGCTGGAAGAGCTGCGGCTGGCAACTTTTGCGGAGACGTTGGCCCGGGCGAAGGTCCGTGGCCATCCGCTGGACGAGGCGTGGTTCGGTCCAGGCTGGAAAGCGTCGCTGAAACGCGTGGACGCAGCGCTCACGGCCGAAGAACGGCGTCTCGGGCTGGTGTGACGCGGCCGCAGTCCTGCAGAAGTCTCGGAGAAATTGCAAAAGGAATGCAAAATCGGTCCCATCGCGCGGTCTGCGCGTTGCAGAAACATGCCGGTCGCGGAACCATAACCACGGGGGTGTGTCATATCTTTCGTACGCAACCGCACCGTGTGGTCGCGAACGGAATGTCCCCCGAGCCCCAGCGCGCAGAGCGCGGAGTGAGGGGAACTACTCGTGCCATCTTAGTAGTAGCGAGAGGGCAGCAGCGAGAGTGTGTTGTAAAACCAACGGGCCAGTTTGAGGGAGCCCAAATCATTCATTGGAGAATCAACCTATGTTCAATCAGAAACTGAAGCCGATCGCGACCGTTGTAGGCAGTGCTTTCGTTGCGTCTCTCGCCACGACGGGCGCCGCTGTTGCTGACACCGGCGACGACCTGTTCGCGACCGATGCGCTGGATCGTGGCTACGACCTGCTCGCCCAGGGCGACGCCGAAGGCAAGTGCGGTGAAGGCAAGTGCGGTGAAGGCAAGTGCGGCGAAGACGACAAGGACGGCGAAGGCAAGTGCGGCGAAGGCAAGTGCGGCGAAGGTGACAAGGACGGCGAAGGCAAGTGCGGCGAAGGCAAATGCGGCGAAGGTAAGTGCGGCGAAGGCAAGTGCGGCGAAGGCGACAAGGATGGCGAAGGCAAGTGCGGTGAAGGCAAGTGCGGCGAAGGTAAGTGCGGCGAAGGCTAAACCGTCCGCTTCCTTAGGAGCATGATTCGATGGCGCAGCATGTCGTAAACGGCGCTGGCCTGGGGCTTCGGCGGGGCATGTTGCCCATGCTCGGAGCGCTCCGGGACGACGACGTCGACTTCATGGAAGTCGCGCCAGAGAACTGGATCGGAGTTGGCGGCCGCTTCGGCCGCCAGTTCCGTGATTTGACCGAGCGTTTTCCGTTCGTGTGCCACGGTCTTTCACTCTCGCTCGGTAGCCCGGCCCCGTTGGACGTTACCTTCATCCGCGAGGTGAAAACCTTCCTCGATCAATTCGAGATCCTCTACTACTCCGAGCACCTGTCCAGCTGCAGCGACGACAAGGGCCACCTCTACGACCTCATGCCGATACCGTTCACCGAGGAAGCGGTACATCACGTGGCAGGTCGTATCCGCCAGGTGCAGGACATTCTGGAACGCCCCATCGCTGTGGAGAACGTGAGTGCGTATGCCGCGCCCGCGCAGATCATGGCGGAGACCGATTTCATCAACGCAGTGCTGGTTGAAGCCAACTGCGGGCTGTTGCTGGATGTGAACAACATCTTCGTCAACAGCGTCAATTTCAAGTTCGACCCTTACGAATACCTGGCTGCGCTCGATGTCGAGCGAACCGCCTACATCCATGTTGCCGGCCACTACGTGGAGGCGCCCGATCTGCGGGTAGACACCCACGGTGCCGACGTCATCGATCCCGTCTGGGATCTGCTTGCCGCGGCGTATGCGCGCCTCGGCCCGGTACCGACGCTGGTGGAGCGTGATTTCAACTTTCCGCCGCTACCGGAATTGCTGGGTGAGGTGGCGAAAGTGCGCCAACTGCAGACGGAAGCGCCTGGCGCGCCCAGCGCGATCGCGGGCTGATGGCTGCGGCAGGCAGGGGCCAGAACCTCCCGGCGCATACGGCAGCGCAGCTCGATTTCGCTGCGCATATCCGTAATCCCGAGGTGAATCCACGGCCCCGCGATGTACCTGCGCAACGCATGCAGGTATATCTGGATCTTTTCTACAACAACATCCAGAACTTTCTAGCCTCAGCCTTTCCGGTGTCGAGAGATTGTCTGGGTGACACCGCGTGGCACGCGCTGGTGCGCAGCTTTGTGCATCAGCATGCAAGCGACTCCCCCTACTTTCTCGAGATCTCGCAGGAGTTTCTCACTTTCCTCGGTAACCGGGGCCTTGCCGGCCTGCCGCCGTTTCTGCTGGAGCTGGCGCACTACGAATGGGTCGAACTGGCACTGGATGTTGCGGAAGCAGCCGGGGACGACGACAGCGCGCCGGATACGGCGCCACTGGACGAGGCAGAGCACTATCGGCTGTCCAGTGTAGCCATGCCGCTGGTGTACAGCTTTCCCGTTCAACAGATTGGTCCCGAGCACCAGCCGGACGGACCACCCGCCGAAGCCACGTACCTGGTGGTTTATCGTAACGCGTCGCTGCAGGTGCGCTTTCTCAAAGCGAATCGCGTGACGCATCGACTACTTACCCTGTTGCCCGACGCGCCTCTCGGTGATTGCCTGGACACCATCGCGGATGAGCTCGCGGCCGCTGGTGTCACCACCCCGCGCGAAGCCGTTCGCGCCCAGGCGCTGAAGGCCCTCGAAGAGCTGCAGCGTGCGGGCATCGTGAGGCATTGAGAGCGTGTCGCTGGCTACGGCCCGCACAGCCCGTCCCGCCGGGGAATTGGCTTGTAACCTCGTGGCGACAGGAGTAGGGTGCCGCCGCAACATTTCACGAATTCCGGCAGTTATGAGTCTCCTGGTGCTTGACCCGGGTGTTGCCACCGAAACGAACGGGTCGGTCGGGCATCAGCTGGAGCGGCAATTGACAGAGCTCGGGTACACGACTCTGACGTGCACGACGCCGGCCGCCGCGCTCGATCTCGCCCGCCAGGGCAACATCGCCCTGACCATCTGCACCGACGTGGAACAGCTTGCTGCGCTGGCGGATCTGCGCGCCGGCGTCGGGCTGGTGCTTGCCTGTGGCAACACCAGCAACACCAGCAACGCCGAAGCCATGGACCGGGGTGCGTTGCTCACAGCGATGCGCGCAGGCGCACACGACTGCTGGCAGCTACCGGTCAGCAGCGCACGTTTGAGCGCTCAGGTGGAAGCGGTGCTGGGGCGCGTGCAACGCTGGGTTGATGAACTCAACGCCGAGGTGAGCACCATGCGTGCCGAGCTGGAACGCGACCAGCGCGCGGGCCAGTACATACAGATGGGTATGCTGCCGCCTAATCCCATGGGTGTGGGTCACTATCGGCTGCGGCATCGCATCGTGCCGTCGTTGATTCTCAGCGGCGACTTCGTCGACTACTTTCAGATCACCGATCGGCACTTTGCGTGCTACGTGGCGGACGTGGCCGGGCATGGCGCGTCGTCAGCCTTCGTGACGGTGCTGCTGAAGAACTTCTCCCGCCGCCTGCGTCGCGAATATCGGGCGAGCATGCTCAACGCGCCTGGAGAAATTCTCAGCTGGTTCAACGCTGAGCTCATCGACCAGGGCATCGACAAACATGTCGCGATGTTCCTGGCGGTTGTCGACTGTGAGCGCGACGTGCTGGCTTACGCCAACGCCGCGCACTTTCCGCCTGCGGTGCTGGTGAAGCCTGACGGTGTGCAGTCGCTGGAGCAGAAGGGCAAACCCCTGGGATTGTTTCCGGAGCTTGCCTTCGATTCGCTCAGCGCCGACTTTCCGCCCGGGTCGCGGCTCGTCGCTTTCTCCGACGGCGTTCTAGACTTGATAGATGCGGACAGCATCGCGGAAAAGGAGGCGGTGCTCGATGAAGCTATCGAGACTCACTCTGACATGGATGCGCTCTGGAGCGTGCTGGACGAGCGTCGGATCGGCGCAGACGATGTGAGCTGCCTGCTGGTGGAACACGAAGCTTGAGATCGATTTAGAGGACCGATAGACGTTGAGCGGTAAGATACTGGTAGGCACGCACGAAGGCGTCTTCGTCATCCGCTTTGTCGGGGACGTACGCGTGACGTTGACGGGTTCCTTTGACCACTACATCAACAAGATGCTCTCGGATCCCGAATTCAGCTCCGTGCTGATCGATCTGAACGATGCGGTAGCCATCGATTCCACGTCTCTGGGCGGCCTTGCCAAGCTGTCCCTCTCCGTGCAGGAACGCAAACGGCGGCTGCCCACGCTGGTGTGCTCGTCACCCGATATTCTGCGTGTGTTGCGCAACATGGGCTTCGACGATGTCTTTGCCATCGTCGACGAAGAGTATGTGCCTGATCACTCGCTGGCGGTGCTGCCTGTACCCCATGACATGTCGGAAGACGAGATGCGCACACGAGTGATCGATGCGCATCGGGTATTGATGGCGATGAACGAGGCCAACGAGGCGACGTTCCGGGATCTCGTCAAGGCTCTGGAAGCTGAGGACGAAGCGGCCCGGGCGCGCGAACGCAGCCCTGTTACGCCCATCGCGCGCCGCTGCGGCTAGCTTTCCCGGGCCGCAAGCTTTGCGGCAATGAACTCGCCGTGGGAAACATAGAGTAGATCTGCCACGCGGCGGATCGTGTGCTCTTCCAGCGCGTGCACGCCGTCGTGCGCCCCGGCCACGCGCCACATGGCTTCCACCAGCTCCACTTTGGTAGCCGCATCGAGACTGTCGTTCAACACGCGGGTGAACGCATGATGGCCGACGCTCTTGTCATGCAGCGTGCGGGCTTCTGTCAGCAGCGATGAAGCGGTGGCGCTGTCGATGGCAAACAGGGCCTGCAGCTGTCGGCCGGTTTCGGCCAGTTCGCTGTCTGCCACCTCGTGATCGGCCCACACCACCTCGAACAGCAGAGCCGCCGCAGCGGTGGCCGGCGTCGGGCCTTCTTCGGCCGGTACCGGCGGGGCCGTGAACAGAGCGCGCAGCTTGTCCAGCATCAGCCGACGGCCGCCTGTTGCGTCGCCCCGCGGCCGAGCGCTGCGCGGGCTTCGTCGAAAATCCTCAGATCCTGTCGTGCAAGCCGGCTGGCGTCGCTCAGAATCCGCCGATAGCGCCGCGCCCCCGGTTGTCCGGCAAAGCAATGCAGGGCGTGGCGTGTCAACCGGTGGAGCCGCTCGCCCGCGTGCAGTTGCGTGGCGGCGTAAGCCGCGTACGCATCCATCAGCGCGTGTCTATCGACGGTGAACGCCGGATCGGCCAGGGCCTGGTGGCAGGCACTCAGGAGTGTTGGATCGTTGTAGGCGGCGCGGCCGAGCATGACCCCGTCAGCCCAGGCGAGGAGCTCGCGGCTCTGCGCAACCGTGGTAATGCCCCCGTTGACGATGATCTCGAGGTCGGGGCGGCGCGCTTTTAGGCTTGCGACGCGGTCGTAGTGCAGTGGGGGCACCGAGCGGTTCTGCGCCGGGCTCAGACCATTCAGCAGTGCCTTGCGCGCATGCACGTAGAAACGCGTGCAGCCGGCAGCGGCGACAGTATCCACGAAGCGATAGAGGAACTCGGCGCTGTCATCGTCGTCGACGCCCAACCGGCATTTCACGGACACCACTTTGCCTGTGACCGCACGCATGGCGTTCACACAGTCCGCCACCAGGTCCGGCTCGCGCATCAGACAAGCGCCGAAAGCACCGCGCTGCACACGGGGCGAAGGGCAACCGACGTTCAGATTGATCTCGTCGTACCCTCGTTGGTCAGCCTGTTCGGTGCACGCAGCCAGCTGCGCAGGGTCTGAGCCGCCGAGCTGCAGGGCAACGGGATGCTCAGCCGGGTCGAAATCGAGCTGATGCCACTGACCGCCGTGCAGCAGGCTGCCGGTGGTGACCATCTCCGTGAACAGCAGCGCCGTCGGCGAGTGCAGCCGGTGGAGAAAACGGCAGTGGCGGTCGGTGTAGGCCATCATTGGCGCTACCGCGATCAGCTTGGGCTCTGTCGACATTGCAGCGAAGGGACCTTTCGGGCCGCGCAGTATAGGACATACGTGCCCCGGCAGGCATCATAGGTATCTGCACCAGTTTGTTTGTCATGAGGAGAGGTCGATGTTTCTAGCAATGAATCGCTTCAAGATAGCGCCCGGCTTCGAAGCAGGTTTCGAGAAGGTATGGCGCGAGCGGGAAACGTATCTGAAAGAGGTGCCAGGGTTCGTGTCTTTTGCACTGCTCAAGGGCGGCGCCGACGAAGAGCACACGCTGTACGCCAGCCATTCCGTCTGGGAATCCCGGGCAGCGTTCGACGCCTGGACGGAATCCGAGAGCTTCAGGCGCGCCCACGCGCAGGCCAACGCACCCAAGGGGACCTACCTGGGTCACCCGGATCTGGAGCTTTTCGAAGCCGTGCTGCAGGAGTGAGCTCGGTTGTATGGCGCCGTTCGGCGGCGTAAGTGCCTGAATTTGAAAGAAATGTGAGGCGTAACACATTGAAACAACTTGTTTCATAAAAATTCCATATTTGCCTCCACTTTTTCTTCATTTTTGTTTCGAGAGTCCGTATAGTTGCGCTCCAAGTTATTGATAGTAAAGCGGTTAACAAGCTTTACGCCCTGCCAAACTCAAGCCCTGCTTGAACAGACCGCGAGTGCTAGATGCTGAGACAAAGAACGATCAAGAAAGCCGTCCACGCCATTGGCATTGGTGTTCACTCAGGAGAAAAAGTCCGTATGACCCTCCGGCCGGCGCCGGTTGATCACGGTATTGTCTTTCATCGTGCCGATCGCCCGGGGGCCCGGCCGTTGCGCGCGACGGTCGACAACGTCGCCGATACCACGCTGTCCACCAGCATCGGTCACGGCGGCACGCATGTGGCGACGGTGGAGCATCTGCTGTCGGCACTCTGGGGTCTTGGCATCGACAACCTCGTGGTGGAACTCACCGCTGAAGAGGTACCGATCATGGACGGCAGTGCAGCACCGTTCATTCAGCTGATCAGCACCGTTGGTATCGTCGAGCAGGCAGCGCCGCGCGAATTCATCCGCATCACGCGAGCCCTCACCGTGACACAGGGTGATGCATCGGCAACGCTCGAACCATTCAACGGATTCAAAGCGGCTTACACGTTTGTGGCCGATCACCCGGTGTACAACCGGTATCCGAAAATCGCTGAACTCGACTTTACGAGCACGTCGTATGTGGATGAGGTCAGCCGGGCGCGCTCTTTCGGCCTCATGGGTGAGCTGGAACAGGCCCAGGCCATCAACAAGTGCCTGGGCTCCAGCATGGAAAACGCGGTTGGCATCGACGACACCGATATCGTCAACCCTGGCGGACTGCGTTACCAGGACGAGTTCGTCAAGCACAAGCTGCTCGACGTGATTGGTGATCTGTACCTTCTGGGCCGTCCCATTCTCGGTGCATTCCACGGTCACAAGTCGGGTCACGCGCTCAACAACAAGCTCGCCCGCGCACTGCTGCGCTGCGAAGACGCGTGGGAAATCACCACGTACGACAGCGCGCTGCAACCGGATGCGGCCGAGCCGATTCTGCAGCCCGCGGCACTGTCCATCTCCTGATTCTCGAGCCGGCGCCCTGGCCGGCGCCCTCGCCACCCCCCTGAGGGGCGCTACAGACGGGTAGAGCGCCGTTGCGCTTCCGCCTCCGTGTGCATGGTTCGCACAAACTGCCGTATGGCTTCCGTGGCGTCTTTTGCTGGCATGAGGCGCTGCTCTTCGAGCACCCCGGCCATATCGTTGATGGATCGTTTGCCGTCGATCAGCGACATGATGAAGCCGTTGATGCGGGTGGTGGTGAGCTGGGTGGTGAATTCCGGGGAAAGGGGCACAGGACGGCTGGTGTCCGCCAGCCAGTCGGGTGTGTGCGCGTGCGCCTGCGGCGCAGCGATCTCCGCAGCCGTGCGCCGATTGAGCTGGGTGAACACCGTTTCCTGACGGTGGTGCCGGCTGTGCGGCGAGTGCAGGTAAGGGAGCTCGGTATCCTCCGCATAGAGCACCTCGAAGCCCTGTTGCGCCGCCAGTTCCGTCAATTCCGGTGCCGTTAGCCTGGCCGAGGGCGCGGCCCGTTCGAAAGCAACGGAGCCGTGGTTCAACCACAGCCCTCCGGGTGCGAGCTGGGCGGCAAGGCGTTGCAGCAGCGATGGTGTATCGCTGTCGATCACGTCGAGCAGCCAGGGCGTGGCAATCATGTCGAAGGCGCCTGGCAGAATCGGTGCGTTCAACGCGTCGCCGCAGACGAACGTGAGCTTGGGTTCCGCCTCCGGCGCAGCCAGGCTGCAGACGACGGCTGCCTGCTCGGGGCCGAGGGGAGCGGTGGGAAATTCCACGAACGCCGCCCGTTCTCCGCGTGCCATGGCGGCGCCCGTCAGGCTGAGCAGCGGGTTGCTGTCCAGGGCGACGGTCGCTTCACAGGACCACCGTCGCTGGAGGTCGTAGGCCAGCCGGCCCGCGCCGGCGCCCAGCACCAGCAGGTGCCGGGGTGGCTCGGCCGATGCCCGTACCGCCCGGTCCAGCACGTTGGCCGTCGCCTCGGTCTCTGCTTCGCCCCATACCCAGTCCCGCACCATGAGATTGACATACGAGTCCACAGCATGATGGTCGGGCAGCCGCGACCGCAGCGCCATATACGTTTCACGGCCCGCACCGTCGCCCAGACCCAGCGGTGCGAGCAGCGCCCGCAAGGCTTCCTCGTAAGCACGCAGTCCCTCGCGCATGCGCGCCAGGCGGTCAGTGGTGGCGGCGAGATCACTCCGGGCGTCTGCGTATGCTTCGCGGCGTGCTGTCAGTTCAGCCAGCGTATGGTTGAAGCGGTTGCGCCAGTCTTTCAGGGCGGCCCCCGGAGCCGGCCACAGGAACGGCACGTCTTCGAGCTGGGGAAAATCTATGCGGCATGAGCCGCAAGCCCACCGGCTCTGGGCGTTCTTCGATAGCACGCTGGTGCAGTTGGGGCAGGCGAGGCCGTGCACGGTCAGCGTTTACTCGCAATGCCGTGCACCATGTAGGCGGCGAACTTTGGTCCCGGTTCGTAACCGGCTTCCCGGGCAGTGAGCGCAAAACCTGCGTTAACGAGCAGCTCGTCAGCACGGCGTGTCAGGTGGCAGCCGCCGCCAATCACTTTCCAGAGCGGTTCGATGCGTCGTTGCCACTTCACCACTTTGTGTTCGTCCGCGCGGCCATGTTCCACGAAGATGAGCTTGCCGGTGGACTTCAGCACTCGGCGCATTTCGTCCACGGCACGGTAGGGGTTGGGGATGCTGCACAGCGTCCACGTGCACACGACCGTATCGAACTGATTGTCGTCGATGGGCAGGGCTTCGCCGGAGATGCCCATGACCTCCACCGGGGCCTTGATGGCCTCTGCCCGTTCGCGCGCTTTGTCGGTCAGCTCTGCGGCGGGATCGACCCCGGTGATGGATTTGACCGCGTCACCGTAGTGCGCAAGGTTCAGGCCGCTGCCAATGCCGATTTCCAGAACCTCACCTTCCGCCTGGGCGAGATAGCGTTTGCGCAGGGCGGTCATGGGCGGCTGCGAGCAGGCCAGGTCTATGAGCCGGGGCAGCACGTATTTTTCGTAGGGGTTGGCCATGCGCGGCGCTCCTTGGGAAGCCGCGGCGATCTTACCACGGACGTTCCGCGGTAAGGACGCCGCCGCCCGGGGCCGGGCGGCGGACGCTGAGACGTGCTAGACCGGGTTGGTGATTGTGCCGCTGACAATCGGCTCGAAGGCTGTGAGGGAGTCCTGCAGCACCGAGTTGCCGAGACCGTGGCCCGGGATCACCGAAGCGAGCTGACCCTGTTCGCCATGCAACGCCAGGTAGTTCAGCACCACTGTCTGCGCCAGCAGATTCACGTTGTTGGCTGCCGGCGTTGCGGCGGTTTCCACAGAGCCGTCCGGGCGCATGTACCCGATCTGCTGATGAATGGCCTGCTCTTCCGGCGTGCCCCCGATGAGGCTGGGCCTACCGTTGGGGTTGTACACCATGAAGAAAGTTGCGGCCGTCTGCTGGTTGTCACTGGTCCACTCGCCTTTGCCGCGACCGTCCACCGTGTTGTCGATGACACCGTTCGAGGACAGGGAACCGTCGGACATTATGTACAGCATCAGCGGTACCCCGCGGATCGCGGCGTACTCCAGGCATGCGCCCATGCATTCACCGGCACGGAAGTCTTTCACTTCCCCTTCCGCGCGGCGTCCGCCGTGGTAGTCATAGCCGCCCATCTCTACGGTGCCTGCGCCGGCAAAACCGTTGACGACCATCTTCATGACCGAGGCGGTTTTCTGGAATTCGCGGCCGGAACGGTCTCCTGCGTTGAACTCCACATCGGTGAAGATGCCGGTGGCGCCGACAATCTCAGGATCACCTGCGGGGTCGAGGGTGGCCGGGTTGCCGAAGCGATCGGCAAGGTCCGCGCTTTTCAGGTAGCCACATTTGACGAGATCTTTCACAACGTCATCGGGCGTGATCGGGTCACCGTCGACGTCAACCGCAGTCATCTTCTGATCACTGATGCGGTAGATCGATTCCATGACCGCCACCGCGTCCTGCTGGGCCAGCACGGCAGTGAGATCACCCACGTCCACCAGGCCGGTGACGTCGCTGGGGCGGTCCACTTTCGTGGGTCGCACCGTCAGATCGATCATGCCCGCCGGGGCCATGGAGTTCCCGCCGGAGTCGGAGTTTTCCGAGCCGATCAGCGTCAACAGCGAGCCGTCAGCGCCGGCGCTGGCAATACCGTACATGGGGTTGTGCGGGTTGTTGCCGGTGTCGTTCTCGCTCCGGGCGGGAATCACCGCACCGTTGATGTTCGCCGCCGTGGTGGGTGAGATACGGGTCATCATGCCGCGCAGGAACGCGCTGTCTGAATGAAACGCAAGACCCAGCGTCTGGTCGATGAAATCGTTGGTGTTGGTGGCGGGGTTAACGATGGGTGGAATCATGTCGCCCGGCAGACCCTGGCGCTCGTAGCCGCCGGTGGACAGAAAGTCGAGCTGTCCCCCCTGGCGTCCCACCAGCACGTTCGAACCTGCCTGGTTCGAGCCACCGGCCAGGTCGAAGGCGATGAACGGGATCTTACCGGCGCCCTGCGTGGCAATCCCGCACCCGTCAATCAGGGGGATGAGGTCCGGTGACAGCTGTGCGCGCACACCACCGGGCAGCGTGACGCTGGCAGCGCCCAGCACGCTCGCGGTGCCCATGATGAAACCCTGGGACAGGAATTCACGTCTCGTGCGCGGCCGAGGATGGTCCGGGTGACGCATCGGATCGTCGTAATGTCTTTGACGTCTTCTTCGCATGTTGCTCTCTCGGTTGTGCTCTGGTCGAGGCGTTGAGTTACTGCACCAGCATGGCGGCGCTGCCGAGCACCGAAGCACAGGCGGCTTTCACCACGCGCTCGGTACGGTCGGGCTCGCAACTGCCACCGCAGGCGATCAGGGTGTCGATGAGGGCGTTCACTTCGCCGCGCAATGCCGTCAGATCCGGCTGCGTGCCAATGCCGTTGCCCACCATGTTGTCGATGAGGGGATCAAGCACGAGCCCGCGATCGTTGAACGCCGTGTCCTGGCTCGTGCCGAACGGGAAGCCCGGGAAGTACGCCGTGCGCGCGGAACCGTCGTCCACCAGCACCGAGCAGTACTTGATGGCCAGCTGAGTGACGCCCATCTGCTGCGAGGAGATGAAACCCTCGATTTTTGTGGACACCGGCATGGCCTGGCGCACCAGGTTGTAGGTGTCCCGCACCTCGTCGTTGCCCACCGGAATGCCGGTCATCTTCGACATCGTCGCATTGATCTCCGCGAAGTCGCGAATGCCGAGTTCCGGATCACGCGGCACATCGGGCGGCGCGGGCAGCGGTGAGGGATCAGCTTCCACCACCACGTTGGTGGCGCTGCCGAGCACCTCGAAGGTCAGGAAAAACTCGTCCAGCGTGGGACCCTTCTCCAGCGGCACGATCGTGCCCTGGGGCGACAGGCCCTGGAGGCCCTCCACGGCATAGGCTGCGTCCGTCACCATGGTGTCCATCTTCGCGAACGCCTGGCCAACAGCAGCTTCCCGGCCATTCAGGCCGATGCGCATGCCGGCCATCGGGATGTCCCCCGGGGTGGCGGCGTCGTCCAGGATCACGAAAAACGGCTCGTCGAAGAGATAGCTGTAGGAGTCGAACTGGCTCACCTCGAAGACGACGTACGCATCGTTGATACCCACGTGATCACTGACGTTGAACAAGAGGTAGTAGCGCTCGCCCACGCCCACGTCGAAATTCTGGAAAATCTGTTCGGGAGACAGCGCCCGGTTGTGCACGGCAAGCAGTCGCACGGTACCCGCCCAGCGATTGTCGTTGTCGACCTCGCTGGCAACGGCGAAGGCGAACGTTTCGTCCCAGTCGTTCAGCAGGCCGCCGGGCACCGTATCGACGTCGTCGGTGTGCTCACCGTTCACGTACAACTGGCGGCCGTTGGCGGGATCGTAGGTCATCACCACGTGTTGCAGCGTGGCCTGAAGGTCCTCGTCGTCGTCAGCCGTGGACAGCTGTGGCTCACCGTTCTGATCGGTCTGGTCCGAACGCAGGAAGCTGTCGTAGTTGTACAGGGTCTGACCCAGCATGAAGTTGCGGGTCATGGAGCCGCCGGAATAGGTCACGATACGGGCGGGCCCGTCCTGCGTGACGTTGCCGGGGGCTACCCAGGCTTCGATGCTGAACTCGCCCGTGGCGGTGATCAGATCCCGGAGCTTGGTGGAAGCCGTAGTGGAGCCCTGGGCCTTACCGGCAGTGAACTGCACGCCCCAGCCGCCGACCCAGCTGTAGTCACCGGACAGCGTCAGATTGAGGCTCGGCTCCACCCCCGACGTGTCATAGGCGGTGTTGCCCACGCCGGTCTTGAACTCGTAGAGAGCTATCACGTTGGTCTCGTGGCGCCCGCCCGCGGATGAAATGATACCGTCCGTGAGCTTCAGGGCTTTGGACGTCACCAGCGCGGAATCTACCTCGGTGGGGGAGACACCATCGGAGAACGCCTGAATTGCAGCGGTCATCTCGTTCGCGTTGCTGGTGCAGTCACCCCAGCAGTTGTGAAACTCGGAGCCGAGGCGCAGCACGAAACGCGAGCTCGAAGGGGTTTCGAGGTCGATCCGCGTCTGCGCGGCCGCGTAGGCTGCGTCAACGTCTTCGCTGGCGAAGAACGGGCTCTGCGGTACCGCCGCGGCATCCGTGTGGCAACTCGCGCAGTAGTCGGTGAGCAGCGGATAGACGGTGCTTGCAAACAACGTCGCATCTGCCGGGAAGTTCTTGCTGGCGCCCGGATCCTGGATCGGCGGTGCTTCCAGCTGGATGTCTTTGCCGTCGCCGCCCAGCGTGTCGCCGGCCCAGTTCTCGATGTAGGACTCGAGAATGTCACCACAGGCGGAAGGTTCCGCCAGCCAGCAGTTGTGCCCGCCGGCGACCTTCGTCACCAGCAGCGATTCGCCGGGGTCGGTCAGATCGACGATGTCGTTGGCGGTGGCGTAGGCAAGGTTGATGTCGTCAGCGCGCACGAAGCGAGGCGACTGACTCTCGTTGTGGCAGCTGCCACAGCGGTTGTTGGGCACCAGGTTGTCCCAGACAGCAAGCTTGAACGCCTGCACGTCATCGGTTGCCGGAGCCGGGCCCGTGTAGTTGCTCACGTCGGGGGTTGCCGTTACCGGGTTCTCCGACGTGGAGGCGCCGCTGCCGGTACCGCAGGCCTGCAGCAGCAGGAGCGCAGCGAGAGCCGAAGTGGCGCGCATGATGTGATGTATGGCCGTCATCTTCGATCCTCCCTAGTTGCCCATGCAGTACACGGCGGCTTCCGCAAAGGTGTGCCGCAGACTGTGTCCGCCCGTAGTGAACGAATTCACCATGAGATCGACCTGGGCCCGGTCGAGGCTGTCCTGCGGCGGCCGCAGACAGACGTTCTGGAAGACCTTTTCCACCTGGCACTGGGCAAACGCCTGCGAGTGTGCGAGCTCCATGCCCATGGATTTGGCACCGGCACCGGTTCCGGGCAGGGTGTCGTCCCAGCCGAGCAGGGCGTTCTGACCTGCGCGCCAGTAGTTGTCCCAGTTGTCCGTGGTGGTGATGAAGCCCGGTTCGAAGTTCAGGTTGTTGTTAAAGTACTTCGATACCACGCGCGTGCCGGTTACCGCATCGGTCACACCGGCGCCGTTGTAGGTGATCTGTCCGTTCTCCCCCTCAGGGTCTGCGTCTTCGTCATGCACATAGTCGTAGTACGCGAACGCCTGGGTCAGCGGATCCATACCCGAGTGGCAGCCGATACAGTTGTTCAGGAACACGCGTGAGTCACCGCCGGGGCTGCGTGACACGTCCTGACGGATACGATCCGGTGCGCGGGTGACGTCGTGCACCTGCTCCATGTCGCGGCACAGGTGGTTCAGCATGGTGAAGCGGAACTGCGCGCGGTTGGTGCCGGCGATGAAAAACGATTTTGCGGCGGCGCGGGTCGTCAGAATGCCTGCGGTGGCCTCTGTGGGCAGGTTGGTCACGGATGATTGCGTGGTGCCCGTGAGCACGGCCTGCAGGTCGGCGCCTTGCGCTTCCAGCGTCTCGTAGTGTTCGTTGTCGGTCATCGAATACGCGGGAACGCCGGCGCCGCTGCCCGTATAGAGGATGTCGCCGTGCAGAATCTCGCGAAAATCCACGTCATCACGGACGATGCCGATCACCGTGGCGATGTAATCGTTCAGGGGCACGAAGACACTCTGGTCGCGGTTGGTCCAGGGCGCGGCGAAGTTTTTCAGCGTCACGCTGTAAAACTCGGGTGATTGCGTCGCAATCAGCGCGGCGTCCAGATCGTTGCCCGCATCGATGGCGTCGCGCATCGACGTCAGCGTTGCAGCGTCCGGCGGAACGCCGGCAATACGGTCGTGAATTCTCTTTGCCTGGTCGGTGCTGTCTGCCATTGCGCTAGACGCAACACAGATGGCTCCAAGCATTCCGGCGATGCCCAACCCCTTGTGCAGGGCATTGCGACCCCGACGCCAAGCGTTAAGCATCAGCGATCCCCCGGCGGCGGATACAGCAAGCCTCATGACATGCTCCTCTTCAGATACAGCGGAATAGGGCACCCCGGTCCCTAGGGATGGCTTTGCATAGGTTCTTTCAATCTGCGACGGGAAGCTGTGACCCAATGCGCTTTTTCCCTGATACGCCCGTTTTGTCTGGCGCCCGTCGTGTCAACCCCGGCCTGTGACCTGGCGCACGTCCCGTTGTAAGCGCCTTGTGGACAATACGAGCCGATTGAAAGTCTTTCGGGGACCAGGCTGTGATTGCATCCGCGCGCCACCTCTGCGACGTGAAAAGCGACGTCAGGAATTTTCTGGGTCGTTGTCTGGCGCTTGTCACCGCGGGGGCGGTGCTGGCTGGCTGCGGCAGTGGCTCCAGCTCGGGCGACAGCAGCAGCGGTGCGGGTTTTGGCGGTGGCCAGGACCCCGATCCGGTTGTGGTGGACTATCCCGTTGCCTATATAAAGCGGCCGCTTCTCGTCGATGACGAAGGCAACCTCCTCACGACGGAGGTGCGCGAAGCGACGGAGTTCTTCCCCGGAGCAGAGCTCTTTTTACGCGAACGCGCATCGCCGACGGCCGAAGAAATTTCGCTGACGGCCGGAATCTTCCCGCCGGACGATGAAGGCAACCCGGCGCTCTATGACGTCAAAGACCTCGCGGTTTCGTTCAACGGTGAGCAGATCGCCTTTGCGCTGCGCCCGCCGGAAGACCCGGACCTGGACGACGACGAACAGCCGACGTGGAGTATCTGGACCTACGACGTGGAAACGGCGGAAGTACGCCGCGCCATCACGTCTGACATCGTCGCCGAAGCGGGCCATGACGTAGCGCCCAAGTTTCTACCGGACGGCCGGATCGTGTTTGCATCCACCCGGCAGCGTCTCGCCAAAGCCATTCTGCTGGACGAAGGCAAACCTCAGTTTTCCGCGCTGGACGAAGACCGCGACGAAGAAGCGCTCACCATTCACGTGATGAACGCCGACGGCAGCGATATCCAGCAGACCACCTACAACGCCAGCTCCGACATCGATCCGGCTGTGATGGCTGACGGGCGCGTGGTCTATGCGCGCTGGGACAACGTGCAGGGGCGCGACCGGTTCAGCCTCTACGCCGCCAATCCGGACGGCACCGAGCAGGAGGTGCTGTACGGCATACACAGCCACGATACGGGGCCCAATGGCGAAACCATCGAATTTGTGGAGCCCACGGAGCTTCCCGACGGCCGCCTTCTGGTGATGATGCGCCCGTCGGGGCAGCAGGCGCGTCTCGGTGCCCTGCCGGTGGCCATCGACGTATCCAGCTACGTCGAGCATGACGTGCCCACCTTCGACAACTCCGGCCTTCTCGCGGACGCGCAGGAAATGCTGCTTCCGGGGGATCTCACGCTGGAGGAAGACCGTCCGCCGCTGCAGGGCCGTTTTGCCCACATCTCGCCGCTATTCGATGGTACCGACCGCCTGATCGTGGCGTGGAGCCAGTGCCGGCTGGAAGATCTGACGAGCGATCCGCTGGATCCCACGATTGTGCCCTGTTCCGAGGAAAACCTCGCCAACCCGGACCTGGTGGAAGCGGACCCGCTCTACGGCGTATGGATGTACGACATCGCGGAAGATACGCAGCAGCCCATCGTGCTTGCGGAAGAAGGATTTGCCTTCGCCGAGGTAGTGGTGCTGGAAGATCGCGTGAGTCCGCCTGTCATTCTCGACAAGACCGCCGGCATTGATCTGGATCCGGATCTCGTGGGCGAGGCTGTGGGCGTGCTGCACATCCGCAGCGTGTACGATCTGGACGGCACGGCTGTGGCTGACCTCGCGGCCCTTGCGGACCCTGCGCAGTTCACGGCAGACGAACGTCCGGCACGCTTTCTGCGGCTGGTGAAGTCGGTGTCCATCCCCGACGACGACATCGTCGATCTCGACGGCACCGATTTCGGCCGCTCCCAGGCACAGCTGATGCGGGAAATTCTCGGTTACGCGCCGATCGAACCCGACGGCTCGGTCAAGGTAAAAGTGCCTGCCAACGTCGCCTTCTGGCCGGAAATTCTCGATGCCCAGGGGCGGCGGATCTCGCTGCGGCACAACAACTGGATGCACGTGCGCCCCGGCGAAGTGAAAGAGTGCTACGGCTGTCACGAGCAGGACAGTGAAGTGCCCCACGGCCGCCTCAGCGCCCAGGCGCCGTCAGCCAACGCCGGCGCGCCCTTCGACGGCTCGCCGTTCCCCAACACCGAGCCGGCATTGTTTGCCAACGCCGGCGAGACCATGGCGGAGGTGATCACCCGGATCAACGGCATTCCCGATCCCAACGTCAACCTCGCGTACGACGATGTGTGGACCGACCCCAACGTCCGCGATAAGGACGACAGCTTTGCCTACACCTACAGCACGCTGTCGACGCTGCCACCGGTGGACGGCGGGTGTGTGACTAACTGGCAGGCGCAATGTCGCATCACCATTCACTACCCGATGCACATACATCCCCTGTGGCTCGTGGACCGTCAGGTCTTCGACGAGCTCGACCCGACGCTGCTCGTGCGTGACGACACGTGCACGGCCTGCCACGCGGATGTGGATGCCGCCGGCATGCCCATGGTGCCCGCTTCGCAGTTGGATCTTTCGGACGGTCAGAGCGCGGACGAGGCTGACCATCTGAAGAGTTACCGGGAGCTGCTGTTCAACGACAACCAGCAGGAGCTGGTGGATGGGGCGCTGCAGGACACGCTGGTGCAGGCGACCGACGGCGCCGGGAATCCACTCTTCGAAACGGATGCCGACGGAAATCTGATCCTGGATGGCGCCGGTAATCCGATCCCGATACTGCAGACCATTGGTGTCACGCCAAGCATGAACGTCGGCGGGGCGATAGCGAGCCCCCGGTTCTTCGACCGTTTCCTGCCCGGCGGCACGCATGCGGGGCGCCTCACGGAGACCGAGCTGAAGCTGGTTGCCGAGTGGATCGATATCGGTGGCCAGTACTACAACGACCCGTTTGTCGTCCCGCAGTAGTCAGCAAAAGACACGGAGGTTTTCACCACATGTTCGCACGGACC
Organism: uncultured Pseudomonadales bacterium; assembly: GCA_964651595.1. Classification (GTDB taxonomy): domain Bacteria; phylum Pseudomonadota; class Gammaproteobacteria; order Pseudomonadales; family Azotimanducaceae; genus UBA4421. The sequence goes on along the minus strand of CAZYYJ010000023.1, from coordinate 11,316 downwards.
GCACAAGGACTGACGGTAAGCGCGCCCCTCTGGCGCCTGCTGCTGCTCGGCTGGCTGCTGCTCGCCGGCACGCAGGCTCACGCTGTCGATCTGTTCCGCGACTACCACCCGGAGGTGGTGGTTTCCGATCCCTACATCGAGCTGCGTACGGGACCCGGCAGGGGCTACCCGATCTTCTACGTTGCCGGGCAGGGGGACGCGGTGACCGTGCTGAAGCGCAAGACCGACTGGTTCAAGGTGCGCGTGACGTCGCCTCGCGAAACCACCGGCTGGGTGCACCTGGAGGAGCTGCGCCACACGCTGGATCTCGCTGGACGGGAAATCGACTTCGGTGAGCTGGGCCTCGAGCAGTTCACCAACCGGCGCTGGGAGGCAGGCTTCAACGGCGGTGATTTCGGCGGGGCGAGCTCGCTCACCGGCTATGTGGGCTTCGCGCTCACGCCCAACATCACGGTGCAGGTGGAAGGCACGCAGATTCTCGGCGAGTTCTCGGATGGCGTGCTGCTCTCTGCGAACGTGCTGATGTACCCGTTCCCGACGTGGCGTGTGTCACCTTTTTTCACGATTGGCAGCGGCATAATCACGACCAAGCCCTTTTCGACCATTGTGCAGGCGGAAGACCGCGAGGACGAAATTGCACACGTGGGAGCCGGGGCCAATCTCTACCTCAGTGATCGCTTCATGCTGCGCATGGAATACAAACGCCACACGGTGTTTACGAGTCGGGACGACAACGAAGAGATAGATCAATGGAAAGCAGGTTTCAGTATTTTCTTTTAGGGGTGGTGCTCGCCGCGAGTGCGCTGGGTGCCCATGCCGCCAAGCCGGAGGAGCTGGAGCTCGAACCGCTGGTGGTGCGCGAACCCGAGGTACGCGAAGTGGATGTCGACGCGATCGACTCGGAGAACTTCGAGATAGGCGTGTCGGGCGGCATCATGAATGTCGAAGATTTCGGCTCCAACAGCTCGAAAAGTCTGCGCCTGGCGTACCATGTCACCGAGGACTTCTTCGTCGAAGCCACGTACGGCCAGACCACGATCGGGCAGACCAGCTTCGAGCGCCTGAGCGGCGGTTCGCCGCTGCTCACCGACGAGGAACGCGACCTCACCTTCTACAACGTATCACTCGGCTGGAACCTGTTTCCCGGCGAAGCCTTCGTTGGTCCCTGGGCGTTCCGGGGCGGCCTCTACGTCGTAGCGGGTGCCGGCAGCACCGAGTTCGGCGGTGACGACCTGTTCACGATCAGCGCGGGCTTCGGCTACCGGCTGGCGGCCACTGACTGGCTGGCCCTGCACGTCGACGTGCGCGATCACTACTTCGAATCAGACCTGCTGGGCACCATGGAAGCCAAGCACAACGTCGAGTTTTCCGGCGGTCTGACCATTTTCTTCTGACCAGGTAGCGAGGAGCATCTCGATGGCGAAGCTTTGGAATTCTCTGCGTGGCGTTCTCTGTCTGACCCTGCTGCTGGCTGCGGGCGGCTGCAGCGGCATGCAGGTGAAACCCTGGGTCAGTCCCTTCGAGCGCAACAATCTCGCCGATCCGATCATGAGCTTCGGCAAAGATCCGGCCGCGGCTGCGTACCTGCATCACGTGTACCAGGCCCGGGAAGGAGCCCGCGGCGCCGAGGGTGGCTCGGGCGGCGGGTGCGGCTGTAACTAGCGGCTGCGGTGACGGTGCACTTACAGGATTTGAGGAACCAGCGTTGACCACTTTCACGCCCTCCCGATGGCTCGCGCGGCTAGGCACCGGCCTGCTTGCGCTCTTTCTCGCGGTCCCCAACGCATCGGCAGCGGTGTTGCCGGAGGACCGTACGGACGTGATGTACCACGGCTATGACGGCGGGGGCCTCACGGTGGACGGCCCGTCCGTGCTGGTGCGCAAAGCCATCAAGGACAAGGTGTCGATCTGGGGTAATTACTACGTGGACTCCATCACCAGCGCGTCCATCGACGTTGTCTCCACGGCGAGTCAGTACACCGAGGAGCGGAAAGAGAAGAGCCTCGGTATCGACTATCTCCATGGCAAGACATCCATGGGCCTGTCGTATACCAACTCCGAGGAATCGGACTACTCGGCGCACTCCGTCGGCTTCGGCATCAGTCAGCCGTTCTTCGGCGACCTGACGACACTAGGAATCAGCTATGCGCGAGGCTCGGACACAATCCGTCGAAATGGCGACGATACGTTCGAGGAGGAGGCCACCCGGCAGATCTACGGTGTGGAAATCTCGCAGATCCTCACCAAGAACCTGATCGTCAACGTCAGCTATCAGGGCGTGACCGACGAAGGATTTCTGAACAACCCTTATCGACAGGTACGGTTTCTGGACTCGAACGCGTCGCGTGGCTATAGCTATGAAGCGGAACTATACCCACGCACGCGGACGAGTTCGGCTCAGGCCATCCGCGGCATGTACTACCTGCCTTATCGGGCCGCGCTGAAGGCCGAGTTCCGCAACTATTCCGACACCTGGGGCATTGGCGCCTGGAACGCCGAGGTGGCCTACACGCACCCCTTCGGCGAGACGGGGTTGATCATGGAGTTGAAATACCGCCTCTATGAGCAGACCGCAGCAGATTTCTACAGCGATCTGTTTCCGCGCTCGCAGGCGCAGAATTTTCTCGCCCGTGACAAGGAACTGGCTTCGTACACCACACAGACCCTGGGTGCGGGGCTGACCTGGGAGTTCGAAACCTCATGGCTGCCGGGCATCAAGCGCGGGCAGCTCAGCCTGATGCTGGACTACATCGACTTTGCCTACGACGACTTCCGTGACGTCACGGAAACGGGGTTTGCCCCCGGCGAAGAGCCGACCTATACCTTCGATTCGATCGTCACGCGCGCGTTTTTCTCCCTGTACTACTAGCACGGGCGGCGAGCGCGCAAAGCTCACTTGTACGACCAACCAATCTTGGCATTGGCGGGGCGGATCTTTATAATTCGCGCGGCCTCTGGCGAGGGGCGTTCTGCAAACACTCACTTGTTTGCCCTCTCGCGCATAGAGCTGCGGCCCATGCGGCGTGCGACGCCGGAAATCCGCGGTTTTGGTCAATTTACAGCTAGACTTGTCCACAGATGAAACGCGCCACGCGATTGTGGCCTGGCTGGCGCCCGGCGGTCCGGTAATTTAGGTACGCATGATAAAGATTGGTAAAGGATTGAACCTCCCGGTTGCAGGGGAACCGGAGCAGGTCATTCACGCCGGCCCCACTGCGCGCAGCGTTGCGGTGCTGGGCAACGATTTTCCCGGCATGAAACCCACCATGGCCGTGGGAGAAGGAGACACTGTCACCCAGGGGCAGACGCTCTTCTCCGACAAGAAAACACCTGGCGTGGTGTTCACGGCACCGGTGGCCGGCACGGTCAGCGCCGTGCACCGCGGAGCGAAACGGGCGCTGTTGTCTGTGGTGATCGACGTCGCGGGCGATGCGGGCGACACCGCTCCTTTCGCGGCACACGCCGGCGATGGCATTGCGTCGCTGGACCGACAGGTGATCGTCGACCAGCTCGTGCAGTCCGGCGAGTGGGTGGCGCTGCGTACGCGGCCCTTCTCGAAGGTGCCGGCCGTCGACAGCCAGCCGCATTCGATTTTTGTCACGGCCATGGACACGAACCCTCTGGCACCTAATCCCGAGGTGGTGATCAGTGCCAAGGCAACGGAGTTCAGTGCCGGCCTCGATGTGCTGGCTCAGCTCACCGACGGTGCCGTGCATGTCTGCCACGAAGGCGGCAAATTTCTGCCCACGGGCAACGCGTCCGGCATCACCGCGCACGAGTTCAGCGGTCCCCATCCCGCAGGTCTGCCCGGCACGCACATCCATTTCATCGACCCCGTAAGCGCCGACAAAACCGTCTGGTACATCGGCTATCAGGACGTGATTGCTTTCGGACATCTGTTTCTCACAGGCAGTATCGATGCGGAGCGGGTCGTGGCGCTGGCCGGGCCCGGCGTGAGCAACCCGCGCCTGGTGACCGTGACGCGGGGCGCTGACCTCGCATCGTTGACGGCCGGGGAGCTGGCTGAGGGTGAGCAACGGGTCATCTCGGGTTCGGTGCTCGCCGGGCGGACGGCCGAAGGCGCCGAGAACTATCTGGGGCGCTACCACCTGCAGGTTTCGGTGCTGCCGGAGGACAAAGAGCGCCGCCTCTTCGGTTACCTGTCGCCCGGTACGGAGCGTCACAGCGTGTTTCCCACCTACCTGTCGAAGTGGCTTGGCGAGAAAGGCATCAAGTTCACCACCAGCACCAATGGCAGTCCGCGCGGCATGGTGCCCATCGGTACCTTCGAGTCGGTGATGCCCCTGGACATTCTGCCCACGCAGCTGCTGCGCAGCCTCCTGGTGGGTGATCTCGAGACCGCGGTGAATCTCGGCTGTCTGGAACTGGACGAGGAAGACATTGCGCTGTGCACCTATGCGTGCCCGGGCAAGTACGAATACGGTCCCGTGCTGCGCGACGTGCTGACGCAGATAGAAAAAGAGGGTTGAGGGACCATGAACGACGAGAGCATTGAGATATGAGCGTACGATCCTTCATGGACAGCATTGCGCCCAACTTCGAGAAAGGCGGCAAACTGGCCTGGGCGTATCCCCTCTACGAAGCCATCGACACGGCGTTGTACACGCCTGGCAAGGTTACCGGGGGAGCATCGCACGTGCGCGACGGTCTCGACCTGAAGCGCATCATGATGACCGTGTGGTTCTGCGCCTGGATACCCGCGCTGGTGGGCTGCTATTTCATCGGCCTGCACGCCAACGAAGCGCTGCAGGCCGCAGGGCTCAGCGCCGTGGAAGGCTGGCGCGGCCTGTTCATCAACAACCTCACGGGCCTCGACCCCACCAGCGTGTGGGACAACGTGGTGCACGGGCTGGCTTACTTCCTGCCGTTGTACATCGTGGTGTTTGCCGCTGGCATCGCCTTCGAGGTGTGGTTCGCATCTGTGCGCGGTCACGAGGTGAACGAAGGGTTCTTCGTAACCTCGATTCTGTTCACCCTGACGCTGCCGCCCACCATCCCGTTGTGGCTGGCGGCCATGGGCATCATTTTCGGCGTGGTGATCGGCAAGGAAGTGTTCGGCGGCACCGGCAAGAACTTCCTCAATCCGGCGTTGACCGGCCGGGCCTTTCTCTATTTTGCCTATCCGGCGTCCATGTCGGGTGACTCGATCTGGGTGGCCGTGGATGGGGTGACGCAGGCGACCCCGCTGGGCAATGCGGCCATCGGTCTCGACTACGGGGTGGAATGGACGCAGGCGTTCATCGGCCTCATGCCGGGCAGCATCGGTGAAACGTCCACCCTCGCCATTCTGGTGGCAGCCGTGATTCTCTGTTTCACGCGCATCGCCTCCTGGCGGGTGATGGGAGGCGTGCTGGCGGGTATGGTCGTCACGGCGCTTCTGTTCAACGCCATACCGTCTGACAACCCCATGTTCACCATGGGCCCGCAGTGGCATCTGGTGCTGGGTGGCTTTGCCTTCGGCATGGTGTTCATGGCGACAGACCCCGTATCGGCCGCCATGACCAACACGGGGCGGTGGATCTACGGCGCGCTGATCGGCTTCATGTGTGTGCTGATCCGCGTGGTCAATCCGGCATTTCCCGAAGGCATGATGCTCGCCATTCTCTTCGGCAACCTGTTTGCACCGCTCATCGATCATTTTGTGGTGCAGTCCAATATCAAACGGAGGCTGGCTCGTGCCTGAACTGAATAAAGACAGTCTCAGCAACACGTTCATCGTTGCGGTGGCCGTGTGCCTGGTGTGCTCGGTCATCGTGTCCGGTATCGCTGTGGCGCTGAAACCGCAGCAGCAGTTGAACAAGGAACTGGATCAGAAACAGAACATTCTGCGCGCGGCCGGCATGCTGCCGCAGGGACAGACCGTAGACGCGCAAGGGCGCGGCATCGACGAATTGTTTGCCGAGTTCGAGGTGCGCGCCGTGAACCTGGAGACGGGCGAGTACGTGGACGGCATCGATGCGCTGGCTTTCGACCCGATCCGGGCGGCGAAAGATCCCGCCCAGTCGATGGCGTTGTCCGGTGAGCAGGACATCGCGACGCTGCGCCGCCGGGAAAACACGTCCATCGTGTATCTCAAGCAGGGTCCGGACGGCCTCGACAAGCTGGTGCTGCCGGTGCGTGGCTACGGCCTCTGGGGCACGCTGTTCGGTTACCTCGCGCTGGATGCGGATCTCACAACCATCAGCGGTCTCGGCTTTTATGCGCACAAAGAAACCCCCGGCCTCGGCGGGGAAGTGGACAATCCCAACTGGAAAGCCCAGTGGCCCGGCGTGGTGCTGCTGGACGAGGATGGCAATCCGGACGTGCGCATCGTGAAGCGCCGCTCGGCAGAAGGAACGCCCTCTGCGGCGCGTGAGGTGGACGGCCTGTCGGGGGCGACGTTCACCACCCGCGGCGTGCAGAACCTCGTGAATTTCTGGACCGGGGAACTGGGTTTCGGCCCGTACCTGCAGCGCCTCCGCGCCGGTCAGCAGAGTTAAGGGCCCGCGGGCTTAGAGAAAGGTAGGAATCATGTCGCAACCTCGTGAAGTCCTGGTCGATCCGATCTTCAACAACAACCCGATTGCGCTGCAGGTACTGGGCATCTGCTCGGCCCTGGCGGTGACCATCAGCATGTCGCAGACACTGGTGATGTGCCTGGCCGTGATCTTCGTGTGCACCATGTCGAACCTGGCGGTGTCGCTGGTGCGCAACCGCATCCCCACGAACATACGCATCATCGTGCAGATGACCATCATTGCCTCTCTGGTGATTGTGGTGGATCAGGTGTTGCAGGCGGTGGCCTACGACATCTCCAAGAGCCTGTCGGTGTTTGTCGGTCTCATCATCACCAACTGCATCGTGATGGGGCGCGCTGAAGCGTTTGCCATGCAGAACGGGCCGTTTCTCTCCGCTCTGGACGGCTTCGGCAATGCGCTGGGCTACAGCGTGATTCTCATCGGCGTGGCGCTCATCCGTGAACCGCTGGGTGCTGGAACGCTGATGGGCTTCGAGATTTTCCCCACGGTGAGCAACGGCGGCTGGTACTACTCCAACGGCATGTTGCTGCTCTCGCCCAGCGCGTTTTTTATCATCGGCCTCTTCATCTGGGCCATCCGCGCCTGGAAGACCGAGCAGGTGGAAGAGCCCGAATATGAGATTGCTGCCAACGTGCAGTACCGGGAGGCCATGTAAGCAATGGAGCATTATCTCGGAATCTTCATTCGGGCCGTGTTCATCGAGAACATGGCGCTCACTTTCTTCTTAGGGATGTGCACCTTCATTGCCATCTCCAAGAAGATTTCCACGGCCATTGGCCTCGGTATCGCCGTGATTGTGGTGCTGGGCATCACGGTGCCGGTGAACAACCTCATCTACAACGGCCTGCTGCGTGAAGGCGCCCTGGCCTGGGCCGGCTTCCCGGATGTGGACCTCAGCTTCCTCAGCTTTCTGTCCTACATCGGCGTGATTGCCGCCATGGTGCAGATTCTTGAGATGGTGCTCGATAAATACGTTCCCGTGCTCTACAACGCGCTGGGCGTGTTCCTGCCGCTGATTACGGTGAACTGTGCCATCCTCGGCGCGTCGCTGATCATGATGGAGCAGGATCAGACCTTTGCTGAGAGCACCGTATTTGGCCTCGGCGCCGGCGTCGGCTGGGCTTTGGCCATCGCCGCGCTGGCTGGTGTGCGGGAAAAGATGAAGTACAGCGATGTGCCGGACGGCCTGCGCGGTCTTGGCATCACCTTCATCTCCGTGGGGCTCCTGAGCCTGTGTTTCATGTCTTTTGGCGGGATCGATATCTGATCTTGGCGCGCTTTGCGTTGTCCAAAAGTTAGCTGGTAGGTATAGGAAGTAGCATGCTGGATACAACCATTATTCTCGGCGTCGTCATGTTCACGGCGACCGTGCTGGCCCTGGTGATGGTGATTCTCTTCGCGCGATCACGCCTGGTGAGTTCGGGCGATGTGACCATCGAGATCAACGGTGATCCGGAAAAGGCAATCCGGGTTCCCGCCGGCGACAAACTGCTTGGTACGCTGGCTTCCAAGGGTATTTTCCTCGCCAGCGCCTGTGGCGGCGGTGGTACCTGCGCTCAATGCCGGTGCCGCGTCGTGGAAGGCGGCGGCAGCATCCTTTCTACCGAGGAAGGACACTTCACCCGCGGTGAAATCCGCGAAGACTGGCGCCTGTCCTGCCAGGTAGCCGTGAAACAGGATCTCAAGATCGAAATCCCGGAAGACGCCATCGGCGTGCAGCGCTGGGAATGTGAGGTCACCTCCAACCCGAACGTGGCCACGTTCATCAAAGAGCTGAACCTGAAGCTGCCGGAAGGGGCGGATGTGGATTTCCGCGCGGGTGGCTATGTGCAGCTCGAGATCCCCGCGTACGAGATGCAGTACAAAGAGATCGACGTGGAGGAGGAGTACCACGGCGATTGGGATCGCTTCAACGTCTGGGACAACTTCAGCAAGGTCGACGAAGTGACGATCCGCGCCTACTCCATGGCCAACTATCCGGAAGAGAAAGGCATTCTCAAATTCAATATCCGTGTGGCGAGCCCGCCCCCGGGCATGGACGTGCCCGCGGGCAAGATGTCGTCGTACGTGTTCAACCTCAAGCCCGGCGACAAGCTCACGGTGTTCGGCCCGTATGGTGAGTTCTTTGTGCAGGACACGCCGGCGGAGAAAATCTGGATCGGCGGCGGCGCCGGCATGGCACCGTTACGCTCGCAGATTTTCGATGAGCTGAAGAAAAACGACCGCAAGACGAAGATGAGCTACTGGTACGGTGCGCGCTCCCTGCGGGAGATGTTCTATACCGAGGAGTTCGACGAACTGGCTGCGCAGCACGACAATTTCGAGTGGCACGTGGCGCTGTCCGATCCATTGCCGGAAGATAATTTTGACGGCCACATCGGCTTTATCCACCAGGTGGTGCTGGACAACTATCTGAAAGATCATCCGAACCCGGAAGACTGCGAGTATTACCTGTGTGGTCCGCCGCCGATGACCGCCGCCGTGCTGGCCATGCTGGACGACCTCGGCGTCGAACCCGAAAACATCCACCTGGACGACTTCGGGGGGTAGCGCGCGAAGCGCGCTACGGGCGAGCAGGTCGCGGCTTACCAGCCGCGACCGGAGACGCGAGCCCCGGAGCCGAGGTTGAGGAATCCAGCCGCGGCAGGGATGCCGAGCTCAGCTCTCCTTACCTCAACCCAAGCGCGCTACGGGCAGAGCAGTAGCGACCTCCGGTCGCGTCGGTAACGCGAGCCCTGGGGCCGAGGTTGAGGAACCCGGCCGCGGCAGGGATGCCGAGCTCAATACTCCTTACCTCAACCCAAGCGCGCGGCGGGCAGAGCAGTAGCGACCTCCGGTCGCGCCGGTGACGAGAGCCCCGCGGTACCCATTCGCTACCCCCGCTCACTCCCTATAGCCCGCACCAACGCCTCGCGCACATCCCCGATCCGCACCGGCTTCGGTACGAAGTCGTTCATGCCAGCGTCCATGCAGTGGCGCCTGTCCTCATCCATGGCGTTGGCGGTCATGGCGATGATGTAGGGCTGAGGCAGTTGGTCGTCGCCACGAATCAGTCGGGTGGCCTCCAGGCCGTCCACGTGCGGCATCTGCACGTCCATGAACAGCATGCGGTAGCTCTGGCGGCTGAGCATGTCGACCGCTTCGGCACCGTCGCTGGCAATGTCGGCACGCAGTCCGAGCTTTCTCAGAATCTGCCGAGCGACGGTCTGGTTTACCACGTTGTCCTCGGCAACCAGCACCGTCTCACCCTGCAGGCTCTCCAGCGGCATATCGCTGATGCGGTCCACCGGGAGGCTGGACGCGCCCAGCGCGCGGGTCAGCGCATGGAACAGCTCTGTCGGTCTGATCGGTTTGCGAAGCACCTGCGAGAAACGACTCCAGTCGACTTCGCTCCCGTCGAGGGAAGTCAGCAGCACCACGGGCACCAGATCGCCGTGGCGTTGCTGCAGCACTGTCATCAGGTCGCTGCCGTCCATGGCGGGCATGGCCGCGTCAGTGATCAACAGATCGCAGCAGCCTGGTGCGTAGGCCTCAACGACGTCCTCCGGGCGGTCGAACATGCACACGTCCATGCCGAACCACTGCAGCAGGCCCATGAGAACGTCCCGATTGGCAGAGTTGTCGTCTACGGCCATCACACGCCGGCCGTTGAGCATCGGCAGATCCTGCCAGGTACCTGCCTGCCAGGGGGCGCGGATGTGGAAAGAAAAGGTCGACCCTTCGCCGGGCGTGCTGGCCGCACTGATCTCCCCGCCCAGAAGGGTGACGAGGCTCTTGCAGATGGACAGCCCGAGGCCCGTGCCGCCGAAGCGACGCGAGGTCGATGCATCTGCCTGCGTGAACGGCTCGAACAACCCCGCGAGCTTGTCCTGCGGGATACCGATACCGGTATCGCGGATTTCGAAGCTGATGGTGTACGGTCCGCGCTCGTCGGGGCGCTGCACGTCTACCGCCAGTGAAACCTGTCCCGTCTCGGTGAACTTCACGGCGTTGGACAACAGATTCACCAGCACCTGGCGCAGGCGGGCGCTATCGCTGGAGACGATACCGACGTGCTTGGGGTCGAGCTGCAGCGACAACTCCAGGTGTTTCTCCGCAGCCAGCGGAGCGATGATATCCACGGCGTCGGCCACGCACCGTTCCAGGTCGAAAGGATGCACCTCCAGCACAATTTCGTTGGCCTCGATTTTGGAGAAATCGAGAATCTCGTTAATGATCACCAGCAGCGACTCGCCGCTGGCGCGGATGGTGTTCACGTAGCTCGACTGCTCGTTGTCGAGCGCCGTGTTGGCCAGCAGGGAGGTCATGCCGATGACCCCGTTCATGGGTGTGCGGATCTCATGGCTCATGTTCGCCAGGAACAACGTGCGGGCGCGCATGGCTTTCTCGGTGGCCGCTTGAGCGTCGCGCAGCTGCTCCTCGCGGGCCTTGGCATCGGTCGTATCGGCGACGCGGACCACCATCATGTCGGTGTGGGTCTTCAATCGCATCATGGCCAGGCCGCCCCAGAATCTGCGTCCGCCAGCGGTACGCAGAGCAATCTCCGAGGTCCAGCCGTTGTTCAAGGCGTCGCGCAGCCTGGCCGGTTCGCGCAGCTCCGGTTCGGCGTAAAACAAACCGTTGCGCAGGAGTGTGGCAATTTCCTGCCAGTCGGTTGTCTCGAACATGGCTTCCGCGCGTTCGTTGGCCCGCAGCACCTGCGCGGTGGACGTATGGCCGTACGGCATGGCGTCGGAAGCTTGAGCAAACACGGCGTCGCTGAGCAGCTCGCTGTCGC
>CAZYYJ010000022.1:1323-63680 GCA_964651595.1 uncultured Pseudomonadales bacterium | reverse complement strand
CGGCAATCTCGTCGACCAGCACCACCGGGAAACCCTCTTCACCCATGCGAAAGAGCTCCGGGTGGTTGTAGTAACACTCGCCGGCTTTGTAGCACTTCTCCAGATCAATGATGACTTTCACCGGTCGAACTCCAGCCACAGCTCTTTGGGCGCACGGAAACCGCCGGAGTCGATAGACGGTGCCGTGATGCCGTCGTGCTCCACGAACTTGGGACGAAGGTTCTTGACGCGGCGACTGAGCATCTGACAGGCGATCGCCGACTCCTGTCGCGCCATGGCGTAGCCCATGCAGAAATGCTGCCCGATGCCGAAGCCGAGGTGGCCGTTCTTGCCGTCCTTGTAGCGACCGGAGCGGTTCTCCCGGCCCATGTGCAGGTCCTCCCGATGGATATCGAAGGTATCGGGGTTCTTGAACGCGCGCTCGTCGCGGTTGCCGGCACCGAGATAGAGCATGATGCCGGCACGCTCGGGAATGACCTGATCGTGAATCTCCACCTCCCGCGTGGTGTATCGGAACTGCATGTGCACGACCGGGTCGTAGCGCATCATCTCCGTGAACACGTTTTCCCACAGCTGCGGGGCGTCCAGCACGTCCTGGAACTGATCGGGGCGCGTGTACATGAGGTGGTACCACATGTTGGCAATCGCCTTGTCGGTGGTGTCCCCGCCTGCGGCCAGCAGAAGGGCCACGAAGCCCTTGATTTCTTCCGGGCTCATGCGGCTGCCGCCCAGCTCAGCCGTGCAGATGCGCGACAGCAGATCTTCGCCGGGACTGACCGTGCGTTCCTTGATCAACGGGTCGATGTAGTCCCACATCTCGTTCCGCGCCTGCAGGCCGCGCATGAGGTGCTCGCCACCGAAGCCGAGGCCGGCGATGAGCAGCTGATACCAGGTGACGAACGTGTCCTCGTCCTCCCGCGGCAGACCCAGCATGTTGGAGATCACCCGTATGGGCACCTGGCTGGAGAACTGCGACACGATCTCCACCTCACCCTGGTCGATGAAACGGTCGATCACCTCCTGCGAAATCTGGTCGATCATCGGCAGAAAATCGTTGAGCTTCTGGCCTACGAACTGCCCGGCCACGATGTTGCGCAACCGGCGGTGCTCGTCGCTGTTGCCGTACTCGAGGATGTTGGGGCCGAAGACGTGCTTCGAGCCGAAGTCGTAGGGGCCGTCCGGCTTGTACATGGCCCGGTCGTACGATTCGTTGTCCTGAAACACCGCATCGACGTCCCAGTAGCGGGAAATCACCCAGCGGTTGTGAAAACGGTCGTGGTAGATCGGATGATGATCCCTGAGCTTCTGATACACCGGAAACGGGTCGCGTTGAAACTCATCCGAATCGAATACGCGCGGATCCAGATCGCGTAGCGGCATCTCAGCCATCGTATAGCCCCCTCAGTTTGTCCCAGAACGCCCTAATCCGCCCGCAGGGCCCGCCAGACACGTTCCGACGTCAACGGCATCTGCAGATCGTGCACTCCCAGGGCATCACCCACGGCATGCACGAGCGCCGGCGGTGCGCCGATCGCGCCGGCCTCGCCGCACCCTTTCATGCCCAGCGGATTGGTCGTGGAGCGCGTTTCGGTGAAGCCAACGCGGATGTCGGGCACATCATCCGCCCGCGGCATCGTGTAGTCCATATACGAGCCCGTGAGAAGCTGCCCGTATTCGTCGTGCACGGTGTTCTCCAGCAGCGCCTGACCAATGCCCTGCACCACCCCGCCGTGCACCTGGCCCTCCACCACCATGGGATTACCGATCACCCCGAAGTCGTCCACCGCCACGAAGTCGACCACGTCGACCACGCCGGTCTCCGGATCCACCTCCACCTCGCAGACGTGCGTTCCGGCCGGAAAGTTGAAATCGGGCGGGTCAAAGAAGCAGCCGGCTTTCAAACCGGGCTCGAGCTCGCTGGTGGGGAAGTGATGGGCCGTATAGGCGTTCAGCGCCACTTCCGCAAACGCCAGCCGCTCGTTGGTACCCGGGCTGGAGAATTCACCGTCTTCGAAGACGATGCTGGCCTCGTCGACCGACAGCAGATGCGCGGCAATAGCCCGCGCTTTGTCCACCACCTTGTCACACGCCAGCGAGATGGCCGACAGACCCACCGGGCCGGAACGCGATCCGAACGTGCCCATGCCGAACTGCACCTTGTCGGTGTCGCCGTGAATCACTTCCACCTCGTCCACACCGATGCCGAAACGGTCCGCTACGAGCTGAGCGTAGGTGGTCTCGTGACTCTGCCCGTGGCTGTGGCAGCCCGTGAGCACCTCCACGCTGCCCGTGGGATTCACACGCACCTCCGCCGACTCCCACAAACCGGCGCCGGAACCCAGTTGTCCGAGGCGGGCGCTGGGGCCGATGCCTGCCGCTTCGATATAGCAACCGATGCCGAGGCCCCGGCGTTTGCCTTCTGCCGCCGCGGCGGCGCGCCGCGCCGGGAACCCATCGGCGTCGATCAGCTTCAATGCCGCGTCGAGGTGCGCCTGAAAATCTCCGGTGTCGTAGGTCATGCCCACCGGCGTTTCGTGCGGGAACCGGCGAATGAAGTTCAACCGCCGGAACTCGGCGGCATCCATGCCCACCTCCCGCGCCGCTGCGTCCACCAGCCGTTCGATCACGTAGCCCGCTTCGGGTCGACCGGCACCGCGGTAGGCGTCCACAGGCACCGTATGGGTGTAGCGCGCCACCACGTTGGCGTAGATTGCGGGCACATCGTACTGCCCGGACAACAAAGGTGCGTACACATACGTGGGGATGAGACTGCCGAAGGTGGAGAGGTAGGCGCCCATATTCGCTTCGGTGTGTACCTTCATGGCCACGATGCGATGCGACGCGTCCAGCGCAAGCGCAGCCCGCGTGACATGATCGCGGCCGTGTGCGTCGGTGAGAAACGCCTCGCCCCGCTCCGCGGCCCACTTCACGGGGCGCCCCACGAGGCGACTGGCCCAGAGGCAGGCCACCTCTTCCCCGTAGTTGAACGCCTTCGAGCCAAAGCCACCGCCAACGTCTTCGGAGATCACGCGCAGTTTGTGCTCCGGTCCGAAGCCGATCACCGCAGCGAGGGTCATGCGCAGGCCGTGAGGATTCTGGCTGGCCACGTACAGGGTGTAGTGGTCCCGCGCAGCATCATGCACCGCGTTCACCGCCCGGGGTTCCATGGCATTCGGCACGAGGCGGTTGTTTACGAGGCTCAGCTCCGTCACATGGGTGGCGGCGGCGAAAGCCGTTTCCACCGCCTGCGCGTCACCCAGCTCCCAGTCGAAGACTTCGTTGCGGGCGATATCGGCGTGTACCCTTGGCGCGTCCGGCGAACCCGCTGCGGCAACATCCACCACCACGTCCAGCTCATCGTAGTCCACAGCCACACTTTCGGCGGCCAGGCGCGCCGCCGTGCGCGTCTCGCCGACAACCACCGCCACGGGATCCCCCACGTAGCGGACGGTTTCGTGCGCCAGTGCCGGATGCTCTCCCACGCGCATGGGCGTGCCGTCCCGGGAGTGAATCATCCAGCCGCACTGCAGCGGTCCCAGACCGCTGTCTTTGAACTGTGCGCCGGTAAAAACCCCTACCACCCCTGGCAGCGCCTCGGCCTCGCTGGTGTCCACGGCGGCGATTCTGGCATGCGCAAAGGGTGAGCGGACGAAGGCCGCGTACGTCTGCCGGGGAAGTGCGACGTCGTCTGTATAGCGACCCCGGCCGGTGGTGAAGCGCCGGTCTTCTTTGCGGCGCACCGATGTGCCGAAGGCTTTGGGCAGTTGCGTCATGATGGTTCCCCGTCAGAAGCCCGGGCGTGCAGCGGCTGCATGGCCTGCAGGCTTTCGTGCATGCGCGTCAGCGCGCTGGTCAACACCCCCAGAGAAGCTTCGTCATAGTCCGCGAAGACTTCAGCGTACACGGCCTCGCTGATGGCCTGGCACTTGCGCGCCGTCGTCCGGCCGCTGCGCGTGAGCGTCAGCACGTAGGCGCGATTGTCAGCCGCATCCGGCCGCCGTTCGACCAGCCCGCGCTCGCTGAGGCGCCGGATCTGATGCGATACGGTCGACTGCGGTAACGACATGAGCGCAACGAGATCACCCACGTTGACCCGCTCGCGCTCGAACAGCACTGCCAGGATGCGTGAGGTGATGAGATCCACGTCGAGGCGCCGGAACAACGGATTGCAGATGCGCGCCAGCTCTGCGTTGAGGCGATGCACCAGGAACGTAGGGCGCTGCGCGATGGGCGGCAGCAGAGAATCTGCCTTCATGGATGGGGAAACGTGTGTCACTGGAATTTATATTGAAATCGATATATTTCCGAATATAGTAAATCGTCACTCGCAGGGGAAGAGGAGCATGCCATTGGGCGCCAAGCCGATTCTGCTCAAAGGCGGACGGGTCGTGGACGGCCTTGGTAACGCGCCGACAGACAGCGACGTGCTGCTCGAGCAGCAACGCGTCAGCGCCGTTGGGGAAGGTCTCAACGCACCAGCCGATGCCACGGTGCTGGATGTGACCGGCTGTACGGTCATGCCCGGTCTCATCGACGCCCACTGCCACATCAGCTTCGACGAACCCAGCTCCAACGACGAGTTGTTTTATCACCGTGGCCGCGAGGGCCTGGCTGCCATCGTTGCCGCAGCGAACGTGAAAAAGCTGCTGCGCGCCGGCGTAACCGGTTTTCTCGACGCCGACAGCCTGTTCGAGACCGGTGTGGATCTGCGGGACGCCATCGAAGCCGGCATTGTTGCGGGGCCCCGCATGGCAACGGGTGGCAATGCGCTGCTCACAGCCGCCGGCGGCACAGCCGGGCGCCTCATTCCCGATCAGGGACGCATCGGCTACGGCAAGGTGGTGAACAACCGCGACGAAATCGTTCAGGAGGTACGCAGGCAGATCAAGATCGGCGTGGACTGGATCAAAGTGCACGTCACCGGCATCACCCCCCGGCAGCGCGTGGCCGGCGAGCAACAGGTGTGGAGCTACGACGAGCTGCGCCTGGTTTGCGACACGGCCCACGAACTCGGGGTCCCGGTTGTCGGGCACTGCCGGGGGGCACCATCGATCCGTGACGCCGCGCGCGCCGGTTTCGACATGATTCTGCACGCAACTTACATGGACGACGAAGCCCTCGACGCAGTGGTGCAGCACGGCGTGCCCATTGTGCCCACCTTCACCTTTCAGGCAAACCTGGCGGACCACGGGGCTCTGATCAACGCGTCGCCCGAGCTGATGGACCTGTTCAAACGAGAGATTGCAGACAGTGCCGCCATGCTGAGCCGCGCCCACGCTGCGGGCGTACCTCTGCTCTGCGGCACGGAGAGCGGCTTTTCTCTCACCCCCTACGGCGAATGGCACTATCGGGAACTGGAGGTGTTTGTCCGGGACCTCGGCTTCACACCGCTGGAAGCCATTCGCGCCGGCACCTCGGAAGCCGCCCGGGCCCTCGGTCTGCACGGCGACACAGGCGCCATTGAACCGGGACGCCTTGCCGACGTAATTGTCGTGGACGGAGACGTTGCCAGCGACGTCACGCTGCTGGGCCACCCTGACAAATTCCGCCACGTGCTTCTCGATGGTGAGCTGGTCGATCTCACACCGCTGCCGCCGCGACGCGATCCTCCCGGCTGGCGGGTATCGCACTACGGCAGCGGCATCCTGCATTGGAGCGACGTGCAATGAACACTCTGGAGCTTACGGGCTATCGCGATTGCGAAGCCGCCTTGAAACTGCCTGACCTGAAACAGGCGCTCTACGACGACGGTGCCGTGCTCATGGACCGGGTGCTGGTGACGCTGCACGGTGAAGAGCATCGTCAGCGTCGCCTGGCCGAGATGAAAGTCTTCCGCCGCGATTTCTTCCGCCACTTCGAGCACCAGGTGATTCCGCAGATCTTCGCGGAGGTCATGCAGCGAACGCCGGCGGATGGTGTCGACCTGGTGGATCTCGGCTACCACTTCATGGTGTATCTGGCGTTGAACTTTGCAGGCCTCGACCGCCAGGACCGAACGCGCGAAGAGCTGGACACCATGGTTGCCATGCTGCGCATGTTCGGCGTCGCCGCCACCCTCGGCCAGGCAAAAGACCGGGATCTGGCGACCGCCATCGAAGAAGTGAAAGCCACCATGGCCGAGTTCGACCGGCGCTTTTTCACGCCTTCGGCGGCTCGTCGCCAGGCGCTGATCGAACAGGTCGATGCGGGCACGCTCGACGCCGACGCGCTGCCCATGGACGTGCTCACGGTGCTGCTGCGCGACGAGGACAACCTCACGCTGGTGCGCGACATGGTCTTGCGCGAAACGGCGTTCTATTTTCTGGCGAGCGCACATACGTCCGTGCACTCGCTGAGCCACGCCGTGCACCACCTGCTCAACTGGTGCGAAGCCCATCCTGATGCCCGCAGCGAGCTGGTGGACAATGCCGCCCTGGTACAGCGTTTCGTGCACGAAAGTTTCCGTCTGCACCCATTGAGCCCCGTGTCCAAACGGCGCGCCTTGTCGACGATGACCCTGCCTGACGGTCAGCAGGCTGAAGAAAACGACATCGTCGTCATCAACCTGCGCGAGGCAAATCGCGACCCCGCGGTGTTCGGCGAGGCGCCCGCGGAATTTCAGCCTCACCGCAGCGTTGAAGCGGGAGTACCGGCCACGGGCATTACCTTCGGCATCGGTATGCACGCCTGCCTGGGCAAGAATCTCGCCGCCGGTGTCCTGGCCCCGGCGGCTCGAACGGTGGACTCCGACACGCACCAGTACGGCACCGTGGCGTGGATCAGCCACGCCCTCCTGGCAGCCGGTATCGAGCGTGACCCGGCCGAACCACCGGAGATCGACCAGGCCATTGCCCGCGAAACGTGGCTGCGTTACCCGGTGCGTTTCCGGTGACAGTCCATGCCGTAGACGACTACGCCGGCGCCATGGCCGTGTTGAAAAACCCGCACATGCATCAGGCGCTGTACGATGAGGGCAGCGTGGTCATGGCGGACGTGCTGCTCACCCTGCATGGCGAAGCCCACCAGCGGCGCCGCATCGCAGAGTTCAGCGTGTTCGGCCGCGGCTTTTTCCGTCACTATGAACGCGAGGTGTTTCCCGCCACCCTGCAACCGGTGCTCGAACCCCATCTCAACACCGGCGAAGCGGATCTGGTGGATCTCTGCTACCGGGTCGTGATGAATCTCACGGCAGACTTTGCGGGCCTGGATCGGGACGACACGCCAGAGGAAACTGCCACGTTGCTGGGACTGGTAAAAACCTTCAGCGCGGGCGCCACCCTCGCCCATTCCACCCAGGATCGCGCTGCGGTGCGACGCCGCGTGGAGGACGCCATGGCGGTGCTGGACAACCGCTTCCTGCAACGGTCCATCGCCCGGCGCCGCGCGCTGCTGGCAGCCGGTGCCGACCTGCCGAACGACATTCTGGCCACGCTGCTGGCCAAAGCCGACCGCGTGCCGCTCGACCCCGACGTGCTGCGCCGGGAAATTGCGTTCTACCTGCAGGCGGGTGCGCACAGCACGGCAAACGCCACGGTACATGCCTTTGACGAGCTCTGTCGCTGGTGCAGCGACGATATCAGCCGGCGCGAGCAGCTCACCAGTGACCGTGTGCTGCTGCAGCGCGCCGTGCACGAATCGCTGCGGCTGCATCCAGCCTCTCCGGTGGCGCAACGCCGCGCGACGGAAGATGCAACGATCGACCGTCACAGCATCGCCGCCGGCGATCTGGTTGTGGTGGACCTGGCCAGGGCAAACCGCGACCCGGCCGTGTTCGGTGCCGACGCCGACCGCTTCGACCCCGGGCGTGAGATCCCTCAGGGGACCTGGCCGTTCGGCCTGACCTTCGGTTACGGCACACATGCCTGCCTCGGCCGCGACCTGGACGGCGGAGTGGCGCCGAAAACCAGTGCAGAACCCGCCGAGCTGCAGATGGGGATCGTGCCGATGCTGGTGCATACCCTGCTCAAGCACGGTGCAGCCCCCATTGCCGGTCACCCGCCGCAGAAAGATGCGAATACAACCCGCGAGCACTTCGCGACCTACCCCATCGCGTTCGGAGCACGCCCATGAAAACGCTGCTGGTCACCGGCGCCGGCGGCGGCATCGGTCGTGCCGTGGCCGAGGCCGCAAGCGCCGCGGGCTACCGCGTCGGTGCGCTGGATCTCGACGCTGACGCTGCCAGGGCCACGGCCGAGAGCCTGGAAAACGGTGTCGCGCTGAGCGCCGATGTACGCGACGCTGAGGCTGTGGCCGCGGCCCTCAGCGAGCTCGGCTCTGTGGACGTGCTGGTGAACAACGCCGGGGTGTTGCGTACGGGCCCCCTCATCGACCATCCTCCGGAAGACTTCCGGCTGGTCATCGACGTAAACCTCAACGCCGTCTTTGTGGTGGCTCAGGCTGCGGCCCGCCTGATGCGCGACAGCGGCGGCGGCACGATCGTCAACATGGCGTCAATCAACGGTATCCATCCGAGCCCCAATTCCGGCGCTTATGCCGCTGCCAAAGCCGGCGTGATGGCGCTGACCGAACACATGGCCGTGGAGTGGGGACCTTACGGTATTCGCGTGAACGCCATAGCGCCCGGCTTTGTCGATGCGGGCATGTCGACCCCGTTCTACGCCGATCCGGTGGTTCGCGCGCGGCGCAGCCAGGCAGTACCCCTCGGTCGCCTGGCCACCGCGCAGGACATCGCCGCGGCGACGCTGTTCCTCGCCTCCGACGGTGCCGCCTACGTCAACGGCCACACGCTCACGGTCGACGGCGGCGTCATCAACAGCGTGCTTGCGCAGCTGCCGAGAGATTGACGCCGTGAAATCGCTCCAAGACATGTCAGTGCTGATCACGGGCGGGGGATCCGGCATCGGTGCGGGCACTGCCGCGTACCTCGTCGAGCGCGGCTGCCGGGTCACGATCTGCGGACGGCGTCTGGACAAGGTGGCGGAGGTAGCGGCGCAGCTGGGAGCGCCATGCCTCGCGCTGCAGGGTGATGTGACGGTGGCTGCCGATCGGCGCCGTCTGATTGCCGGTGCGGTGGCCCACGGCAATGGCCTGCACGGGCTCATCAACAACGCCGGCAACATGTACCGGGGGCCTCTGAACGAGCTGGACGAGCAGGCGCTGCTGGACGTATTCAACACGAACGTCATCGGCGCCATGCTGCTGACGGGCCTCGCCGAGCCGCATCTGGCGGCAACCCGGGGTGCCGTCGTGTTTCTGGGTTCCATCCACAACCGTCGCGCTTTCCCCGGCGTGTCTCCCTACGCCGCCACCAAGGGCGCCCTGGAAGCGCTGACGAAGTCCCTTGCCGCCGAGCTCGGCCCGCGCGGCATACGCGTCAACTGCGTCGCCCCCGGGGCCGTCTTCACGGAGATCAACCAGCGCGCCGGACTGTTCACGGACGACGAGGCTTATGCGCGTCTGCAGGGCATGAAAGGACTGCATGCGCTGGGACGTATCGGCGAAACCCATGAGGTGGCCGAAGCCATTGCTTACTTTCTCGCCGCCGAGTGGACCACCGGCACCGTGCTGGAGGTGGATGGCGGCCTCGCACTGGGCATCACACAGGGCTGACCATGAGCATACACAACGCAGAGACCATCGACGTACACGCCCACGCCGTGCTGGACGAGACCATGGGCGCCGCCGGTGACGCCATCGGCCCGGAGCTGACGCAGGCAGAGCCTCCAATGTTCAGAGTCGGGGAGTACCGCCTGCACGGTGTGCGCTACCGCGGCAGCCCGTTCATGGAGCCCCAGCGCCGCCTCGCGGCCATGGACGAAGCCGGCATCGATTTTCAGGCTCTGTCCCCCAATCCGCTGACGTACCTGCATTTCATCGAGGCCCGGGCCGCGCACGAGTTCTGCCGCATCCACAACGACGCGCTGGCTCAGATCGTGACAGCCCATCCGGAGCGCCTGGCCGCGTTCGCCGCCGTGCCCATGCAGGACATCGACCGCGCCATCGACGAAACCCGCCGCGCCGTGACCGAGCTCGGCTTTCTGGGACCCTACATCGGCACCGACTTCGGTACCGCGCTGAACGACCCGGCCCTGGACCGGTTTTATGCCGCGCTGACCGAGCTGGACGTGCCGCTGTTCATCCACCCGGCGCCCGCGGGCATTGACGGCCCTGCAGGAGACCCGCTGCTCAAACAGTTCGATCTGGACATCATCGTCGGCTTTGCCGCGTCCGAGACCATCGCCGTTGCCACGCTGATCTACGGCGGCGTGCTGGAACGGCACCCGCAGCTGGACATCTGCCTGAGCCACGGCGGCGGAGCAACGGGTTACGCCTTCGGCCGTCTGGCGCTGGCAGCACGCAAGCGACCCTGGGCCAGCGAGGCCCTGCGCCAGGACGGCGCGTTCGAAAACCTGTTACAGCGTCTGTGGTTCGACACGCACCTGCACTCGCTGGAAGCACTGGCGCTGCTGCAGCAGCACGTCAACAACGATCATCTCGTGTTCGGCACCAATTTCGCGGGCTGGGATCAGCAGCCGTACAATGTACGCGAGGAGGCTGCGCCGTTTGCAGACAACGCCCGGCGCCTGCTGCGGGCAACCAGGTCGGCCGTATGATCGTACACACGATAGACCGCTTCGGCGTCACGACCACTTTGCGTACCGAGCCCGGCACTGTGCTCATGGAGCTGCTGCGTGACGAGGGGCTGGGTGTAGAGGCCGTGTGCGGCGGCGCCTGCGCCTGCGCCACCTGCCACGTGTACGTGGATCTGTCTCGCGTCGGTCCCTGCGACGAGCTGGAACAGGAGCTGGTGGGCAGCACCGCAGCGTTCGACCCGGACCGATCCCGGCTGAGCTGCCAGATTACGCTGCAGGCGTCGCATGACGGTCTCACCATCACTATCGCACCGGAGGACTAGCCATGACCGACCTAGCTGAGATCGTCGACCGCCTCGACCGCCTGGAATCGAGAGAAGCCCTGCGGGCTCTGGCAAGCGTCTACGCCATTGCCTGCGACGAGCACGACATGCCGCGACTGATGAGCCTGTTTACCGAAGACGCGGCGTTCGACGCACCCAACGGCGCCATGGTGGCAAACGGCCGCGATGCCATAGAAGCCATGTTCATCGAGACCTTCAAGATCCGCGGTCCCTCCTATCACTGGACTCACGACGTGAGCATCACCATCGACCCGGACGATGCGGATCGCGCCACCGGCCTGGTGTTGAGCCATGCCGAGACCTGTCCCAACGGCGTCGTGAGCATTGCGGCAATGCGCTACGAAGACACCTATCGTCGGGAAAACGGCCAGTGGCTGTTTGCCAGACGTATCATCAAATTCCTCTACTACGTGCCGGCGGCCGAGTTTTCCAACGGCCTGAATGCCGAGCGGCGGGTACACATGGGCGGCGATGTGCTGCCCGCCGATCTGCCCGAAACCCTTGCGCCGTGGCAGGCGTTCATCCATCAACATGGTCCGCTGCAGATCTGATGGAAGACCACGCAACGCTCATGGGCCTCGCCCGACGCGCGCTGGTACATTTCGAGGCCGGCACGACCGATCAGGCTGCGGCACCCATGGAAATGCCCGTAACAGCCTATACGGATGCCGCCCGCTATGACTCCGAGCGCACACGCATTTTCAAACAACTGCCCCTTGCCCTCGCCCTGAGCGTAGAGCTGCCCCGGAGGGGCGACTACAAAGCCATGCACGTGCTCGACACGCCGGTGCTGATCGTCCGTGGCGACGACGGCGAGGTGCGCGCTTTTCTGAACGTCTGCCGCCATCGCGGGGCGCAGCTCTGCGCTGAAGGCCACGGCAACCGGCGGGTGTTCGCCTGCCCCTACCATGCCTGGGTGTACGACCATCACGGGCAGTTGACCGGCCAGTACGGTGCCGAGACGTTCGGCCCCATCGATACCGAAGCGAGGGGATTGCTTGCGCTGCCCTGCGCAGAGCGCTGTGGCCTCGTTTGGGTGAGCCTCAGCGGCGAGCCGTTCGATGCCGATGCCTGGCTGGGCGATTTCGCGGGCGAGCTCAATTCCCTGGAGCTCAACCAGTGGCATCTGTACCGCCAGCGCGACATCGCCGGGCCCGGATGGAAGGTGACGATGGACGGCTACCTCGAGTCGTACCATCACAACCTGGTTCATCCGGAAACGGTCGGTAAACACACCGTGGGGAACCTGCTGGTGCTGGACACGTTCGGCCCGCACCAGCGGCTCACGTTCGGCCGCAAGTCCCTTGGCGAGCTCGCAGCTACGCCCGCCGACGCGTGGTCCCCGGGTGAACACATCCGCTTGATCCACAGCGGGTTTCCCAATCTGTCCGTATCGGGAATTCTCGGCGACCACTGCCTGGTGAGTCAGATCTTTCCCGGGAAGACGCCGGACGAGACCGTGACCACGCAGACTATCCTGGTGGCCAACGCGCCGCAGACCGAGGAAGAACGCGCCGCCTCCGAGGCGTTCTGTGACCTCGTGGGTGTGGCCGTGGAAGCCGAAGACTACGCCATCGGTTTCGGTATCCAGCGCGGGATCGACCACCTCAACGGGGAGAGTTTTGTTTTCGGGCGCAACGAGCCAGCCGTGCAGAACTACCATCGCTGGATCGCGCGCTTCATGGCCCTACCCGGCGCCGCCTGGTAGGTCTTCGCCTCTGTGGCGCCGCTGCGTTAGCATGCGCGCCCGCATCTCGCGCGAGCGCAGGCATTGGAAAAGATCGGCTTATACGTGGATGTGCAGAACGTCTACTACACGACCCGGGACGCGTTCGGCCGGCCGTTCGACTACCGGTCGCTCTGGCGCCGCCTGGCCGCGGCGGGGGAGCTTTCCCCAGCCATCGCGTATGCCACCGATCGGGGCGACGACGCCCAGCGACGCTTCCAGGACGCTCTGCGCCATCTCGGCTTTACCGTGCGGCTCAAACCGTTCATCCAGCGCGCCGACGGCTCAGCCAAAGGTGACTGGGATGTGGGCATTGCCATAGATGTGCTCAACAACGCCGAGCACGTTGACCGGGTGGTGCTGCTCTCAGGCGATGGGGATTTCGATCTGCTGGCCGAGACCATTCGCGAAAAGCACGGCATTCCCTTCGACGTCTACGGGGTTGCGGCGTTGACGGCCGAATCGCTGAAACGCGCTGCTTCGAGCTTTCACCCCATCACCGCATCGATGCTGCTCTGACCATGCCGCTGCTGCAACTCCGCAACGCCTGTCTAGCCTTCGGACACGTCGCCCTGCTGGACGATGTAGGCCTCATCATCGAAGCGCGCGAACGGGTGTGCCTGGTCGGACGCAACGGCACCGGCAAGTCATCGCTGCTGAAAGTTCTGAACGCGGAACAGGCTCTGGATTCCGGAGAGCTGTGGGTGGACGACAGCGTAACGCTCGCCAAGCTTGCCCAGGAAGTGCCGGGCGCCGCGGATGCAACGTTATACGACACGGTCGCCCGGGGCCTGGGTGATCTCGCGAGCCTTCTGTCCCGCTATCACAAGCTGAGCCAGGACGTTGCCGCGGGCGACGGGAACGCGCTGGACAAGCTGGCGGATGCCCAGGCAGAAATCGATCGCATCGGCGCGTGGGATTCATCCACCCGTGTGGATGCGACCCTGAGCCGGTTGCAACTGGCGCCGGAGGCCAGAATGGCCGAGTGCAGCGGTGGCATCCGGCGCCGGGCCATGCTGGGGCAGGCTCTGGTCAGCGAACCCGACCTGCTGCTGCTGGACGAGCCGACCAATCACCTCGACATCCAGTCGATAACCGCGCTGGAAGCAGCCCTGGAGGCGTTTACAGGCGCAGTGCTGTTCGTCACTCACGACCGGGCGTTCATCGATGGGCTGGCGACACGGATCATAGAGCTCGACCGGGGCGCGCTCACATCTTATCCAGGCACCTATGCGGCGTACCAGGCACGCAAAGCCGACGAGCTGGAGACGGAGGCGACAAGCAATCGCAAGTTCGATCGCAAGCTCGCTGAGGAGGAAGTCTGGATCCGTCAGGGCATCAAGGCGCGGCGTACACGCAACGAAGGTCGCGTGAGGGCGCTGGAGGCGATGCGGCGGGAACGGGCCGCACGGGTTGCGCGCACGGGCCAGGCCAGGCTCGAAGTGCGCTCGGAGGAGCGCTCCGGCAGGATCGTGTTCGAAGCGGAAAACGCCTTTTTTGCCTATGAAGGCGAAGCCATCATCGAGGATCTGTCTGCAACCATCCTGCGCGGCGATCGCGTGGGCGTGATCGGCCCCAACGGCAGCGGCAAAAGCACTCTGCTGAAGCTCCTGCTGGGAGAGTTGACGCCAGCCCGGGGGCACGTGCGCCGGGGCACGCGACTGGAGGTGGCGTACTTCGACCAGGAGCGCATGCAGCTCGACCCGGAGCGCTCCGTACGTGACAACGTGGCCGACGGCGCGGACCAACTGCAGCTTGGCAGCAGGACACAGCACGTCGTCGGCTACCTGAGAGACTTTCTGTTTTCCCCCGAGCGCGTGAACTCGCCTGTGAAAACCCTGTCCGGGGGCGAGCGCAACCGGTTGCTGCTGGCGAAGCTGTTCGCAAAGCCCGCCAACCTGCTGGTGCTGGACGAGCCCACGAATGACCTGGACGTGGAAACTCTGGAACTGCTCGAGGAGTTACTGAGCAGTTTCCAGGGTACGCTGCTGATCGTGAGCCACGACCGCGCTTTTCTGGACCGAACCGTAACCAGCACGCTCGTGCTCGAAGGTGCCGGCCGCGTTGCCGAATACGTTGGCGGGTACTCGGACTGGCGGAAACAGATCGACGCACCGTCCGCATCGCCGACCATCGCGAAATCCGCGCCGAAACCAACTAAATCCTCCGAAACCCGGGCTCGTCCTGGCCGGCTCAGCTTCGCCGAAGAGCGCGAGCTGGCGAAGCTTCCGGCGCTGATCGAAGACCTCGAGGCGCGCCAGGCCGCGCTCAACGCCACCGCGTCCGGGAAAGATTTCTATAAACTCGAGCAGACGCTGGTTGCGGAAACGCTCAGCACGCTGGCCGCCGTGAGCGAGGAACTCGACCAGGCCTACGAACGCTGGACCGCTCTGGAGGAAGCCAAGAGCAAGTAAGCGCCGCATCAAACTGAGGGTTCGAATATTCGACCAGAACCAGCCGGGCAAGCAGCATTCCCACGCGCGCAACGCAGGTCGCTCGCGCCGGCAGAGACTTCGCGCGCATATATCAGCCGGGAGGTGGGAAACTACACCCACCCGTTCTTCTGGACGCCTTTTGTGCTGCTCGGCGACTGGCACTAGCTAGCCGTCAATCAACCCAGCGATCTCACGGGAGAGGCGGCCGCTCGCCGTTCCATTGGTGAGCCGCTGAATCAACAGCGTACAGGCCGAAAGTATGGTCAGAAGTCCGCTGGCCGCAATCACAGCTCCCTGAGGCCAGAACTCCATCGGCATCTCGATCGTGTCACCGCCTCTAAGCACAATCGGTTCGGGTGCTAACAAGGTAGCCGCCGCGACGAATCCAATCGCAGCGACGGTAGCAACGGACGCGACGAGGCTTCTTACGCTCGCCAGGTGCCGCCATCGGAGAAGCCGGCTCAAATCAACGGCCTGGTACGCGCCCAGGTGCTCCGGCAAAGGCGTCGCATCCAGCAGCACAGGCACCAAGCGTTTCCCGTTGCTAAGTCCTATTTCGACTTCCCGTGACACTTCCTCAGACTCGGCCGAGTGATGGCACCAGAATACGACGAGCAGATTCGCGGAACGGATCGCCTTCTCAATCTGCTCGCGCCAATCGCTGCCCGGGCGGATTGAATCCTGATC
Source organism: uncultured Pseudomonadales bacterium (assembly GCA_964651595.1). GTDB lineage: Bacteria > Pseudomonadota > Gammaproteobacteria > Pseudomonadales > Azotimanducaceae > UBA4421. The sequence goes on along the minus strand of CAZYYJ010000022.1, from coordinate 47,956 downwards.
CACGAACACCCAGTCACTAGTGGCTCGAAGCAGATTGGCGACGGGGCGAACGAGATGGCTATCCCGTCGACTGTAGCTTATGAAAATGCTCTCTCGTGTCACTCAGTGGGTCCACACATGGGAAGAGGTCAGTGTATGGGAAACTCTGTACCGAGACTCTGATCAATTCCTGAAGGATGCTTGGTCCATCAGCAAGTTGGCATCCGGAGGCACATAGCTGCGGACGCCACGCCAATGCCTCTGCTAGGAATCCTCCAGCATCGCCTCCAGGTTGTGGCCATCGGGATCGAGCACGAAACAGGCGTAGTAGCTTGCGCTGTACTGCGGTCGGTAACCTGGCGCTCCGTTGTCCCTGCCACCTGCTGCCAGGGCTGCCCCGTGGAAGGCGGCGACCGCGTCCTGGCTGGCGACGCGAAACGCGACATGGCAGCTCGTGACGGGCATCTCGCCCGCCTGCGCCTGGCGGATCTCGAACAGGCACTGAGCATCCAGCCGGAACGCCCAGAAGACCCCGGCTTCCCCGAAAGACACCTCGTAGCCAAGCGGTTCGAACGCGTTGCGATAGAACGTTTTACTCCGCTCGACATCTGTCGTTGCAATCGTGATGTGATCGATCATCGACGGTTCAAGTGCTCCCCGGTGCGCTGCGACGTCCTTCCATGCCTTGTACGCCCTCTGCGCACGACCTTCAATTCCCGCAAGCGCCCATGCGCTTTACCGCTGTGGACGAAGGCGCTTCGCCGCTATAGCCTCGTGCCCATGCACAGAAACCATTCTTTGCGTGGCCTCGCGGTCACGACGCTCACCATGCTCGCCCTCGTGGCCTGCACCACCGAGGGCGAACCCGAGGAAGCGGACGCGCCCGAAACGCTGACCTCCACCGATCAGTTTCAGGCCACCGGGGGTGACTTCGGCCCCCGCGAGGAAATGCCCGGCGCGGCGCTTTACGCGACGCACTGCGCGCAATGCCACGACGGCACCGTGCCAAAGGCCCCGCACTTCACATGGCTGGAAATGATGACGCCGGCGGTGATGCTCAAGGCACTGAACGAGGGCATCATGGCGCCCCAGGCAGCTCATCTCGATGCAGCCGCACGCCGACACATCGTGGAATACGTGACACGAGCGCCCGCCGATACGATCGCTACGCATACCGTGCCGTTCTGCGCAGACGGGGCCACCTTCGACGCAGCATCACGGCCTGTGAAGGTCGGGTGGGGCCATGACACCAACCGTTTCACCCCCGCGACTGCGGGAGGCATTGATGCAGACCAGGCCCGTCGCCTCACGTTGAAATGGTCGTTCGCGTTTCCCCAGGCCCTGCGGGCGCGGTCACAGCCAGCCGTGGGCTGGGGAGCCGTGTACACCGGCTCGCAGGACGGCACCGTGTACGCCTTCGACCTCGACACCGGTTGCGTGCGCTGGACGTTCGCCGCATCGGCCGAGGTACGTACCGCCGTTGTGTTGACCGACACGTCACCCCCTCTCGCAGTGTTTGGCGACATTCTGGCAAAGCTGTACGCGGTAAACGCCTGGACCGGCGAACTCGTCTGGTCGAAGCGCGCCGATGATCATCCCGCGGCTACGCTCACCGGCTCACCGGCCCTGCACGACGACACTCTGTTTGTTCCGGTTTCTTCCCTCGAGGTGATCCCCGCTGCCGATCCCGCTTACCCCTGCTGCTCGTTCCGGGGCAGCGTGCTGGCCGTCAACGTCATTGACGGCAGCGAGCGCTGGCGCCACTACACCATTCCCCAGGCTCCAGCGGTCACGGCACAGACAAGCGCCGGCACCGACATCCTCTCACCCTCGGGTGCGCCCGTGTGGAGCAGTCCGACCGTAGACGCCAAGCGCAATCGCATCTATTTCGGCAGCGGCGAAAACTACTCCTCGCCCGCCGACGGCAACTCCGACGCCGTGATCGCCGTGGACATGACAACAGGAGAGCGCGTGTGGCAGCGCCAGAGCACCAGCGGTGATGCGTGGAACGTGGCCTGCATGATGGCAGACAATCCGAACTGCCCGCCGGAGCGCGGTCCCGACTTCGATCACGGTTCGTCGATTCTGCTCGTCGACCTCCCCGACGGCAGCGAGGTGCTGGCGGCCGGCCACAAAAACGGCACGGTCTTCGCGCTGGACCCTGACGATGGCGGCAAGGTGCTGTGGTCGGTGAAAGTTGGTCGCGGCAGCATCCAGGGGGGCGTGCACTTCGGCATGGCGGCCGCTGACGGCATTGTGTATGCACCCATCAACGACATGAACGATACGCGCAACGGTGATTTCCTCGATCCCGCGCTGGCCCGTCCCGGCGTGCACGCCATCGACATGGTGGAACAGGCGGTGGTCTGGCAGCACGTGCAGGAAGATCTTTGTGGTGAAGAACGCGAGTTCTGCGATCCAGGCGTTTCGGCACCCCTCACGGCAGGGCCGGGTGTCGTGTTCGCAGGCCATCTGGACGGCTATCTCCGGGCGTACGATCAGACGTCGGGGGAAGTGCTGTGGTCTTACGACACGACAGCGGAACACACCGGAACGAACGGTATCACCGGCCGGGGCGGCAGCATGAGCGGCGCCGGGCCCACGGTTGCAGCCGGGCATCTGATTGTGAACTCCGGCTACGGGCTGTATTTCCACGAGCCCGGCAATCTGTTTCTGGTGTTTGCACCCACTGACTGACCTGCCGCCGGAATTGCTGCGGATCCGCCGAAACTTCCACGCGCCGAAATACCCGCCAGTGACACGGCGACGGTTTTCTGACAGAACAGCGGTCGCTGCTGCGACGTTCATGTGACGTTCACACGCCGTACGCTCTCATAGCGTGAACGAGACTGATTTAGAGCTTCTGGCACGTTTGGTGCTTCTCTGAAAGCAGAGTGTTCAGCACCGGACAACAGCGTTGGAGAGAGCTATGAGCCAACATCGCAACCAGCACACGATCACTGCAGAATCGCGCCCCTATGATGGAACGTGCGGCGAGAGCGCCGTCGCCTGCCAGCACAGCTTCGTACCTGCATTCCAGAACAGCGCCGACGGGCGGGTAGAACTGGCCCGCATGCCTAACGGCAAGCCGGCGCCGATGCATCTCATCTCCTGCCTGCCCCGGGCATGGGCCACGCGCTGCGACGCGCACGGCAACGTGCTGGCACTCATCGACACCGTCATCGCCGGTTTTGTGAAAGGCGGACGCTTCTACACCCGCGAGGAGGCCGCGCGGGAAGCGCCAGCGGCGTGAAGCGCCTCAGGTTTTCTCCGGCGGATAGCGGCCCAGAGCCAGCACCACAGCCCCACCCAGCGCAAACAGCACCAGCGCAATCGTGAAGCTGACGGCATAGCTTGCGGTGCGATCGAACAGCGCGGCGAACATCAGCGGCGCGGTGCCCGAGCACACGGCGAGCGCCATATACAACACGGAATATATCTGTGCGTAGTGTTTCAGGCCGAAATAGCGGGCGGCCAGAAACGACATGAGGTCGAGCTCGGCACCGGCCGCCAGCCCGATCAGCAACGCGGCCAGTGCAGCGCTGGCGAAGCCCGATGGCTCTATGAGCAGCCCGCAGCCAAGTACCGGCAGCAACATGGACACAGACGCCACCCCCGGCGCCCAGAAACGATCCACGAGAAACCCCACCACAACCCGCCCCACGACGATGGCGCCACCGAAAATGCTGGCGACGGTTGCCGCATCGCTGGTGCTCATGCCCGCATCGGTCACCGCGGGATACAGATTCGGGCCAATCCCCGACACAGCCATGTAGACGAGAAGAATGGAACCCAGCAGCACCCAGAAGCGGTAACCGCGCGCCGCTTCCCGCAGCGTCATCCCCGTCACCGGGGCCTGCGCCTCGCCCGAGAGCTTCGCGGCGTCCTCGGGGCGCGGCCGGAACCAGAGGAACACGACCGGTCCTGCAAGAAGCAGCGGCAGCAGCGCGATGCCACCGTAGGCGACGCGCCAGCCATAGTTTTCCACCAGCCATGTTGCGTACTGCGGCACCAGCACACCACAGAGGCCCGTGCCGGTCAGAGCCAGCCCCAGCGCAAGACCGCGCTGACGGTGAAAATTGAGCGTGATCTCGCGGGTCCAAGTCACCGGAATGGTACCGGCGCCGAGCAGCGCCATCGTGCCGTAGGCGGCGTACAGCATCCACAGCGCGCCGTCCATCATCGCTGCCATGGCGAAGCCCACCGACAGGCCGGCAAGGCCCGGCAGTGCCACGCGACGGGCACCGAAGCGATCGCAGAGCCACCCTACCACCGGCGCGGTGACAGCACCGAGACCCGAGCTGAAGAGGATGGCGGCCTGAAATTCCGCACGCGTCCAGCCGAATTCGTTGGTAACGGGAACAACCAGCGCCCCAATGGAGTGGTACGGCAGCACGATGGAGCTCAGCGCCACACCCGTGCAGGCCGCCACGATCAGTGTCCACCCGGAACGAATTTCAGATGCCAAACGTATCTCCCCTCCTGGCCAAGGCGCGAGGTTACTTCGCTGAGCACGTTTTGTAAGCTGTCCCGTGTTACGGGGAGGCCCTGGGGAAACTACTGATGAGCGACGAACCATACATTCTGATCACCGCCGACACCCACGCCGGCGGCAGTCACGCGCAGTACCGCGAGTATCTCGACCCGGCCTGGCGGGACGCGTTCGACGACTGGCGCGGGGGCTACAAGAATCCCTCCCAGGAGCACTACGGCTCGAAAAAAATGCGTAACTGGGATCTGGAGATCCGCACCCGCGACCAGAACAGCCAGGGCGTGGTGGGCGAAGTGGTGTTTCCCAACACCGTGCCGCCGTTCTACCGAAAAAGCATCGTCACGGCACAGCCGCCGCGACCCGAACACTACGACCGTGCCCTGGCCGGCATTCGCGCCCACAACCGCTGGCTGAAAGACTTCTGTGCGCAAGACCCGACCCGGCGCGCGGGCATCGGCCTCATTCTGCCGAACGATCTCGACGAGGCGGTTAAAGACATCGAGTTCATCGCCGAAGCCGGGCTGCGCGGCGGCGTGCTGTTACCGCTGATACCGCCGGACTGCACGTGGCTCAAGCCCCTGTACGATCCAGCGTGGGAGCGGGTGTTTGCCGCCATCCAGGATCACGACCTGGTCATGAATCAGCATTCCGGCCAGGGTTCTCCTGACTACGGCAGCGGTCCCGTGGCCGAGGCCATCTGGATTACTGAGGTCACCTACTACTGCCAGGCGGGCTTCCGCCACCTCATCATGAGCGGCGCCTTCGAGAAGTTTCCCCGGCTCAAATACGTGCTCACCGAATCTGGCTGCGCCTGGGCACCCGCGCTGTTGAAGCAGATGGATCGCATTCACATGGGTTTCAAGCATGGTGCCATCGGGGAGATGAACTACGAAGGCATGGAGTGGGTGCTGAAAGACATGCCCAGCGAATACGCCGCACGGAACGTGTGGTACGGGGCGAGCTTTCCCAGCCTGGCAGACCTCGCCGGCATTGACGAGATCGGCGCCGACCGGGTGCTGTGGGGCAACGACTATCCGCACTACGAAGGTACCTTTCCCTACAACCTGGAGTCGCTGCGCCTGACGTTTGCGGACGTGCCGGAAGCAGTGCGCCGGAAGATCCTCGGCGAAAACGCAGCCGCGCTGTATCAATTCGATCTCGACGCCTTGAAACCGCTCGCCGCGGAGTTCGGCCCGCGGCCATCCGAGGTGAACGCGCCCCTGCCCCGGGACGAGATCCCCCGGGACTCGATGTGTTACCTCTTCCAGAACGCGCTGCACGGAGGCTGATATGGCCATGCCTCAGGGAATCGGCATCGTCGATTGCATGATCGGCTTTCCCGCAGACGACTTCGCCATGTACGACTTCATTCGCGCCCAGCTCAAGGATGGCTCGGAAGACTTCGATTTCCCCGTCGAATACATGTTCAAGCAGGTACCGAAAGAGATCTACGGCAGTAAAGACCCTATCTCAGTCACACTGCACGAGATGGACAGGCACGGTATCGAGGTGGGGCTCATCGGTGTTGGGGGCGACGTGTCGCAGAAGGCACTGAAAGATCACCCTGACCGCTTCGTGGGACAGGGCGCGGTGGACCCGAACAAGGGTATGGACGGCATCCGCGAGATGGTGCGGCAGTACGAAGAATTCGGCGTTCGCTCTTTTGGGGCGTTCAACGCCGGCTACAACCCGCAGGTCGCCATCGACGACGCGAAGATGTATCCCATCTACGCCAAGTGCGTGGAGCTCGGCGTACCCATATTCTCCTGCGCAGGCGTGCCCGGGCCCCGTTTTCCCATGTGGCCGCAGGAGGTGAGCCGCATTGATCAGGTGATGTACGATTTTCCTGAGCTGGTGTTTGTCACCCGCCACGGCTGCGAGCCCTGGGAAGATCTGGCCGTCAAGCTGATGCTGAAGTGGCCGAATCTGTACTACTCCACCTCAGCGTTCGCGCCCAAGCACTACCCGCAAGCCATCATCGACTACGCGAACACCCGCGGTGCTGACAAGGTGATCTACGCCGGCTATTTCCCGATGGGGCTGACCGTAGAGCGCATCATGCGCGATATGAAAGAAGTGCCGTTCAGGGACGAGGTGTGGCCGAAGTTTCTGCGCGACAACGCGAGAAAGGTGCTGAAGCTCTAACAGAAACGCAAACTACTGCTTGACTTAACCGCGCGGAACGGGCACCGTGCGCGCGCGTGTCGAACGCGCAGCCCGTGGCCTGCCACGAGCCCTCGACCTCACTTTCAAGCCGCATCGCTCCCGCGCGTAAGCTGTAGCGGCCAAGGCGCACCGGCCCACCGCCGTGCCCCGAACAAGGACAACACTTGAACAAACTCACCTTTGCCGCCCTCGGCATCGGCGCACCGCTGTGCCGTGCGTTGGACGAGATCGGCTACGAAACCCCTACACCCATCCAGGCGCAGGCCATACCGGATCTGCTCGCCGGGGAAGATCTGCTCGGCATCGCGCAGACCGGCACCGGCAAAACCGGCGCTTTCGCCCTGCCGATCCTGGACATGCTGGCTGCCGACCGCGTGCAGGCCCGCGCCAGGTGCCCGGCCGTGCTGATCCTGGCGCCTACCCGGGAACTGGCCGCACAGATCTGCGACGAGCTGAAGAGCTACGCCCGCCATACCAAGCTGCGCTGCGAGCGCATCTTCGGCGGCGTGAACATCAACCCCCAGATCAAAATGCTCGGCCGCGGGGTCGAAGTGCTGGTAGCTACGCCGGGCCGTCTGCTCGACCTGGCCGGCAGCGGCCATGTGCGCCTGGACGAGGTCACCCACGTGGTTCTGGACGAAGCCGACCGCCTGCTGGACATGGGTTTCATACGCGATGTTCGCAAGATCATCGACATGCTGCCCGACAACCGCCAGTCGCTGCTCTTTTCCGCCACCATGCCGCGCGAAGTCGCGGAGCTTGCGAGCGAGATTCTCTACGAGCCGATTCGCATCGACGTATCACCGGAAGTAGTCACCGTAGAGAAAATCGACCAGCGCGTATTGATGGTCGACAACGCTGACAAACAGCACGTTCTGGAGCAGTTGCTGCGCGAACCGTCGGTGACACGCGCCATCGTCTTCGCGCGCACCAAACACGGCGCCAACAAAATCGCCAAAAAGTTGAATCAGGCGGGAGTTTCCGCAGACGCGATTCACGGCAACAAGTCGCAGAACGCACGACTGCGCGCGCTGGAGAGCTTCAAAGCCGGTGAGGTACTGGCGCTGGTAGCGACAGATATCGCCGCACGCGGCATCGATATCGACGGCATCTCCCACATCATCAACTTCGAGTTGCCGCACGAGCCGGAAAGCTACGTGCACCGCATTGGCCGCACGGCCCGGGCAGGCAGCGAAGGGGTCGCGTGGTCTCTCGTCGATGGGACAGAAACGAAACGGCTGCGCGCCATCGAACGAATGACAAAGGTGCGCCTGGCGCCGCTGGATCTGGAAGCCGTGGCGGCAGCAGCCGCGCCCGCACCGCCTGTGGAAAAGGACGCCAAGCTGGAAAGCCGCAGCGAACAGCCTCGGCGCCGCCGCCGGCGTCGACGCCGGGGCGGTCAGAGAAAGGCCGCAGCCGCCGGCTGATCCGCACCGTTGTCCGGCGCTGGTCCGACACTCCGAGAAAAGGCACGCTGCACCAACGGGCACCGTACGAACGGGTATCATTCCCGCGCTTACCGGACGGGACATGCGCGGCTCAAAACTCCCCATCGCAGTAACTGTTGCCCTGCTCTGCCTGGCTCCCCTCCCGGGACGGAGCCAGGCACCCACGGGGCTCACCGACGTGCGCGATCCTGCCACGGATGTGGAAGAAGTCACCGTGCAGGCAAGCCGTCTGCGCTTCAATATCGACGGGTACATCGATCCCGAAGAGTCTTTTGACGAAGCGTCCATTCGCGCGCTGGCAACCAGTTCCCTTTCGGAGTTGCTCGAGGAGCTTGCCCCCGATATCAACAGCGATCGTGGACGTCAGCGCGGTCCTCCCGTGGTGCTGGTCAATGGCCAGCGCATCAGCGGCTTTCGTGAGATCAGGAACTACCCGCCCGAGGCCATCGAACGAGTTGAGATCTACCCCGAAGAGGTCGCTCTGCAGTTTGGCTATCGCGCCGATCAGCGGGTGGTCAATTTCGTTCTGAAAGATCCCTTCAGCGCCACAACCGCGCGTTTGACCTCGGGCTCGTCCAGCGAAGGCGGCGCCGAGACAGGAGCGCTGGATGCGGGTTTTCTGCGGGTCCGCGGGGATGTGCGCCTGAACCTCAATGCCGGCATCGACGAGGACAAGGCCCTCCACGAGTCGGACCGATCGGTAAGCAACGTGAGCAACCTCGCGGTGAACGACCTTGTTGCCACCGCCAATGCGCCGGACGTTTTCGACCCACGACCGTTCCGCACGCTGATTGCCGCGGGCAACGAGGCGGCCCTGAACACAAGCTTCGCACTGCCCCTGCGCGATGGTCTGAGTGCTGCGTTCTCTGCCAGCTACGACGCGTCAGAAACCCGCGCGGAGCAGGGCCCGGCCGATGTCACCGTCCCGCGCAGCGACCGCACGCCTCTGGAGCGAACCCGGCGAGCGTCGGATATCGATCTCAGTGCAACCTTGAACGGCCGGTGGCGAGGCTGGTCGATCAACTGGATCAACCGTTTCAACCGGGGGCGGGGCGAAGTCACTACCGACCGCGGCGCGGCCATCGACACCGACATGCTGACGATCCGCTCCGACCGGGACACCGTCGAGGACAACGAGCTGTCGTCCGAACTGCTGCTTCGCGGCGTGCTGGCCGAGACAGCCGCGGGACCGGTGCACACGTCGCTGACTGCCAGCTGGACAAGCATCGAGCGCAACGCGAGCGAGACCAACGACGGCGCCTCGAGCCGCTTCACGCTCGACCGGGACGCTGCCCGGGCGAGGCTGAGCCTCGACGCTCCTCTGCCTCTCAGTCCCTCCTGGGGTGATCTCGCCCTGAACGGCAACGCCGAAGTTGCCGACTACAGCGACTTCAGCGCCCTGCATGTCATCGGCGGCGGTTTCACCTGGCGGCCAAACCAGGCCGTGCGTCTCACCACGTCCTGGACCCGCGAAGAAGGGGTGCCTTCCATAGCGCAGCTTGGCGATCCTGTCTCGAGAACACCCAACAGTCGCCTGTTCGACTTCGCCACCGGTGAGGCAACGGAAGCGACGGTCGTCACGGGAGGCAATCCCGGCCTCGAAGCGGACACGCGCCACGTGTTCACCTTGGGCACCAGAATCGAACCGTTCGACAAACACCGGCTCTCTTTCAACGTGAACTACCTCGACAGCCGCACGGACAATCCGATTCTGGGCTTTCCCAGCACCAGCCCCGAAATCGAAGCTGCCTTTCCGCAGCGCTTCGTGCGGGATGTTGACGGAGCACTCATGACCTTCGACACACGACCCGTGAACCTGCACGAAGAACGCCGCAGAGAAATCCGTTGGGGGCTTCGCTATTCCCGGGCCATCGGTCGACCTTCCGGTGGCGAGCGACGCGGTCGGCGAGGCTCCGGAGGCCGCATCCGCTTCTCGTTCAATCACAGCCAGACGCTGCAGGATGAATTGACGATTGCCCCCGGATCACCCGCCATCGACTACCGCGGCATCAACAACGGCACCCGTCGGCGGTCCGGCGCTGAGCACGAGGTAACGCTGCGGGGAAGCGTCGCGCATCGAGGCATGACCGGCAGACTGCAGGTGACATGGCAGGACGCAACGCGAAGCCTCGCCGGCCGCAACGGGGTGCTCGTCTACGATGATCTCGCACGCGTGGATCTGTCTCTGAGCTACGCTTTCCAACCCGCGTCTTCGTGGGTGCAACGCTTCCCGGCGTTGCGCTCGGCACGGGTGAAGCTGTCGTTCCGGAACCTGCTCGATGACAAACCAACGGTACGGGACACATCCGGTGCAACGCCGGCAGGTCTGGATGAGGATACCCTCGACCCGCGAGGGCGTACGGTCGCGCTGGAGGTCAGAAAGACGTTCGGCTGACCCGTCATACCGGCCCGCGCAGCGCTCCGTATCAGGGCGGGGGCGGCCCCGCAAACCGGTCCCGCGCCATGAACACCACGGGTTTGTCCTGCTGCCGGGTCTCCGCTTCCACCCAGTACGCCCGGTCGACCCGGCGGTTGGCGGCGTCCGTGAGGGTGATCGAGCCATTGCCCGTATTGGTGAGCTGCATGCCCGCCACCGGCTGCACACGCACCGCCACACCCGGTTCGATGGCACCGGAGAGGTCGCAGCTCCGGCCTCGTTGATCGGTGAGCTTCCAGTTGTCGACACTGACCTGCACAGCCCCGAGGTTGATCAGCGAAACCCACTCGCCCGCTCTTTCCGATCCGGTCGGGTTGATCATTGCCGCCACGATACGGATCGGTTGATCCGCCACTGGTTGCGGCGGCCGCGGTTGCCCCGGGTCAATGACGTTCACATCCACATCCACCGCGTGCACTTCCGGAAGCTGCGGACCACCGACTTCTGCCGCGCCGTCCGCATCCTCGAAAAACAGCGGGTTCGCCTGCACGACTTCGTCGGGAAAGACCAACCCCGTCTGCTGCTCGATCAGCCGCACCGGTACCTGATAGGTCTGCAGGTCTTCGCCATCGAAATCGCCGGACGCCCGCATCGTTGCCGCGTTCTGCGGCACGATGAACGCGCGCACCGACAGCGCGTCCGGCGCAGCCCGGTGGCGGAACATCACGACCTTGAAGAAAGCACTGGGTACGGCTGCTGCCGGCCGGCCGTTGGGTTGCACACTGGTGTGGATCTCCGAGTAAATCGGCCCCGACACGCTGCACACGCGATTGTTGTGATCATCGTCCAGGGTGCGCACCCAGTCTTCCACGCCCAGCCATTCGTCCTGGTTGACCCACTGGTGTTGTAATGCGGCGTTTGTCCAGTAATAGGTTTCCCGCGAACGGAGATTGCGCTCGGCCTGATTGCGGCCCCAGGCCGCAGACGCACGACGGGCCATGTGGCCACGGTCCCAGACGTTGTGCCGATAGTAGTCGTTGTTCAGCTGCAGGTCGTTGTCCAGGCGTGTGTCGTAAGACCAGCTGCTGCTGCCCGTGCCGCCGAGGCGGCTTTGATCGATGTTCAACGCCACGAACGCCGGGCTGCGATGTCGGCGGTTCATGACGAGGCTGAACGTGGGGTAATCGGCGTAAACGCCCTCCCTCAGCGTATTGCGCTGGACAATATCGCCGATGAGCCGCGGTCCGAAGCCGGGTAACGGGGCGGCTACGTTGTTGCCGAGAAAATCAATTTCATAGGCCATTGCACAGCTCCCTTTGCACGCTGGTTTTCGATTATGCCCCTAAAGCGATGGCTGTATGCGCCCGCGTCAGCCCTCGCCCAGCGGCGTCCCGTCGAAGCGCTCGGCCACCGCAAAGGACGCCACGGGGTTACGCTTCAGCCGCGTGAGTTGCTTGACCGGGTAGCCCAGCGGCAACATAGCGGCAAACGCGTAGGCATCGGGCACTCCCAGCAACGCTTTCAACTCGTTTTCACGGCCGCCGGCAAAGGTGGTGAGCGTCCCGCCCAGGCCGCGGCTGCGGGCCGCCAGCAGAATATTCCAGACAAAGGGATAAACGGAGGCGCCGGAAATTACACCCACGTGAGACTGATGCTGATCGAACGATGCCACCACCGACAGGTCCACCACGACAAACAGCAACACCGGCGCATTGATGAGGCGTTCGAGAAAACCCGGCGGTACCTGTGTCGCTGCCACCGCAGCTTCGTCGACAGCGCTGGGGACGATGGTGTTCCAGGGCGCCTCCCCGGCCGCAACCTGCGCAATGTAACGCTGCATGGTTGGCCGGATGATGGGGTCGAGGGCGTCCCGCGTCGCCTGCTCGCGCACCACAATCACCCGCCAGCCCTGGCGGTTGCCGCCGCTGGGCGCGAAGCGTGCATCTTCCAGAATGTCGTGAAGCACTTCGTCTGTCACCGGTTGCCCGGTGAATTCGCGCGCAGCGAACGTCGTGCGCATGACTTCCCGTAGATCCATCAGTCTCCTCCCATGCCTTGCTTCTCCCCTCCGCTGCGTCAGTATCGCTAGAGTTTCAGCAGCTCCGTGTTGCCGCCGGTGGCAACGGTGTTCGTTGTCGCCACGCGTTCCGTGGCAAACCGCGGCAGATAGTACGGTCCACCCGCCTTGGGGCCCGTCCCGGACCAGCCTTCGCCACCGAACGGTTGCGAGCCCACCACGGCGCCAATCATGTTCCGGTTGACGTACACATTACCCGCTGTAGCGCGCGCCCTCACCTGCTCTGCACGGTTTTCCAGCCGGCTGTGGAGGCCGAGTGTGAGACCGTAGCCAGTGCTCAGAGCAGCATCGAGCGCGGCGTCGAAACCCGCCGCGGGAAAACGTACCACGTGCAATACCGGACCGAAGTGTTCGCTCTTAAGCGTATCGATGCCGGGAATCTCCAGCAGCGCCGGCGCCACAAAATTCCCAGCAGGCAGATCAGCAGGCAACGCCGTGCGATGCAGCAGCCGGTGCTCGCGCGCCATGGTCTGCACATGCGCTTCCAGCGCAGCAGCCGCATCTGCTGAAATGATCGGGCCGACGTCGGTGCTAAGGGCCGTCGGGTCCCCCACGCGCAGCTCGTCCATGGCACCCTGCAGGCGCTCTATCACCACCTCGGCGACGTCCTCCTGCACATACAGCACGCGCAGTGCGGAACACCGCTGACCCGCGCTGGCGAAAGCCGACTGTACGACGTCGTCCACCACCTGTTCGACGAGCGCGGTGGAATCGACGAGCATCACGTTCTGCCCCCCGGTTTCTGCGATGAGCGGCGCTATGGGTGCCTCGCGGGCCGCCAGTGTCTGGTTGATACGCCGGGCCGTCGCCGTACTGCCGGTGAAAGCCACGCCAGCCACCGAAGGGTTTGCAACCAGACGTTCGCCCGCAGCACCAGCCCCAGGTATCAGCTGCACCACATTCTCCGGAATGCCCACCTGATGCATGAGGCGCAGGGCTTCGAACGCAATCAGGGGCGTTGCTTCCGCAGGTTTGGCAACCACGGTGTTGCCGGCCGCCAGCGCGGCAGCGATCTGGCCGGTGAAGATGGCCAGCGGGAAGTTCCAGGGACTGATGCACACGAACACGCCTCGACCAGCCAGCGTAAGCTGATTAGCCTCCCCTGTCGGACCCGGCAGAGCCACGGGTTGGAAGGTCCTGCGCGCCTCACTTGCATAGTAACGGCAGAAATCCACCGCTTCGCGCACCTCGGCCAATGCATCCGGCAGCGTCTTACCCGCCTCGCGGGCAAGCAGAGCAATCAACGACGCGCGATGGTGTTCGTACGCATCGCCCAGTGCATCCAACGCTCGGGCGCGCTCTGTAACAGCCGTCGCAGCCCATCGCGAGGCAGCCGCCGAAGCGACGGCCACGGCACGATCCGCCTCACGCGACGTACCCTCCAGACACACACCAACCTGCTCCCCGCGCGTTGCCGGGTTCAGCACCGCCCGGGGAACACCCTCCTCCACCACGGCCCCGGCAATCACCGGCGCAGCGCGCAGCAGGGCGTTTCGTTGGTCGCTGACCGCGCTCGTCAGGGTGTCAACCACCGCACTGTCCGTGAGGTCCAGACCCGCAGAGTTGCGCCGGCGCACACCAAACAGCGCCGCCGGCAAAGCAATGTCAGGATGAGCTGCGGGTTGAGTGCCTCGAACGCGGATCACCGGGTCTTCGACCAGCCGCTTCGCAGGCTGAGCCGAATCGAAGAGCCGGTTCACAAATGAGCTGTTGGCGCCGTTTTCCAGCAACCGTCGCACCAGATAGGCCAGCAGGTCTTCGTGCGCCCCTACCGGCGCGTAGACACGCACCGCCGGGAAGCTGCCGTACTGCGCCGGTGCGGCGTGATACAACGCTTCGCCCATGCCATGCAGGCGCTGAAACTCGAAAGCCGCTTCGCGCTGCGGCGCCATGGCCATGATTGCCGCCACCGTATGTGCGTTATGGGTGGCAAACTGAGCGTAGAGCAACCCGGGCCTGGCCAGGAGCTGCCGGGCGCAGCAGAGGTACGCAAGGTCGGTGGCGGCCTTACGGGTATAGACCGGAAAGCCACTGAAACCGCCTTCCTGCGCGTGTTTGATTTCCGCGTCCCAGTACGCGCCTTTGACCAGACGCACCGGCACTACGCAACCGGCCTCCTGCGCCAGCGCCGCGAGCCAGTCGATGGCAGCCGGTGCCCGCTTCCCATAGGCCTGCAGAGCAAGGCCGAGGCCACCCCAGCCGGTCAGCGCCGGGGCGCGCATCACGCGGGCGAACACCTCCAGCGACAACATCAGCCGATCGGCTTCCTCCGCATCGACGGTGAGCGCCAGACCTCTCTGGCGCGCGAGCATACAGAGCTCGACAACCCGGGGTACCAGTTCGCTCAGCACCCGCGAGCGCTGCGCGGCTTCGTAGCGCGGATGCAGGGCGGAGAGTTTGATGGAAATGGAGTCCCGTGCCGTCATGGGCAGGGCCTCGTCAACCGGTATGCGCTCAATCGCGTGAGCGTACGCGTCGGCGTAGCGTGCAGCACTTACCGCATCGCGCGCACCCTCGCCCAGCATGTCGTAGGAGTGACGCAGCCCGCCCTGGCGACGTCCCAGCGCGGCGTCGATGGTTTCCCCCAGCACAAACGCGTTACCCATGATGTGCATGGCGCCCCGCATGGCGCTATGAATGACAGGCTCGCCCACGCGGTTGACGAGCTGCATCAACCATTCAAGAGGATCGCTCGCGACGCTGCGATCGATGCCGGTGACCCGCCCCGTCAACAAAAGTCCCCACGTAGAGGCATTCACCAGCCAGTCGTCCGCGCGCCCGAGGTGCGCCGCCCATTCCGCTGCTGAGATTTTGTCGGCTATGAGCGCGTCTGCCGTGGCTCGGTCAGGTACGCGCAGCAGCGACTCCGCGAGGCACATCAGCGCCACGCCCTCGGTGTTGGTCAGACCGTACTCGGCCATGAAGCGGTCGACGAGGTTGCGGTGCTCGCGGTCGCTGCGCACCGCTTCGACGATCCGCGCCGCACAGTCTTCGATCTCACCGGCGAGACGGTCCTCGTACGGCGGGTCTGCCAGCAGCCGGGCAATGGCCTCGTCCTCCGGCAGAAATTTCAGAGGCCCCAGAGCTGCGAGAAGCGCGTCAGAGCGGGAAACCATACGTACACTTTACGCACAACGACGTTGCCGGCAACTGCCGTGACACGGCAGGATAGCCCCACACGCTGGAAGGACCACCTGCATGACAAAACCGTTCAATGTGCTGTTCATCATCACCGACCAGCAGCGTGCCGATCACGCCGGCTTCATGGGCAACGAGGTGCTCGAGACTCCGCACCTGGACGCGCTGGCAGCAAACAGCCGGATATTCGACAACGCCTGGGTGAGCAATCCCGTGTGCATGCCCAACCGCGCCACCCTGATGACCGGACGCATGCCCAGCGCCCACGGCGTGACCTTCAACGACCGAACCCTCGACTGGGGTGCCAACACCTTCGTGCGGCGCTTTCGCAAAGCGGGTTACCGCACCGGGCTCATCGGCAAATCTCACCTGCAGCACGGCATGAGTAAAAACGCGATCGTACCCTTCCGCGGAGAGCCTTCGGGTTCGCTCCCCTACCCCGACGGCTGGGATCAGCTCGAAGACTTCGAGCGCTACGTCGACGGGTATCCGGATGATCCGGACGACTTCTACGGCTTCGGTCGCATGGAGCTCAGCATCGATCACGGTGCCCGCGTTGCCGGTCATCATCTGCAGTGGGCCCTGGCGCGGGGCGGCCACCTGGAGGAACTGATGATCGATCAGGACCGGGATGCCCCGGGTACCGACCACTCGGCACACTGGCGTCAGATCTACCGTCCGCCATACGACGAAGCACTGCACTCTACGGCGTTCGTCACCGAGCGCACCTTGGCTTTCATAGACGCTGCGGAGTCAGCGGACGAGCCGTGGCTCGCCTGGTGCTCTTATCCCGATCCCCATCACCCCATGACGCCGCCGGGGCAGTGGTTCGACCGCTACGACCCCCGTGCCATGCCGCTCCCGGACAGCCGCAGGGACAGCCTGGAAGGGGCGCCCGAACACCTGCGCCTGTTCGCGGGCATTCACCCGCGCGATCAGCGGAACTGGGTTGCGCCCTGCGGCTACGGCAACGACGAGTTGCTGGGGGAGGCGATCGCCGCCACCTACGGCATGATCGGCATGATCGATGAGGGCATCGGCAGGCTCATGGCGCACCTCAGCCGGCATGGCATACGCGACAACACCATCATCGTGTTCACCTCGGACCACGGTGACATGATGGGCGACCACGGGCTCTTCCTGAAAGGCTTCATGCACTACCGCGGCACCCTACAGGTGCCGCTGCTGATCAGCATGCCGGGCGCGGCACCCGGGCGCACCGACGCCCTTGCTTCGTCCATCGACCTGCCCCCTACACTGCTCGCGCTGTGCGGCATTGATGGCTACGACGGCATTCAGGGCATGAACCTCAAACCGGTGCTCACAGACACGGCCGCCACGGTGCGCGAGCACGTGCTCATCGAAGACGATATCACCACTACCACGGCCAGGCTGACACCCATCCCTGCGCGCACCCGAACCCTGCTGATGGACGGCTACCGCTATACGCGCAACAGCAAAGGCGAGGAACAGCTCTTCAACCTGCAGGACGACCCTGACGAACGGCACGACTGCACGAGCGACGATGCGGTGCGCAACCGCATGCTGGCCGCGCTGGCGGACGCAATGATGGCAACCGACGACAGCTCCCGCGGCGCCCCGGCAAACGAAGTGATGTAGTGCCTGGTGCTAACGCGTGGCCGTAAGGTGTCCAACCAGTGCCCGGTTGACCGCTTCCGGCGCCTGATCGGTGGAGAAATGACCCACACCGGGAAGCTCCAGGAACGTATAAGGCGCGGCAACGTGCTCGCGCGTGGCCAGCGCCGCCACTCGCCCCACGGTGGCGTCCGCATCGCCCCAGACGTAGAGAGTCGGCCGCTGGATGGGCGGCAGCACCTGTCCCATAGAGGCAGCCGCTCGATACCAGTTGATGGCTGCATCCATAGCTTCGCGGGTCGACAGGCGCTCGAGGTAAGCCGCAAGGTCCGCTTCCGGCACACCCTGCTCCCGAAGCGTCTCTCTCAACCGCAAGGCATCGTTTTCCAGCAAGCGGTCTGCAGCCCCGGCTGACTGAAACGCCCGGTGATGGCCACTGCGAGCAGCCTGCGCCTCATCGGCCTGCAGGGCGTGCAGAAACGCCTGCGGGTGGGGGCGCGACAGTACCGACAACGTCATCACCCGCTCCGGGTGATGCGTCGCGAGCAGCCAGGCAAGCTGACCGCCCCAGTCGTGGCCGACGAGATGAAATGCCTCGCAGCCGAAATGCGACGCTATGGCAAGCGCGTCTTCGACGAGCAACTCAGTCGCGTAGGCGCTCACGCCACCGGGTCTCGCACCTTCGGAGTATCCCCGTTGATTCGGCGCAACGGCAAAGAAGCCGCGGGAAGCAAGCTCTGGCAACTGGCGTCGCCACGCATGCG
Source organism: uncultured Pseudomonadales bacterium (assembly GCA_964651595.1). Classification (GTDB taxonomy): domain Bacteria; phylum Pseudomonadota; class Gammaproteobacteria; order Pseudomonadales; family Azotimanducaceae; genus UBA4421. The sequence goes on along the minus strand of CAZYYJ010000022.1, from coordinate 29,919 downwards.
CGCTTTGCGGAAAGCCGTGCAGCAACAGCACGAGGGGCGCGCCCGGCTCCCCGGCTGTATCCACCTCGAACGCCAGGCCGCCGATCTCGATGAAAGTTGTGTTCACTCAGCGCACCGACCGATCGTGAAATCCCAGCGCCCGATACATGTCGAAGCCCACAAGCTGCTTCAGCTCCGGCGACAGCTCAGCCAGCCGCTCGGGGGGTACGTCGAGGTACTGATTCTCCTCCTGCCGCACCCAGCCCAGGGAATAGGTGAGAATGACCCCGTAGCGCCACTCCTGCGAGGTGTTGGCCCCGGCACCGTGCAACGTGCTGCCCAGCCAGAACAGCACCGACCCCGCAGGCATTTCCCCGGGCACAACCTCACCGGCTTCGGCGTTGCGCCCGTCCGCCCACCTGTGACTGCCCGGCACCAGCAGCGTGGCGCCATTGTCAGCGCGGAAATCACTTACCGCCCACATGCTGGCAAGAATGATGTTCGGCCGTGGCTTGGGGAAAAACGTGAACGAGTCGTCCTCGCGATGGAGCACCTGCTCGCGGGCGCCCGGTCCTACCTCCAGCGCGGCAGTCACGTGCAGCTGATAGCCGAACTCGCCATTGGGCAGCAGAAAGTCGTCACACAGCCGTTTCGAGAGAGGATGGGCAATCAGCTCGTCGGTAATGGTGGCGGAGCGTGCCACCAGGGCTGACACGCGACGGGTCCGCCCTGGATAAAACTCTGCGGGATCATCGTCTTCTATGACTCTCGTGGTCGCCATGTGGGGCGCCAGCTCATCGCGTATGCGGCCCGCCGCCCCGGGGCTCATGACCCCGGTCACCACCAGACAACCCGCTTCATCAAGCGCCTGACCAAGCTCATCTGCGGGCGTCGTCGCCGGAAACCGGGGAATGGACATGCGCTTTCCTCCTGCGATGCAGAGTTCAAGATCCCCTCAGTCGGGCCAGGTGGTCAACAACCCGCGTCCGCCGGTCTTCCAGGGTGGCAGCCGCGGGACGACGCCCGGCTTCCTGGCGCATCAGCGTCAGGGCGTCGTGTAGAGAATTCTCCGGCGGCAGCGCTACCAGCATCTGATCGAGCCACGCCAGACCATAAGGACACGCGAACAAGGCGAAGTTGAGGCGCCCGAAGCTCTGTGGGTTGACCGCGTCGGTCGTGCCATAGAGATTCGCCTGCGAGAGAAGCACGGCCCGCGTCAACTGCCGGAAAATGACCCGGTAGACCTGATCCGCCACGAAGTAATCCTGCGTGGTCGCCCGTTGCGGCTCATACAGCACACGCACCATGGACTGTTCAGGTGTTTCACCAATCAGCGCCAGATAGCTGCTGATGTTGGACTCGACGTTCTCCCCGAAAAGTTGCGCCGCCGCGATGCGATTCGATTGCGCAATCTGAAACCCTACGAGAATCAATCCCGCGAGAATGCCGAGATTTGCCCCGATCTGAAGCCAGTTGGCCAGGCGGCCCGCTTTTGAGCTTTCCATTCGTTCCGTCCTCCCCCATCCGTTTGTCAAAGACTACCGGCAGGAACAGACGCTGTAACGGTGTTCAATCCGTCAGAAACTTCAGATTGTCTTCCGGATTGCGGTCGATGAGCTTGTTGTAGGGGTCTATGCCTACGCGGGCAGGCTTGTCCGCAACACGCAGCACCACTTCTTTCTCGCCGGTGGTCACCAGGCGTTTTTCGAAGATCAACGGCGCGGGAAGCTGGTAATCATCCAGTTCCTCTTCTGCCGCCGGGAACACGGCAATGTCTACCCAAGCCTCCAGGGGCGCTTCCGTCTCCACACCTTTACCATCCGCATAAAACTTCGCCGCGCGCGCCGTGAAACGCACCTCCCATTCACCATCCACTTCTTCGACCGTGGCGTCAGCCACGGCAAAGTCGTACAACGCGATGCGTTCAAACAGGTCGGTAATCATGGCCTGATGCTCAGGCTCCGCCACGGCCCGCAACGCGTCAATCAGGTCCCGGGTCGTGGGAAAGGCACCCGAGACATAGCCGAACTCGGCAATGAAGTTGCGCAGCGCCAGATTCACACGTTCTTCGCCGATGAGATCTTTCAGCGCATACATCACCAGCGATCCCTTCTGATAATGAATGTACTGCTGGTTTTCCGTAAGCATGAGGGGCAGTTCGTCGATCAGCTCACCCCCCCGGGAAAGCAGGTACCGATCCAGCTCGTAGCGCAGAAAACGACGCATCTTGTCAGGACCATATTCGCGCTCCATGACCATGAGGGCGCCGTATTGCGCCAGCGTTTCGACAATCACGGTCATACCCTGCATGCGCGCGCCCACCACCTGGTGCGCCCACCATTGATGCGCAAGCTCGTGGGCTGTCACGTAGAACACGAGATCGAGGGCGTCCTCGTCCCTGAGATCGGCCACGAAGCCGATGGCTTCGCTGTACGGAATGGTATTGGGAAACGACTGCGCGAAACTTGCGTAGCGGGGAAACTCCAGAATGCGGAACTGACGATATTGGTATGGCGAGAACGCCTCGTTGAAGTAACTCAGCGACTTTTTGGTGCCGCGGATCATCGGCTCAATGTTGTACGGGTGTCCTGCATGGTGATAAACCTCGATCGCCACACCCTCGTGTTCGTCGCGGGCCACCTCATAGCGCGCCGAGACGAAGGCGAAGAACGGCCAGATGGGCTCGTCCATCTCATAGGTGAAAAAGCGGCGTCCATCCCGCTCTTCCACCTCGCCTACGAGGTAGCCTGGCGCCACTGCGGTCTGGTCAGCACTGGTGCTGAACACCGTGCGGAACGCCGCGCGCTCACCCACGCCGAACTGTGACACGCCGAGCCACGCCGGATCGCCGAGTTCCGGCAGACGGACGATGGGGGCGAGATCGTATTCGCGTCGCGTGGTGGGATCCGACAGCTCCACGCCGCTGTTGTAACCCAGATACGGCATGATTTCCGTGTTGTTCACAAAGGTGCCGTTTGCAACGACACGGTTGCTGGCACCACCGGTGACCGCCGCTTCGTTGGGGTTGGCGAAACCATCGTGCCGCCAGGTGGCGTCCCATGTCATCACCATCTCCGCCCCGGGCGCCAGCGGTGGCGTCAGATCGTAGAGACGCACACCCATGGTCTCGTTCTGCTCCCGCAGCGTGGCCCCGGGCACGCCCAGCGCATTCACTGCCAGCAACGGATGGGTGCTGACAAAAAGTTCCGTGATCGGGGCGTCGGTTCTGTTCACGAGGCGGGCCGAACCGCGGCTTTCCAGCCGGCGCTCCGCCGGATACAGATCCACTTCGCTGTCCACCGCAACAACCTCGGGGCGCGGCATGAGCTCGTAGCCTTTGTAGGTTTTCTCGTACGCAGCCTGCTGGGCTTCGACCGTATCCGTGGTGCGGTAGGTATTGACCACGTTGGTGTTCCAGAAGATCCACGCCCCGCAGCCGATAAATCCCGCCAGCGCCACGCCGGCACCGGCCAGCACTCTGGTGCCCGCGCGCGCCCGCCCCTGGCGCACCCGCTCGGCAAAGCCCAGTACCCGCCCACGGGGAAACAGCAGATGCGAAGCAATCGCCAGCAGCGCACAGAACAGCGTCCAGTACAGGGTGAAGGCGACAAGCGGCTGCCAGAAATGGCCGTAGCCATTCATGTCGGAATGGGGCGCCAGCGTCGGGCCGAAGTTATACAGGCCGTGCTGGTAGTCGAAACTCGGCAGCGACTGAAAAACGAGGAGCACCGTCAACGCACCCACCATGCCCAGCCATTTGTTGCCGGTGAGGACCTGGATGAACACCGCAAACACCGCAAACAGGAAAAAGAAGCCGCCCATCACGAACAACAGCGATTGCAGGTAAAGGCCCAACTCGAAATTGGTGTAGCCGTCGAGAAGCTGGTTGACGATGGCCGCGCCCATGGCAAAAAGCAGCAGGCAGAGCACAATGAACCACAACGACGCTATCTTGCTGGCGATCATGACGATGTTGGGAAACGGCGCTCCGTCGATCACGTCCGCCACGCCCGCCTGGCGCTCCCGATGCACAATCTCGCCCGCGTAGTAGATGAGAACGATCAGAATGAAGAACGTGTAGTTGCTCGCGATGGTGCGCAGCTGCGCGCCGGTCACAGGTAAAAGCGGCGTGCCGAACATGCCACTGGCACTGGCAAATCCGGCAGACACGTTGAGCGCTGCGAAACCGAGAATCACGTAGAACGGCACACTCTTGTAGATCGCCTGCAGATCTATGCGTACCTGCGAGCGAAACTGCCTGAACGGCGTACGCCAGTCGAAATTCTGCGTCACCGTCAACGCCGCTACCGGCGGGGCTGCTTCCGCAGTCTTCGAAGAGCGGCGCCGCCGGAAGGGACTGGGGTTCAGGGTGAACCCGTAGCGCCACAGGGTGAACAGCAGCGCCGCCACGCCAATGGCAATCCAGAGCAAGCGGTTGAAGAGCAGCGCGCCGGTGACCGGTACGAGCTGCGCGTTACGCTCGAACACGGTCCAGTAGCGAGACACTTCGCCAAACGCTGTCTGTCCGAAGGGGTCGAACATGGCAAACACGTCGATCTGTTCCGGATCGACGAGATTGCCGATCACGATGTACAGCACCATGAACCCGACAGCGCCGATGAACGCGCCGAGCATCGACCGTGTCAGCGCAGCCAGCGTGAAGAACAGGGCGCTGGAGAAAAAGAAATTGGGCACCGTGACTACCACCAGGGCGTACAGGTACGGCACAAGCGTGAACGGGCCCACCCGTTCCGCATCGAGCCACGGCATCAGTGTCCCCAGCATGGTGCCCAGAATGGCGGCAACGCCGACCAGCATCGCAAACAGACCGGCACCAAAAAAACGGCCCAGCAGGAAAGCGCGCTCGCTGACGCCGGTGGCAAACATCATCTCCGCGCTTTTCAACTCATAGTCGCGCGTGATCGCCTGCGACACGATGGCCACCGCGGCGAGCATGCCGATGAGGCTGAAGAAAAACTGCATGTACACGATGGTCCATGCGGCGTTGTAGTTGAGGTTGTTGCCCACACCGCCAAGCTGCACGTTGTCGGCCGCCATGATGAGAAAGGCAAACAGGCCCCAGACGATGGCCAGCACGAGAAACAGCGGTGAGCGCAGCTGGTAGCGGCACTCGAACTTGAAAACTTCCAGCATGCCGGCGCTCAGTCGACGTCCACGCTGAAGCCAGCCTCACGCAGGGTGACGAAGTACACGTCTTCCAGCGTGGGGGCGGCGGCTTCGAAGCCGGGCGGCGGCGCCTCGGCGCATACCTTGATCTCATTGCGCCCCGCCACACGGCGCGTGGTGAGGACGTCTACCTCGCGACGCACCGCGTCGACATCCGCGTTACCAACAACGAGATGCCACAGCCGTCCTTCGAGCGCGCCGACCAGCTCGGCGGGTTCCCCTTGCGACAGTATCTGGCCGCCCGCCATGATCGCCATGCGTGAACAGAGATCCGACACGTCTTCCACGATATGCGTGGAGAGGATTACCACCACGTCTTCACCAATGGCGGCCAGCAGGTTGTGAAAACGGCGACGCTCCACCGGGTCCAACCCTGCGGTGGGCTCGTCCACGATCACCACGTTCGGGTCGCCGATCAGCGCCTGCGCGATACCGATCCGCTGTTTCATGCCGCCGGAGAACGTTGTCATGTTCTTCTTGCGCACGTCCCAGAGGTTGGTCTGCACGAGCAGGTTCTCTACGAGCTGTTTGCGCTCGGCTTTGTCCACCACACCTTTCATGACCGCTATATGATCCAGAAACACGAGCGGTGACGTGCGCGGGTACACCCCGAACTCCTGCGGCAGATAGCCGAGATTGCGGCGCATGGCTTCGGTGTCGGCCTGCACTTCCACATCATCCAGCGTCACGGTGCCGCTGTCAGGGAGCTGCAGCGTCGCGATAGTGCGCATCAGCGAAGATTTGCCCGCACCGTTGGGTCCAAGCAACCCGAACATGCCGGGCGGAATGTCCAGCGTGACATCCCTGAGAGCATGTACACCGTTACCATAGGTTTTGTTCAATCCGGAAATGCTGAGCACGCGCGCCCCCCGAGCCTGGCTTCAAGTCGTTGTGCTGTAGTCGCAACAGCGTGACATTTGGTTTCCCCAACGATGCGCGAAAAGGCGAAACGGTTGCAAGCCTGCAGCAGCCCGCGGGCAGCGGTGTTTTAATAGACCCATGAGCACCTACATTCTCTACGGCAGTTACGCGTCGTACTACACCGCCAAAGTACGCGCCTGCCTGCGCAAGAAAGGCATTCCCTTCGAAGAGCGCCTGCCCAGCGCGCCACGCTTCAGAGAGCACGTGCGTCCGGCCTCGGGCACCCACCGCATTCCGCAGCTCGAAACCCCGTCTGGGGATGTGTTGCAGGACTCGGTGGCCATCTTCGACTATCTCGAGGAGCGCCATCCCGGGATCCCCGCCTTTCCCACTACCCCCAGGCAGCGCCTCGCGGTGCATCTCATGGAGCTATTCGGCAGCGAAGGGCTCGTGCGCCTGGCCTGGCAGCATCGCTGGTTGTTCGAAGAGAACGACCACTTCGTGAAGATGGATTTCGGGCGCTCATTCAGCCCGCAGGGTGACGACGCCACGCTGATGCACTACGGCAACGTCATTGCCGAGCGCATGCTGAGCCGGGGCAACCTCGACCGCAGCCCCGCCCGGCGCGCTGAGCTGGACGGCGAGTACGTGGCGTTGCTGGCGTGCCTGGAAGCACACTTTCAGCACCACCCGTACATGCTCGGCGGCCATCCGAGCGCGGCCGACTACGCGCTGATGGGCGCGCTGCACGCGCACATGGGACGCGACCCCGCAGGACTGGCTGTGATGCAGAATCACGGCCCCCGGGTATTCCGGTGGATGGAGCACATGCTGGTGCCGGATGTCGTCGCGCCGGAGTTTTTCGACACTCCGGTGACCTACCCCGCGGACGACGCCCTGCCGCCTACCTTCGAGGCCCTGCTGAGCCACCTCGCCACGCAATATGCCGATGGATTCACGCTGAACGCTCTCGCCTGGGCAGAGCATGCGCAACGCCGGCAGAACGAACCCGCCGGCGAGTTGCTGGCAGGGGCCGGCGAGCAGCCGCAGCTTGATGCAGTGACGATCCGGCCGCAGGGAGGCGAACCGCTGACGGTGGCATGTAACCTCTACCACGCATGGGTTACCCAGCGGGCGCAGCGTTGTTATCACGGCCTGTCCGAAACTGATCGCGATGCGACCGCCTCGCTCACCCGCATGCCGGGTGTAGCCGCCCTGCTCAGCGCGGCGCCCGCCCGCTGGATCGAGCGCACCGCCAGCAACAGCCTGGTGCTCGGCGCGGCGGTCGAGCTCGACCGGGCTTAAGGCGCCGAAGCGCCGAGGTAGGCCGTAATCCGTGCGGCCACGTTGTCCCTGATATTCATGTGAAAGAGGCTGTAGTCGTAGACGTGCATGCTGTTGCCGCCCATGCGTGAGGGAAACGCGCCCGAGCGCAGCTCCATGACGGCCAGTTGCCCGTCTTCCACACATTGCGCATCGGCTATGCCACGTTCCACGATCATGCTGGTGTAGTCTTCGCCATCCTCGGCCGCACCGTAAGAGGCAAAGCCGATGGCGCCGCGGTTGAGCTCGTGCCCGGCATAGCCGCCTCCGTCACGCCAGCTCAGCGGGTTGGTGCACAGCAGATCATCCGTGCCGCCAAAGGCACCGGCACCTTCACCATCCATCGCGTTCCAACCCACCGCACAGCCGTATTCGGCAGCATCGTCACAGGGCGGCACGCCACCCAGATCGTTGCGGCTGATGGAGAACCCCACGAGGTAGGCGGCTACCAGCCGCGCCTGCAGCGGTGTGCCTGCAATTTCTTCGCGCACGAGCTGCGTCGCGTGGCGAGTGCCCTGCGAGTGCCCGGCCACGACAAACGGCTGCCCGGGCGCCAATCTCCTCAGAAACGCCTGAAATGCCGCAGCAACGTCGCCGTACGCCAGCGTCAGGGCCTGTGCGCCGTTGTCGTCGAGATCCAGAAACGAGAAGAACGTCGCCTGGCGGTATCGCGGCGCATACACGTCACAACACCCATTGAACACGCTGGCCTGATGCCGCAGCACCCGTTCATCCACCACCCAGTTGGCAGACTCGTCATCCAGCGGTTGATTCCACGTTTTGCCGAAGTAGGACGTCGGATGCACGAAGAAAACCGCCACGCCGGTGTGGTTTCTCGTCTCCCCGGCCGGCAACTGATCGCCGGGATCCTGCTGCGACGGCAACGCCGCCCAGGCGTCATCCCGCTGATAGTCCGGTGCTGCGGGCGCCGGCTGCGCGCCGAAATCATGATCGGGCGCTATCTGCGAACCAATCACCAGCACAAACAGCTGCGCACGAAACAGATAAGCGCCAAGAAGCACGAGGGTGAGGACAACGGCTATGGTGATGAGCACCTTCTTCACGGTTCACTCCGGACGATTTCTGGACGCGGCGGCAACAGCCACGCATGATGCCATACGCATTACTGACCCCTGGCGCCCGCAACCATGACAGAGTTCTCCCTTGAAAGCTTCTTCTCTCCCGCCATCATCGCCGATCCCTACCCGGTCTATGCGGCATTGCGGGACAGCAATCCGGCCCTGTACCTGGCGGAGCAGAACATGCTGGTGCTTTCGGGTTACGCACAGGTGCAGGAGGCCCTGCGCAGCCGCGACCTCGGCCACACGGACAGCCCGGACATGACGGCGCAGCAGCGGGACGAGATGCTCGCAAATCCTGCCATCGCGAGCCTTCGCCAGACCATGCTGCTCATGAACCCCCCCGACCACACACGAATCCGCGGTCTTGTGGTGAAAGCGTTCGACGCCCGCCGGGTCGAGGCCATGCGCGAGCGCATCCATCGGCTGGCCCACGAGCTGATCGATCAATTTGTGGCGGAGGGAGCAGGCGATCTCGTTGCGCTGTACAACCACCCGCTGCCGGTCATCGTGATCTGCGACATGCTCGGCATTCCCGAAGCCGACCGCGCAGAGTTCATCGGCGGCACCCGCATATCGGGGCGTCTGATCGATCCGACCCCCATGACCGCAGCGGAGTTACAACAGGCCAACGACAACAACCGTGCCAGCGCCGAGTATTTCGGCGCTCTGTGCGACGACCGTCGCGCCAATCCCCGGGACGACCTGCTCACCGCCCTGGTGCAGAGCGAAACGGAGCACGGCAAACTGACCCGCGAAGAGCTGATCGCCAACATCGGCTTACTGTTTGCCGCGGGTCATGAAACCACCGTCAACCTGCTCGGCAACGCTCTGCTGGCGCTGTACCGTCATCGGGACGAGCTCGAAAAGCTGAAAGGCAACCCCGAGCTCATGACCACTGCCGTGGAGGAATTCCTGCGCTTCGACAGCTCGGTGCAACTCAGTGGACGCGGCGCGCTGGTGGATACGGAAGTGGCAGGGCACAGCGTCAAAGCCGGCACACAGATCATCACCCTGCTGGCGGCGGCCAACCGCGACCCTCACGTATTCCCCGATCCGGACCGCCTGGATGTAGCTCGTAACGACGGCAAGGTATTGTCGTTCGGGGGAGGCATCCACCTCTGCCTGGGCGCACAGCTGGCGCGTATGGAAGCGAGAATAGCGCTTGCAGCCCTCTTCGAGCGCCTGCCGGGTCTCGAGCTGACCAACATCGACAACCCCGACTGGAAGCAGACGATTACCCTCCGCGGACAGAAAACGCTGCCGGCCACCTGGTGATGCGGCACCGGCGGTTGCTCAACAATCCGCGGTCAGCACTCCGAACAGCGGCGCTGTGCCGTCCTCGTTGTTGATGTAGTAAACACCACACCGATCCGTCCACTCGTAGCCCTCGGGCCAGACCTTGCTGCCGCGACCGGCGACCGCCGGCGCACCTGCAACCGACCGTTGAAAGCCACGGCCGCACCAGGGCGCCTCACACACCGTCCCGCCGGGGGTCCAGGCAATTGTGTCCAGGCGTATGAGGTAGCGAACCGCACGGTTCCAATGCGCCTGCGGGTAGCCGCTGTGAAGGCGGATGTTTGCGCCGGCTACAGAAATTGTCGCGACGCCGTCGGTCAGTCCCTGCAGTTGCGCTTGTGCGTGAACCAGCTCGACGGCAGTCACGAGGGAGCCCCGCATGCCGTGCAGCTTGGCCAGCAGCGCGCGGTCCCGCGTGTCTATGAACCGCGGCAGGGCCACGGCTGCCAGCACACCGAGGATGATCAGAACCACAAGCAGTTCGATGAGCGTAAACGCCCGGGCGCGAGGCACTGGAAAGCCTCCGAAACGGATCTTCTTGAGTCTAGTGCGTGCCCGTCAGGGCGCCAGCCCCATGCGGCGCTGCTCTATCTCGCGCAGGATTTCGCCATGGCGCGCGCGGCTGAGCGAGTAGAAGCAGATGCAGGCGATCGACAGCGCCGAGAGCACCAGCACGCTGGGTCCCGTCGCCCAGCCGAAGCGCTCTATGGCCTCCGGCGCTACTTCACTCGGCGCGCTGCCAGGCGCAATCCCCGCCATGTCGATGATGAAACCGGCCACAACCGGTCCGGCCCCGCCAACCACTTTGCTCGCAAACGAGGCTGCCGCGTAGTAAATGCCTTCCTGGCGTGAGCCGTGCCGGCGTTCGTGCTCGTCGGTGACGTCGGCGATCATGGAGCCCATCATGGGGATGGCCACACCAAGGCCCAGCGCAGACACACAGCCGGTGCCGATGTACATCACGGCGACAATGGGATCTTCGTTGCCCGGGATGAGATCCAGCAGCCGGAGAATGATGATGCTGCTGGTCCACAACGCATACCAGGCCGACCCCGCGATGAAGACGTTGCGCTTCTCGCGGATCATGCCCGCAACGGGCCGGCTCAGCAGGCTGCCCGTGACAATGCCGACAATCGCACCCGCGAAAAGGAACGTGATCTGTCCGCTCGAGAGCTCGAAGAAATACGTTGCCATGTACAGATGCAGGGCCTGAATCATGCCCTGGTTAATGCCGAAGATGATCGACGCGCACACCACCGCCACAAAGGCCGGTATCCGGAAGGCTGTCACCACATCCTTCACGGCCGCCCGCAGCATGGCCGGACGCGCGGCATTGGCTTCGGGCTGCGCGAGGCGGCCGATCTGGTCGTGCGTGCCCAGGGCAGCCAGCCAGATCCCCCCCAGCAGGAACGGCATGCAGGCGACCGCAAAAGGCAGGTAAGCCTCCGGATTGAGCTGTCCGTTTGCATATGCGTCAGTCGCCCGGAAGAACAGCAGATTGCCGCCGATGAGCACGGCAAACATGCCCAGCAGCTGAAACACATTGCGAAACGCCGCAAGCAGTGTCCGTTCGTCGTAGTTGGCGGTCAGCTCGGCACCCAGGGACAGATACGGCACCTGATAAAACGTCATGGTGGTGCGCACCAGCACCGCAAACACCAGAAGCCACAGAAACAGCCCCGTCTGCCCAAGCCCCTCGGGCGGCATGAACAAGAGCAGAAAGCTGACCGCAAACGGCACTGCCGCCCAGTACATGAACGTGTGCCGGCGCCCCCACCGCGTGCGCGCAAAGTCTGACCAGGATCCTACGAGGGGATCGCTGACCGCATCGAAGCACAGCGCAATGAACAGCGCGACACCTGCCAGCGTACCCGACAGACCGAGCACCTGGTTAAAGTAGAACAGGAGGAAAAAGCCGAACGCCGCCGTTTTCACACCTTCCGGCAGCTGCCCCACGCCATAGAGTACGCGCAACCGCCAGGACAGACCGGGACCATTGCGGACCGCATCGTCAGTCATGCCAGCGCCAGCCGGCCGGTGGCCGTCAGGCCGCGTTGATCTTCCTCCGGCGCCAGCAGCAGGCCGTTGCCGTCGGGATGCGCAGACAGAACCACATCGTTGGTGTGGCGGTACGGCGCCCGCCCATGAGGGACGTAAGCCCCGTGCCGCCCGTAGATTTCATTCACGAATTCGTCCCGAAAATAAAGCTGCGTCGTGAGATAGCTCACATCCTCGAGAAACACCTTCACGTGGATGTGGGTCACGCGCGGTTCGTACCAGCCCGGAAAGATCGTGTCGAACGCCACGTGTCCCTGCGCGTCAGTCACCTGCGCCCCGCGCAGATAGGTCTTTGCGTTTACCGCATCTACGTGTTCGCCGGATCGACCAATGAACAGCATCGTATCCAGGGGCCGCCGACTGAGATTCTCGGGATAACCGCTGTAGCGACCCTCGGCATCACAATGCCAGATTTCCACGAGCGCCTTCGGCACCGGCGTGCAGCCATCGGCCCGCACGACGTCGAGCTGCAGAGACAGCGGCAGGCCCTTGCGATCCTCGCGAATGTCCCGGCGCACCGGCGCTTTGAAAAAGAACGGGCCCTCCACCTGCTCGGGCGTCAGCACGCAGGTCTCGGGATCGCGCACCGCGGCCGCAGAAAGTTCCACCGCTTCGTTCTCGCGCGTTGTCAGCGCCAAACGCGTGAGCTCGTTCCGCTGCCACCAGCCGTAAGCCGCCGGGACGGCCAGAACACCACCCGCCACCAGAAATCCTCGTCGCTTCAACGGCCCATTTCCTCCCCGCAACGCGAACCAAAGACTGTGCCGAACTGCAGGCCGATGAACAACCGGGAAAAAAGCGTTGCGGTTCGAGGTATTCGTGATAGATTGATGATTCACATCTGTCTCATTTGAGCTTTCTTTGTCCGAGACTGTTCCTCTATCCGCAAGGCTCAGCTTCGCCGCGTCGGGCACCGCAACCGGCCTGGTCAGCAATGGCGTGGCGTTTTTTCTCCTGATTTACTACAGCCAGGTGCTGGGGCTCGACCCGGCGCTGGCCGGGCTGGCCCTGATGATCTCACTGGTCTGCGACGCGGTTTCCGACCCGCTCGTAGGGCGTTGGTCGGATCGGCTGCGGCACCGCTGGGGGCGCAGGCACCCGTTTCTCTACGCATCGGTTGTGCCCATCGCTGTCTGTTACTACCTGATCTGGGATCCGCCCGAGTTGAGCCAGTGGGGGTTGTTCGCCTATCTCCTGGGGCTCGCGGTCACGCTGCGCCTCGCGGTAACCCTGCACGCCGTGCCGTTCAACGCCCTGGCTCCGGAGGTAGCGCCCGCATACGACGGACGCACCCAGCTCATGAACTATTCCTACTCGGGCGCGTGGTTTTTCGGCACGTTGATGGCTGTGCTCATGTACGCCTACTGGCTCGCAGACGCGCCCGGAGCGCCCTACGGCAGCGGCGTGCTGCGCGCCGGTGGCTATGTTGAGGCGGGCGCCGTCGCCGCGGTTGCGATCAGCCTCTGCCTGCTGGCCGCCGCAGCCGGCACCCATCGACACATACCCCGCCTGGCGCCGCCTCCGAAGCGTGCCGGCTCAGTGGCCGGCCTGTGGCGCGAAAGCACCACTACTCTGCGCGACAGGGACATGTTTGCGCTGCTGGTCAGCGGGCTGGCGACGTCCGCCGCGTCCGGCACGTCGATGGCCCTGTGGGCGTACATGCAACCGTACTTCTGGGGCTTCGATTCCGAGCAGACCAGCGTCATTCTTGCCGCGCAACTGGCCAGTGCAGTCATCGCCTTCCTGTGCCTGCCGCTGATGACGCGCGGTCGCGACAAACGGCCCGTGCTGATCTGGCTGTCCGCGTTGTCCATCGCGGTGCACAGCGGCCCCGTGCTGCTGGCCCTGACCGGCCTGTTCCCCCTGCGAGGCACCGCCACGCTGTTTATCACCATGACGTGCATGGGCGTCGTGCAGGTAGCGCTGATCGTGATGACAAGCGTGGTCACGGCATCGATGATTGCCGACGTGGTCGAAAGCCGGGCCGCCGCCACCGGTCGTCGGGAAGAGGGCCTGGTGTTCGCCGTGCTGTCTTTCATCGGCAAAGTCGCCACCGGCATCGGCGTGTGGATGGGTGGCCTGACGCTTGCGCTCATCAACTTTCCCGCTGACACGTACGCGCAGGCTGTTGCGCCCGAAACCATCGAACGCCTCGGCTGGGTGTATGGCCCCCTCATCGCAGCATTCTACCTCGTTTCCATCGCAGCGCTACGGTTTTTTGGCCTCGACCGCGCAACGCACGAAGCCAACCTGCGCAGACTTGCAACAACCGCAAAGGAGCACTGACAGGCTCATGAACAACCCGAAAGCAACAATCCGGCCCAGCACCCACGACGCCATCGTCGCCGCCGCGTTGGAGCTGTTCAACGCAAACGCCAATACGTCCATGAGCGAGATTGCCGTGCGCGCCGGTGTAGGCCGGGCCACGTTACACCGCCATTTCCGTACGCGTGACGACCTGGTGCGCGCCATGGGCGAACAGGCGCTGGCGGCAACGGAAACCGCCGTAAAAACCATCGACTCACCGCACACACCCTCCCTCGAGCGCCTGCGCCACATGTTCGAGGCCGTCATTCCTCTGGGCGCGCAGTATGCGTTCCTGAGCACAGAGCACATTGCCGACGAGCAGCTCCGCGCGCGTTACGCCGAGCAGCTCAACTGGGTGCACGACCTCGTGTCCGCCCTGCACGACGAGGGCGTACTGGCTTCGGACTTCCCCGCGTCGTGGGCCGTGGCACAGATCGATCAACTCATATGGGTGGGCTGGCGGGAAGTTTCTGCCGGTCGCCTGGCGATGGCAGACGCACCCGATCTCGCCGTACGCACCCTCATCAACGGCCTGGGAGGCACCACTCGATGAACACCCCGGTGAAACAGCTCCTACCCAAAACCAGCTACTACGAACCAGCCTGGTTCGAGCGCGAACGCCGCGAACTGTTCGACCAGGCCTGGGTGTTTGCGTGTCCCGCCAGCGAACTGGAGGCGACGGGCGACTTCTTCACGCTGCGCTTCATGGACCATGCTCTGGTCGTAGTGCGCGACGAGCAGGGCGAGCTCCGCGCGTTTCACAACGTCTGCCGGCATCGGGGCTGCGAAGTGCTGGAGGGCGCAGGCAACAGCGCCGGCGGGCTGGTTTGTCCCTACCATCGTTGGAGCTACCGTCTCGACGGCAGCCTGCGGGGAGTGCCCAACGAAGAGGAGTGCTTCGGCAGCGTGGCGCGGGCTGAGCTCGGCCTGCACCCGGCGGCAGTGGGCGTTTACGCCGGCATGGTCTTCGTCAATCCGGATCCGGCCCCCAAAGACGCCTTCGACGCGTGGATTGCAGGCATGGACGCCCATCGCTGGCCGCACTGCTTCGACGACGGCTCCATGAGCTACAGCGGCGAGGTGGTCTACGAGATGCACTGCAACTGGAAGGTGTTCTACGAGAACGCGGTGGACGGCTATCACCTGGGCTATCTGCACGATCAGACGCTCGGCAAGGTGTACCCGGACCGTAATGTGTGGGACTTTGTCGGTCGCAATCACGTCTGGTACTCCACCGAGTGGGAAGGTGAGCGGCGGGCGAACACGAAGCTCTCCGTCGAAGCAACCGACGGGGCCGGTGCACCCCGCCTGCATGACAACGACGCAGCTCTCTACCCGGGTGTGGTGATGCTGTTTCCCTTGACGATCCTCTCGCCCAGCCCCTGGGGCTTCTATGTCTCGATCCTCGAACCGCGCGGCCCGGAACTGACAAACATGCGCACGCTCGCCTGGTCGCCCGGAGGTACCGGAGGGCGTTTTCGCATCCAGGGCGACCACCCCCCCGTAAAGCTTGCCGAGCTGCAGCAGCATCCGCTGGAAACGGGCAACTTTCAGATGGAGGACATGTGGATCGTGGAGAAGATCCAGCGAAACCTGCATTCGCCGCGCTACCGGGTCGGCCCCCTCGCCGCCGGGGACGGTGCCGAGACACCCATCGGGCAGTTTCAGCAGGCGTTGCTCGATTTCGTACCGCTGGATAGCGGGGAGGCATGAGCGTGCAGTTTGTCATTCTCGCCGTTCCCTACATGCGCCGTCGCGGAGAAACCGTGGCGCGCGCAGGCTCCGATCCGCAACGCTTTCAGGCGCTGATGGAAGAGATGAAGGTGCAGATGCAGTTTGCTGAAAGTGTAGGCTACGACGGCTTCTGCCTGACGGAGCAGCACATGCAGGTGGAAGGGATCGAAACCACCACCAACCCCCTGCTGTGGAACTTCTTCATCGCCCAGCACACGCAGCGTATGCGCGTGGGCCAGCTTGGCATGAACCTCACCGCGGTGAATCCCATCCAGCTGGCTGAAAACCTGGCCATGCTGGACCATTTCACCAACGGGCGCATGTTCGCGGGTTTCTCGCGCGGAAACACACACCGCTGGACCGGCACCTTCGGCCAGCACCTGGGCATCACCTCCACTCACTCCGACAAATCCGAGGCGGATCAGCGCAATCGCCGGGCCTTTGTGGAGAACTGGCACCTGGTGAAAGCGCTGTGGACCCAGGAGGTGGTCTCCATGCAGGGTGAGTTCTGGCAGGTACCGCCGCGCATGCCGTGGCAGTTCAATCCCACCACGGACTGGTCGCCGGGCTCGGTGGACGAGGATGGCTATCTCACGGAAATCGGCATCGTTCCCCGGCCGCTGCAGAACGACCCCCACCCACCCGTGTACGCGCCGTTCAGCTACAGCATGGAGACGGCAAAGTTCTGGGCGCGGGAAGGCGGCAAGATGATGAGCATGGTCAACGAGGAAAAAGAGGAGTTCATCCCCATCACGCTGGACGTATGCCTGGCGGAGGCGCACGCGCACGGCCGCGAAGCCACGGCCAACGACTTGCTCGCCCTCGGCGGGCATCTGATCATGGGTCGCAACCCCGCCGAGACCCGGGATCTGTACGAAGGCTTCGAGTGGCTCTTCAACTACGCATACAACGCACCACCCTACGCGGTACCGATGGGGCGCATGTGGATGGGCTCCCGGCAGGAGGTGCTGGACCACGTCGGCCGTCTGCGGGATCAGTACGGCATCGAGGAGTTTTTCCTCTGGCATCACGTTGGCTATTTCGAGCATGAGCAGGAGATGGCCATGCTGAACGAGTTTGCGGAAGGCGTGATCCGTCCTCTCACGGGCTTGCCATGAGCGCGCCGGTTTACTGTACAGCCCCTATCAACCATGCCGGCGCTGACGGCGCGGCGGTGCCTGTGCCCGTGGAGATCCACGATGGGCGCTGCGCCGACCTTGCGCTGGATTACCGCAGCAACGGCTTCGAGCTGCAGGAGTTCACCTCGTCAGTGCAGGACTGGACGTCGCTTGCGGCCGTGGAAGCGGTGCACTACGACGAGGTCACCGCCTGGGCCAGAGCTTTCACCGGCTGTGATGCCGTGCTGTTTTACCCGGCCCTGCTGCGTAATCCGCTGGCGCAGGCCGCCAGCGCTGACTTTGCGCCCATCGAAGCCGCACACTCCGATTACACGGAAGCCTACGACCTCATGATCAGGGATCCTCAGCATCCCTACCATCGCGTACTGGCGCCGTCGATGCGCCGGGCCGCCATCAGCGACGAACGCCTGGCCAGCGCGCGGCGCATTCTCACGCTCCAGCTGTGGCGCAACGTGGGCCCTTCCTTACCGGACTTTCCGCTCGCCGTATGCGATGCGCGCACAGTGCCGCGCACCCAGCTTGCCCCGGTGCGCGTGGAAAGCTACGGCGGTCTCGACACACAATTCGACGCGTTCGCTCTGCTGCCGCCGGAAACCGTCAACTGCTGGTACACGTTTCCCGCCATGCGTGCTGAGGAGGTGATCGTTTTTCGCGCCTTCGACAGCGACTGCGTGACGGCCGGCAAACCGTTCTGGACACCCCATTGCGCCTTCCGCGACCCGCACTCCGACGGCGGCGCCCGCCACAGCGTGGAGATGCGCGCCGTCTGTCTGTTCTGGTGAGATCTGCTCAGGCAGTCAGTGCATCGTCCAGCGCATTACCGCGCTGATAGGCGGGTCGCTCGGTCAACCGCGCCCAGTAGGCTTCCAGCACGGGGGTTGGTTGCCACGTACCGAACTGCATGCCCCACCCTACCTGCGAGCCGCAATACACATCAGCAGCCGTGAAACGCTCGCCTGCAACGTAGGGTGAGTTGCGCAGATGCGCTTCCACCACGGCACCCACCGTCTCGTAGGAGCCGTAACCAGCCGAACGTTGCAGCTCGGGCGCCACGTCCACTCCCAGCATGCGGTTGGTGGTAGCGGCTTCGAACGGTCCCGCGAAATAAAACATCCAGCGATAGTACGCGCCGCGCTCAGCGGGCGCCGGCGCGAGATCTGCCTCTGGAAACGCATCCGCCAGATAAGCGCAGATGGCGGCGCATTCAGTCACCACCACCTCGCCGTGCTTGATTGCCGGCACCTTTCCCATGGGGTTGATGGCCAGGTATTCCGGCGCTTTCATGGAAGTCTGGTAGTCGAGCACCTCGGTCGTGTACTCAACTCCCGCCTCTTCCAGCGCCCAGCGCACGATGCGTCCGCGCGACATGGGATTGGTGTAGAACGTAAGCTCGTCTGCCATGACGCCTCCGTCAGATGGTGCTGATATCGGCCCAGTAACTGTGCGTGCCTACGCAGATTCTGCGCGGCAGCTTCACTTTCGCGACCGGGCCAATGGTGATGTCCGCTGCATCGAACACCCAGCAGCTCGACGCGTCTTCGTTCATGTCCGTGACAAAGGTCACCACGTAACCGTCGTCCTCCGCCGTGGCCCCCTGCCGCGGCGCCATCGGGCTTTCACTCAGAAACACACCCTCAGGCAGCGGAAATTCCTGTCGCTGCCCCGTCTGCGCATCCAGACGCACAAGGCCGTTCATGATGAAAAACTGCGGGGGTGAGGTCACCGCCCAGCTGTAGCGGTACGGCTTGCCCGCAACGCGCGGGTTGATCATGCCGAATTCGCTGTACGCTTCCTCCAGCGGCCCTTCGGTGACCTGCCCCGTCACGAGGTTCATGCGCCAACGGTAAGCATGACAACCCGTTTCCACCAGCGAAAAGTGGGTGGGGTCGCGTTGTGCGTACCCGTCCATGACAATCTCGTCGCCGTCTTCAAAGCTGTTGATCACATGTAAAACGTAGGTGGGCGCCGCCTCGAACCAGCGCACGTCCTCCGGCGCACCGCGTCTGGGAATGACCCCGAAACGCGTTGGCAGATCTTTGTAGAAACGCACGGCATGCGCGTTGTGCTGTAACGCATCCGGATCCCAGAAGAACGGAAAATCATGCAGAATCGCGTAGTTGTCGGTGAAACCCATGTCGTGCGGCAGGCGCGGGCCGGGCAGCTCGATGGGGACGTAGTGCACGAGCTCGCCGGCTGCATCCACCACGCCGTAGTGCATGAACGGCGCCTCTTTCGAGTAGTTGAAAAACAGCAACTCACCGGTCGCTTCGTCCACCTTCGTGTGGGCGGACACACCCCATCCCGGCGTCACGCCCCCAAGCCACGGCGCTTTGCCGCCCTGTTGCAGCGTTCGCGGGTCCAGCTCGTAGACATCACCGCACTGATAGAAGCTCGTGGCGATGCGCCCCCCGTGCACAACCACATCGGTACTGGAAGCATCTTTCAGACCCGTCCGCGCGCCCCAGCCGGGACGTTCAGATTTTTCCGGACGTTCCATGAGTCCGGCCCACAGGGCCCGTCCGGCTTCCAGCTCTGCATTGAAACCCTCGGTACGGACAAAACGATTGCGGTACTCGACGCCGTCACCGGTGAAGAGCATGGTGTGGAGCATGCCGTCGCCGTCGAACGGGTGATAACGCCCGATGGCCGTGTGCAACGGGTTCTCGGTGTTGCGGACGTACAGACCCTGCAGATCGTCCGGCAGACTGCCCTCCACCTCCAGATCCCAGGCATTCAGCTCCACACTGTTGGGAGCCCACGGACCTGACCGGTAGGGGTGCTCGTCCCCGGGCGGCAGCGTGCCGGTGAATTCCTCGACGATTTCGTACCTCATGCCCCTGTTCCGTTGCAGCAAACTCCCGCCGAGTGTGCAGGACGGCCCGGCTGCGGGAAAGCCCCGCCAGCGTCAATTTTCAAAGCCCAGGGCGCACGCCCGCGATCAATTGCCCGCCCCTTCGGCTGAGCCCATCGTCTCCAGAAAAGCGAGCACGGCAGCGTTGAACAGGGCCGGCTGATCGATGTTCACGGCGTGGCCGGCCGCCGGCACGATCACCTTCTGCGCACCCGGAACCTTGTGCGCCATGTAATCGGTCGCCGCCAGAAACGGCGTATCGTCTGCGCCCGCCAGGACCAGAGCAGGCACGGCAACCTCCGGCAGCACCTCCATGACCGATGCGTCGCGCTGGGTCAGCATGCCGCGCGCGGCATGGGCAAGGCCGGCCGCGGAACGATGCTGGCTGGCGCTCACCTCCGACGATGCACCCTCCAGGGCCGCAAGGCCATTCTGCTCGAAAGCTTCTGCCCGCTGCCGGGCAACCCGGTTCCAGCCTTCGCGCGCCTCCGGGTTTTTGAAGCCCGGTCCCGTATCGACAATGATCAAGGCACGCACCCGCTGAGGCAGCGCCCGATAGAAGGCCAGCGACATGTAACCGCCCAGCGACAGGCCGCCGACGATGGCCGACGGCGCGTCCAGCTCATCCAGCAACGCCGCCATGTCCGCGACGGTGGCTGTCTCGCTGTACGCATCGGGATCTGCGGGTGAGGCACTCCGCCCGTGCCCCCGCATGTCCCACAGCACGAGCGTGAACGCTTTGGCGAGCGCGTCGATCTGGCCTCGCCACATCTGCGTCGTCGCCGAAAAACCGTGCGTAAGCAGCAGCACCGGGCCCGTGCCGTGTACTTCGTAGTAAAGGTCGACGCCGTCCCGTCTGAGAATGCTCACGCGTTCAGCAGCGTGTCGAGATAAAGCTGCACAACCTCGTCGCCTTTCACGTCGACACACGCTTCCTGGACGGGTAGCGGCGTGCCGTGGACGCCAGGCGGCGGCTTACCTTCGGGCGCAAGCACCGTCTGCCCCAGCGTGGGGCCGTTTGTCGCCACGGCCAGACCACCCTCGGCAACGCCGAAGAGTTCCGGGGCCAGCACATACGCCAGCGCCGAGGCATCGTGGATGGGAAATCCGGCGAACCCCCGCGTGCCATAGAATCTGCGGTAGTGGGCGCTGATCCGCTGCAGAAACCGTCCCGTTTCGCCGCCGCGCTCTGCGAGCTCGGCAATGTGCGCGTCGGACATGACCGTGCGCATGGTGACATCGAGACCGACCATGGTCACCGGCCAGGGCGCGGCCAGCACCCGCGAGGCAGCGTGTGGATCGCCGTAGATGTTTGCCTCCGCCGTGGGGGTGATGTTGCCGGAGAACCCGTGCAACCCCAGGGCGCCGCCCATGATCACCACCCGCTTGACCAGACCGGTGATCTCCGGCGCCTGCGCGAGGGCTTCAGCGAGATTTGTCATGCGCCCCACTGCAACGATCGTGATCTCACCCGGCCGCCTCTTCAGGGTGTCCACGATGAACCTGACGGCATCGCCGTCCGGCGCCAGCGGCGGTGCTTCGAGGCCCGCATCTCCCAGCCCGTCCTCGCCGTGCACGAATGCAGGTGGTTCATCAGGCGCAAGGACAAGCGGGCTCCCCGCCCCCATGTGCACCTCGCAGCCGAGGCCGAACATGCCGTTGAGGAGCTGCGCATTGCGCGTGGTCTGCTCGATGGCGGCATTGCCGAACGTGGTGGTGATTCCGACCAGATCCACATCGGGGGAATAGTGCGCAAACAGCAGCGCCATGGCGTCGTCGATGCCCGGGTCTGTATCGAAGAGCACGGGATGGCTCATGCGTGTGCTGCCACAGAGAAGGAGCCCGTAACCATACCAGGGTTGTGCGCCTTTTCCGCGCCACGGCAGCGGTATACGCTCGATGCCTCTGCCTTGAACGCGGGAGGCTCCATGAGCCACGACTACGATGTTGCAGTGATTGGCTCCGGTGCTGCCGGCCTTGCTGCGGCGGTGGCTGCCGCCGACGCGGGCGCCAGCGTGGTGGTTCTGGAAGCCGACACGCGCGTGGGTGGCTCTTCTCGCCTCAGCGGCGGCCACTTCTACGCCGCAGGCACCAGCATACAGCGCGAGGCGGGCATCCAGGACTCGGCCGATGCCATGTACGAGCACTACATGACCCTCAATCAGTGGCTGGTGGAACCCTCCGTGGTGCGCCGCTACTGCGACCTCTCTGCGCCTGCCTTCGAATGGGTGCGCGAGCTCGGCGTGGCATTTGCATCGGACACCCTTTATCAGTCAGGTGTAGGCACCGTGCCGCGCGGCCATCCCCCGGAAGGCGCCGGCGAAGCGGTGATTGAAGTGCTCGACGCGCAACGCGCGCGACGCGGCGTCGATCTGGTGCTGGATGCCCGTGTCACGGGACTCAAACGCGGCGGTGACGGAGGCATCTGCGCGATCGAGATCGGCGACGATCGGGCGAGCTGTGGTGCAGTGGTGATCGCCGCAGGTGGCTTCGGAGCGAACCCCGCCATGCTGGCCAAGCACTACCCCGATGCCGCGCGGGCGGGAAACTGGTCCTGGTACATCGGCACCCCCACCGCCCGGGGAGACGGTCTCACGCTCGGTCAATCGGTGGGCGCCGCCCTGGACGGCCACAACCGCGGTCTCCTTCTGCTCACGCCAGGGTTCAGCCGCGATCTGGAGGTGCTGCTGCCTGGCTGGTTGATGCTGGTGAACCGCCAGGGTCGACGCTTTGCCAACGAGACCGCGCCTTATACGGTGCTGGGTGGCCTGGTCGAGCACCAGGGCGGCAGCGTGTATGCAATCTTCGACGAAGCGGCCCGGGCAGCCGCGGCACCGAACATGCTGTTCCGCGCCTACTGGGTAGACGAGGTGCTGCAGCGGCAGGCCGATGATGGCAGCATCCTGCGCGCCGACAGCCTGGATGCGCTGGCGCAACAGGCAGAGCTGCCCCCGGACGCGCTGCGCGGCACCGTCGAGCGCTACAACGCTGACTGTGCGCGGGGCGAAGACAGCGCGTTCTTCAAAAACCCCGCGGGTATGCGACCCGTGGCCACGCCACCGTTCTACGCGGTGGAAGTACGCCCGGCGATCATCTGCTGGACCGGCACCGGCTTGCGTATCGATGCCGACACGCGCGTGCTGGGCACGGACGAACGCCCGGTGCCGGGTCTCTATGCAGCCGGCGAAACCGTTGGCTCGCTGCACGGCGACCGCTACATCGGTGGCGGCGGTTCCTTCGGTCCCTGTATCGTCTTCGGCAAGCTCGCAGGGGAGCAGGCAGCCCGCCACGCCGGTACGCTCTAGGCAGAAATCCGCCTTTGTGCCACGATGGCGATCTGTTCTTTTCCGGGAGCTGTCATGGCAGAAGCAACGATTCAGAAGGCCTACGTTCCGCCGCTGGAGCTCACCAGAGGCCAGCCGGAGCCCATCGCCGCCCACGGCGGACGTTCCTACATGGCCTTCGACAGAAACGGTGACGCCGGTACGGCGGTGGCAACGGCCGATGCGCTGGCGCTCATTGCCGAAGGCCGCGGCAGGGCCGTGGACGAGATGCTCGAGAACACGCCTCCGGGCCCTGTCGAGACTGAGTGGGGCACGGGCTTCCGGCGCTATGCGGAGTGTCTCGCGCACATCAAGCGTTCAGGTATGCAGGCCCCGGAAGGTGGCGTGGTGCTGCCCATGCGTTATTCGATCTTCGAGCAGCCGTCCTATTCCGTAGTGTCCTCCAATGCCCTGTGGCACGACCCGGCGCGCGAAGCCGAGGCCGAGGCGCTGCGCCAGGACGAGCGCGCGAATGCGTACCGTTGCCTGTACTTTCCACAGGTGCTGCGCGATGCGCGCCGTATCGGTGAGTACTACCCGGGTCTCGATCCCACCAGCGCCGAATGCATGGACAAGCTGGGCGTTGCGCTGGGTCACTGTGAGTCGGCTTGCACCAACTTTTACGACGCGCACGAAGTGGAACGCGTGTTCTACCCGGAAATGGAAAAGCTGCTGCTCGAGTTCTACCCCGACGCCACGGACGCGCTGGTGTACAACCACGACGTGTTCGACAAGGACTACGAGGGCGACCGCACGGAAAATCAGGCGGACAAGAACCCTGGGGTAAACGCCAACTACGCAAATCTGGTGCACAACGACCTGAACGACAACAGCGGCCGCGTGCGCTGTCGCGAACTGCTGACAAAAAATCTGCGCAACTTCGGCCGGGAGCAGCACTACACCGAGGCAGAAGCAGACGCGAAGATGTCCCGGCGCTTTCTGTCGATCAACCTCGCCAAACCCATGGAAACCGTGGAACAGAACCCCTTCGTGCTGTGCGCCTGGCCATCGTTTGCAGACCAGCCGTACATCACCAACTACCGTATCTACGACGACCGCGTTGGCGAAACCACCCGTTTCACCCATCGCGCCGAGCACGATTGGTACTGGTTTCCCCGGCAGCAGCCCAACGAGGTGTCGATGCTCAAATGTTACGACTCGATTACCGACGGGTCGGTGTCGCGCTGGTCGTTCCATTCGGCAGCCGTGGATCACACTGCCCCGGAGAACGCCCGCTGCCGTAAGAACGTGGTCGTGCGATCGTTCGTGTTCTTCTAGGCGAAAGGCACCGCAGCTAGAAGCTCAGCGCCGGGAACTCGAGGCGCGCAAGCGCTGCCGGATCCAGCCCCAAGCGCTCGCGCATCCGCTCGTAGGCCGGGAGCGCGTAGAAATCAGGAAACGCGCGGCGCAGGCCGGCACCGCCGTGAACGTCGATGACCGCCAGCGGTTCGATGTCGTCCAGCGCCTGCTGGTAGTACTCGAGCGCCAGGGCCGGCTCACCCTCCAGGCGGGCAATGATGCTGTCGATGTAATGTGCACGCTGGAGCTGCGCTTTGACGGGCTGCAGGATCGCCCTGGCTTGCGCATAGGCGCCACGCATGTACGGTACCGACGCACACCACAACGCATGCAGCGGCGCCAGGTCACCCCACGCCGCCGCGCCGCGATCCAGTTGTGTCTGCATGGCCTCGATATCCCGCCTGCCAAGGGCCACTTCGAAAAACCGCAACGCCATCTGCACACCCAGCCGTTCCACACGTTCGAAGGTCGCCTGCGCGTCTTCGTCACGGCCGGCGAACGTGAGGTAGCGCCCGTAGTTCACCAGCCCAACCGTGCCCAGCGGATCCACCAGCACCTGTCGTTCGAAGACGCGCAGCGCAAGATCCACGTTGCCGGCACCCACCAGAGCAAGTCCATAAAGAAGCAACACATCCGTGTTGCTGGGATTGCGCGCGACCGTCTCGGCCAGGGCATCAATGGCCGCCTGGAAATGACGTGCGGAAAGAAACTGATCCAGGGCGCGCTGCGCTGACGCACCGGGATGCTGCGCATCCAGAGCCAGGGCACGCTCCACATAAGCCAGCTTGACCGGACGTTCCTGGCGGTAGGGCACCAGCCCGTGCAGACTGGCCATGCCATGCAGCGCCGCCAGCGCGCCAAAGGCGTCCACAAACTCCGGATCCAGCGCTATGGCACGCTCAAACGCCAGCTGAGCCTGCTGCCAACGCGTGTGACTGGCGTGGTGCAGGCCGAGAAGGTAGGCCTCATACGCACCCCCGCTGGCGGTCTTCAGAGACACCGATGTCCCCAGCAGCTGCACGCCAAGCGCGTCCTGAATTTCCCCAGTGATCTCTCCCTGCACGGCAAACACATCGGAGAACTGCCGCTCGTAGCGTTGCGTCCATCGGGTTGCTCCGGTTGCCGCTTCAATGAGACGAACGCTTACCCTGAGGCGGTTGCGTGATCGGCCGACGCTGCCTTCCACCAGGTAGGCAGCACCAAGGGCCTCGCCAATGGCTGCCGCGTTGACGTTGCTGCCTGCCACGGAGAACGAGGAGGTGCGCGCGACGACGGTGAGCTGCGGATTGCGCGCCAGGCCATTGAGAATGTCTTCCGCGAAGCCATCGCAGAGGAACGACTGAGCAGGGTCGTTACCAAGGTTCAGGAACGGCAGCACGGCAACCGACGGATTCGGCACAGCCGACGCTGGCAAAACCACCGGGGACGGGCTGGCGACTCCCTGCACAGGGGCGATGAGCGTATAGCCCCGGCCACGCACCGTACGGATGTAGCTGGGTGCACGTGAATTGTCCCCCAGCGCCCGGCGGATCTCGTTGATCGCCTTGTGCACCGCATTGTCGCCTACGTAGGCGCGGGGCCACAGAGCGTCCAACAGCTCGTTTGCGCTGACGAGCCGCCCGGCGCGCGCTGCGAGGTACACCAGCACATCCATGCTGCGCGGTGTGAGCTCCGTTTCCCGGCCGTCGCAACGAACGACGTCGCGGTCCACCAGCACTTCCACGCTGCCTATCTTCACCGTCGATGCGGCTCCCTTTGACGCCTGCGTAAAGTATCTCCCCTGCGCTTCAGAAGGGAAACAGAAGACTACGGGAAGGTTGTGCGGAACCCGTCGCCCTAAGCTGCGGCGGGGTTCAGGGAAGCAACGGCATGCTCAAAACAACCATTGTCGGGTCGGTCGCCCTTGCGGTGGCGGGCTGCGCCAGCGCGGGAGACGATGGCACCTTGCGCGCGGCCTATCAGCAGTCGCGGCTGGAATACCGGCTGGCCTGCATCGACGAGCTGGTCGATGGGCGCAACCAGCCCCTGTCGTGGGCCAACGAGGTCTGCACTCAACGGGCACGGATGGCTTACCCGCCCTACCGAGGGCCGGACTGGTAGCGTCCGTCAATCGTCCACGAAAGCCTGGTAGGCCGCTTCGTAGGCGGGATCCCAGCGCGAAAGCGCAGAGCGGCTCCTGAGCAGATCGTCCGTGTTCCACTGAATGCGCTTCTCGTCCAGCGCCCGCGGCGTTTCGTTGTCCGGACACAGCACATAGAAGTCACCGCGGGCGAGCGCGTCCAGCAGAAAATCCACCACCTGGTCTGGCGACCACGCACCCGGAGGCTGCTCTTTGATGAACCGGGCGATCATGCCCGTGTACGTGAACCCGGGGATCAGCAGGTGCGCAGACACGGGGCAGCCGTCCAGCTGCCGCAGCGCGTGGGCGACACTTTCGGTGTAGGCCTTCACCCCCGCTTTGGACAAGTTGTACGCGTAGTTGCCCGGGGGGTTGGTAATGCCCTGTTTCGATCCGGTGTTGATCACCGCAGCCGCTTCGCCGGCTTCGAGCATTGCCGGCAGAAACGCCTGACAGCCATGTATGACGCCCCAGAGGTTGATGTCGAGCTGCTTGCGCCAGCGGCCCGGCTCCTCCCACGGCTGCGCGGGCGCCAGGCCGGCGCCGGCGTTGTTCATGAGGCAGTGCACGTTGCCCAGCTTGTCCGCCGCGGTGCTCTGAAGCCGCCGCAATGCCTCCAAATCGGCGACATCGCAGATCTCCGTATGCAGGTTGCCGCCGCCAACGTCCGCCAGCGCGTCCGCAGCCGCGGCGAGCGCGTCGGCGTCGAGATCAGCCACCAGCACGTTCATACCGGCACCCAGATAGCGGGCCGCCGCCGCGAGACCGATGCCACTGGCGCCTCCGGTGATCACCGCGTTATTGCCTGCCTGCAGCCATGTTGTCATCAGCATCTCCTCGACATTGCCGGCAGCCTAGACGCAACGCCACCGAGGGTGCAAGGTGGTCGAGCATCTTGCGAAACCTGCCATGACAACCTACGAAATCATCGAGCATCAGTGGATTCCCGTGGCGCCTTCCGTGCGATTGTCGTCGCGCCTGTGGCTGCCGGCAGGCGGGCCCGCACCCGTTGTCATGGAGATGATCCCGTACCGCACACGGGACCTCTATCGCGCTACTGACGACTACTGGGGACACGTCCTGGCAACCGCCGGTATTGCCTTCGTCCGGGTCAACGTCCGGGGTAGCGGCGATTCCGAAGGTGTGCTGACAGACGAATACACCACCGCGGAGATCGACGATGCCGTTGCCGCCATCGCCTGGCTCGCAGAACAACCATGGAGCAACGGTCGGGTGGGCATGCGGGGTATCTCCTGGGGAGCCATCAATACGCTCCTTGCCGCAGCGCGGGGTCCCGAAGCTCTCGCCGCCATTCTGGTGCTGGCCGGCACTGACAATCGCTTTACGGACGACGCGCACTTCATTGGCGGCACGCTGGCGCACACTGGTTTCCAGTGGGGTACGCTATTCAAAGGGGTCATGGCCGCCCCGCCCGACCCGGACGTCACCGGCGCCACCTGGCTGCAACGCTGGAAGACCCGGCTGGCAAACACTCCGGCGATTCTCGCCCAATGGACCGCAAGGCAGACCGAGGAGGCCTGGTCGCCTCTGGACGCTGCGCAGATCGACATCCCCGCGTACCTCGTGGCTGGCTGGCAGGACACCTACGCCAATCCTCTGTGGCGCCTGTTCCCGCGGCTGGCAGGACCAGCGAGGCTGCTCATGGGGCCCTGGGGACACACCTATCCCTACTTCGCACAACCACAGGGGCTGGCGTGGGCGGACGAAGAGGTCGCCTGGTGGCGGTCGTGGCTGACAGGCGGCGCCTCAGGCGGGCAAGCCGCCAAGCGCTCGGTCACCGTGTTCGTGCCCCACGCCACGGCTGCGGCCCGTCCCGGCAGGGCCCTGCCCGGTCACTGGCTCACCAGCACGGACACCCACGCCGAGCAAGAGATCGTGTGGCATTTCTCCGCGACAGCCTTGACCCGCGACACCGCAGACGCGGCTGCACAAACCATCCAGGGCGAGCACATTGTGGGACAGACCAAGCCCGAGTGGCTGGACAAGCTGCCCCTGGAGCAGAGCTACGACGATGAGC
>CAZYYJ010000022.1:0-1291 GCA_964651595.1 uncultured Pseudomonadales bacterium | reverse complement strand
GACCGAACCACTCACGCTGCTGGGCACGCCGGAGCTCGAGCTCGAGCTCAGCAGCGACCAGCCGCGCGGCACCGTCGCTGCGCGACTTTGCGACGTGGACGACAAAGGACGTTCGTGGCTCGTGAGTTATGCGGTGCTGAATCTCTGTTATCGGGACGACAGGAACGAACCGCAGGCGCTGGCGCCCGGCACACCCGTGCCGGCAAGGTTGAACCTGTTGGCGTGCGCCCACCGTTTCGAGCGGGGACACCGCGTGCGCATAAGCCTCAGCCAGAGTCTCTGGCCCCTCGTGTGGCCTGCGCCGCGGCCTTTCACCCTCACGGTACACACGGCTGCCTGCCGCCTGCGGTTGCCGACGCGCAGTGAACCGTCCGAAGCTTACGAGCCGCCGTTCGCAATCACACTCAACGAAGCTCCTCCCCCGCCGGCATACGCGGTAAAACCGGTCGACACGGACGGCCGTCTGCGCCTGCACGACGACACGTCCAGCACCACCACCGTGGGGGCCACCGCCACCGTGCTCACCCGGCGCGTGACCGAAAGCAGCGAGCTGACACAGACCCAGCCGGCATCGGGCACCTGGCGCCAGGCATCGCACACCAGCTGGCAGCGGGACGGCTGGACCGTAAGCGTCGAGACGGGCTACGAGCTCTCTGCAGACGAGACCACCTTTTTTGTGCGTGAATGGTTGACCGCCCGGCACGGCGCCGACGTGATCTACGCGCAGGACGAGACGAACGAGATCCCACGCGGATTCATGTAACCTCTGCGCGATTACCCGGGAGCACTCATGGCGGGACACGACGAGAACCTCGCGAAAGCCAACGACTACCTCAACCGCTTTCGCGCCCAGACCACAGGGCACTTCATCGACGGCCTTTTCGAGGTGCCGGGGGACGCACAGGCATTCGACAACCTGACACCTGTGGACAACAGCTCGCTCGGATCTGTGGTGCAGGGCACCGTGGACGATGTGGATCGCGCCTGCGCGGCAGCAGCCGCCGCGTTCAACGACTGGCGCGCCCTGCCCGGCGCCGAGCGCAAAAAGCTGTTGAACGGCTTTGCCGACAAGGTCGTGGCACGCGCTGAGGAGATTGCCCTCGTCGAGTCCATGGATTGCGGCCAGCCGATTCGTTTCATGCGTCAGGCAGCAATCCGCGGCGCAGAGAACTTCCGCTTTTTTGCTGACAAGGCACCGGACGCGGCGAATGGACTGTCGCTGTATCAACCGCAGCACACCAACTTCACCATGCGCACCCCCATAGGGCCTGTGGGCATCATCACGCCCTGG
>CAZYYJ010000021.1:0-67162 GCA_964651595.1 uncultured Pseudomonadales bacterium | reverse complement strand
GGCTTTTTCGTATCGCGGGCTTCCATGGGCGCGAGGCTCACGGCCACGGCATCGTCGCCGAGGCGCGTGCCCGTCGTTAACGCCCGCAACGCCGGCATGCAGGGGTTGTTGCCGGCGACAGACCAGTCCGGCTGCGGGCCCGGCAGTGCATCGGGATCGTGACCTTCCACGCCATCGGCGAGCCCTTCCTGGACTTTGTAGGCGAGCAGGCCGGTGGTGAGATTCGTTCCGGCGAGCTGGCCTGCAGCGTTACGGGTCTCGCTGCTGTTGGTGCCGTAGCGGCGGCCTTTGTGCACGTGGCGACCCAGGGCGGTCCCGGTAACCGTGAAGGCTTCGTTCCGTTCGAGGGGCCGGTGAATGGTGAAACGTTCGCGCACCCAGACACCGCCCGCCACGCCGCCGCCGGCGCCGGGCATGGCGCGTTGCTTCTCCGGGTTACGGGGTTGATGCCCCAGGATGTACAGTGTCAGGCCGGTCATCAGGTCGGGCTGCAGCCAGCCTTCGGCTGCGAGCCGGCGCGTCGCGTCTCCCCACGCGCCCATCCCTTCCAGGGCACCGTCCACCTTGTCGGTGCGCATGGGTCCGCTGGCGTCTGCAAGGGGCTTTGGCCAGGAATCGCTCATGGTCCTCGCCTCCTCAAAACACCAGCCGGCCGAGGCTTTCCGCCACCAGCGCCGGCTTGTCCTGGCCCTGAACCTCCACCTTGATCTCGTTCATGGTTTCGATCATGCCGCCCTTCAGCTCGGCACGCTTCAGCGTTGAGGTCGCGCGGATCTTTGCACCTACCTTCACGGGAGACGGGAAACGGATCTTGTCGAAACCGTAGTTGATGCTGAGCTTGTGTCCGGGAAACGATTCTGCCGGCACCGCTTCCGTGCGCGGCAGATGGCCCATGACCGCGATGGTCAGGTTGCCATGGGCGATCGGGGCGCCGAAAGGGCCGTCTTTGGCGCGGTCCACGTCCACGTGTATCCACTGGTGATCCATGCTCACGTCGGCGTAGTCGTTGACGCGGTCCTGGGTGATCTCGAACCAGTCGCTGGGCGGACCGGACTCGCCGATACGGCTCTGAAGCGTGGCCAGGGCATTGGCCATGTTGGTATCACTATCGCTCACGTTTTCACTCCCCGTTGATGTCCCGCCGGGCATTGTTGGCAACCGCGGCCCTGCGATCAAGCGCTGGCGGATCTGTTGCGCTAGCGGCGCGCATGGTGCCAACATTAGCTGTTAGAGATTACCGGAAGGGAAAACCATGGCCGAGCAACCGTTGATTCGTTCCATCGAGAGCTATCCCGAGCAGACCACGCGGGATTCCAAGCTGGAGGGGTTCCGTTACACCTCGCGGGACTTCTTCGAGAAGGAATGGGAGGGTATGTGGACCAAGGTCTGGCTGCTGCTGGGCCGTGAGTCGGAGATTCCTGAGTTCGGGGACTGGCAGATGGAGCCGGTGGGCCCCGAAGAGATCCTGATGGTGCGGCAGAAGGACGGCAGCGTGAAAGCGTTCTACAACGTCTGCCAGCATCGGGGTAACCCGCTGGTGGAAGACGCGTGCGGCACGGTCAAGCGGTTTGTGTGCAAGTACCACAGCTGGGCGTTCATGCCGGACGGTGAGCTCAACTTCGCGCCTGACCGGGAAGACTTTCCCGAAGGTAATCCCTGCGGCAAGGTGCGCCTGCAGGAGGTGGCCTGCGAAACCTTTGCCGGCTTCGTCTGGGTGAACATGGACCTCGACTGCATGCCGCTCAGAGATTTCCTTGGCCCGATCTACGACGAGTGGGAGATGCGCGACCTCCACACCTGGAAGCGCACCATGGCCAACACGATGTGGCTGCCGTGCAACTGGAAGGTGGTGCTGGACAACTTCAATGAAAGTTACCACGTGCCCACCGTGCACATGGGCGCAAAGCCCGATACGGATCGCACGAAAATCCGCGGGCACATCAACACGTACTTCAAGGAAACCCGCTTCGACCTGTCCGACGAAGGTCACAACCGCATGATCATGGAAGGCGGTTACGGCGTGGGGTCAACGGATAAGGAAGGCAACATTCTCGAGCCGCTGGCCAGTCAGCTGCGGTTCTGGGAACTGGATCCGGACGATTTCAAGGGCAAACCGGAAGACACCCGGGAGGCGATCCAGCAGGCCAAACGGCGTCTGGGGCCCGGCCGTGGGTTCACGCACTACGACCGCATCCCCGATCAGCAGTTTACGGATGCGTTCCACTACACCCTGTTTCCCAATTTCGCGGTGTCCCTCTGGTCAGACGGCTTTCACTTCCTGCGCGCGCGTCCGCACCGCAGCGACCCGGAACAATGCCTGTTCGACAACTGGTGGTACACCAGCCCCGCGGCCATCGAATCCGGCGCCGAGCGCGGTCCGGGCGGCGGCGAGCACGATGGTGTGGACGTGCCGGTTCGCCACCTCGAGTTTGGTGGCGAAGAGTCGATCGGACCGGCCATCGAAGACGATGTGCGGGTGTTCGTTACTCAGCAGCGCGGCTTCCGCTCCCGGGGCTTCAAGGGTGTGTATCTTGCGAAGCAGGAGATGCGCATCCGCCGCTACCACGAGCTGATTGACGACTACATCGACGGACGCAAGGACGGCTAGCCGGTTCAGCGTCCCCCGCGCACCAGCTTGCCGGGCAGCGCCCCGGTGTGCTGGCCGCGCTCGAAGGTCACCTCACCGCTCTGCACGGTGTAGCGGTAGCCGTCGACCCGCTGCACGAGGCGCTTGCCACCCAGCGGCAGGTCGTAAACGGCCTCGGGCCGGTGCAGGCGCAGGGTGTCGAAGTCAATGACGTTCACGTCGGCTTTCATGCCGGGTGCCAGCATGCCGCGGTCGTGCAGGCCGTACACTTCCGCCGTATCGCGCGAGATTTTCTGCACGAGAAACTCCAACGGCAGGCGCTCGCCCCGGTGCCGGTCGCGGCCCCAGTAGGTGAGGACATAGCTGGGCATGCCGGCGTCGGCGATCACGCCGCAGTGCGCCCCCCCGTCCGACAGCCCGAACAGTGCGTCCGGCATCTGCAGGATGCGGTGGTAGTAATCAAGGGAATAGGCGTCGTAGCCACCGAGCGGTTGGTAGAACAGTTCCTTGCCGCCGCTGCCCACCAGCAGGTCGTACATCACGGCCCACGGGTCGGCACCCTCGCGCTCGGCAATACCGGCCACGCTCGCTGAGCGTGGTTGCTCGTAGTCGGGATCCTCGCCGAGGGGGAAAATGAGCCACAGCAGCTGATCCAGGCTCTTGCCGACGGCGGTGGCGGGAATGCGCGACTGCTCGCTCAGAATTCTGCTGCGCATCGCCGGATCGGACAGCTTACGGACCTGCTCGGCAAGCGGCAGGCCGGCAACCTCCGAGGCAAAGGTGGGGTGTCCCACGAATACGTGGAAATTCGACTGCAGACCGTGCAGCACCCCGGTGGGTCGCGCTGCGGTCTGGGGCCGGATGTTCAGGCCCTCTTCGCGCGCCGCCTCGGCCAGGCGATACACCCTATCGCCGATGTACGCCCCGGGTGATGTGCCCACAAGCGTCACCTTGAGGCCGGTCTGCCGGGCAAACTCGCGCACCCACAGCCATTCGTCGTCTTCGCCGAGATGGTCTGAGACCAGCTCGAAAACACCGTGCTGCAGGCCTTTCATGGACAGTCCCAGGGCCAGCATCTCGTCAGAGCCGGCGAAGGTGCCCGGGACATGCACACCATGCTTGTCTTTGTGCAGCAGGGTGCGCGACGAGGAGAAACCGAGCGCCCCCGCAGCAATGCCTTCGCGGGTGAGCCTGCACATGGCGTCCAGCTCGTCGGGGGTAGGCAGGTCGTCCTGGGTGTTGCAACGCTCGCCCATCACATAGGCGCGTACCGCGCCATGGGGTACCTGAGTGCCCACGTCGATGACCCGCGGCTGTTTCTCCAGCGCGTCCAGATACTGGGGGAAGGATTCCCACTGCCAGTCGATCCCCTCGGCCAGGGCGCTGCCCGGGATGTCTTCGACGCCTTCCATCAGCTCGATGAGAAACTGCTCCTGGCCCGGTTGTACCGGTGCGAACCCTACCCCGCAGTTGCCCATGACCACGGTGGTGACGCCGTGCCAGCTGGAGGGCGCCAGCAGCGGGTCCCAGGTGGCCTGGCCGTCGTAGTGGGTGTGCACGTCTACCCAGCCGGGGGTGACGAGGTGCTCGCTGGCGTCGATCTCGCGGTGTCCTTTCGCGCTGACGTCGCCGACGGCGGTGATCAGGCCGTTGTCGATCGCCACGTCACCGGCGAAACGCTCGTTGCCGGTACCATCGAGGACGGTCCCATTGCGAATGATGAGATCATGCATGCTGAAGAAGCTCCCGGGGCAAGCCGCTGGAAGCGCGGCTGTTGGTTGTCCGCGTTGTCGTTTTTGTCGTAGGTGCTTGTTTTTGTTCTTGGAAACCTAGCCGCCGGGAGCATAAGCCAACGCGGTCACTTTCTCCACACGCCCGCCTGATTGCCCGCGTAGCCGAGCGCATGGTACGCGGCGTCCACGAGACCCTGGCCGCGCTCATTCATCAGAATGCCCGGGCCCATGCGGTTCATTACGTAGCCGAAGCTCATGCCGGCGGACGGGTCGGCGAAACCGATGCTGCCGCCCGCACCGACGTGGCCGAAAGCGCTGGCGCCGAGAATCACGCTGTCCCTGGTCACCGCCAGCTCGTGCCGGTTGTCCATGGATTTCATGAAACCAAGCCCGAACCGGCTGGGCA
Source organism: uncultured Pseudomonadales bacterium (assembly GCA_964651595.1). Classification (GTDB taxonomy): domain Bacteria; phylum Pseudomonadota; class Gammaproteobacteria; order Pseudomonadales; family Azotimanducaceae; genus UBA4421. The sequence goes on along the minus strand of CAZYYJ010000021.1, from coordinate 62,436 downwards.
ACAGCAGCGTGGCGTCCTCGTGGGTGGCCACGGCCACTTCGCTCATGGCCGTCAGCGTATCGGTGCTGACATAGCGCCGTCCTTCGAGGCTGCCGTCACCGGCGAAGGGCGCATACAGGCGCGCGAGACCGCGCGCGTTCGCCACGCCGCCGCCGCCGCCGATCTCCGCTGCCCGACAGGCGCGGCTGTTGGGATTGAAGCCCCCTTGATTGAACAGCGCCAGCGCCGGCAGAGACTGTGGATATTCGATCAGGGCCCGGGTGAAGGCACCCTGCGGTGCGCCCTTAGGGGGACGGTACGGCAGCATGCGCGCGACACGTCCTTCCTCTGCCTCCGGCAGGCCGATCCAGCAGTCCGCGCCGGTAGGTTCGGCCAGCGCCTGGCGGAAGAACGTCCCCAGAGACTGCCCGGCGGCGCGCCGTACCAGCTCGCCCACGGTCCAGCCGAAGCTCATCATGTGGTAGCCGTTACGCGTGCCGGGACGCCAGAAAGGCGCTTCTGCTTCCAGGCGGCTGATCATGTAGGCCCAGTCGGCGAAAGCACCGTCTGGAAGCTTGTCGCGGAAGGCCGGCACGCCGGCCGTGTGGTCCAGCATCATCTTCACGGTGACGTCTTCCTTGCCGTCGCGCGCAAACTCGGGCCAGTAGCGCTGCACCGGTGCATGCAGGTCCAGCTCGCCGGCATCGATCAGCAGATGCGCAGCCAGCGCAACCATGCCCTTGGTGGTGGAGAACACCACGCAGACGGTGTCCTCTTCCCAGGGCACCGGGGCGTCGCTGCCGTCGACCGTGCGGGTTCCGCCCCAGAGATCGACCACCGTTTCCTGGTCCCGTGTGATGCATACAGCGGCGCCCACCTCACCCTGTTCGGTGAAATTTGCTTCGAAACGCGCTGCGACGTCCGCGAAGTCCGGATGATAGGTGCCGCGCAGAGAGCCTGCGTCGGTTTCCCGGTGCAGGGTTTCGTATGCTGTCATGCGTGCCTCCCGTGATGGAGACGCGATTGTACGGCAAGCGCAGCGGTTTCAGTGGGCCGTGACGGGCTGTGCCAGGCGGTCGGCCATGATACTCAACGCGTCGGGGCTGAAACCGAGACCGGCGTGCGTGCTCAGAATCTCCACATGCTCCACGCTGGGGCTGCGGTGGTCGATGCACGCCTGCCAGGCGACGACGCCGTCGAGTTTCGAGTAGACGGCGGTGACGGGAACGGTCAGCGGCGATGCGTAGCGGGCATCGACAAGCTGCTCGATCTCGTCCAGCGCTCCGGAGCGATCGTCGAAGATGCGTGCTACGGACGTGTATTTCGGGCCGCCGACAACGGGGCTGCCGAGCGTGACGACGCGGCGCACACAGTCGGGCCGATCGCGGGCAACCTCCCGTGCCAGGTAGCCACCCAGACTCCACCCGACGAGGTGGATGGGCTCATCGCGCGCCAGCTTCACGACATGTGCGGTCAATTCGTCGAGCAGACGCGGCACATCGCCGTCGTTGAGCCCCTGCGTCCAGCCGGTCGGCTGGTAGCCGAGAAAGCTCAGATAGCGACGGATGACAACGGTTGATGCGTTGGTGGCGCCGAAGCCGGGCACCACCAGCACGCGTTCGCCCCGGCCCCGGGGCGCAAAGCCCAGAAAGGGCGCCCGCAGCAGCAGATTGGGGATCTGCAGGGGGGTGAGAGCTTCGTTGATGAGTGCGCCCGGCGTGGGTGCCGCGAGAGGTTCTGTGGAGGTATTCATGCGGCGAGGGTGAGGCCGGCCCGGTCAAGGCTTCGTGAAGGTCTCACCGGAGCCTGGGTGCTGGTTGTGCTCGAGCTCACGGGCCGGTGTGGAGCCCGTCATGACGAGCAGCGCGTCGAACCCGTGGATCACCCGGAACAGCGCGTCATTGAGGCTGCCGCGATGCATGCCGGCGATTGGGCGCAGCGGGCGGAGGTCGATCAGCGTGAAAGCATCGTCGAAGGCGGCGTTCATGAGCGGCTCGATACCCTTTATGTAGCCGCCGGCCGCAGAGCGGGGCTCGTAGCGCCACGTCGCCCCGTTCAGCCCGCTCACCCGGGACCCCGTCCCCGGTACGACCATGAGAGAGAAGCTGTGCCTGCCCTCCAGGGCCGCCAGCTCCGGAAGCAGCGTGCCCAGGTCGTAGACTGCTGTATGACTGCGCCCGCGGACCATGTGGGACGCGCCGAACTTGGCCATGACTTTCGGCAAAGCCCCCTGCTGCCTGGCGGCACGCCAGTGGCGCAGAAAGTTGTCGCGTTGAAGGGATGCCCGTGCCTCGTTCGACGCCCATGCCTGCCGCGTCACCCACAGGCGGTTGATCGCAAGCGTTTGCTCCAGCGTGTTCAGGATCACCTTGCTGCGCGGGTCGGGTTCAGGCCACGCGTCGCGCAGCGCCCGGATCAACGCCGGATCGCCGGAGAAGCTGAAGATCGACGCGGCGTCCCGGTTCTCCTCGTAGCTGGCCCACGCCTCAGCGGATGCCTCGCGTACCGCCTTCAAGGGGGCTTCCGCGCTCGCGGGCTTGGCGGCTTTCTCCAGCAGACGGATGAGCTCCCGGTCGCTGGCAACCTCGTAGTCGGTACCCCAGAACACCGGCTCTTCGAGCGGCAGAGCAGCGCGAATTCTGGCGAGCATCTGCGCTTCTTCCGCCATGCCGAAGAATGCCGGCTCACCGCCGGGTCGGGCAAAGAGCGCTTTCAATCCCGTCATACCGGCGTTGGCGAGCGTGGTGTCCAGCACTTCGGCCATGGTGGGTGAGATTTCGATGGCGAGCTTCGTGTAACCGTCGTCCGCAAGCTCGACAAACAGCTGCGCCGACAGGGTGGCGTTCTCGGCAATGCCGTGCTCTTCGCCCAGCAGGAAAAACTGCGCCGCCCTGCCTTCGTGCAGCAGGCGATGCCACGCGGGTCCGGCGAAGGTTCTGCCGTCGAAGTCGAGCTGCAGACGGTCTGCGGCTGCAGCAGCCGTCAGGCTGTCTTCGATGTTCGCGCGGGCAGGCTGATCTGCGCAAACGATGCTGGCCGACAGAAGCCAGGCGCAGCCGAGCAGCCGCATCACGCTGGCGGGGCCTGCTCCAGCTGCACCGGATCCAGGGCGGTTCCCGGCGGATAGTTGTCGGCGATCTGGTACATGCCGTCGAGGGTGATTTCTGCGCCCACGGTCAGGCTGTCCCCGGCGCTTTCGACCGGCCCGAGCTTGGCGATGATGCAGCGATCCCGGTTCAGCTGCGTATCCAGGGCGGTCAGCACCAGCCCTTCATCGCCCGCATCGAGCCCCAGCTCGGTGAGGGTGACCTTGAGCATGCCGCCGTGGGCGTCGAAGGTGACAGTGCCCGCGAAGCGCATCGCGCCGCTGGCGCTTCCGTCAGGCGCGATGGTCAGATTGCCCCCGGGCACGGCCTCGAACACGAAGGTGCCGTCGTCTGCGCGCGTGGCGCCGTCGCTCAAGGTCGTTGAGCCCCCCGCAGCCTCCACGTAGCTGCGAAAGCTCGCTTTCACGCCCCAGATCATTCGGTTGAAACTCATGACAGTTCCTTGTTTTGCAGGCCCAAGAATGGCTTAGTCGGCGCCAAGTTGCACCACTGGCTGTGGTGACTGGTGGCGAGGAAACGTGCAGCCCTGGCTGCACGCAACGGTTGGCGGAAGCAGTGGCGCGCGACGTGACATTGAGAAGCGATGGCGAGGAGGCGTCGGCCCGGGCGATGGCCAGGACCGTGGCGCGCAGCGTCGGGAGGCTGTTGCTTGCCGCGCTGGCGCCGCTCGCGGTGGCTGCAGCGGGACCGGCACCGCTCGAGGGCTGGCGCAGCGTGGTGGAACGCACACCGTTCTGGGAGAGCCAGGGTGTGTACGCCAATCTCACCACCGTGCGCCGCTGGGTGCTGACCAGGCAGAGCTTCTGCGAGCAACCGGACCGGCACATCCTGTACGACCGCCGCATGCGGTTTCTCGGTTACCTCACGGATACCGGTCCCCGACACGCCAACCAGCAGGCGATCAACGAGCAGCGTCAGCGCCTCGCGCGGGAACAGAAAGTGCTGGGCTGGGTGCCTGGCGACGAAAACCGGACCGGCTATCCCTTTGTGCTGAGTTGCCATCACCCAGACGCGTTTCTGCCGGACCTCGTGGGGCGCTATGCGGGTGATGACCCATCGGCGCGGCTCTGGGGCACCTGGGATGGACTGCGCGTAGGCAGCCGCGCACAGCCGGTGTCGCTGCATGCCGCAATCCGCCAGGTCTATGAGCAACGTCAGGCTGAGGGCCGTATCGATCTGCCCGGCCATGTGCTTGCGGTGCTGGCGGGCAAGGTCATCATCGAAAGCGGGGGCGGGGTGCGCGAAGCCCGCTCGACGGCCGGCGCTCTGGGGATTATGCAACTCTCGCCGGGCGCGCTGGACGATTGCCGTCTGGAAGAGCGCTTCCGCCTGCATCGGCTGGCACAGATCGATTGCGCGCTGTACCTGTTGCAGCAGAATCACCGAAATCTGGAGCCGGCTTTCAAGCAGGTGTTTGCAGGTTTGCCGGCCGCGAAGGCGGAACGGCTGTACCGCATGCTGCTGGTGCAGGCTTACCACACAGGCATGGGTCGTGTGCGGTCGCTGCTCATTGACGAGGCGCTGAATGCGCCTGCGCTCTACTTCGCGGCGCACGCATCCAGGTTTACCGCCGGGGACATTACCCTGGGCATGATTTTCCACAATCTCGGGCGGGAAGATCTCGGCTTTGCGGCCCTGTACTACGTCGCTGACGTCACCATTGCAGCGGCCGCCGCATGCAGCCGCGTCGACGACCTGCCCGGCTGCAGAGACGTTTCCTGAACCTTCCCGCGTCTCCGGCAGAGCTGACGTCTGCCCCGCCGGTCCTTTACTATTTCCAGCCGTGTCCAGGAGGTCTTTTCATGCCGTATCAGCTGGCTCAACTGAACATCGCCCGTTTCCGGGTGCCCCAGGACGATCCGGTGAACGCCGATTTCGTCAACAGCCTCGACCGCGTCAACGCGGCAGCGGAGCAGCAGCCTGGCTTTGTCTGGCGCTTCACGGGTGCGGGTGACAACGCGCTCGACGTGCAGGCGTTCGACGATCCCAACGTTGCGGTGAACCTGTCTGTCTGGGACGACATGTCGTCCCTCGCCGCGTTCGTGTACCGCAACGAAGAGCATCTGCAGATCATGCGACGCCGCAAAGAATGGTTCGACCGTATGGAGTTCTATCTGGTGCTGTGGTGGATCGAGCAGGGCTGCTATCCATCCATCGAAGCGGCGAAGGCCAGACTGGCGACGCTCGAGCGGACAGGGCCTTCGCCGGAAGCGTTTACGTTCCGACAACCCTATCCAGCACCTGACGGCACTGCGATCGAGCCGATCTTCGACGAGTGTGCGTAGCGCCGCCGGGCTCAGCCGCCCGCGCTGGCCACGGGCGTGGGCGCTGCGGCGGGGCGCCGGTGCAGCCACCGGTCGAAGCGGATCAGCAGCGGCGGCAGCCACAGCAGGTCGAGCAGCCACGCCACCACGATGATGGGCGTGAGCAGCAGCGCCACGTTCTGAAAGTGAAAGGTGTTGGAAAACACCAGCAGCACCGTGCCGAGCGCTAGGGCTACGGTGGTGATGGTGATGGCGGAACCGGCCTTGTCCAGCGAATAGGTCACCGCGGCGTCTGGCGGATAGTCGTTGTTGCGCGCGCTGATGTACTTGCTGAGGATGTGCACGCTGTCGTCCACCACGAGACCGATGCTGATGGAAAAAAGCATGAGGATGTACGGGCTCAGCTCGCCGATGAACAGCCCCCACACACCAAACACGATGGTGGCGGGGAACACGTTGGGCATGATGCTGAGCAACCCGTAGCGGACGCTTCGCAAGCCAACGAGCATGGTCAGGGTGATGAGAATGAAGCTCACCGTGAAGCCCTGCATGAGCTCCACCGTCAGCGTCCGGTCCAGACGCGCGAACAGAATACTGTTGTCTCCGTGCAGCACGCGGTACTCGTCAGGGAGATTGTCCGCCAGCCAGGCGTCAATGCGGTCGTTGAACCGCAGCAGCTCGTGGTTGGAAAGATTCGACGTGCCCACCACGAGCCGCACCGCCGAGTAGTCGGCGTTGAAGATCGGTTGCAGGCTGGGCTCTATTTCCTGGATGAGCTGGTAGCCGACCAGGTAGTCGATGACCACGAGTTGATCGTCCGGCACCACATCATAGGTGTCGTCATCGTCGTGTTCCGATTTGTTGCGCGCGCGCAGGTAGTCGGTGTAGCTCGACACGAAGCTCGCCTCCGGCTGCGCTTCCAGCCACGTCGTCAGCGTGTCCATCTGAGCGAGAAACGCCGGATCGGTGATGCCGTAATAGCTGCCGCTGTCCACGCTGTATACCAGGCTCTGGTCGTTGCCGATCTTCTCCGCCAGGGCGGTAATCACGTGGTGAAAGTCTGAATTCTCGTCGACAAAGCTGTAGCGGTTGAAGTCGAGGCGGTTCAGCGGGAGCAGCGCGAGCGTAACGACGATGATGCCCGTAGAACCCCAGAAGAGTAGGCTGCCCCGGGTGTGCACGAGGCGGGTCACCGTTTCGATGAAACCACGCACGCCGAGGGGCTTGGCCACCTTGGCGGTGGGCAGCAGCAGGATGAGCGTAGGTAACAGCATGAGGGTCATCAGATACGCCCAGATGACGCCGACCGCGATGATGTTGCCGAAGCCGTAAATGCCGGGAGAAGAGCTGTAGTTCAAGCTCAGAAATCCCATGGCCGTGGTCAGCGTGGCCAGCGTCACCGGCTGCAGGTTGATTGCCAGGCTCTCGCGCATGGCGTCCAGGCGGGCCAGGCCTTTGTGCAGCCCCTGCGCATAGATCGAAACGATGTGTATGCCGTGCGCGATGGCAATCACCAGCACCACCAGGGGCCCGAGGCTGGAAATCTGATTGAAGGGCACGTCCAGCCAGCCGAAGGTACCCACCGCCAGGCCGATCGTGGCGAAGGCGATACCCAGCAGGCAGAGTGAGAAACTCAACGAACGCAGGCAATACCACAGCAGAATCAGCGTGACGCCGATGACCAGGGGAAACAGCAGCAACCGGTCTTTGCGCTGGGCTTCGTAGCCGTCGTACTCGAAGACGACGTTGCCCGCGACGTAGATGCCTACGTCGGGGTGGGTCTCGCGCAGCTCGTCGCGCAGCGCGAACACCGACTGCGCCACCGCAAGCCGCGACGCCTGCGTATCCTCGGGCGCCTTGTACTTGATGCTGGCGAGGGTCATGTCTCCCGCTGGCGAGAGCTGGCTCTTCACCAGATCTTCGTCTGCCAGGGCAATGGCCCGTATCGCGTCGAGATCGGCCTGCTCGAGGTCGTCCAGCAGCGGTACCAGATAATCGCGGCCGTAGCGTTCGGCGTCGGCGTCGTTGAAGCGCCGGTTCAGCAGCGAGCCGATGGCAATGGCACCCTCGACCTCGGTGAACCGGTTGGTGAGCGTCTCCACCGCCAGCAGCACGTCCAGGTCGAAGACGTCGGGCGCTTCGAAGGCGAAGATCACGCTGGTGGTGGGCGGAAAATCTTCGCGGGCTTCGTCTACTTCCTCCTTGTAGGGGTCGCCTTCGCTCAGAATTGCGCGCGAGCCAGTCTCGATGCTGGTCATGGTCAGGCCCCAGCCCACCAGGCCGCCCAGCAGCAGGGTCAGCACCGCCAGGGCGTGGCGCCGTTGTATCAGGAAGCTGACGAGGAAGGCCATGAGCGTAATCTACATCAATGTTTACGCGGTGCGCGGTATGCTAGAGTCTTCTTTTCAGCATCGCACGCGGTATTTGCCATGAACGTGATCAAAATCGTGCTGGGCGCCCTTCTGGTGGGCCTGGCTGGGGCTGCGCACAGCAGTGCGGAGCAGCGCGTTGGCGACTTTGCACTCCTGGACGAGACGGGTCGCTTTCACCAGCTCAGCTACTACGGTGATCACCGTGCCGTGGTGATTGTGGCTCAGGCGAATGCCGCGGCTGAGCTTCCGGCCGCGGTGGCCGCGCTGCGCGAAGCGCAGCAGGCTGAAGACGTGCTGTATTTCATGCTCAATCCGGGCCTGGACAGTCGCGCGGACGTGGCTGAAGCCAACGGCAGCGGCGTGCCCGTGCTCATGGACGATGCGCAACTCGTCGCCGAGAGCCTCGACCTGTCGCGCGTGGGCGAAGCGGTGGTGATCGACCCGGCAACCATGAAGCTCGCTTACCGCGGGGACGTGGCGGGCGCCGGGCAGGCCCTCGCGGCCCTGCGGAGCGGTGCGGCACTACCGGCTTCCAGCGTGCCCGGCGATGGCGCACCGATCGAATTCGCGAGCCGCCAGCAGCATGCTGCGCAGGCTGTGTCCTACACCAACGACATTGTCCCCATCCTGGAAGAGAACTGTGTGGCGTGTCACCGCGAAGGTGGCATTGGTCCGTGGGCCATGAACAGCCATCTGATGGTACAGGGCTTTGCGCCGATGATCCGGGAAGTGCTGCAGACCCGCCGCATGCCACCGGGGCAGATCGACACGCATGTCGGACGCCCGCTCGCGGAAGTGGCTGGCTTGACGGCAGACGCGCGTCAGAAGCTGGTGCACTGGATCGACGCCGGCGCGCCGCGCGATGGCGACGAGGATCCGCTGACCCGGCTGAAATTTGCCGACTCGAAATTCGCCATGGGCGAACCGGACATGATCTTCAAGGTGGCGGCGCAGGACATTCCCGCGACCGGCATCATCGACTATCGCTACATCCCGGTGCAGCTCAACCTCGATCGCGACGTATGGGTACGCGCTGTCGAGTTCGTGCCCGGCGATGCCGAAGTGCTGCACCACGTGATTGCCTACCTGTCCAGTCCCGCAGACAAGACCGGTAAAGGCCGGGCCAGCGGCGCGGACCGCGGAGAGCAGGTGGCCGGGTTTGCACCCGGACGGGGTCCCGACGTGTTTGCCGAAGGTACCGGCCGGCTCATCCCCAAGGGTTCGAACCTGCTGCTGCAGATGCACTACACCACCTCAGGGCGGGAGACGGTGGACGAGACCCTGGTGGGCCTGTATCTGCACGACAAGCCGCCCCAGTATGTGATGTCCACGGGTGTGGCCGGGCAGCGGCGTTTTCTGGTGCCGCCCGGGGAAAAGGAATACAAGCTGGAAGGTGTGCAGGAGATCGAGCGTGACGCTTACCTGTACAGCATGACCCCGCACATGCATTTCCGCGGCAAGTACATGAGTTATACCGCCGAGTATCCCGACGGGTCCTCCGAGGTGCTCCTGTCGGTGCCCAAGTACGACTTCAACTGGCAGTTTGCGTACGAGCTCACCGAGCCGGTGTTTCTCCCCGCAGGTACGCGACTGCTCGCAAAAGGTGCGATGGACAACTCCGACCGCAACCCTGCCAACCCGGACCCCACGGTGCCGGTGCATTTCGGCCTGCAGACCAAGCATGAGATGTTTTTCGGCTTCACCACGTTGCGCTACGAAGGCGATACGCCCGACGCCCTGGCCGCAGGTGAGCCCACCACCCGCGCAGAGGCTGAAGCCGTCGACGCCGCCGGCGACTGACACCCGCGCGCCAGCGCTGCGCTGACAACCGGCGCAGCGCGCGTCTTTTTCGGACCTGCGCGGTCACCCTGTTATTGACCATGCCCCGCGTCTGGGGCAGAAACATCCCTTTGTGAGTGCTGCAGGAAAAGCGCACGGATGAAATACGTCATAGCGGGTGGCACCGGGCTCATCGGGCAGGCGCTGGCGGCGCGTTGCCATGCCGCGGCCGATGAGGTGGTGATCCTCACCCGCCGCAAGCACGTGGAGGGGCCGGGCCGCGTGGTGGCGTGGGACGGCAAAGAGGCGGGTGCCTGGACCGAGGAGCTGGCGACCGCCGATGTGGTGGTCAATCTGTGCGGCGCAAGTGCAGGAGAAGGTCGCTGGACGGATGCCCGCAAGGCGGAATTGCGGGCGAGCCGGCTGCAACCCGGTCGTGCGCTGGTGGCGGCCATCAACGCGGGTCCAGGCTCGCCTCTCTACCTGCAGGCATCGGCTGTCGGCTTCTACGGTTTCGGCCGCGAGCCGAAAACCGAGCACGATGGTGCGGGAGACGACTTTCTGGCTCGCCTCGCGGTCGATTGGGAAGCCTGCGCCCACGTTTGCCGGGCACCGGCTGCGATTCTACGGTTTGGTGTCGTCCTGTCCCGGCGCGGGGGTGCTTTTCCGCGCATGCTGCTGCCGTTTCGTTTATGTGCTGGCGGGCCGCTCGGATCCGGCGAGCAATGGTTGTCCTGGATCCATCTCGATGATGTGGTGGCAGCTCTGCGTCATGTGGTTGCGCAGCGTATCGCGGGTGTCGTCAACGTCACAGCACCCCTGCCGGTCACAAACGCGGTCTTCAGTGCGGCAATCGGCAGGGCTTTTTCGCGACCCAACTGGCTGCGAATCCCGCAACGAGCGTTTCGCCTGCTGCTGGGAGAGCAGGCAGACCTGCTGTTGAGAGGCCAGCACGTGGTGCCGCAGCGGTTGCATGACGAGGGTTTCGTGTTTCGCTACGCCGATATCAGCGCAGCCCTGAACGAGCTCGCCGGGCACTGATGCGGGCCGCCGCCCGGAGGTGGCCTCAGGCAGCTGTCGTGAACTTGTTCAGAAATTCTTCTGCAGCTGAAAATATTCTTGTCCGCTTGTCGTCGGCCATACGGTCCAGACCGCTCGTAAACGCGGCCAGTCGGGGATTGGCGCGCAGCGCCTCGCGATGGCGGGCGACGAAGCGCCAGTAGAGGCCGTCCACCACATCGCACCACGGCCCCCGGGGGATGTCGCTCATCTTCACGAGGTAGTTCGAACCGCAGATATAGGGTTTGGTGGCGAACACGCCCCCGTCGCTGTTCAGACCCATGCCGTAAACGTTAGGCACCATGACCCAGTCGTAAGCGTCGATGTAGTGACACATGAAATAGTCGTAGACGACGTCCGGGTGGATTTCGCACAGGTTCATGAGGTTCGCCACGACCATCAGGCGATTGATGTGATGCGCCCAGCCGAGCTGCTGCTGGGCAGCGATCGCCAGGTCCAGGGGGGGCAAGCCCGTCGTGCCATCGTGCCAGTGCGCCGTCAGGCCACGTCTCTGACCGCGCGTGTTGGCGCGACGCATCGCGTCGCCGTGGTGTTCGTAGACACCCCACATGAATTCGCGCCAGCCAATCAGTTGGCGTATGAAGCCCTCGACGTCGTTCAGTGGCACACCCGCCTGGCCCGCGTACTGCATCGCCCGGTCCACCACCTCGTCCGGCGTCAGCAGCCCTAGGTTCATCAGCGGCGACAGCGTGCTGTGAAACAGCGTCTGCGAGCGCGTGGTCAGCGCGTCCTCATAGGTACCGAAGCCGACAAACCGCTGATGAAGAAACTCTTTCAGCCACCGCAACGCACCCGCTCGTGTCGTGGGCAGCCACAGGGCCTGCGCCTTGCCTGGATGGTCGGAGAAGCGTTCGGCGACCATGGCCGCGACGGCAGCCGTCAGCGCGGTGTGTTTGATGGGCGGCAATGCGGGTAGCGTCTGGCGAGCCGGGACTTTTCGGCGATTTTCCGCATCGAAGCTCCACCGGCCTCCCTCAGGCTGCTGGTCTGCGTCGAGCAGCAATGCAAAATGCCGGCGCTGCAGCTTGTAGAAGTCAGCCATGCGCACTCGGGTTTTGCCGCCGAAGAACGCGTTCATGCGCGCGGGCGATGTCATGAACGCCGGGTTGCTCACTTCCTGCCAGGCGACGCCCCGGGAACGACAGAGTCGCTGCAACCGGAGACGCAGGCTGCGATCTGCCACGTGGAACGTGCGCAGCTCGGTAACACCGCCAGCTTCCATGGCGCGGGACAGAGTCTCGACCGTGTCAGAGCCTGCGCCCAGGTCGTGATATTGCACCGTGAAGCCGGCCTTGCGCAGAGCCTCGGCGTGCTCGCGCATGGCGGCGAGCAGCAGCGTAAGTTTCTGCTGGTGGTAGCGACGCCGCCGGCACAGCGCCTCGTCCTCGACCATGACGATCGGCACGGCAGCGTGTTCCCTCAGATGCCGGGGCGGGTACAGGTGATTGCCCGGCAGATAGAACAGGGCGGAAGCTGCGTTCACGACAACGCCCGCTCCCGCGGGTGGGGCTGACAGTTGGGGCAGGTGTAAATCCGCCGTGAGGTCAGGGCTTCGCGCAGGATTCTCCCCTCGCACACGTAACAGGGTTTACCGGTGCGTGCGAAAACGGCAAAGCGGTAGTCGCGGCGCGTGGCGCCGGCTTTTTTCAGGCGCGCTACGCGCCCCGGCTTGTTGGTGACTCCCGCGGTCTCATACGCCTGGCGTGTGATGTCCAGGGTAGCGCGTGCCAGACGCCCCAGCTCTCCGCTCGTGCAATCGCGCGGTCGCAGCAGCGGGTGCAGCCGTGCCACGAAGAGAATTTCTGAACGCAGATAGTTACCGATGCCGGCGACAAAAGCCTGGTCGAGGTACAGCGCGGCCAGCGATCGCCCGTTGAATCGCTTGTCGCGAAGCTGAACTAGTACGTCTCGCCAGTGCACAGCGGTGTCCAGCGCGTCGGGGCCCAGTTTGGCCAGGTAGGGATGAGTACCCACGTCGTCTTCGTCAAGCAACGCGATGTCAGAGGCGCTGTACAACAGAGCGCTGTGGGTGTCGGTGTGCAGGGCAGCCCGTAGCGTGCGGCCGGTGCGGGGCAGCCTGCCGCGCGAGGTCACGTACCAGCGCCCGTAGAGTTGATTGTGCGAGTACAGCGTGCGCCCGTCCGCGAAACGAATCAGCATCGCCTTGCCCCGGGACGTCACCAGATCAACCTGTTGGCCAATCAGGCTTGCAGCCAGCCGCCGAAGGTGTGGTTGCGTGAGCTCGGCGTGCTCAACCGTGCGGCCCGCCAGCACCCTGTCGATGCGGGCTGCCGCGCGGCGGATTTCGGGACCTTCGGGCATGCGGCTGGGGATGGTTGCGAGGCGACGCATCGTCGGTAATGCGTCGTGAAGAGGGGGTGAACAGGCGGGGCTGGCTGGGGGCTGGGCAAAAAACCGGCGGTCCGTCCCTGGACCACCGGCCGCCAACCGCTATGGCACCCAGGCGTTGTCGAACGCGTCTGCCAGCACCTGGCACTGGTACGGTATGTTGCCGCGCTCGGAGTTGATCAGCAGAGAAGCCTGCACGCTGATAGGAAAGGCCAGCGCGCAGGCATGTAGCTCGCCTGCGCCGTGGTTCCAGTCCCCACCATGGCCGTAGTAGGTGCCGAAGGCGCCGCTGGCATAGCTGTAGCCGTCGCCAGGGGCGGAAAAGCCCAGGAAGCCGTCCTGCATCTCCGTGCGCGTCGCGCTGTCCACCAGCGTCTGCGTCTGGCGGAAGTGCGTCATCAGGCTGGCAAGCTCGTTGGCATTGATGAACCAGCCGATGCCGCCGCAGGTCAGCGTGCGCGGCGGCTCCTCGAAGCCCGGGGCGCCGGTGTCGGGAAAGTTGTATTGAATGGTCGGGGTGGCATCGAGCGACTCGCAGGACACGGAAATGCCGATGCTGGCGTACAGCGATTCAGCCTCGATGAGAAAAGCCGCTGCGGTCAGCACGTCGGCGGCAAACTCCGCATAGTCCACCGGATCGATGCCCATGAGACCCGCCGCGGCGATGCGCATGAGCGCGAAGTTGTCGTTGTCGTAGCTGAAGCAGCTTTGCGGCAGCGTGTCGTAGTTGCCGACGCATACCGGCACCACGTCCTGCGCAACGAGGGCCTGGAGGCTCGTGTAGGAGGCGCCACTCACCGGTTGCTGGTCGAAGCCGCTGCGGTGGGTGAGAAAGTGGCGGAACGTCAGCTGATCCACGTTGGCCCCCAGCGTCCAGTTGCCGGGAAGATAGGGCCAGACCGGCTCGTCCGCGTCCAGGCCCTGTTCCTGGAGGAGGCGCATCACCACCATGGCCGTGATCGTCTTGCTGACGCTGGCTACGTGCATGTCCTTGTTCGCCGATTGCAGGGTAACCGGCCCATCGGCTGCCGTGCGCGCGAGGCCGGCGGCGTAACCGCCGTTGTAGTTGGCGCCGAGATAAGCAATCGAGAACGCGAAACCCACAGCCTCACCGGTCATGGCTTCGATGATGTTCTGCTCGAATGTTTCTACGTCGAAGCGCACCGCATCGGCACCTTCGTCGAGCGCATAACCGAAACCGGCCGTCGCCCCGCGCGGATTACCGCTCCACATCAGCCCCCGGGCCCTGTCGAACTGTGCTTCTACAGAGGCAAGGCGATCATGCGTTACGCCGGCGCGGCGCAGGACGCCCAGGTGCCCGGCAGCAAGGGTTTGCGCAACCTCCGCAATGCCGGCCTGGATAGGCCCCACCGCTTCGCCCGAGGTGCGGTTCAGAGCGGCCTGCGCCCTGGTCAGATACTGGGCCGTTGCAGGCAGATGAGTGGCGCGAACACCCTCCGGATTGCCGCGCCGGTAAGTCGCCAGCGCGCGGGAAAGCTGGTCATGCGCCTTGCGGAGGTGCTGGTCGCTGTGCTTTTCGATCATTGTCCCCAGGCGGCGCTGGAGACGCGCCATGGCCACGCCGGGAGCGGCGGGGTCCACGCGGGTCCGACCTTCCGCCTCCGTGGGACGCTTGTCGTCATGCAGCGGTGCTTTTGCAAGCTGGCGCATGCGCTGAAGCAGGGCATGCGACAGGCTGCCATCGCTGTGCACGGCGCGCTGACGCTCCCGGTCCGTGGCGCTGGCCGGTAGACTGGCGGCAGTCAGCAGCGCTGCCAGAGAGAAGATGTAGAGTTGTTTGAGCATTGGCCGGATCTCCTGCGTGTTCATCAGAACAAACGCATGCCGGCGCCAGATTCCTCACTCTGGCCTCATGAATTTCGCAAGGTTGGGTTCCGGGCGGCCGCTGGCCGGGTTCTTTACTCGGTGAGGGCGCCCGTCATGGCCTCGGAGCGCAGCGTTTCGCCGTTGCCCAGCACCACTTCGATCTGCCAGAAAAACGGATCAGACAGCTCGGGCACGGCACTGCGGGGCAGCGCGAACGAGCCGTCCGTGCTGGTTGCGCGATGCACGACGTTCAACGCGCTGTCGAACAGAACCAGCGTGTAGCTCTGCGGCGCCATGGCCTCGTCGTCTCCGGCGGGCAGCGCCCAGCGGAAGTGCAACGTGTTGTCTGCGGCTTCGAAGGCGGGTCGATGTTCGGCGCCATCCAGCACAGGGCCCCCGCGATAGACACCCGCATCGCCAGGGTCGGCGACGTCGGTGTTCACGACGACAAGCGCCACTGCTAGCACCACGGTAGCTGCTGCCGCCAGGACCGGGCCGCGGCTGAGCAGCGCGCCCGGCCGGGCGGGGGATGCTGCGGCAGCAGGGCGCTTGAACGGCACCACGGTGCCCTGCGCGCTGCCGTTGGGTTGTTCCAGCCCGGCAGCGAGTTGCCAGCTCTGTGCGCAGGCCGCACACCGCGTCACGTGGTCGATGACGGTGGCGGTCGCGTCAGCAGAAAGCTGCCCGGTGGCGGCTGCGTAAATCTCGGCATCTGCCACGCACTCCGGCGTTGCTGCAGCGACCGGTCGGGTTTGAAAGGCGCGGGCAAGGGCCTGGGTGTTATCCATGGCGGCTTCTCCGGTGGGTTTTGTGTCGTCGGTCATCAGGGATGCACCCCTTTCAGGGCGAGACAATCGCGCAGCTGCTTGATACCGCGGTAAACGAGGTTTTCAGCCTTCTTGGCTTTGCACTCCAGGTATCCCGCGATCTCGCCGACGGTGTGGCCGAGGAGATGCAGGGTCACGGCGCGGCGCCGTGCGTCGATCTGCTCGCTGAGGCAGTCTTCGATGGCCGCCTGTGTGTCCGTGGCGTCGGGAGACGCCTTCGGGTCTTCGACCCGCTCGGTTTCGCCGCCGGCTTCGGTGCCCATATCGGGGCGTCGCTGGCGCTTGCGGATTTCGTCGACGATCACGCTGTGGGCCGTGCGTTTGAGATAGGCCATGGTCCACTGCCTGCTGTCCTGATCGGCAGCCTGCATGCGGGTGAGCTTGATCATGGCTTCCTGGGCGAGGTCTTCCACGTCGCTTTCGAGCCACTGCGGGCACGCTCGCCGCACGGCTTTCAGCATCTGCTGCTGCAGTTCCGCGAGCGCGGCTGACGCTGCGCGGTCGGATTGCGTCTGATCCATCGGGCGCCTGTATGATGACGATGACAGCGCGTGCATCATGCCGCTCCCCGCGGACGCGATGCGCGCGAGACGAAGTAGGCCACAACTGGCAGGGCGCAGACCAGCGCAGCCAGCAACCACAACCAGGGCAGGGTGGCGTGCACGACCGCAGGCTCGTGCCATTCGCCGTCACCGAGCAACACGTATCCGGCCCAGGCCTGCGCGGGGAAATCGCGGGCAATGAGGGCGCGCTGGGCTTCCTGCAGGGCCGTCGCGGCGGGCGCGCCGGCAGCGATGGCGCTGTAGAACACGTCGAAAAATGCCGCGGCATGGTCGTCGCGGATTGGCCACAGGCTGCCCAGGACAGCGCCGGCGCCGGCGACTAGAAATGCCCGTGCCAGGCTCATGACGCCTTCGCCTGCCATATCCGCACCGGTGGCGCTCTGGCAGGACGCCAGCACGACGAGTTGACCATCCAGCCCGAGGCGGGCGATTTCCCGGCTCTGCAGCAGGCCGTCCTCGTCGGCGCTGCCGGGGGCCAGCACCAGTGCAGAGCGCTCCGCAAACCTGTCGTCCAGCACCGCGTGCGCCGCCAGGTGCAGAATGCCGTGCTCTTTGAAGGTGGCCTGCTTCAGGGCGTGCTCTGAGCTGTCGGCGCCGTGCCAGGTGACGGTGTCGGGCAGCTGGCGGCGCAGCGCCTGCGCTTCTGCGTCGGCTGCGGGCAGATCGCTGAGACGCACGGGTTCGCTGTCGCGCCAGATCAGCAGCGCTTCACCATCGGCCCCCAGCCCGTTGAGGACCGGGTTAACCACTGCCAGCGGAGCGCGCGCTGTCCGTGGTGCATCGCGACCGGCGCGCCAGTGCACCCATGCCGCAGCCGAGGGGGTCATGGTGAGCGTGTAGCTGGCGGCCAGGCTGCGGAACTCACGGGTGTCGCTGAGGTTGGCAAAGGGAAAAGCATTCAGCGGGCTGTCGGGCACGATGATCAGCCGGGTCACGGTGCTGTCGATCTCCGCCAGCGGTTCGGCCAGCAGTCGCCGGAATGCACTGTGCGCAGCCGCGGCGAACTGCCTCGCGGGGCCGCGAAAGGCCTGCAGCAGCTGGGCGACACCGTCCAGCTCGGGGCGGGACGGCAACGGATAGGCGCGCGCGGTCTCTCGGGTCAGGACAAACAGCCACGCGCCCGGCGCCAGCGGGTCGAGCGGGTTGCTGGCGTAGTCGATGAGAAAAGACAGCATGGCTTCGTCCGCCCGCAGGTGCTGCTGGACTTCGGCGATGGTCGTGGCGTCGAACGCGGCGAGGGGCGCATCGATCCGCGCCAGGCGCTCACGGCGCTCGATGGCCGCAAGCTCGTCCAGCAACGCGGCGGAACTGGCGGGCGCGTTGCGGCGCATGAGCTGCCGGTTGAGCTCGACGATGCGCTGTTCCAGCTCGGCGTCGCCCGGGCTTGGTGCGGCGCCGCCCCGCAGCGCTTCGAACAAGCCCCGGGCCCGCATGCGCTCCATGATGCCGAACGCGTCCGCGACAGCCTCGGGCCCGGCGGAAGCGCTCAGCACGTTGCCAGCCAGCCAGCGGTAGTCGCGGGTCCAGGTGGCAAACACCGCGCTGCGGGCCTGTGCTGAGGGTTGCGCGGAGCGCAGGGTTTCGAAGGCGGTCAGGGCACGCAGGCCCTGCCGCGCAGCTTCTTCGGGCGTTGCCGTGAGCCAGCTGATGCGCATCAGGTAGCGCCAGGCGAACGCGATGTTTGCATAGGCGCCGTCGGCCGCGCTCTGCATGGTGTTGAGAGCCTGCTCGATGGTTGCCATGGCAGCCGGTGAACCGATGAGCGCCTGTGTGTAGGCCAGGACCATGCGGCATTCTGCAAGGGGCCAGCGCAGCGTGGGCTCGTCGGCGCTGCGCAGACATTCCTGTGCGTAGGCGGATGCCCTGGACGGGTCGCTTTGAGCCTCTACTTCCGCAAGCAGTCTCAGCGCGGCCAGCTCCATGGGCACCAGCTGAGCGCGGCGCGCGGCCTCCAGCGCACCGGTGGCGGCCTCGCCGACGGCCTTTGCGGGCACGTCTGCGGGCGCGTTCTGCGCCCATTCGTGCAGCACACTGGCCAGATTGGTGCGAGCCAGCGCCAGCAGCAGCGCGTTGTCGTTGGCGGATGCCAGCGCGTCCAGTTGCCGGAAGTAGCTGACGGCCTCCTCCAGGCGACCGAAGCGGGCGTTGAGCTGCCCCAGCTCGTTGAGGACCTCGTGGCGAAGCAGATCGATTCTTGCCTCAGCCAGCGCCGCCTCCGCTCGCTTGAGTCTGTCGTAGGCAAGATCGAGATCGGTGTTGGTATCGAGCAGATGCCGGCCTTCGGCCACCAGCGCGCGCACCTGCACCTGTGGATCTGCGCTCAGGCTGCCGATCTCGCGGATGCGTTGCACCTGCTTCGTGGCACCGGCGACGTCTCCGGCCGCGTACAGCATGATGCGCAGGTTGGCGCGTGCCAGCAGCTCGCCGCGCAGCTCCCGGGCTGCACGGAACTGCGCCGCGGCATCGTGAAAGCGATCCCGGGCGGCGGCTTCCCCCTGGTTGCCCAGGGCAAACCCCTGCACCAGATCGAACCAGCCGGTCCCCGGGTGGGCCCGGGCGAGCGCTTCCAGACGAGCAGAAGCTTCCGGCCAGGCGCTGACCTGCCCGGCGGCACGGTAGTAACACAGCGCGTGCTCGTAGGTAATGGACCGTTCGGCGGCTATCGCCGCATCGCATGGCCCGAAGTCGGGCGCTGCGCGAGCGCCCGGTGTCAGCGCGGTTGTGGCGAGGGCGAGGACGGCCAGTCTGAAACGGAGCATCAGCGCATCCTCGCCGGTCGCCCGCGGCTAGCCTTCGCCTCCGGTGATATCGATGGGAAAGCTCGTGCAGTCCATGGCCCAGGGTGTGGGCACCGTGCCGGCACACTGGCACGGGGCGGCGGTCCAGGTCAGCACCGGTCCGTCGCTGGTCTGCCCGCTGCCCACGAGCGGGCACTCGAAGTCGTTGTCGACGGGCAGTTCGGCTATCACCCGGACGTCCGCCCGGATCAGCGCCGAATCGAAGCGTCCCAGCTCGTCATGGGAGAGCTTGGTCACGAACGCCGCGTCGGAGGCGATGCGGCCTTTGCGTTTCGCGACCACACGGCCGGACTCGTCGATGAACCGAACGCGCACTGCCAGCGGCACCCGGCTGCGTTTCACGGGCGCCAGGGTGACGGTGTAGGTCTCCCTTTCCTTGAGCGACAGCAGGCCGGTATTCATGCTGGAAACGTTGCGTTCGCGTTCCGCTGGCGGCTTGGTGGAATCTTCGGCGAACGCCGGATTTGCCAGCAGCAAAGCGCTCAGCGCAATCAGTAGTGAGTGTAAGTATTTGTTTCTATTGGTTTTAATCATCTTCCCTTCCTTTGTTGGCGGTTCAAAATCCAGAATCGATTGGTTTTTCAATTCGGCAGTTTGCCCTGCTAATTGACAATTTAACTTTGGCGCTGCCATTCCACCAACGTTTTCCATCCGCGTTTTCCTCACCTCATGGATTATTTGCCGGGTTTTTTCATTCCCGCTACATTGCCAGGCAGGAGGATTCTCATGCCCGATACCGACAACCACGTGTTCATCTGCTGCGAGCGAGGCGACCTGGCCGGCTGGATGGAAGCCAGCTGGCTGGCAGATCAGGACCTGGATATCTGGTGCGAGGACGGTGTGAATCCCGGTAATCCGGAGTGGGACGACTGCGCCGAGGCCATCCTTTCGGCATCCCACTGCGTGTTTCTGGTCACGGAAGCCTTCGTGCGGGCCAAAGGCGCGGTGAACAAGCTCCGCTTTGCGTTGAGTGGTCACGCCCCCTGCATAGCGCTGCTGCTGGAGCCGGTGAGCCCCGAACCCGACGTCGCCGCGCTCGTGCAGAAATGTCACCGTCTCGACAAGCGTCAGCTGCCGGCGACAAATTATGTGGCGCACCTCGGCGATCTGCTCGGCGCGGAGCTGACACCACCGCCGGACGCCGTGGCTTCCGGCTCGTCGGAGCGGGCGGAGAACTACCTGATCGGCGAGTGGCGGGTGTTTCCGCAGCTGTTGCGTATCGTCGCCGGCAGTGAATCGAAGACGCTCGACCGGAAGATTTTCGACGTGCTCGAACTGCTGATCCGGCGGGCGCCGGAGGTGGTGACCATTGACGAGTTTCTGGCAGAGGTGTGGGCAGGCACTTTGGTCGAAGACAACTCGCTGCATCGCGCCATTTCCAAGCTGCGCAAGGCGTTCCGCGATGATCCGCGGGAACCCCGTTACATCGAAACCATTCCGCGGTCAGGCTACCGCCTGCTGGCAGATGTGTCGCGCAGCGAAAGTGCGGCGGCAGAAGTCGCCAGCGCGGTCAATCGCGCTCAGCCAGCCGTGCAGATCAGGCCGCTGAGAGCCTCCGGTCAGATCGCGACAGAGCTGGGCGAATTTCTGGCGCACGATCTGCAGCACCGCCTGCACGAGAGTCAGCAGCGCGACGCCGCCTGGCAGGTGCGCGCGCTGCCGGATGACACGCACCCCGAGGACGAGAGCGCTCCGGGCCGCCATCGTCCGGAGCTGATTGTCACAGGCGCTGTGTTCGTGCTGGGCGACGGGCTCCGCGTGCACCTGGAGCTGATTGATCATGGCTCCGGTCTGGTGCGCTGGGCGGCCTCGGCCAGCCATGGGTTGCCCCGCTCGCTCATCGATGCCGACAGTCTTGGTGAGCACTGGGCCCAGGCTGTGACCGATGCCCTGCGCGAACAGCTTGCCTGACGCCGCCCACCGGCTGATCTGCTGCGCCAGCCGGCGCTGACAGAAAAGGATCAGCGACAAATCATTGTCTGATCAGAACTTCGGGCCGCCGCGGTGGGATAGTGATCCCACTGACGAGGAGGGCCGAACAGGATGATCGCAGACAACAACAAGGACCCCCTTCTTCAGTTCACCTGTGGCCCCGGCGCTTTGTCATCCCCCAGGGCGCCGCGGCCACAGGACCCATACCAGGGAGGTATTGCGCCACGGAACGGCGCCCGCTACACGGAAACATCTGCCACGGAGGGCTGGATGGGGTAGCGGAACTAAGCGGGGGGGCACGGCTCCCGCGACGGTAGGCAACGGCGGGCTTCATGGAGCGAAGCATGGCGCAGAAAGGAAGCAGCCGCTGCCGGCCGGCAGGCCGATCATCTCCGACAGTTGTAGGTCGGCGGCCGGCACCAGAGCCTTCAACTGCCAGCTCAGGGCGCAACGCCCCGGCAGTTGAGGCTCTTTTTTTATAGCCTCGGGCTGGTTGCAGTCCCCACCGCGATGAGGCACAAAGAGTCGGTTCTCAAGCAGTCAGAGCCGTCTCATGAGCGATGCCCCCCAGTCCTCACCGCAACCCTTCGATCAGGAGCTGTCCAACGCGGAGCTGCGTGACCGCTGGCGGATCGCGGCTGACACGCAGCCGGCCGATGTGCCGCTTGGCGCTTTGAATCCCGGCAACGGAGACTGGTTCGAGCAGGACAAGGAGCTGGCCGTGTTCGAACGCCTGCGGGCGGAAGATCCGGTGCATTTCACGGAGGACAGCCAGTTCGGACCGTACTGGAATCTCACGCGCTTCGACGACGTGAAGTACGTGGACACGCACCAGCAGCTCTTTTCCTCGGACATCATGAACGGTGGCATCCGCCTGAGCGGGCGACCGATCAGTGAGCCGCCCAATCCCATGTTTCATCTGCCCATGTTCATCATGCAGGACCAGCCCCTGCACGACGAGCAGCGCAAAGTGGTGGCGCCCATGTTCACCGCGACCAGGCTGGCGGCTCTGGGTGAGCTGATTCGCGAGCGGGCGGGCGCCATTCTCGACGAGTTGCCGCGCAACGAAGAGTTCAATTGGGTGCGGGAGGTGTCTGTGGAGCTGACGGGACGCATGCTCGCCACCCTGTTCGACGTGCCCCAGGAAGACCGCCACAAGCTGATTCACTGGTCTGACACGGTGGAACGCATTGGCGATCCCGACTATTTCGCAACCCCGGCGGAGGGCTTTGCCGAAATCTGGAAATGCTTCGAGTATTTCAACGAAATCTGGCAGCAGCGGTTGCAGGACCCGGAACCGGGCGAAGATCTGATTTCATTTCTCGCCCATGGTGACTCCACGAGAAACATGGCGCCCAACGAATTTCTGGGCAACGTGCTGCTGCTGATCGTGGGCGGCAACGACACCACGCGAAATTCCATTACAGCGGGCGTGCAGGCACTGAACCGCTTTCCTGAACAGTACGACAAGCTGCGCGCCAATCCGGCGCTGATCCCGAATATGGTGCCTGAGATCATTCGCTGGCAGAGCCCGGTGGCACACATGTGCCGAACGGCGCTGGAAGACGTGGAAATCGGCGGTCGCCGGATCAGAAAGTGGGACAAGGTGGCCATCTGGTACGTCTCCGGCAACCGTGATGCGGCGCATTTCGACCGGGCCGACGAGCTCGTGATCGATCGTCGCAACGCGCGCCAGCACGTTGCGTTCGGCTACGGCATCCACCGCTGCCTGGGTAATCGACTGGCGGAGATGCAGCTGAAGATTCTCTGGGAAGAAATTCTCGCCCGCTTCGAGCACGTGGAGGTTGTCGGCGAGCCCACATACCTCAACTCCAGCTTCATCCGCGGCATCACGGAACTGCCCGTGCGCGTGCACGAGAAGTAACCGCGCCATGGCAGACGGTGCAATCTCGGCACAACTGCGCGCTCGCGCGTTGCAGGTCCTCCCGGGCGGAAGCACGCGCAGTGCGTTGTGGTACGAGCCCTATCCTATGTACGTCGCCAGCGGTGCCGGCAGCCGCATCCGCAGCGTGGACGATCAGGAGTATCTGGATCTTGCCAACAATCTCGGTGTACTGATCCACGGTCATGCGCACCCGGCTGTGGTTGAGGCGGTGCGTCGCCAGGCACACCTCGGCAGCTGCTTTGCGCTACCCACCGAAAGCGAGATTGCCCTGGCGGAGCTGCTGGTGGAGCGGGTGAGCGGCTTCGAGCGTGTTCGCTTCATCAACACGGGCTCAGAAGCGGTGGCGCTGGCCATTAAAGCCGCGCGGGCGTTCACCGGGCGCACCAAGCTCGTCAAGCTGGAGGGGGTTTACCACGGCTCCTACGACTACGCTGAGGTGAGCAATTACTCCACCCCCGACAATTGGGGAAACGAACCGGCCTCTGTGCCGGTGGTGCCGGCAACCCCGGCAGGGGTGCTGGAAGAGGTGGTCGTCACCCGTGCCAACGATGTGGAGATGCTGAAACGCATCATGGCGGAGCACACCGACGTGGCCGCGGTGCTGGTGGATCCGGTACCGCCCCGTTGCGGCATGCAGCCTCTCGACAGCGCCTACCTCGAGGCCTTGCGCGATGTCACCCGAGCCTGCGGCGCGCTCCTCATCTACGACGAGGTAATTGCGCTGCGCTTCGGTTACCACGGCGCGCAGGGCCGATACGGGGGAGAGCCGGATCTCACGGCACTCGGCAAAATCATCGGTGGCGGCTATCCCGTAGGCGCTGTGGCCGGGCGTGCCGACGTGATGGAGGCCACGGCCAAGGCGGTGTCCTCCAGCGGAACCTTCACCGCCAATCCCATCACCATGACCGCCGGTCTGGCGTCCATGCAGGTCCTGGATGTTGCTGCCTATGCGCAGCTCGATGCGCTGGGTGAACGGATGCGCAACGCCTGCACCGGGATCATCGAGCGCTGCGGCGCGCCCATGCAGGTGTGCGGCACGGGCAGCATGTGCTCCATTTACTTCCACCAGCGGGAAATGCGCGACTACCGCGCCTACTTCAAGCAGCCCGCAGAAACCGCGGCAACCGCGCGGTTCCATCAGCAGATGCTGTCTGCCGGCGTACTGCTGGCGCCCACCGCCACGGCGTTTCTCTCCACCGCTGTCACCGAGGCGGACGAAGGCTGGTTTTTGGAAGCGTTCGAGGCGGCGGTGCAGGACTTTCGCCAGCGCCTTTGAGGATGGCGCGATGAAACGGTGGCTGGCTGCGGGTGGTGTCGCTCTGGTGGTGCTGGTCGCGCTGGCAGCGGGCACCGGGGCAGTCTGGTGGCGCGGGGCCGTACCCGTTGCTGCGGGGTCTTTCACCGCGCCTGTCGCCGAGCCGGTGACGATTCACATGGATGCGCGCGGGCGCCCGTATGTGCTTGCGACTACGCTGGATGACGCTTTTGTCGCGCAGGGCTGGCTGCATGCGCGGGACCGGCTGTGGCAGATGGAGCTCTTTCGCCGCGGTGCCACGGGCCGCGTCGCAGAAGCGATCGGGCCCGCCGGGCTCGCCACCGACCTGGAACTCTGGCGTGCCGGTGTACCGGAGCTCGGGCAACGCCTCCGCACAAACGCGAGTCCCCGCCTCGCGCGGCTGGTGGAACGCTACGTCGCCGGAATCAACGCCTACCTGCGCGCAGGCGCGCCACGTCCGCCCGAGTTTGCCATTGCGAGTTTCGACGCGGCGCCGTGGCAGGTCGACGACGTCTTTGCCATGGGTGCCCTCATGGCGTTTCAGTCGGCGAACAACTATCGCAACGAGTTGCTGCGGCTGGCCCTGCTGGACCGTCTGGGCGCCGAGCGTGGGCGCATTTTCACCGGCGGCAGTGCGGCGCCGATGCCGGACTTTGGTGTTCGCACGCGCTGGCAGGAACTGCTCGCGCGAGCGGACCTGCGTCACGTCGACAGCAACCCCCTGCTCGAAGCGCCGTCGCTCGGCAGCAACGCATGGGCGGTAGCGCCGGCGCGCGCCGAGGGCAACGCGGCGCTTTTTGCGTTCGATTCCCATGACGCGTTCGGGCTGCCCAATCTCACGTACGATGTGCATCTGTTTTTCGGCGAGGCCGGGTCGCAGCATGTTCGTGGCACGTCCGTGGCCGGGCTGCCGGGTGTTATCAACGGGTTCAACGAGTTCATGGCGTGGGGCTTCACCAACATCGGCGACTCGCAGGACCTCTTCATCGAGCAGCGCCATCCGGAGCCGCCGCTGCGATTCCGGGATGGAGATGAGTGGTACGCCCCTGAGCGTCGCCATGTGGAGATACCGGTGCGTGGCGCCGACGCCCATCGTTTCTCGGTGGTGATCACCCGCAATGGCCGCCTCATCAGCGAAGCGCCGGATCTGTCACTGCGCTGGTCACCCCTGGAGGCGGACGTGATCGGGCTCGATGCGCTGCTGGCGCTCAATCGCGCCACATCGCTGGCAGCCTTCGATCGCGCCATCGATGGCTTTGCCGCGCCCAGCGCCAACGTCACCTACGCGGACGTGGCAGGGAACATCGTGCAGCGCACGCTCGGTGTCCTGCCGCAGCGGGGACGGGGGAATGGGCTGGTGCCGCTGCCGGGGGACGATCCGTCCGCGCGCTGGCAGGGGTTTTGGTCTCCCGCAACGCTGCCGCGGCAGCACAATCCCGTCGACGGGGTCGTCTGGGCCGCCAATCGGCCGCTGGCGGCTGTTCCGCCGGTGTCTGCTGACAACGCCCCCGGCTACCGCTCTCAACGTCTTGCCGCGCTGCTGCAGGCCGAGCGCCTGGACTCTGCTGCCATGCGGGCCATGCAACGGGATACGTTCAACGGCCAGGCGCGGCGTTTGTTGCCGGCAATGCTGGCAGCGCTCGACGTCGGCGTGCTGTCGGAGGCTGAGCGCCGTGCCTTCGATGCGTTGTCATCGTGGCTCGAAGATCCGCGGGATGAAGCGGAGCTGGGAGCGCCGCTGTTGTTTGCCGCCTGGTATCAGCATCTTGCGACAACGCTGTTCAGGGAAGCCCTCGGAGAAGATCTGCTCGATCGTCTGCTGCGGTCGAGCTATGTGCTGAATGAAGCCCTGGACAATCACCTGCTTGCGGGAAACCCTGGCTCGTGGCCGGTCGCTGCTGCGCTGCGAAGCGCCTTCCGGGCCGCGGTTGCCGATGCCGGCGTCGATGGCCGGTGGGGCGCCCGGCACACGCTGACCCTGGCGCACGAGTTGAGTGGTGCGTTTCCCGGTAGTGCATGGCTGTTCGATCGTGGCCCGGTGGCGGCATCGGGGGGCAACGCGACGGTGGGCCGGGCCAGGTACAGCTATCGGCAGCCGTACGCCGTTTCAGGGGGTGCTACCACGCGTCTCGTGGTGGCGCTGTCCCAGCCGATGCAGGCGTGGTCGATCATGCCGGGCGGGCAGTCGGGCATTCCCGCCAGCCCGCACTACAACGATCAGACCGCTGCCTGGGTGGCGGGTACACACGATACGCTTGCGCAGCGTCCCCGGGATTTGCCGGTGGCCTTCACGCTGGCAGCGGCGCCTCGAGACAGCCGTTAGTTTTCCGCGTAGGCCCGCAGCAGCGCTTCCTGGTAGGCGAGCCCTTCCAGGAACGACTGTACCCGGATGCGCTCGTCCCGGCCGTGCGCGCGGTAGTCGTTCACGTCGGCCATGATGCCCGAGGTGCCGTACACGGGAATGCCGCCACGCCGGAACCGCAGCCCGTCCGTGGCGCCGGTGCTCATCACGGGAACCACGGCCACGCCTGGCCACATCGCTTCGCTGATAGCGAGAATCGGCGCCATCACCTCCTCGGTGAGGGGGGACGCCGGTGATGGGGTCGCCTCGCTGACGGGTGTGATGGACACCTGCGGATTGGCCACCACCTCGGCCAGCGTTTTGCGTACCGCTTCCGGATCGGTGCCGGGCAGAAGACGGCAGTTCACCGTGGCCTTGGCCCGCTGGGGCAGCGCGTTCTCGGCGTGACCTGCGTCCAGCTCAGTTGCCACGCAGGTGGTGCGCAGGCGGGCGTTGAAGCCCGGGTTCTTCGAGACTGCGGCAACGGCTTCGGCGTCCCGGGGGTTGGTGAGAACACGACGGATCATGGCGGCCTCTGCGTGCGGCAGCGTGTCTGCGGTCTGCCGGAAGTAGGCGCTGGTGACGTCGTTGAACTGCACGGGAAAGGTGTGTTGCTGCACCTTTGTGAGCGCGTGCGCCAGTTCGTAAATGGCGTTGTCCGGCCGGGGCAGCGCGCTGTGCCCACCGCGATTCTCGACCTCGAACGTGTACGACTGATAGACCTTTTCGGCGGCCTGAACGCTGTTGATGCGCGGTTCACCGTCGATAATGCCGCCGCCCCCGCCTTCGTTGATGACAAAAGCTGCATCGACCAGTTCGGGGTGCACTTCCAGCAGGTGTTCAACGCCGTTGTCAGGCCCGCCTTCCTCGTCCGCGGTGAGCGCGATGATAATGTCGCGGTTCGGCCTGAACCCTTCGCGCTTCAGCTTGATGAAGTTGGCGACGGCGATGGCGGCTTCGTCCTTGTCGTCGATCGTGCCGCGACCGTAGAAGTAGCCATCCCGCTCCAGGAACGTGAAGGGATCCACGGTCCAGTCCGCCGCATCGGCTTCGACCACGTCGATGTGCGCGAGAAACAGTATCGGCCGTTTTGTGGGCGCCGGGCTGCGGTAGCGCGCCACGAGATTGCCTTTACGCGGTGCAGGTACGATCACGTGCACATCGTCTTCGGCGAAGCCCGCCTTCAGCAGGTGGCTGGCCATGGCCCGGGCGGCGGCGGTGTTGTCGCCGACCGATTGCGTGGTGTTGATTTCGACCAGTTCTTTGAGCAGCGCCACAGCCAGCTGCTGGTGTGGGGTGCGTTCTGCGGCGGCCAGGGGCGCGGTGACGCAGAGCATGAGAAGCAGCGCGATCCTGCTGAGACGAACGTTCAAAGGCAGCCTCCTGACAGCAAAGCGGGCATGTTAGCGAAGCGGTCTCAGCGCCGCACGCCGGGGGTCTCGATGGGCAGTGCACCAGCGCGCCAGGCCAGAAACAGCTCTAGGTTCACGTAGCGCTGGTCGCCGAGCGGGGCACTCTCCGCGCGTACCCCTGTGTTGCAGAACTGCAGGCGGCGGTGCAGCGACCCCACGGTCTGCCAGGCCAGCCGGTAGATCGGGTACCCGTTGCCATGGCCCTGGCTGAGACGATCGCCACGCAGCATGCGCCCGGCGTTTGCCTCGTGACAGTGATGGCAGGCCAGGTTCATCTGGCCCCGCCGTTTGTAGAAGTAGGCACGGCCGGCGTCGAAATGCGGACGGGCCGCACCACCGATATCCACGTTGAAAGGCAGGCCGCGGGCCTGATGGCTGACGAGGGCCGTCAACGCCAGCAGAGCGTCGTTCTCATAAGCGTGAGCAGGCAGCTGTTGATGCTCGACGCGGCAGCGGTTGATGCGCTGTGTGAGATTGATCACCGTGCCCGCTGCAGCGTCGAAACGGGGATAGCGCGGTGCCACCTCGCGCATGGCGGACGGCGCATCGTGGCAGCTTGCGCAGGCCGGGCCTTCGCTGCCGTCCCGCCAGAGCGTCCTGCCGCGATCTACCCACAACAGCCCCGGGTTGGCGAACTCGTCCTGCTGCAATGCCTGGGTTTCGCTCGACTGATAGGCAAAGCCCGACACGGGCTCTGTCAGCGTGCGTGCCGGTTGTGTCGGGTCGCCCCAGGCCCACGCGGCCAGCAGGCTCAGTCCAAGGATGTATGCCCTGGCGCGTTCAGCCATCGACAGTCAGGGTCCGGGTCTCCTCCGCGGCAAGCCCGGTTGCGTCGTACCAGCGGAAGTGCAGCGTTCCGCTGCGGGTGGCACGGAGGTGGAAGCGCAGAAAGGGGTTGGCAGCCACCGCCGGGTGCAGCTCGGCAGCGAACACCGGCTGTGTGCCCTGACCGGCGTCGAAATGGCATTCGAAGCGCGTGAGGATGTCGCGCGGAATAGCCTTGCCCGTGGCGTCACGACGGAAACCCGTCTCCATGGGGTGGGCCACCAGCGTCCTGATGGTCACCAGCTCATCCGGGTGGGCCGAAGACGGGACCGAGATGCGGACGCGCAGGGCCATCAGATCAACGCATCCAGGCAGGCAGCCTCGGTGACGACGATGTGCGCCGATCCCGACCACAGGCTGCCGTCGACCATGCCGGCCACCGCTACGATGTCCTGCTCACCGGCGATGCGGATGCGCGTCTCCACTTCGGCGAGGCCGCTCGCAGCGCTGAAATCGAAGCGGGCAATGTCCGGCAGCGGATTCGCCGGGGAAAACAGTTGGACAAAGGCGACACGATCGTCGCCGCGCATGATGCTGTCCACGCGGACGGTGAGGCGCACCGAGTTGCCGTTCTCCGCCAGGGCCGGCAGCGCCAGCGTGACCCGTCCCGGCTGAATCGGGGTGTCGCCAAAAGCTCTCTTAAGCGCCCGTTGCAGTTGATCGGCTGCAGCATGGCCCGGCAGCAGCAACGTGCCCATGGAAAGCACGACGCTTCGCTTCAGAACCTGGCGTCGCGACAGGACCCGTTCAGTCATCGGCTGTGCTCTGCAGAGTCAGCAGGTACGCGACCAGATCTTCCACTTCCTGCGCGCTGAGAATCGGCTGGTTGCGGTACGCGGGTGCCACCGCGTGCAGCTTCTGCGTTCGATGATAGGCAGGCATCACCGTTGCCGGGTTCATGGTGGTGGGGTCCACGACGCGTGCGCGCAGGTACGCGGCACCCAGACGCGCGCCGGCGTCCGACAGATCCGTGCCGATGTCGCCTTGAAAGGCGCCGTCCCGGTGATCAGCGAGCTGGCGTACCTGATGACACAGCAGGCAGTGACCCCGCTCCCGGTCCAGCAGCACGGCACGGCCGTTTTCGGCATCGCCTGGCGTCTGGGTGAGCGGCAAACCAGTCGCCTGCGTACCGCGCCTCCAGGCGCCGGTACGTGGCCGGGGCGTCGAGATCGCTGGCGCCCCCGGCACCAGGCACGGGGGTCCAGCCGTTTGCCGTCGGCGTATACACGCCTGCCACCGAGATGCCGTAGGTGGGATTCAACAGGCTGTAACACGTGTTCACCAGTTTGGTGACACCCGGTTCGTCGCCGCGCAGCAGGCGCACCACCTGCACCGCGCACAACCTGGCCTGGGCGTTGGCGGCAAAGGCGGATTTGGGCATGGCGTTGGCGATGGCTGCGTCGCCGATGACGTGGATACCGGGGACCAGCGTCGACTCGAAAGTGGCAGCCTCGATGGGACACCAGCCGGATGCATCGGTCACCCCCGCACGCACGGCAATGGCACCGGCGCGCTGAGGGGGAATGACGTTGGCCACGTCAGCCTCGATGCGGTCGAAATCGGTGATGAGGCTTTTGTTTCGTGCGTTCACCTCGATCACGGCAGCGCCGTCTGCCGCCCCCGCCCATTCGATCATGCTGCCGTAGAGGGCCTGCCAGCCCTGTTGAAACAGCGCCTGCTTCGAGAAGCTGTCCTTGGCATCGAGAATGAGCAGCTTGGCGGCGGGTTTGTGCTGCTTGAGATAGCTGGCGATCAGGCTGGCCCGCTCGTAGGGCCCGGGCGGGCAGCGGTAGGGGGCCTGCGGCACGCTCATGGCAACCACCCCGCCGTCCGGCAGAGCTTCGAGCTGGCGACGCAGCAGCATTGTCTGCGCGCCGGCACGCCAGGCGTGCGGCATCCGCTCTGCAGCGGCCGCGTCATAACCGGGCAGACCGCGCCAGTCGATATCGATGCCGGGGGCAAGCACCAGCCGATCGTACGGCAGTTGTGTGCTGTCGCTGAGGGTTACCACGCGCCGGGTGGCGTCGACGTCGCTGGCCGCCAGGGGCGCAATGCGGATGCCACGGGTGGCCAGCGCGCCATAGGAGAACTGCTGATCGGCGATGCGGCGATAGCCACCCAGCACGAGGTTGCTGAAAGGGCAGGCGGTATAGCTACCGTTGGGTTCAATCAGGGTGACGTCGAGCACCGGGTCGGCTGCCTTGAGCGCCCGTGCACAGCTTGCACCGCCGAAACCCCCACCGATGACGACGACGCGTGGCGTGCCCTGCTGGCCATGCGCCAGCCTGGCGCCCGCCAAGCCCGGGAAGATGGTGGCTGCCCCGCGCAGCCACGCGCGCCGGGATCTCATGAGCCGGCCCGCCCGAAATGGGCGGCCAGGGTTTCCAGCTCGTCGTCGCTGTAGCCGCGCGCTATGCGGTTCATGAGCGTGCCGCGCAGGGTACCCGCTTTGTAGAGCTTCAAGCGGGCTGCCAGCTCGGCGGGGGAGCGATCTCCCAGCCAGCGGATGCCGTTGGTGCTGGCAGCAGGCCTGGCGCCGCTGGCGGGCGGGGCATGGCAGCCATAACAGCTTGCCGCGAGCGACGGCGACGGCTCGCCGGCCGCTGCCGGCTGGGTAGCGGCAGCGGCGAGCAGCAGGGCGCCAAACGCCTGGCGGGCTGTCATGCGCGCAGAAGCTTCCTGCCTTTCAGCGGCACGTCGCGCACGCGCTCGCCGGTGGCGGCGAAGATGGCGTTCAGCACGGCAGGGGCCGCCACGGCAATCGTGGGTTCGCCCACGCCGCCCCAGAACCCCCCGGAGGCCATGATAATGGTCTCCACCGCGGGCATTTCTGCGAGTTTCAGCGACGGAAAGGTATGAAAGTTGTTCTGCTCGATCGCGCCGTCTTTCACGGTGCACTCGCCGTGCAGCAGCGCCGACAGGCCGTACACGAAAGAACCTTCCACCTGTGCTTCGATCTGCTGCGGATTGACGGCATAGCCCGGATCGGTGGCGGCGACGATGCGGTGCATGGTGAGCTTGCCGGTGTCATCCACGGAAACTTCCGCACAGGCGCCGACGTAGCTGCCGAAGGCATAGCAGATCGCAAGGCCGAGCCCTGAGCCTTCCGGCAGTTCGCGGCCCCAGCCGGCCTTCTCGGCCACTGCTTCCAGCACGGCCAGGCCTTTGGGGTTTTCGCCCATGAGCTTGCGGCGGAACGCCAGTGGGTCTGTGCCCGCAGCGTGCGCCAGCTCGTCAATGAAGCACTCCATGTAGATGGCGTTCTGGTTGACGTTCACGCCGCGCCAGAAACCCGGCGTGACATGGGGGTTGCGCATGGCATGGTCGACCAGCAGGTTGGGAATCTTGTAGCTGATGGCATGGTCGCCCTGTGGCGCCAGCGCCTGGAAGACCACAGGATCCATACCGCCGCCGATGGCCTGCGGCATCAGCCCGGCGAGGATCGACTGGCCCGAGATGCGCAGTTTCAGCGCCGTGAGGTTGCCGTCTTCGTCCAGGCCGCCCTCGAGCTTCGCCTTGGTGATGGGGTGGAAAAACCCGTGCACCATGTCTTCTTCCCGCGACCACTGCAGCTTGATGGGTGTGCCGGGCATGGTTTTTGCGATGAGCACAGCTTGACGTACGTAGTCGTTGCGTCCGCGCCGGCCGAAACCGCCGCCGAGCAGCATTTTGTGCACCTCACATTGCGCAAGCTCCAGCTCCGCCGCCTCTGCCGCGGCGGCGAGGGCGCCTTCGCCGTTCTGTGTGGGGCACCACACCTCGCAACGGTCCTCGGTCCACAGGGCTGTGGCGTTCATCGGCTCCATGGTGGCGTGATTGAGAAACGGGTAGCTGTAAGTGGCTTCCACTCTGGTAGCCGCGCCTGCGAGGGCTTTGTCCGGGTCGCCAGCCTCGTTGCCCACGAAGGTGTCGTCGGCGGTGAGACCCTCGTCCAGCATGGCGACGATGTCGGCCTGCTGTACCTTGGCATTCTCGCCGCCATCCCATTCGACGGGCAGGGCGTCGAGGGCCTTTTTTGCGCGCCACCAGGTATCGGCCACCACGGCAACGGCGTTATCGTCGACCGGCACCACCGCTTTCACTCCGGCCATGTCCTGCACCTTGCCGGGGTTGTGCCGCTTGAGCTTGCCGCCGTGCACGGGACAGGCGGTGATGGCCGCCACCAGCATGCCGGGCAGGCGCAGGTCAGATCCGTACTGCTGTTTGCCGGTGAGCTTGTCGGCCGTATCCAGCCGCTTCACCGGCTGGCCAATGAGTTGCCAGTCGGCGGGGTCTTTCAGCTTGATCTCGCTGGGTGGCACCAGACGCCCGGCATCTTCGGCCACCTCACCGAAACGGACGCGGCGTCCCGAGGGCGTGTGTGTGACGACGCTGTTGGCGGCGGCACATTCCTCGACAGGCACCTGCCAGCGGTTCGCAGCGGCTTCGATCAACAGCATGCGCGCCGCGGCGCCGCCTTCGCGAACGTATTGCTGGCTTTCGCGGATACCGCGACTGCCGCCGGTCGCAAAGCTGCCCCAGGCGCGGTCCCGGGCCAGGCTCTGGCCGGGCGTGGGATATTCCCAGGTGACTTTGCTCCAGTCGCATTCGAGTTCCTCGGCGACCATCTGCGCCAGGCCCGTCAGCGTGCCCTGGCCCATCTCCGACCGGGCAATGCGGATCACAACGGTGTCGTCAGGCTCTACCACCACCCAGGCGTTGACCTCGTCGACGCCGCCATGGTTGTCCGCCGCCGCCGGCATGGAGAATCCCAGGCTCAGACCGGCGCCGCCGACACCGGTGCTAACAAGGAAGTTACGGCGATTCAATGTCATCATGTCACTCATTGCTCAAGCCTCCCTGCTCAGCTCTGCAGCCCGATGCACGCCGGCGCGCACTCTTGGCAGCGTTCCGCAGCGGCAGATGTTGGTGATGCCGTTGTCAATCTCGGCGTCGCTGGGCGCGGCGTTGGTTGCCAGCAGAGCCGCTGCCGCCATGATCATGCCGGACTGGCAGAAACCGCACTGAGGGACGTCCAGCTCCGCCCAGGCCTGCTGCACCGGGTGATCTCCTTTGTCGGACAAACCCTCGATAGTGGTGATTTTCTGGTCCTCCCGGACCGCGCTGGCCGGATAAACGCAGGACCTGACCGGGTTGCCATCGATGTGCACGGTGCATGCGCCGCACTGGGCGATCCCGCAGCCGTACTTGGTGCCGGTAAGGCCGGCCTGTTCACGAAGTACCCATAAAAGCGGGGTATCTGCGTCGAAATCTAGCTCAACGGCCTCGCCGTTGATGGTGAGCTTCGCCATGGTATCGGTGGCTCCTCTGGCATGGTGGTTGGAAGAAAAGGTCGCGGTCGAGTGTAGCCAGTTGGGAGCGGGGGCGGTAGCTGATCGGCTTGAAGCGGGCCGCTCGCCGTTCGACAATCGCGCGCACACCTACCAATGCAAGGATTCGTTGATGATTGTTCGCCTGTTTGCTCTTTTCGCCGCCGCCGTTTTTGCGGCTGCCGGCCACGCCGACCTCAAGACGCAGCTAGAAGCCGCCATGGCGAGTGACAGCCGCAGCGAAGCGGAAGTGGCGCGGGACGCCAACCGCAAGCCGGTGGAGACGCTGACGTTCTTCGGCCTGAAGGAGGACATGCACGTGCTGGAGCTGCTGCCCGGCGGTGGCTGGTATACCAAGCTTCTGGCCCCGGTGCTGGCAGAGAAGGGCAAGTTGTCCGTAGCCGTGGGTACGCAGGGTGTGGCCGGGCTTCTCGAGCAGGGTGTCCTCGACAACGTCGAGGTGGTGGATGTCGACATGTCGAGCTTTGCCCGCCCGGAAGGGTCGCGTCGTTTCACCGTGCCCGAGCTCGAGATCGACGTGAAAGACGTCGATCTGGCACTTACGTTCCGTAACCTGCACAACCTCACGGTCGAAGGGCGCGAGGTCATGAACCGCGAAGTCTTCCGTGTGCTGAGCAAGGGAGGCCTCTATGGCGTGGTCGACCACACGCGCCGGCACATGCAGGCTGACAACAGCGAGAACTGGCGGCGCATGGATCCGGTGCTGATGATCAAGGAGATCGAAGCCGTGGGTTTCGAGTTCGTGGATTTCAGCGACCTGCACTACCGCTACGACGACGAGCTGGTCTACGAGGTGGGCCGGCGTTCGGTCACGGGTAACACGGACCGGTTTACGCTGCTGTTCAGGAAGCCCTGAGGCGCACCGCTACCCCGGCGTCGGGAGCACCGATGGGGGAGCGCCAGTACGAGGCGTTCATCAGCTACAGCCGTAGCGACGAGCGCTGGGGCGCCTGGCTGCACCGGGCGCTGGAAACCTATCGGCTGCCGCGACAGCTGGCAGCCGAGGCGGATCGGATCCGGCCTGTCTTCCGTGATCTCGAGGAGCTGGGGGCCAGCGCAAATCTGAGCGAGTCCATTCGCGCCGCGCTTCAGCAATCGCGGTCGCTGGTGGTGATCTGCTCTCCAGCCGCGGCGGCGTCGCGCTGGGTCGAGGAGGAGGTGCGCACCTACATCGACCGCTTCGGGCGCAACCGTGTCTTTTGTCTTCTGGTCGAGGGTGCCCCCAACGGTCCGGATGCCAGCGAGTGCCTGCCCGCGCCCCTGCGCGGTGCGGACGAGCCTCTCGGTGCCGATGTCCGTCCCGGCGGCGATGGCAAGCGGCTCGCGCTTCTGAAGCTGGTGTCAGGGATTACGGGCATCGAGCTCGCCCGGCTGCGCGACCGGGACGCGGAGCGGCGGAATCGGCGCGTGCTGCAGGTAGCGGCAGGGTCCTTTGCGGGCATGGTGGCCATGCTGAGTCTGGCGATCACGGCGTATCTCGCGGAGACGGAGGCGCGTCGGCAGACCGCGGTGGCAGAGCAGGCGCTGGCGTTTTCCCTCGACTTCTTCGACGCAGCGAATCCCACGGTGGCGCGGCGCTCGGACGTAACGGCACGTGAGATGCTCGATCAGGGGGTGCGACGCATCGCCGAGCTGGATGGTCAGCCTGAGATGCAGGCGCGCATGTTGTCGGCGGTGGCGGACATCTACTTCGACCTGGGGGAGTTCGAGGAAAGCCTGCGCACCGCTGAACGCGCTCTCGAGCTCAATACACGGCTTCACGGGAAGACGGACGAGCGCACGATTCGCGACCGGATGTTGCTAGGCCGGGTGCTCGCGGAGCTTGCGCAGTTCGAACGCGCCGAGCCGCATCTGCGGGCAGGCGTGCGCGACGCGACGGAGTATCTGGGACCGACGCACGCACAGACGTTTGCCGCGCGCCAGAATCTGGCCGTTTGGTATCTGGATACCGGGGAGATTGGGAAGGCGGTCGATGCGCTTGAGGCGATCTTCAACGAAAAAACGCTGGTGTTGGGCCCGGATGATCCGTCCACGCTGGGTTCCGCCACCACACTCGTCGTTGCCCACCAGCGCTCAGGCAATAGCGAAGCCGCGGCGCGGCTGGCGCAGAGCAGCCTCGTGCGCGCCCGCGAGGTCCTGTCGCCTACGGACCCGATGGTGCTGGGCCTCATCAACAATCTCGCCGGATCTCGAATGACGCTGGGCGAGTTCGAGGCGGCAAAAACACTGTACCGCGAGCATCTGGACCTCACGATCGAGATTTTCGGTGACGACAGCCTTGCGGCTGCGCGCTCGCGGTCGAACCTCGGGTCGATCTTCACCAACCTGGGTGAGTACGAGCAGGGTGGCGAGCTGCAGCAACGGGCAATCGAACAGCAGACGGCGCTGCTCGGCGAACGCCATCCGATCACCCTGCGCAGCCGCTCGAACTACGCGAACACGCTCGTCGAGCAGGGGCGGTACGGGGAGGCCCTGGCAACCGCAGAGGCCGTCGAGGCGCTGCAACGGGAAGTGCTGGGGGCCGCCCACTGGGACACGCTGTTCACACGGGTTATCAGGGGCTATGCGCTGGTTGAGAGCTCGCATGACGGAGCGGAAGCGTACCTCGACGCGCTGCGGCCGGTAGTGGTGGACACGCTCGGCAGCGGCCACCATCTGGTGGCCGCAATCGACCAGTTTCGCGAAGCGCTCGAGCAGTAGGCGGCTTACGCGGCGTCCACTGCGTCCGGCTGGGGATTGTCGAAAACCAGCACGTCATCGTCGAAAGTCAGCGCCGGGATGATGTCCTTTTCCTTGAAGTAATCCTGGCAGTTTGTCCACGGCCCGTGATCACCCTGCTTTGGCAGTCGGTGCGTGCCGCGGCGCATGTAGCCCGGCGCGAAGTCGTCGGGGTCGATGAAAGCCTTGCCGTTCAGGCCGGCGTCTTCAGGACGCAGCCGCGGCGTGCACTGGCGCACGCCGATCTCGTCCATGTGGTTAAGGAGGCGGCACACGTAGTGCGCAATCATGTCGGAACGCATGGTCCAGGAGGTGCGTATGTAGCCGAAGCTCCACGCCATGTTGGGCATGTCGGAGAGCAGCATGCCATAGTAGGTCCACCGGTCCGGCACGCTTATGGCCTGGCCGTCCACCTCGAAGGCGATGTCGCCCAGGCCGCACAGCTCGATACCCGTCGCCGTGACGATGATGTCGGCTGGCAGCAGCTCACCTGATTGCAGGCGTACGCCCTCCGCCTCGAACCGTTCAATCTCGCCGGTGGTGACAGAAGCCTTGCCGGAGCGGATGGCGTCGAACATGTCGCCATCGGGCAGCAGGCACAGGCGCTCTTTCCAGGGCCCGTAGCGCGGGGTGAAATGTGTGTCTACATCGTAGGCTTCGGGCAACTGCTCGCGCGCCAGCTCGATCAGCTCGGCCTTCGTGCCTTCCGGGTCGGTCCGCGAGCGCTCAGCGATGTCCTCGTTGAATGCCAGCGCCAGGTGGCGTTTGACGGCGTAGATCGTGTCCTCCGGCACCTTCAGCTCGCGCAGCTCCTCCACGACCGGCTCCTCGGTGGTGTTGTCCATGGAGTAGTAGTAGCTCGGTGAGCGCTGTAGCTGCGTGACGTGTGCCACGTCCCCGGCCACGGCCGGCACGATCGTTGCCGCGGTGGCGCCGGAACCGATGATGACCATGCGCTTGTTGTTGTAATCGAGGTCCTCGGGCCATTGCTGCGGGTGGATGATGGTGCCGTTGAATGCCTCCTGGTTGGCAAATTCGGGCTGATAACCGGCCTGGTAGTTGTAGTAGCCCTGGCACAGGAACAGGAAGCGTGCGCGGGTGACCGTCTCGGCGCCGTCGTGCCCGGACGTGATGGTCCAGCGCGCGTCTTCCGTGGACCAGGCGGCATGCGCCACCCACTGGTTGAACTGGATGTGGTGACGCAGCTCGTGCTCGTCCACCACTTCGTTCAGGTAGCGCAGAATCTCCGGCGCCGTGGCGATGGGTTGTCCGTACCAGGGTTTGAAGTCGTAGCCGAAGGTGTACAGGTCGCTGTCCGAGCGGATGCCCGGGTAACGGAACAGATCCCACGTGCCGCCGATGGCGTCCCGGCCCTCCAGGATCGTGAAGCTCTTGTCCGGGCATTCGCGCTGCAGGTGGCAGGCGGCGCCGATGCCGGAAATGCCGGCGCCGATAATGGCTACGTCGTAGTGGTGATCGCTCATGGCTCCCTCGTTCCCTCCGCGGTCAGCTGTGCATGATAGCCGGTAGGTGCTGTCGACGCACCGAACGTAGGCCCGTCTGTCATTCCGTCTGAGACGCGGCAGCATGCTCCTGCGGCGCGCAGATCGCGTCCTGGAACGCGCGCATGGCCGGCGTGGGCGAGTTGGCGGCCAGCGTCACGAGCGCGAGACGGAAGGTGGTTTCCAGATCGATGGCGGCTACCTCGACTTCCTGCCCCGCGGCGGCATCCACGGCCACTGACAGGGGCGCGACGGTAACCACGTTGCTGCGCGCCGCCAGCTGCAGACAGGAAGACACGCTGTTCAGCCGGTAGCGTGGTGCTTCCGGGCCACCGCGGCGGCGAAACGCTTCGAAGAGATGGTTCTCGTTGTAGTAGCGGCTGGGGATGGCCAGCGGATAACTGATGAATTCCGCCAGCGCGCGCGCACCCCGCCCCGGGTGGTGGCTGCGGTGCACCAGCACGATCGGTTCTTCCCTTACGGGGACCATGCGCAGACTGCGGGCGTGGGCCGACTGGATGAAGTTGGCTTCGTCGCCCACCGCGACGTCACATTCACCGGTGGCAAGGTCGCGGTAGACATCGGCGCTGCCCAGCACCACATCGATATCGAGCTTCGGGTGCGTTTGCGCAAGCCTGGAGAGGGTTGCACCGATGAGGGTCTCCGACGCAAGGGCGATGGCGCCCACCCGTAACGAGCCGAGGTCGCCGCCGGCCAGCAGACGCGCCTCCTCCGTGAACGAATTCATGGCGCTCAGCACGGTTTCGGCGGTGGGCAACAAACGGCGGGCACTGTCCGTGGGTTCCACCATGCGGGTGGTGCGGTGAAACAGACGCAGCGCGAGGTCAGCTTCCAGCGCCGCGATGCTTTTTGTCATGGCCGATTGCGATACGCCCAGCTCGTCGGCGGCGCCCCGGAAGCTGCCCGCGCGGTAAACACTCACGAAGTGCTTCAGGTGTTTCGGATCGACGTGTCGCAGGGATTTCCGGGTTGTCTCGTTCATGCGCGGCGGGCACTCATTAATTCCATGGAGGAAATAGTAATTAGAGATTATTGCAGTACGATGCGCAATCGCTGATGCACCAGTCCGGTGCATCTCCCCTTGAGGCTTCCGTGGAGAGAGGGCGCCTTGAAATTCAGCAGAGCCTTTCGCAATCACCGGGCCATCGGCTATCTGACCCCTGAGGACCGCTACCTGGCGGCGCCGGGAGAGCCGGAGCTGCGTTTCGCCTTTATCGGCGTCGGCATCATGGGCCAGGAGCACATCCGCAACACGCTGCTTGAAGGGCGCGCGACGGTGGCTGGTATCCACGATACGTCGGCCGAGAGTATTGAATTCACCCTTGCCGCGCTGGCGAAAGATGGCGTGACGCCGAGCGTGTACCCCACGGTCGAGGCAGCGGCTGCCGATCCCACCGTAGACGTGCTTGTCATCTCGACGCCCAACCATACGCACGTGGACATGATGCGGGCCGTTGCGGGCTGCGATAAGGCGATTTTCCTCGAGAAGCCGCTCGCGACCACCCTCGCGGATGCGGCCGAGATTCACCGTCTCGCGTCAGCGCACGAGCGCCTGGTGCAGATAGGGCTGCAATATCGCTACAAAGCCGTGTACCGCGAGGCGCTGGAAGAAGTGCTGACGCGCCAGGTGCTGGGCACGGTGCGCAGCGTGCAGATGGTTGAGCACCG
Source organism: uncultured Pseudomonadales bacterium (assembly GCA_964651595.1). Classification (GTDB taxonomy): domain Bacteria; phylum Pseudomonadota; class Gammaproteobacteria; order Pseudomonadales; family Azotimanducaceae; genus UBA4421. The sequence continues at coordinate 22,560 of CAZYYJ010000021.1, read as the reverse complement.
CTTTCCTTTTCTGGACAAAGTGGGGCAGTGGAACAAGTTCGATGCATTTACCGGTGGCACGCTGGTGGAAAAGTGCTGCCACTACTTCGACCTCATGAACCTGTTTGCGGGGTCGCGCCCCACGCGGGTGTTCGCCACCGGCGCCCAGGCGCGCAACTTCAAAGACTTCAGTCGCGACAACCGCCGTGCCGATGGCATCGATCAGGCCAATGCCATTCTCGAGTTCGCCAACGGCGTGCAGGGAAACTTCTCCCTCAACATGTTCACGCCCGGCTCCCGCGAGGAACTGGTGGTGTGTGGTGATGACGGTCGCCTGCACACCGTGGAAAGCGCGCGCCTGGGTGCTGCGCACCACAACCACCTGTCGCTGTGGCTGGGAGACGAGGGGGTGTCCCGTGAGACGACCCCCGCCTATCCGCCTTACATCGAACAGGCGGGACATCATGGCTCCACCTTCATGGAGCACATCGTGCTGGTCGACAACGTGCTGAACGGCTCACGCGATGGCGCCGGTCTGGACGACGCCTTGTGGTCGGTGATCGTGGCACAGGCCTGTCAGCTTTCCATTCAGCGGGGCGAAGCCGTGGCGGTGGAAGAGTGTATTCCCGAAGGCATGCGGGCGGTGGCGGGCACAGACGCTGATGAAACCCTGAGCGGAGGATAAGAACAGCTCATGAACAACCTGGTGCATACGACGCCGCGCACGCTGGGCGCAGCTCAGCCCATTGGCCCGCTGGCCTTCGGCTGCTGGCGGCTGGTGAACATGCCTGTGGCCGAGGCCCAGGCGCTGGTGGAAACGGCCCTCGATCTCGGCATGAATCTCGTCGACAACGCCGACGTGTACGGCCTCGACTGGGGCGGTGATGCCTTCGGTGCAGCCGAGGCGCTGCTCGGGGATGTGCTCGCGACGGCACCGGCGCTGCGCGAGCGCATGGTGCTGGCAACGAAGGGCGGCATCATCCCCGGTATTCCCTACGATTCGGCTCGACTCAAGGCGGCCTGTGAAGCGTCGCTGGAACGCTTGAAGGTGGAGCAGGTGGACCTCTACCAGATTCACCGCCCCGATCTGCTGGCCCATCCGGAAGAAACGGCGCGCGTGCTGGAAGATCTGGTCGCTTCGGGCAAGGTGCGTGAAGTGGGTGTGTCGAACTTTCAGCCGTCGCAGACCCGGGCGCTTGCGCACTATCTCAACCGGCCTCTGGTGAGCCAGCAGTTCGAGTATTCAGCCCTTGCCTGGCAGCCGCTCTTCGACGGGGTGTTCGATCAATGTCTGGAACTGGGCATGACGGTGCTGGCATGGAGCCCCCTCGCTGGCGGCCGCCTTGGCGACAGCACCGGCCTTGCGCCTGAGCTTGCCGGCGTGCTGGAGGAGCTTGCCGCCCGTGAAGCGGTGGACATCTCCACCATCGCGCTGGCTTTTACACTCGCGCACCCGAGCCGCCCCGTGCCCATTCTCGGTACAACCCGACCCCAGCGCCTGCAGGCGGCGCAGCGTGCGCTGCAGGTGCATCTCGATCGTGCGGACGTCTACCGCATTCTGCAAACGGCCATGGGAGAAGCTCTGCCATGAGTGTCGAAGTAAGCTGGTTTTCGGCGTTGTGTGACGACGACTATCGGTATCTGGGCGTGCCGGACCAGGCCCTGCGCTCGTCCTGGGCGCACTGCAGTGACATCACGTGTGCGGCAGATCGCGCCGGCTACGACAGCATTCTGCTGCCGTCGGGGTATCAGCTGGGCATCGATTCGGTGGCGTTTGCCGGGGGTGTGGCGCCCATGACGGAGCAGATCCGGCTGCTGGTTGCCGTGCGCTGCGGCGAACTCTGGGTGCCGCAACTCGCCCGTCAGCTTGCCACGCTGGATCAGATGCTTGCCGGCCGCCTGACCATCAACATCATCTCGTCCGACATTCCCGGTGAAACGCTGCCGTCGGCGCCTCGTTACCAGCGCACGCTGGAAATCATGCAGGTGCTGCGTCAGCTTCTGAACGGCGAAGCCGTGGACTACCAGGGAGAGTTTGTGCAGTTGCAGCTCGACCCCCCGAACGCACGTACCGTGTCCGGGCGCAGTCCACTGTTCTATTTCGGCGGCTTGTCAGAACCCGCGCGCCAGGTGGCGGCTGAGGCATCCGATGTCTTTCTCATGTGGCCTGACACGCTACCGAACGTGTCTGCATTGTTGGACGACATGCGCGCACGGGCGTCGAGCTTTGGACGTAGGCTGCGTTTCGGGTACCGTGTGCACGTCATTGTCAGAGAGACTGAGGCGCAGGCGCGCGAGGCAGCGCAGACGCTGCTGTCACGGCTGGACGACGACGAGGGTGCAAAAATCCGTGCACGCTCGCTCGACAGCCAGTCCGTGGGCGTGCGCGCTCAGGGCGAGCTGCGCGAAGGTGCAGACGACGAGGGCTATGCGGAAGAGCATCTTTGGACCGGCATCGGTCGCGCGCGCAGCGGTTGTGGCGCAGCGATTGTTGGCGACCCGGATCAGGTGCTGGCCAAGCTCAAGGCTTACGAGGCGCTTGGCATAGAAGCGTTCATTTTGTCCGGCTATCCGCACCGGGATGAATGCGACCTTTTTGCACGTTACGTGCTACCGGCACTGGATCACGCCAAGCTTGCCTGAGGCAGGCTCGGCGCGTTTCGGTGCGTCCCATTCGGAGAGGAGAGAGAGTTGAAGAAACGAGAAACCATCGAGCGCCGTCAGGTGCTCCCGGGGCTGCTTTGCGCCCTGGCGCTGACCGTGGCCTTGCCCGCGGCGGCCGATACGGTCATCGAGGAAATTGTGGTGACCGCCCAGAAACGCGAGCAGGGGCTGCAGGAAGTGCCCATCGCGGTTTCCGTGCTGCAGTCTGAAACCATCGATTCAGCGTACGCGAAAAACATCGAGGACCTTCAGGCACTGGTGCCCAGCTTGAGCTTCCGCAAAGGCAACACCAACCGGAACTCGGCGCTGACCGTGCGTGGCATCGGCACCATCAGCTTCAGCGTCGCGGCCGAACCCAGCGTCTCCACGGTGGTGGACGGTGTGGTGATGGGCCGGTCCGGGCAGGCGTTCACCGATCTCTACGATCTGGAGCGCATCGAGGTGCTGCGGGGCCCCCAGGGCACGCTGTTCGGCAAGAACGCCAGCGCCGGCGTGTTGAACATCACCACCAAACGGCCCACCGACGAGTTTTCCGCGTACATCGACACGTCCTTCTACCAGGACAACGAGATCCGGTTGCGCGGTCAGGTTGCCGGTCCGCTCGGCGACAGCGCACGGGGCAGCCTCACGGTGGTACGTTCGGAGTTCGACGGCTACATCTCGAACGTGTTCAACAACAAAGAAGTCAACGGTTATGACCATCAGGGCTTCCGCGGCATGCTGGAATACGACGTCGACGATACGCTGACGATGCTGGCGATCGTGGACTACTACGAGGCGGATGACGAGTGCTGCGCAGACCTCGAAGGCTTGCCCAGCGGGCGCAATCCCCTGTCCGAGGCCGTGCCGGACAGCCGGGGTGTGGTAGGCAACAGCGCAGATATCGACCTCGATCAACGCCGTGTGGATCACGATCTGGTGACGGAGACGCTGGACGAAACCACGGGCTTCTCGGTGCAGTTCGACAAGGCGTTCGAAAACGGCTACACCCTCACCTCCATATCAGCCTATCGCTCCTGGGACAACACGGAGATCCGTGAGGGCGATTTCACCTCCATCGGTGGTAGCTCCACACTGCCCGTATTCGGCGTGCCGTTTCAGCTGCACGATGTGGGTGATCAGGAGTGGACCCAGGCATCGCAGGAACTGCGCATCTCATCGCCGGCGGAGGAGAGCTTCTTCTGGCAGGCCGGGGTGTTCTGGTGGAACATCGACTCCGAGCGTTCGTTCACCCGTGAGGCGAGCTGTCAGAACAACGGCGGGCAGAATCAGCCGATACTGGATGCCAATCCCGGTCTGACCTGCAACGCCAACGACATCGTGTCGGCCACCGGCGCCATGCGCACGGAGTTCGACAACTTTGCCGTCTTCGGCCAGGCCGAGTGGAGCCTCACCGAGGCGCTCACCGCTGCGGTGGGTCTGCGCTACACCGACGATGAGGTGAGCTTCAAGCACAACCGCACGAACAACGACGAGTTCGGTCGCCAGGGTGTCGGCGTGCGTCCGGCGGCGCCGAACAGCCAGTTCAGCCAGGCCAGCGGTGGCTTCAACACCAACTTTGACGGGGACACGGACGAAACGAACGTCTCCGGCAAGTTCAGCCTCAACTACCAGTTCGGTGAGGCACACAGTGTTTATGGGACGTACGCGCAGGGCTACAAAGGTCCGGCGTTCAACGTGTTCTACAACATGGGGACCAACGACACGCTGCCCATCGGCGAGGAGACCTCCGACTCGTTCGAAGTGGGCTACAAGTACGTGGGTGATACCTTCTATCTGTCGCTGGTGTACTTCCAGACGGACATCGAAGACTTCCAGGCCAACAACTTCGACAATTCCACCGGGGTCACGATCACGCGCCTGACCAACGCCGGGGATGTGACCACCGATGGTTTCGAGCTCGACTTCATCTGGACGCCTACGGATGCCTTCAGCCTGTCAGGCGGTATCTCTTCAGTGGACGCCGAGATCGACGAGTTCAATTGTCCGATCGACCCCACCACGGGTCTGCCGCCGGCAAACTGCTCGGATCGCTCAGGGCTCGAAGTTCCCTTTGCGCCCGATCTGAAATACTCGCTGGTGGGCAACTACGTATGGCCCATGGAGGGTTTCGACGTGATCCTCAACGCCTCGTACGTGTATACGGACGAGCAGCGGGCAACGCTGCCGAGCAACAGCGGCACCTTCAGCCCGGTCACGCTGCTGCCCGACTATGACGTGATCAACGCAAGCGTGGGATTTTCGTTCAACGACGATCAGTTCCGCGTGACGGTGATCGGCAAGAACCTCACGGACGAGAGCTATGTGACCACCTACAGCGGTGACAACTTCCGTTATCAGATACCGCGGGAAGCGGATCGCTTCTTTGGCGTCAACCTGCGAGCGCAGTTCTAAGCGTTCTCAAGCTGGTGGCGCAGCGTACCGCGCGCGCCACCAGCGATCTCCCAGGTAACACCCGGCGCCCGCGGCGACAACCACAGCGCCCACGGCGAGGGTGAACTGGCCTGACAAGCCGCCCACCAGTCCCCAGGGCGAAAACAGAATGTAGGTCATCACGATGCCGGCCCCCAGGCACACGGAGGTTGGCACGGCGCCACGCCACGGGGTCATGTCCACGACGTTGCGCGGAGTGTACCGCCAGGGTTCTTCCGTTGGCATCAGCCGGCCCAGCGTGAGCATGATCGCTACCTCGGCCACGAACAGCACCGCGTAGAGGTGGATGAAGTTGATGCCGGTGTCGATCACGAATTGCAGCAGGGCATAGGCAATGACGTGGAAGATCACCACCACTTTCGCCGCCAGGGCGGGGACGCGACGCGTGAACAGCCCAACCAGCACCAGCGTGATCACGGGTATGTTGTAGAAGCCGGTGAAGATGCGGATGATCTGCCACAATCCCTCCGGCGCGTATTGCAGCAGCGGTGCGGCACCGAAGGAAAACAGAGCGATTACCACGCTCGCGATCTTCGCGATGCGGATCAACTCTTCGTCGCTGACGGCCCCTTTCTTCAGCGGCTGATACACGTCCAGGCAGAAGAGCGTGGCGGCGCTGTTCAGCAGCGAATTAAACGAGCTGAATACGGCGCCCAGCAGCACTGCCAGGAAGAAGCCGGCCAGATAGGTGGGCAACACGTCGGCGACCAGCGTGGGGTACGCCAGGTCCATCTGCGCCAGACCTTCGTCGTAGAGATGGTAGGCGATGATGCCGGGCAGCATCATGAAAAACGGCACCAGCAGCTTGAAGAACCCCGACAGAAGCACACCCTTCTGGCCCTCGGCGAGGTTTTTTGCGCCCAGCGTCCGTTGGATGACGTACTGGTTGGTACCCCAGTAGAACAGGTTTGCGAGGATCATCCCGGTAAACAGCGTTGCAAACGGGACCGGGTCGCTTGCCGTGCCGATGGCGTTCAGCTTGTGCGTGTCCTCGGTAATCACAATCTCGAGGCCGGCGGTGAGGCTGCCGTTACCCAGCGTCCACAAACCGAACAAAGGCACCAGCGTGCCGATGATCAACAAGCCCACGCCGTTGAGGGTGTCCGAAACGGCGACGGCCCGCAGGCCGCCGAACACCGCAGAAATACCGCCGACCACGCCGATCACCAGGATCGTGATGAGCAGGCCGCCTTCGAAGCCCACACCCAGCAGCGCGGGCACGTCAAACAGGCGCAGCACAGCCAGCGAGCCGGAGTAGAGGATGGACGGGATCGTGATGAGACCGTAGCCCAGCAGAAACAGCACCACGGTCAGCCTGCGCACGTCGGGGTCGAAGCGGTCTTCCAGAAACTCCGGCAGCGTGGAAAACGCGCCGCCGAGGTAGCGGGGCAGGAATACCAGTGCCATCACGATGATGGCGATGCCGGCGGTAACCTCCCACGCCATGGCGGTCATATTGAAGCCGAAGGCGGAACCGTTCAGGCCGATCAGCTGCTCGGCGGACAGGTTTGTCAGCAGCAGGGAGCCGGCAATGAACGTGCCGGTCAGCCCCCGACCGGCAAGGAAGTAGCCCTCCCGGGTGCTGACCTCGCCGCGGGTTTTCATGTACGCGACCCAGCCCACCAGGGCCATGAACAGCACGCAGGTACCGAGCGTGAAGAGGAGATCAGCGGCGGCCAAGATTCAGTGGGACTCGAAAGCTGCTTGGGGCATCGGCTACGGCGTCAGCGGTCGGTAGGTGATGGTAGCATCCTGGCGCGGCGGTGGATCTAGCCCCGTGCAGGCATTTGTGCATTTGTTTCAGCGGCAGCCGCGCAGAAGTCTGGCAACGTTGTCGGGCCTCGTGCGGTCGTAGAACCTGTCGATGTAGCTGTGGGCGCGACGCCGCGTGCTGGCGGTCATGCCGGGTATCGCATCGACGGTCCGAGTGAGCCTGGCGCGGTGCTGACGCAACGTGTCGAGGGCATCCTGCAGAGTGTCCGTTGGCACGCAGGCACCCACATAAACCCGGGTACGCACGTCCCGTGCGTTATGAACAGGGTTTGCACCGGCGTAGGCCGCGTCTACGAGGCCGGACTGATCAAAATCGTAGGGTACGCTGATGAGGCCATCGGTCCGCGCGACGAGCTTGGCGTTGTGGCAGCAGCGTTGGTTCTCCCGCCGTTTGTCCAAGGCAAAGTCAGTGTTGCCGATCAGGTACTGAAACAGGCTTATCAACGCAGCGTGATCCGCGTCGAGGGGCGCAGGAGCCGCGCGGCGCGGTTCGAGGTGACTGCCGCCGAGGCGGGCGGCCAGAGCCTGGACGTCTTCGATGACAAAGGCCCACCGGGTAAGGGTGCTGCGTTGCGGATGCGCGGCGTCGACGTAGGTGACATGCAACGGGCGCACGCGGAAGCTGGCGTCCGTGACCGCGTTCAGCAGGCGGTAGGCGAGATACTCTTCCAGCACGTTCTGCTCGGCGCTGGCTCTGCGGTTGCAGTGTGTCACAAGCTTCAGCTTGTCCTGGCCGGTAAACGACGCAGGGGTGCCGGACCGGGGGAATTTCAACCGCAGCGGCGGAAAGCGACAGATCGAACGGCGCGACGCTCCGCGGGGGCGCACGGACACTTCCGCGGTGCTGTCGCCCTCGCGCAGCGTGTAAGGCAGGTAGGCCGGATCTGTGGAACGGTCGCCGAGCGTCTGCGCCAGCGGCCCGGTCAGCACAAGCGCAAGCGGTTCTTCTGTCTCGAACAGCGGAGCGGCCGTGGCCTGGGCCAGCGTCCACAGGCAGCCAAGCACCAGCCAGCTGCAGCGCCTCATTCTGCGCAGCACTGGCAGCGGGATGAGCTTGTGGTTACGAACCGCAAACGCGTGGTGTGAAGCTGCAACGGCACCGGCTCGCTACGGCTGGCGTAGCGCTGCCAGCTTGAAGTTGTCCCACGTGACCTGAACGTCGGGCACGAACACGATCCACCGGCCGTGCGGGCCGCGGGCGCTGGCGGTATTGGGCGGCGGATCTTCCCGGGGCGGCTGGCCGTGACCGCCGTTGTACTTCACGCCCATCTGCGCCCGGGCCTGCGCGAGGTGCGGGTCGGCCGCTTCCGCTTCGGCGTCTTCCAGCACGGTCGCGTGCCCCTGCATTGTTACGGCCTGCAGCTCGGGAAATTTCTCGTTGCGATCGACGACGATCGAGCACGTCGGGTTGCGGCGCAGGTTGACGACTTTCTGGCCACGGCCGTAGATGTAGATGCGCCCGCCCGCCCAGCCGAACCACATGGGCGTCAGGTTAATGCGGGTGCCGGGGCCGATGGTTGCAATGCGGCAGTTCCAGCTCGTAGTGAGCAGCGCTTCCAGCTGCTCAGGGTCCAGCGCGAGTTTGCGTGATAGCGGCATGGGTTTTTGCTCAGGTTGTTTTCGAAGCGCAGCGAGCGTTCACGGGCGGTCTCCCGCCAGGCACGTGTCCAGCGCGTTGTGAAAATGCTGCACACGCATCTCGTCGTCGTTGAGACAGGTGTCGGTGAAACCTGCCGAGCGCATGCCGGCCTGCACGTGAGCCAGCAAGGACACGTCCTGGTCGATGGTATCGGTCATGGTTTTTTCGCCGGCCACTACGGCCTGATAGTCGAAGACGTCGCGCTCCGGCCGCGTGTAGTCGGCCGGACGTGCGCCGGGCATGCTGATGTGATCGCGGCCGCGGCCGGCGTTGCTTTCCCGGCTGGCCAGCGCCGGGTCGGCGTGCATCACCAGCGACAGCTTGTCGAACTCGCAGCGTCCCGGGTCCTCAGGGTGGGGCCGCGCGCGCATCAGCCACAGATGCCCGGGCGTAAACGAAAGCACCACGTTGGGAAACAGGTTGTACTGCCATACGTCGGAGAGCTGCGCATCGTCGAACGCGTCGTAGTCGAAGCCCATGGAGCGCCCGGCGTCGCGCTTACGCTGCTGCACGGCGCGGCGTATGTCGCGCACCCGGCCATTGAACGCCGCCGGGTCCAGACCCAGGGCAGCCAGTTGCGCGCGGTGGATGTCGGTCGGTGCCTGCGGCTCGGGGAAGCGCGGGTTGAACGTTGCCCCCGGCACGGCAAGGCCGGTGTGGCCATGGGCGAACAGATGCACGGTGTCGTTACAGCAGTCCACCATGCGCCGGTGCTGCGGGTGCAGAAAATCCACGTGGTAGAGCTCGCTGAAATTGTCCACCACCGCTTTCCAGTTGCAGGCGAGATGCACGGTCTGATCTTCCATCAGCGTCATGCGCTCGAACGCGTAGGGGGTGAGATGCTCGACCACGCCGCCCAGATAGTCTTTGAGGGGCGGTGGGGAGGCGCCGAGGTGCACGAACACCATGCCCGCCCACTCGTCCACGTGCACCGGTGCCAGGGCCCGGTCGGCGGTGTCCACAGGCTCGGCAAACCGTTCCGCGTAGGGGATGTTGGTTAGCGTGCCGGCCGTGTCGTACGTCCACGCATGATAGGCGCAGCGGAAATGGGTGGCGTTGCCTCGGCACTCGTGCACCAGGCGGTTACCACGGTGCTGGCACACGTTGTAGAAAGCCGCGAGCTTGCCGGTTGCGGTGCGGGTCACCAGAATCTGCTCGCGCCCGAGATCGAACACGAAGTAGTCCCCGGGCTCAGCGACGTCGGCGAGCAGCCCGGCCACGAGCCAGCTGTTGCGCCACACGTGGGTCCATTCCCGTTCCATGAACGCGTGATCCACATAGCGGGTTTTGGAGAAGTTGCTGATCGCGCAGGGCTGATCCGTATGGTTGACGATTTCGATAGTCACGAGCGTCCCTCTCCCGGGCTGCGTTGTTGCAACGGCGGGGTATTCTCCCTAGTCTCGGACGGTTGAATCTAGCACCGGCCGAGTAATCCGAACAGGTAGAAGATGACTAACGCCACGCAATCCTCACCCGCCGCCGTCACCGTCGATCCGCGCACGGGCCTCAAGCGTTTCCACACCCGCGCAGCAAAAGCCACCGACCGCATCCAGGGGCAGGGCTACGCGGTGATCGAAGACACCGCATTGAAAACGCTCCCCGAGGCCCCTGCCGGGGCCGTGTTCAACGCAGCGGAGCAGGCGAAATACCGCGACTTCAAAGAAGCGCGTCGCGGCGCAGCCGATTACATGGAGATGGAAGGCGAGTTCTCCAAGTACCTCGAGGACGTGTACTCGGCCGACCCCGTGGCGCGCGAGGCCCTGACCGATGAGTGCGAGGTGCTGGTGGTGGGGGCTGGCTTCGCCGGCCTGCTGTTGTGGCACAAGCTCCGCGCAGCGGGTTTCGAGGACGTACGGTTCTGCGAGAAAGGCGGCGATGTGGGCGGCACCTGGTACTGGAACCGCTATCCGGGCATCGCCTGCGACGTGGAGTCGTACAGCTACCTCCCGCTGCTGGAGGAGATGGGCTATGTGCCCAGCATGAAGTTTGCCTCGGGCTTCGAAATTCTCGAGTACTGCCAGACCATGGCGGAAAAGTTCGGTTTCTACGAGAAGTGCCTGTTTCACACCACGGTGGATCGCACCGACTGGGACGAGACGGCCGGGCGCTGGACGGTGCACACCGACCGCGGCGACGCCATGCGCGCACGCTTCGTGCTGCTGGCCAACGGTATTCTCACCACGCCCAAGCTGGCGCGCATCGACGGCATGGACAGCTTCCAGGGGGAGGCGTTTCACACGTCGCGCTGGAACTACCACGTCGACCTTGCGGACAAGGTCGTGGGCATTATCGGCACGGGCGCCACGGCCGTGCAGGCGGTTCCTGAGCTCGCCCGCGTGGTGAAGGAACTGTACGTATTCCAGCGCACACCATCGTCGGTAGACGTGCGCGATCAGCGCGAGACCACTCAGGCCGAGCGGGATACGTGGGCCCAGGAGCCCGGCTGGGCCCGGGCGCGCCGGGCGCGCTTCTCGAAAATCTCCACCGGCCGTACGGCGCTGCAGGCGAACGACGACTATCTGGCGGGGCGGGTGGCCGATTTCAAGGAACGCAAGACCCATGCCCGCAAGCTCTCGCCAGAAGAGATGATCGAGAAACAGCTGGAGTCGAACTTCCGCATCATGGAGCAGCTGCGTGCGCGCGTTGATGCCATTGTCGAGGACCCGGCAACTGCGGAGGCCCTGAAACCGTACTACCCGTATGGGTGCAAGCGCCCGACGTTCCACGACGAATACCTGCCCACCTTCAACATGCCGCACGTTCACCTGGTGGACACAGCGCCCATGGGTGTTCAGCAGATCAACCCGCGCGGTGTGGTGCACGCGGGTACGGAGTACGCGCTGGACGTGCTGATTTACGCCACGGGCTTCCAGTGGATGGCGACGTCCACCTTCAACATGATCACCGGACGCGGTGGCGTCACGTTGCGCGACAAATGGACAAATGAAGGCACGCGCACGTTCCTCGGGCTGCACAGCCACGGCTTTCCCAATCTCTTCATCATCTCCGGCCCGCAGGGCGGGGGTGGCAGTTTCAACTTCACCGACGCCATTGAGTCGCATGCCGATTACGTCGTGTGGTTGCTGCAGACCATGCGCGAGCGCGGTGAGCAGATTGTGGACGTCGATCCTGAAGCGGAGAGCGCATACGCCGAGCACTGCCGGGCGGCGGATATCATCTCTGCGCCGCTGCGAGATTGCCTGTCTTACTACAATGGTCATGGCGATGCGGAGCCTGGCAGCCTCGCGTACTATGGTGGTGGCCAGTGGCACAAGTTCCGTATCCGCGCACAGGACACGCTGGCACCCTACGTCTGGGGGTAAGCAGACGCGCGGAAAAGGCGCGAAAGAAACGCGAAAGAAACGCGAAGCGTAGACAGAGACGCGGAACGAGGACTCTACATCGCCGAAGGCGCAGGGAAGCAGCCGCCGATGGCGTAGCAACGACAGGGACAGGAGAACCACATGCCGGATTCCGCCATCATCATCCGGGCGAACGCCACCGCCTTCCAGCCGCCGGGGACCGACACGCCGGCCATGGACCAGGACAATTTTGTCCGCTATCTGCAGAAAGCCTGCGACATTGCCAACGCCGAGCGTGGTGACATGCTCAAAGCCATACAGAAGATGTTCCAGGGGAACGGCTCGGCGACGGGCGCGTATCAGTACCGGGGCGAGCCTGTCTGGCATGCTTCGTCGGGCAAAGCCGAAACCAAGGCGAGCTTTTCACTGTTCTGGATCCTGCCGGGGGAAATTCCCAAGGTCTTTGCCGCGGGGCAGCACATCCGGGGATCTACCAATGTCGTTAAATACAAAATCACACATTTCGGACCGCACGGTTCCGACTTTCAGGTGAACCGAACCATAACCCTCTGAGGAGACAGCCATGGCCGACTACATTCCCCCGACCCTCGACTGGGTGCGCGAGCAGGTCGAACTGATGGAGAGCAGCGGCGGCACGGAGGGCACGACGCTGCTGGACACCGGCTTGCCCTGCATCCTGGTGACGCACACGGGCAACAAGACGGGCGCAATCCGCAAGATACCGCTCATGCGCGTGAGAGTTGACGCCGGCTGGGTGCTGGTGGGTTCCATGGGCGGGCAGCCGAAAAATCCGGTATGGGTCTACAACCTGCGGGCCAATCCCGACGTGGAGATCCGCGATGCCACCGAGGTCACGTCGTGTCGCGTGCGCGAAGTCACTGACGATGCCGAGCGGCAGGCGCTGTGGGAGGCCAGCGCCGAGGCCTTTCCCACCTATAACGAGTATCAGGCAAAGACCGAGCGCAGGATCCCTGTGTTCCTGGCTGAGCCCGTCGGCGCGTAACCCGGCGCCGCGCTCTCGCGCGGCTGTCTGCCTTGTGTATGATCTTCCCCGGGGATCCACGGGGAACGCTTGATGCTGTCCTGCTATACCGTGCTCGACTTTACCGATGAGCGCGGCGAAATCGGGCCCATGCTGCTGGGCGACATGGGTGCTCAGGTCATCCGGGTGGAGCCCCCCGAAGGTAGTCCTGCCCGGGGGACGCTGCCGCGCGACGCAACGGGCAGCCTGCAGTTCCAGGCTTACAATCGCAACAAGGCATCGATTGTCCTCGACCCGGACGATGCATCGGATCAGCAGGTGCTGGCCGAGCTGGTGGCACGGGCCGACTTCCTGTTCGAATCTTATCCGACGGGTCTGCTCACGCGTTTCGGCTATGACCGCGACCGCGTGCGAGCCTGCAACGGCCGTGTGGTGCACGTTCGGCTCTCCCCGTTCGGCTCGGACGCACCCTATGCCGACTATGTCGCGAACGATCTGGTCATTGCTGCCATGGGCGGGCCGGTTGCGCTGCAGGGCAGCCCTGATCGGGCACCGCTGCGGCTGAGTGTGCCGCAGGTGTGGCGGCATGCCGGTGCGGAAGCAGCGGCTGGCGCCATGGTGGCCCACGCACGCATGCTGCGCACCGGGCAGGGCCAGTTCGTGGATGTTTCGGCGCAGGCGGCCATGACCTGGACCATGCTGAACGCCATGGATGCGTTTGCCATTCAGGGCTTCGATTTCGAGCGCGTGGGTTCGCGTGTCAACAACGGCATTGTGCTCATCGACGTGGTGCACCCCACGACGGACGGCTACATTCTCGCGCTCCCCGTTGGCAAAACCATTGCGGGCTGCCTGGAGTGGATGATCGAAGACGGGGTGGCGGACGCGAGCTACCGCGACATCGACTGGCAGAACATCGATCTGCGTGTGCCCGATGGTGACGAGCTGCCGATCAATCTGGCTGAAGCCACCGCGCTGTGCCGGCAGTTCTTTGCGCGACACACGAAAGACGAGCTCTTTCGGCACGGCCTTGCGCAGGGGGTTTCTCTGGCGCCCATCAACACGCTGCCGGAGTTGCTGGCGCAGGACCATCTCGCCGCACGGGACTACTGGCTGCCTCTCGAGCAGGGCGCGGGCGGCAGCGTAAAAACGCCCGGGCTGTGGGCGAGATCCGTGCAGGCGCCGCTGAGCGTGCGGCGGCCGGCGCCCGCTCTCGGGCAGGACACGGCGGCGCTGCGGGCGTGGGTGGCCGAACCCGCGGCGACTGCAGAGTTACCACAGCCTGACGGCGAAACCCTGCCGTTTGCGGGCCTGAGAGTGGCCGACTTCAGCTGGGTCGGCGTGGGTCCCATCTCTGCAAAATGTCTGGCGGATCATGGGGCGGACGTCATCCGCGTCGAGTCGGAGAACCGCCCGGACGTGCTGCGCGCCGGAGGGCCTTTCCGGGGTTCAGGACCCGGTTGGAACAAATCGCAGTTTTTCGGCGACTTCAACACGTCGAAGCGCAGTTTTGCGCTGGATCTGAAGACGCCGGAAGGTATTGAGCTTGCGAAAGCACTGATTGCCGAAGCCGACGTGATGATCGAGAGTTTTGCCCCCGGCGCCATCGAGCGTATGGGGCTGAATTACGAGGCGGTGAAAGCCATCAATCCCAGCCTCATCATGGTGAGCACCTGCCTCATGGGCCAGACCGGGCCGGCGGCGTCGCTGGCGGGCTACGGGTATCACGCCGCAGCCATCGCCGGTTTCTGCGAGGTGACCGGCTGGCCGGACCGCGAGCCCAACGGGCCCTGGATTGCCTATACCGACACCGTTGCGCCGCGCTTCATCTCAGCCTTGCTGGCGGCGGCCCTCGACCGCCGCCGGCGCACGGGGGAGGGGGCGTATTTCGACGTCGCGCAGCTGGAGACAGCGCTGCATTTTCTGGCGCCCGAGCTTCTGGACATGCAGGTAAACGGGGTGGTCGCCACCCGCCGGGGCAATCGCTCCGCGCACTTCGCCCCGCAGGGTTGTTATCCGTGCGCGGGCGAAGACAACTGGGTGGCCATTGCCGTGGAAAGCGAGGCGGAGTGGCAGGCCCTGTGCAGCGAGACCGGTCTGGCGAGGGAAGGGCTCGATAGCCACGCTGCGCGCCTCGCGGTGCACGACGAGCTTGACGCCTACCTTGCCGACTGGACGCGTCCGCAGACCGCGCAGGCGGTCATGCACCGGTTGCAGGCGCGGCGCGTACCCGCGGGCGTGGTGCAGCGCAGCAGCGATCTGCTGGCCGATCCACAGTATGGTGCCCGGGAGTTTTATCGTTTCTACGAACACCCGGAGATGGGTCACATCCCGTACGCCGGGCACCAGTATCGTATCGACGGCTACCGCAATGGTCCGCGTGGTCCCGCACCGCTTCTGGGGCAGCACAGCTTCGACGTGTTGAGCGAGGTGCTGGGCCTGGATGACGAGGCCATTGCCAGGGCGTTCGCCAACGGCATCATCAACTGAGGGGCAACCGTGACTCACAAGCTGCGTTTGGGGGTCTGTTACGACTTCCGCAATCCCCCCGACTCGGGGCGCCGCGACGCGCTGCTGTACCAGGAAGTGCTGGAGCAGGTGCAGTGGCTCGACCAGCTCGGCGCTGATCTCGTCTGGTTTACCGAGCATCATTTCGTGGACGACGGTTACCTGCCGAGCTGGACACCGGTAGCTGGCGCCATGGCCGCCGTGACCTCGAAGGTGGTTTTCGGCACTGACATCTGCCTCGCGCCGTTCAACCATCCGCTGCGGCTGGCGGAAGATCTTGCGGTGCTGGATAACCTGTCGAACGGGCGCGTGGAGCTGGGCCTCGGCATGGGCTACGCACCGCACGAGTTTCGCGGCTTCGGCATACCGGTCAGCCGGCGCCTGTCGCTGATGCGCGAAACCATCGAGGTGCTTAAGCGGTGTTTCACCGGTGAACGCTTCTCTTACGAGGGCAAGCGCTATCAGTTCGAGGACGTGGTGATTACTCCGGGATACGTGCAGGCAGGCGGTCCGCCTCTGTGGATTGCCGCCATGTCCCGGGCCGGGGCGTTGCGCGCTGCAGAATACGGCACACACTTTCTACCGCAGGGGGTGAAGGCTGAAGCCTTCGATCCCTGGGTGGACGCCGTGCACAGCGCAGGGCGTGCGCCAGCGCAGCATCGGGTGGGCATCATCCGCAGTATCCTCGTCACCGACGACCGCAACACCGACTGGCCTGCGGTACGTGCTGCCGAACGTTACCGCATGGAGCTGTACAACCGCTTTTTCAAAGAGAGCGGCGAAGGCCTGGGCGCGCGCGGTGAACCCGTGCCGCAGACCTGGGTCATCGGCAACGTGGACGAGTGCGTAGAGCAGCTTGCCGAGTTCATCGAGACCTTCGGCATGACCGATGTGGTGACCATGGCCGTGCCGCCGGGCCTCAGCACGGCGCAGATGCAGCCGAGTCTGGAGCGCCTCTTTAGAGATGTGGCTCCGCGGTTGAAAGAACGTCTCGCGTAAAGCGGGACTTGCTACCCAGTTCACGGAACTTCCTGTCGGCAGGCATAGAATCGCCCCACACAAATTTGGGTAGATTCGTAACATGAATGCAGTATTTCGGACAGCAGGCGCGGCGTTAGGTGTCGCGGCGCTGCTGGCAGCTCCGGGGTCCGTTGCACAGGAACGGACCGCCGTTGCCGCCACGGGCGAAGCGGGTAACGTGCCGGAAGTGGTAGTGCGGGCGCAGAAGCTTCAACCCGAGCTGGTTGATCTTTACGCTGCCAGCGACGTTGGCGCCGTCAGCGTCGAAGGTGTGCTGGGGGATCTTTCGAGCCGCCTGACAGCCCCCGAGTTACCGCAGCCTATGCCCCAGCCGGTGCTCGACGACCTCTGATTTCTGCTGCCGCGTGGCCCGCCATGCCGGCGGGTAGCGCCCGCCAGCCAGGGTCGTTAATCTGCAGTCCTTAAGAGAGTTGAGGGCTGGAGACATGTTGAAACTGCATTTCGCGCCGAATTCCAGAGCGGGTCGCATTGTGTGGCTGCTGGAAGAGCTGGCGCTGCCTTACGACATCAACAAGATGGCGTTCCATCCGTCGGACCTGAAATCGGATGAGCATCGAGCGAGGCATCCCCTTGGTCGGGTGCCGGTGCTCGATGACGGTGAAGTATCGATCTACGAGTCGGGCGCCATCGTCGAGTACGTGCTGGAACGGCACAAGAACGGTGGTCTCAAACCGTCCGTGGACGCAGCCGAGTATCCCGAGTACCTGCAGTGGTTTCACTACTGCGAAGGTATGGTCATGCCACCCGTGAACACCATCGTGGTGCAGACCTTGCTGTTGCCGCCGGACCGCCGCGACGAGACCGCGCTCGGTCAGGCGCAGCGTCTGTTGACCAAGGCGCTGGCTCCGGTGGACGAAGCGCTGGCGGGGCGTGAATACCTCATCGGCAACTTTTCCGGGGCGGATATCATGCTCGGGCACGCCTGCTTCATGGCCAACCGGCTCGGGTGTGTTCCCGATGAGATGGCAAACCTGAAAGGTTACGTTGATCGTGTGGCCTCCCGGCCTGCCTTTCAGACTGCCATCAACATGCAGTAACGCGCCTCCATGCGGGAAAGGATGCGCGCGACACTGGTGTGTCTATGCCTGGGCGTGTTTGCCGGGTCCGTTCACGGCAACGAGCTCGTTGCCACGCACGCTGAGTTGCCACCGCTGCGCGACATAGCCCTTTCTCCCGATGGGCAGCGGGCGGTGGCGCTGCGGGCGATCGACGAAACCTATCACGCGGTGCTGCTCGATTTTGCGGCAGGCACGCAGAAACTCCTCATGGCCTCGGATCCGGAGGAGTTTCTCTTCAACTGGTGTGAGTTTGCGAACAACACGCGCATCGTATGCTCGATCCGCAAGTACATCGTGCTGCGGGCAGGGCAGGTCGACGGACGTGGCCCGCGGGCGTACCGCGATGGCCGCACCGTCGCGACGCGTCTGCTGGCTGTAGACATCGACGGCGACAAGCAGCTGCAACTCGTGCCGCAGGCCACCTATCGGCCCGGCAACGATCTGGTCTGGAACGCCCCTGATCAGGACAACGTGATCAGCTGGATGCGCAACGACGCCAAGCACATTCTCGTCTCTCTGGCCCGCGACGACCGTATACACCCGTCGGTCTATCGCCTGAACATCTACAACAACCGCATGAAGCGGATACAGGGTCACCTGCCTTCCGTGTATCAGTGGTTTGCGGATGATGCGGGCGTGGTGCGGCTGGGCGCCGGCTATCGCCAGAGACGGGAACCGGTGGCGTATGCGTTGCTCAAGGGCAAGAAGCGTACCCCGGTGGATCTCGCCCCGCTGGCAGGCCTGGATCAACCGCGCCTGGCGCGCCTGGTGCCGGGGGAGCAGCACGCCTGGGTGCTGGCGAACAACGGGCGCGACACCGTTGGCGTGCACAAGGTCGACATTGCCTCGGGCAGGCATCTCGAGGCGCTGTACGAGCATCCCCGTTACGACGTAACAGGTTTGCGCACACACCCCCGCACCGGCGCTGTGTTGTACGCCATCGTCCCCGGAGAGCAGGAGCCGCTCGTATGGTTCGACGATGCGCTGCGCAAACGCTTCGCACAGGTGCGCCAGGCCCTGGGCAGTCCGCGACTGATGCGTATCGTCAGTTCCGATGCCACGCTGGCGCGGGTCATTCTCTATGTGGAAGGCAATGGCGTGACGCCGACGCACTATCTCTACACGCTCGAGAGCGACAGCCTGGTGGCCTTGGCGCAGGGCAGAACCGGACCGCCCGTGGCGTTCGAGGCGGTCACGTTTCCGGCGCGCGACGGCACGGAAATTCCGGCGTTTCTCGCCTTGCCGGGTCCCCGGGATGACGGGCCCTATCCCACGGTGATCACGCCGCACGGCGGTCCCTGGTCCCGCTCCGATGGCCATGACTGGTTCATCGCAAACTTTCTGGTGGCGCGCGGCTATGCGGTGCTGCAGCCGAACTTCCGCGGCAGCACGGGTTTCGGCGACAAGTGGGTGCAGGCCGGCTTCGAGCAATGGGGCCTGCGCATGCAGGACGATGTGATCGACGGGCTCGACTGGATGGTCGAGGAACTTCTGGCGGACCCCGCGCGGATCTGTATCTCAGGGGGAAGCTATGGCGGCTACGTGGCGTTGGTGGCGGCCTACAAAACGCCGGAACGGCTGCAGTGCGCGGTGTCTTTTGCGGGCGTGGGCAACCTGCGGGATCTCGTGGAGCGCACCTACCTCTATGAGCTGGGTCGCTTCACAGCAGCCCGGATTCAGTCCGGTGCAGCACTGGCCGCAAGCAACCCCATCGACCACGTGGACAAGGTTGGTGTGCCGGTGCTGCTGGTTCACGGCGACGTGGATACCACCGTGGTGATCGAACAGTCGCGCGACTTTGCGGCTGCGCTGCAGGCGGCGGGCAAACCGCATCGCTTCATCGAGCAGCGTAACGGTGACCATCATTTCAGCCTCGCCAGTCACCGGCGCCAGTACCTCGAAGCGCTGGACGCGTTTCTCGCCGAACACCTGACAGATCCCGAAACGCCCTAGTCGTTTTGTGCCGCAACGAGGGTATAATCCGCGCGTGCTGAAAATCATCTGTGTGGCGGGAGCCCGCCCGAACTTCATGAAAATTGCTCCGTTGATGTTCGCCATGCGCCAGCATGCCGGCGACCGCATCGACGCGCGCCTCGTGCATACCGGCCAGCATTACGATGCGGCCATGTCTGACGTGTTCTTCGAGCAGCTCGGCATTGCCGAGCCGCACGCCAATCTGGGCGTGGGCGGCGGCACCCGCGAGGAGCAGATCGAGCGCATCATGGAGAAATTTGACGCCTATGTGGCAGAGCACCCGGCAGACGCGGTGCTGGTGGTGGGTGACGTAAACTCCACGATCGCCTGCGTGCGCGTGGCCCGTCAGCACGGCATGGGTACCATTCACGTAGAAGCCGGTCTGCGGTCCTTCGATCAGGCGATGCCGGAAGAGGTAAATCGCATCGAGACCGATGAGCTGTCCGATCTGCTGTTTGTCACTGAGCCGTCCGGCATGGTCAATCTGGAAGCCGAAGGCGTCCCGGGCCAGGCGTTTCTCGTCGGCAACGTCATGATCGATACGCTGGTGAAGCAGATCGACGCCACGTCGCCGGAACCGCTCATGGCCGAACTCGGCCTCGCCGCCGGGGAATACGTGGTGGCCACCTTTCATCGCCCTAGCAACGTGGACGAACTGGAACCGTTGTCCAACGTGGTGGACATCATCGATTACGCGGCAGCCCGGGGAAAGGTGTTCATCCCGCTGCATCCGCGGACGCGCAAGTCCCTGGCCGCGCACGGTCTCGACACGCGCCTCAGCGACAACGCCAACATCGTGGTCACCGAGCCTATGGGTTACGTGGACTTCATCGGGCTTGTCAGCCGATCGCGCGGCATTGTCACCGATTCGGGCGGTATCCAGGAAGAATCCACCTATCTGCAGGTGCCGTGCATCACCATGCGCGACAACACTGAGCGTCCTGTGACCGTGGACTATGGCACCAACGTGCTGGCCGGTACGGACCCGGTGGCCGTCAAGCACGCGCTGGACGAGCTCTTCGAGGGGCGCTTCAAGTCCGGCGCGGTACCGGAGCTGTGGGACGGCCGTGCTGCCGAGCGCATTGTCGGCATTATCTGCGACGAGCTCGACAGAGACGCCTGAGGCGCATTGGCCGCATTGTCATGGCCCCCGCCGGTGACCTCGCGGCTTCTCGATGGCCCTCGCGGCTGGTAGCGAGTCAGCAGTGACCGGGCGGGCGAGCTTCGTTTCAACGGCGTCCTTTCCCATTGCGCTTGGCCTGGCGGGTGTTGGTGCCTGTCTGCGTCTGGCGGCCGGCGTCACCCACCTGAGTCCCCTCGCGCTGCCGGGCGTGGCGCTGCTGGTGGCCGCGTTCGTTGTGCTGTGTGCGAGCGCCTGTTTCTATCTCTTCAAGCTCCTGCGCGAGCTCGCGCAGGCGCGCAGCGAATTCGGCGACCCCACCAGTGCGAATCTGCTGGCGCCGGCGTTCATGGCCGCCATGGTCCTGGGGTCTCAGCTTGCGCCGATGCATGCGGTCGGTGCGTGGTTCTGGAACCTGGCCGCCGCCGGGCACCTGTTGCTGCTGCTGAGCTTTGCGGGCCGCTGGGTAACGCACGGCTATGATTCTCAATCCCTCAATCCCACATGGTTCCTGCCGGCTGCCGGTATCATGACGGCATCCATGACTGCTCCCGCTATGGGGGCCGAGCACTTCGTGTTGCTGCTGTTTGGCACCGGGCTCACTGCGTGGCTGATCCTGCTGCCCGTCGTGTTTCGCAGGGTGGTGTTCGAACCAGCGCTGGCTCCGAAGCTGCGCCCTACGCTGTTCATCCTTGCGGCGCCTTTTGGTCTCGCCGCGAATTCTGTCCTCAGCCTGGACGCGTCGGGAGGTCTGCTCATCGCCAAGACGCTGGCGTTCGGTGGCACGTTTCTGCTTGTCGCGTTACTGATGCGGGTCGGGTTTTTCCGGCGTTCTGGAATCACCTTGAGCTGGTGGGCCACGACGTTTCCCATCGCAGCCCTCGCCACCGCCTGGCTGCGCTGTTATGGGCTTGACCCGGCCTGGGAACTGCTTGCGCTTGGCCTCGTTCTGCTGGTGCTGGCCCTGGGTGGCACGCTGGTCGCCATGATTGCCACGGTCCGCGTGGCATGGTCTGCCCGGGCTGGTGCGGTCGCAGCGGCAGCTGATGAAGTAGCGGCCCTGCACTGCGATGCCCCGGCGGCCGCCGCCCCTGAGGGGCGCAATAGGGAACATTTGCAAGGCTAGCGGACCCGGCTGATGACCTCCCGGGCAGCCCGCTCTGCGAAGATAGTGGTTTTCTCTCGCCGCGCTGCCTCCACAGCCGGTGGCAGCCCCCACTCTGCCATGGTGCTGAGGGCTGCGAACGCGGCGTAGACCTCCCAGACAGGTAAGTCGACGGGAGGGCTGTCGGTGGCAGCCAGGTAGCGGCTCGTGAAGGCCTCCACTGCCTGCGCGCCGAACATGACCATCAATTCCGCGCGGCAACCGGCGAGGTCGGACGCCACCGGGCCGACGGAGGCGTCTTCCCAGTCGAGCACTGCAGCGATGCGCTGATTTCGCCAGAGGATGTTGCCGGGCCAGAAATCGCCGTGCAGCAGCGATTCGCTGGAGGGATTGACGTCCCAGCGGCGCAACGCTGCACGCAACTCGGCGTTGGAGGCGGTGTCGGGCACGTACTGCAGAGCACCGTCGACGGGGTGGTCGCCCCGTGGCAGCCGGTCGGCGCCTTTCACGCTGTGCACGTCCAGGCCGTGCAGGTGCAGCAGCACGTCAGCCATCTGCGCCAGGCTGCCAGGTAGGGCACTCGCGTCGATGCGGGTGCTGCCGTCCACAAAGGTCATCACCAGGTAGGGGGATGACAGGAGCGTGCACGTTACGTCCAGGAACAGAGGTTCGGCCACAGGCAACCCGGCGTCGAACAGTGCCTGCTGCAGGTTGAACTCGGTGGTGGTGACATCGGCCGCGTGCGGCTTCCACTCAGACGTCCGGTGCCGGCGAACGACAACCTGTCGACGTCGGCCGCGCGCATCTTCGTAGGCGATCGCCTCGATCTGCGCCGAGACGCCGCCGGTGAGCGGCCAGTGGCGGATCCGCTCGGCGTGAGGGTCGACCCGCTTCGCAATGGCTGCGCAGGCGCTGTCGAGGATCTCGTCCGTCACGGGTTGAGCTGCTGCCGGGAAGCTTG
>CAZYYJ010000020.1:0-67262 GCA_964651595.1 uncultured Pseudomonadales bacterium | reverse complement strand
CTCGCCGTGGTTGCCGAGCACGCCGCGGTCTGAATCAGGTTTCAGCGAGCTTCTTCAACGCGATCGCGTTCATGCAGTAACGCAGGCCGCTGGGCGCCGGCCCGTCGGGAAACACGTGGCCAAGATGGGCATCACAGGTATTACAGGTGGTTTCCACGCGCACCATGCCCATGGAGCGGTCGACGTGATACGCAATGGCCTCTTCGGTGGCTGGCTGCGTGAACGACGGCCACCCGGTGCCCGACTCGAACTTGGTTTGCGCATCGAACAACAGCGCGCCACAGCACACACACGCGTACTTGCCCGGCTCGAACACCCCGCACATCTGCGAAGAGAATGGACGCTCTGTACCAGCCTGGCGCGCCACCTGAAACTGTTCGGGCGTGAGCAACGCCTGCCACTCCTCGGCAGTTTTTTCCACACGCCCGGGCGGGTTGGGATTGCCGTTTACCGCAAACTGCTCAATCGTCTCCCAGGTAATCATGGGATCTCCAATACCTCTGATCCCTGCAGCGTATGCAAATTTGCGCACGCATGCCAGACGCGGAATTGTTCGCTCAGAGCGTTGCTTCCATCATCACGAGCGGCAGCGGCGACGCGGGATCCTCCACCAGCCGCGCGCGCACGCCATAAACCTGCTCCACGTTTTCGATGGTCAACGTAGCGGCCGGGGCGCCGTCCGCTAAAAGCTGTCCCTGATGCATCCACACCAGGCGGTCTGCGAAGCGGGCCGCCAGATTCACATCGTGCAGCACGACGAGCACACCGCGGCCCGCAGCCGCATAACGGCGCAACAGCGCAAAGGTGATGAGCTGATGGCGCGGATCAAGCCCGGCCGTGGGTTCGTCGGCCAGCAGCAGCGGCGCATCGCTGGCAAACGCCCGCGCGCAGTGCAGGCGCGCGGCCTCCCCGCCCGACAACGTATCTGCCCGACGGTCGGCAAGGTGCATCAACTGCGCCGCAGCCATGGCCGCGTCTACCGCCTTGTCATCATCCCGCGAGCGCGCAGACAGACCGACGCCATAGGCAAAACGCCCGAGCGCTACCACGTCCCGCACGCGCGCGGGCCAGGCCAGCGTGCGCACCTGCGGAAGATAGGCAACACGCAGGGCGCGTTCCCGGGCACTCATGACATGAGAAGCACGGTCACCCAGAACCACTTCTCCCGCTGTCACCGGCAGCAACCCCATGGCAGCCCTCAGCAGGCTCGTCTTGCCGGCCCCATTGGGACCCAGCAGCGCCACCACTTCGCCCGCGTTGACAGCCAGGTCCGCGCCCGCCACCACCTCGACACTGTCCCGATGCACCGTCGCACCCCGGGCTGCAAGCAGCGGCAGCTCTGCGGACGCGGCGCGCTCCGTCAGCGCCGTCACGGTTGCCGCCTCAAGGCGATCCAGACAAACACCGGCGCACCCAGCAGAGCGGCGAGCACCCCCAGCTTCAATTCGTTCTGGGTGGGCAGCAGACGCAGCAGAACGTCGGCCACAACCAGCAGCAGCCCGCCGAGCAGAGCGCTGGGCAGCAGGCTGCGCGCAACATCGAACTGCACCCAGGGGCGTACGACGTGCGCCGCTACAATACCCACAAAGCCAATGGCACCGGCCAGGGAAACGGCGGCGCCCGCCAGCAACCCCGCCCCCAGCACCACCCCCGCGCGCAGGGCCGGCAGATTGACTCCGGCACCGTGAGCCGCTTCTTCACCCAGCGTGAGCACCGCCAGGCTGCGCCGCCAGAACCACAGCGTAACCGCACCGACGAGGCCAAACGGCAAAGCGAGGGCGAGATCGGGAAAACCGCGATTGGCCACGGAACCCAGCGTCCAGTCCACCAGATCGGCCAGCGTGAACGGATGGGGCGCAAAGTTCATGAGCAGAGACATGGCCGCCGCCGCAAAGCTGGACAGCCCCACGCCGACGAGAATCAGCGTCACAACCGAGGTGGTGCGCAGGGCAACCAGCACGATGAGACCGGTTGCCACCAGCGCGCCCATGACAGCCCCGAGCGGCAGCGCCCAGGGCGAAAGCGCGGCGAGGCCATAGTAGATGGTGCAGGTTGCCCCGAGAGCGGCCGTTGCGGAGACTCCGAGAATTCCAGGCTCGGCCAGGGGGTTTCGCAGCAGCCCCTGCAGCGCCGCCCCGCCCATGCCGAGACCCGCACCCACGGCCAGGGCTGCCAGCGCCCGAGGCAGGCGGATCTGCCATACGACAATCTCATCGCCCGGCGCGCCCTGCCCAAGCAGCGCATCGATCACATCAGACGGCGGCAGCGGGGTCGAACCGAGGAGGCAGGCCGCAAACACAGCCGCGAGAACCACACTGCCGAGCAGGACGTTGAGCAGACTCATCGGCCCGGCGCCTGGCGTTGCGCCGCCGCATGCAGCGCTTCGACGGCATCCACCACAAACCATCCACCGCAGGCGGTCCAGGCTCCTTCCAGCGGCACGGCCACGGCGCGTTGACGTTGCGCATCGGCAACGGGGTGCCGCGTAGCCGACCAGCGGTAGAGCCCGGCAGTCAGCGTGTTCATGAAAGCCAGCGCCACCACGTCGGGGGACTCATACGCCAGTCGCTCTAACGGCAGCGCATGCCATCCCGGACGCTGCTGAAAGTTGTCGAGCGCTGCCGCAACCAGCATGTCGTGCACCAGCGATCCGGGGCCGCTGGTGACGCCGCCCGCGGTCATGTAAAGCGCGGTCCGGTCAGCGGAACCTTCGCCCGAGAGATCGGCCAGACGGGCATCCATGCGGGCAGCCACACGCTCTCCTTCCCCGGCGGCGCCCAGCCGCGCGGCCACCGTCAGAATGGTCGCCCGGATGTCTGCCAGCGAGCCCGCGTAGGGCAATTGCAGCACGGGTATGTCCAGCGCGGCAAAAAACGCCGGAGCCCGCGCGCCCCCGCCATACGATCGCACCACCAGATCCGGCTGCAGCGCAATGACGTTCTCCGCCAGCGGGCGCACCTGCGGTAAGTCCTGCGCCGCGTCGCGCATATAGGAGAAGCTGCGGCCAGCGTCTGGCGAGAGCGCCCGTATGCGCTCCGGGCCAACAAAGCGCAGCACGTATTGATCGGCACAGTAATCGAGACTGACCACGCGCTGGGGGAGCGACGCTGCTTCGCCGTGATACGCAGGCACCACAAGACAGAGGGTGAGTAGCAGACGGCGCACAGCCAGCTCCAGGCGCAGATCGCGACTAAAAGTCGATGCCCTGCTGGGCTTTGATTCCTGCCTGAAAGGGGTGCTTGATTTCGCGCATTTCCGTGACGAGGTCAGCGTAGCCGGCCAGCGCATCGGGTGCGTCGCGGCCCGTGAGAATGGCGCTGGTGCGCACGTGGCGGCGCTCCAGCACCGCCAGCACGTCATTCACGTCGAGATAGTCGAAGCTCAAGGCTACGTTGATCTCGTCCAGCACCACGAGGTCGAACTCACCCCCCGTGAGCAGCGCTTCGGCCTTGGCAAACGCCGCTGCCGCAGCGGCGATGTCCTTGTCGCGGTCCTGCGTGTCCCAGGTGAAACCCTGGCCCATGGTGTGCCATTGGAGCTGTTCAGGAAAACCGCTGAAGAACTGCCGCTCACCGGTTTCCCAGTCGCCCTTGATGAACTGCACTACGGCAACGTCGTGGCCCCAGCCGAGGGCTCGGGCAATGACGCCGAAGGCCGAGCTGGATTTGCCTTTGCCGTTCCCTGTATGAACCAGAACCAGCCCCCGTTCCGGATGTTGCGCCGCCTTGATGCGCTTACGATGTTCTGCCTGCAGTGCCTGCATGCGGGCGCGATGGGCGTCGGCTGCGGTCTGATCGGTGGTCATTTCGGGGCCTGCTGTAAGGGATCGCGAATTGTGCAGAACTGCAGGAGCTTCTGCAAAACGCAACGTTCAGGGCCTGCAGCTCGGCATCGAAGGTCACGGGCGTGCGCGCTTTCCAAGCAGTGTGATGGCCATGAGGCACCTCCCGAATAGAAGGCAGAACGCGAAAGAGTCAGGAACCGAACCCAGGCAACGCCAGATCGCAAGCGCACGGCTAAAGCGACCGGGGACCTACCCGGGTTGGTTGTCCCGCGATCATGAGCCTGAGGTTGTTAATGCGTCTGATTGCTACCTGATGTTCGGTTCCCGGACACCCTTCAACCCCTCTAACTTACCGGGGTGTCGCGGTATTTGAAGTACCGAATGGTGATAACGGTCAGGCTTGATAGGCAGTGGGGTGCTATAGCGACGGATCGAAGGATCAACTCAGAACTGGTACTGCGCGAACAGCCAGACCTTGGTGCCGTCCACACCCAGATCGTCCGCGGCATACGCAGCAACTTTCAGCCCGGCTGACAGCTTGTCGCCGAAGCCGCGCGTTGCCGAGACGTTGATCTCCGAACCATAGTCGAGCGAGCCTTCGTCGGCGGCGAAGTGGTGGTAAAGCGCTTTCAGCTTGATGCCGCGCACCGTTCCGGCCACCTCGAGGTAGGTGTCGAGCAAACCGCTGGCCGGGGTTGTGAGAAAGCGGTCAAACCAGCCATTGAACGCATGACCCGTCGCCAGCGGTGTCTGAAAGCCGTACGTGCCATCCCCTTGCAGGCGTTCCTGTCCGATCGTGAATTTCGTTGCAGCGAACGTCACGCCGCCCCGCACGTGCAGATAACCCGCGTCGATCGTCGACGCACCGCCTTCGTAGTCACTTTGCTCAGCCAGCTCGAACAGGAAGTGTCCGGGCACGCCGGCGATGTCCCGCTTTCCCGAAACACGCAGCCCAAGGGTTCTATTGGACCGGGCCGGTTGATCGTCGAAGTCCAGAAAATAGCCATACGCAGTGATGCTGAGATCGTCCAGCCCGGTGTACTTGACGTTCAACAGCGGCGAGCTCATGGCGGTCTTGCCCGCGGGACTGTCGGGGCCGAAGATCCGGCGAACCGTGTCGATATAGGCGACGCTGACGACCGTGTCGCGCAGCGAGCGATTGTCCACGCGCACCGCATCGAAGGTCTGTTCGTTCTGACGCCAACCGACGTTGCCAACGAAGCGCGCGTTGTCGTAAATCAGCCGCTGACGTCCCACCGTCACCAGCGTATCGGGGATGCGGTCGAACTGTACCTGCACCCGGTTGAGTTCCGTGTCCTCCGGATCGGCCACCACGTTGCGGTCTACCTCGCCATTGGTGGTACTGTTGTAGCGATCGTCCAGCGCGCTGACGTTTTCCGCTTCCACCAGCAGGCGCAGGCCGCCCAGCGACGCACTTTCGAAACCCAGCACGCTCCTCAGCGTCATGGCGTTGGCGTCGTCGAGATTGTTGTCCAGATCCACATGCTCGTTGCGCAGGCGGGCTTTGAACCAGTAGCGCAGGTCGTTGGCATCCCGGGCCGCGCCACTTTCCGCCGCCGTGGATGCGCTGGCCCCTGCCGCGGCCACCAGCACAGCGGCGGCAACACACCAACCGGTCATTAGCCGCGTGCGGCCATCGGCATTGCCCCGCACGACTTAAAACTCCTCCCAGCCCTGATCGTCGCCTGACGCGATGCTCAGATCTGGTGTCACGGGCGCAGCGGGCTGCGACCACGGACGGTCTGCCGAGCGTCGCTCGGGACCGGCAAACGCGGCAACGGGGGCTGGCTCCTCTGCGGCGGTCATCGCGACCCCTTCGCCGTTGACGGAAAAGAACGCCATCATCTGATTGAGCTCGTCGGCCTGATCGCCCAGCGTTTCGCTGGCTGCTGCCACTTCCTCCACCAGCGCGGCGTTCTGCTGCGTCAACTGATCCATCTGGGCGATCGCGCGATTTACCTGCTCAATGCCCGCCGATTGCTCCTGACTGGCGGACGCGATGTCGCTGACAATATCGGACACCTCCTTCACGCTGCGGACAATTTCTTTCAGGGTGGCGCCGGATTCGTCCACCAGCCGCGAGCCCTCCGCAACCTTGCTGCCGCTGTCGACAATCAGATCCTTGATCTCTTTGGCTGCAGTTGCGCTGCGACCAGCAAGATTGCGCACCTCGGACGCAACCACGGCGAAACCCCGGCCCTGTTCGCCCGCACGTGCCGCTTCAACGGACGCGTTCAGCGCCAGCAGGTTCGTCTGAAAAGCAATTTCGTCGATCACGCCGATGATGTCGGCAATTTTGGTGCTGGCTTCGTTGATGTCCTGCATGGCGTCGATGGCTTGATTCACCACTGCGCCACCTTTCTCCGCCAGGTCGAAAGCAGACTGTGTCAGGTCGTTGGCCTGCGAGGCATTGTCGGCATTCTGTCGCACGGTGCTGGTCATCTCCTCCATGCTCGATGCCGTTTCCTCGAGACTTGCAGCCTGCTGCTCCGTGCGCTGGCTGAGGTCACCGTTACCCTGGGAGATCTCATCCGCGCCGTTTTTCACCGACGCTGCCGACGTCTGTATGTTGCCGACAACCTCCGTGAGCTTGACCACGGTGGCGTTTGCGTCTTCCTTCAGCGACTGGAACGAGCCTTCGTACTCCGCGTCGATCGTCTTGCTGAGATCGCCTTCCGACACGGCACCCAGCACCCGGACCGTGTCGTCAATGACATGGTCGGCAATCTCCAGCAGCTGGTTCACTCCTTCCGAGAGGGTGGCAAAAAAGGCTTCCTTGCCATCGATGGTGATGCGCTTGGAAAGCTCACCGGCTTTCGCGCTGTCGACCACCGCCTGCACTTCCCGTTCGGTGGCAACCTCCTGCGTGCGCTCGATCCACTCCATGACCACGCCAAGGCGCTCGCCGTTCGCATCGAAAACGGGGTTGACCACAATTTTGAATACGCACCCGCTCACGCTGAAATCGATCTCGTCGGCATCGGTCAAACCTTCGAAGGCCTGACGGAACGCTGCCGGATCGGGGTGCAGGGTGAGCACCGACGTCTCCAGAAGCCGTGCCGGATCGAAATCCGGGCGAACACTCCGGAATGCATCCGCCGTACGATCGAACAACGCGGAGATTGCCGCATTGGCAAAGACGATGTTCCCGGCAGTATCGACGATCAGAACGTTGCCGTTGATGTTGTTCAGGGCGTCGCTGATACGCTGATTTTCGGCAATGGCCAGGCGGTTCGCTTCAATGCGTTCGCGCAGTTCCTTCTGCATGACCTGAACGTTGGCGAACACACCGGTGTTGGCGCCGGCATCACCAAGGTCCGTCGACAGGTCCCCACCCGCGATCGTGTTGACCACCTCGCCCAACCGGGCCGGATCCGCACCCAGTTGCTTCAGAAGCACCACGCAGACAAACCAGCCAAAGGCAGCGGCAACGCCGAGGCTCAGCACCGCCACGAGCAACAGGCCCACCACCTTGGCATATGCCGCATCACGTATCCCGGTGGCATTGGCCTGCAGATCCAGCGACAGACGATCCTCCACCCGCTTCAGGAGATTGATCTTCTCCGTCTGCTGGCTGAACCAGTACGTCGGATCGATGGCAAAACCGCCGCTTTGCGCGCGGTCGGTCGCCAGCGATCGCATGCGTGCCACCTCGTCGATGGCACCGCCACTGACCGTGGTCTCGTAAAACGCAACGTGCTCTGCGCTTGCCAGCGATCGAAAGACAGCCAGATACGTGTCCTGTACCGTGACAAGGGCCTGAAAGCGTTCAAACAATCCAGGCGCGAAGCGGTCTGCACCAAAGGCATTGCTGAGCACGGCGCGCTCTATACCCGCCCGCTCCTTGCTCTGCAGGAACGCAACGTAGGCGGTGGCCGCGTTGTTGAGCTCACCGATCGAGCTGAGTTTCGCCATCTCGCCTACAGCGTCGAGGAACGACGCGTTCGCCGCGGTATAAAAGCCGATCCCTTCGCCCAGCGCGACCCTCTGCTCGAGAATACGCGTGCGCATGGCACTCAGTCCTTCGAGCTGCTTCAGGCCCGTACTCAGCGCAGCCTGATCCGAGAGGTCGGCACTCTCTACAAACAGGGTGAGTGCCTGCAAACGGTCGTTCGTCTGCTCGTGCTGCGCAACAAGCTCGGCGGAAAACTTGCTGCCGCGACTGCCAAGGTAGCCCGCCGACATGCCACGTTCCTTCTGCAACTCGTGCACGAGAGCACTCGAGCGCACGGAAAGACCTGCCATGTCGAGCAGCACTTCGCTCTCGCTTTCCAGCTGCCAGGCGTTACGCAGATCGTTCTGCAGATTCCACGACAGGCCGACAATCGGCACCAGCAGCATCAGCAGCAACTTGTGCTTCATGGCCATATTTTCGAAGGAGCGCATCATGCTTGTTATTCCTTGTTTGTTGCCGCCGCTGCCGGGCTTCCTCGTTCACCAGCCAGCGGACCACCCATGACATGGGCCCACCACAGCTTCAGCCTAGACGAACCTGCGCAGGCTTCGGCCAAGTTTTATGTTTCTGGGACCTGGTACCGCCGACGAATGCCTCAGCTACGACGCCGCCATGGCGTTCAGAAGCGAATTTGCCATCGCATCCAGCGGCACCACTTCATCAGCCGCCCCGAGCTTTACGGCTGAGCCCGGCATGCCCCACACCACGCTCGTTGCTTCGTCCTGCGCAAACGTGCGGGCACCAGCTGCCTGCATGCTCAGCAGACCCGCAGCGCCATCTTTCCCCATGCCGGTGAGCAGGCAGCCGATCGCGCGCCTGCCGGCGCACTCGGCAACGGAATTGAACAGGACGTCCACGGCGGGACGGTGACGGTTCACCCGCTCGCCTGTGTCGAGGCGGCAGGACCAGCCCGCGCCCGACGACACCACGGCCAGGTGTGCATCGCCCGGCGCAAGGTAGATGTGTCCGGGCAGGATCTGCTCGCCATGCTCCGCAACTTTGGCACTCATGGGCGAGCAGGCGTCCAGACGTTGCGCGAACGAGGCACAGAACGCCTCGGGAATATGTTGCGTGATGACCACGGCCGGCCCGCCGCCGGGCAGCCCTTCCAGCACGCGACAGATGGCTTCCGTGCCGCCCGTGGACGCGCCGATGGCAATCAGTCTGGATGCAGCATGGCGCGGCAGACGCACATCCGGCACCGGCAGGCGGGTCGTGCGCTCCGTATCGAGCGTGCGCCGGGCCCGGCTGGCCAGCACCGCAACGTTGGCAGTTGCGGCACCAATCACCGTGTTCTGCAGAATCTCGCGGTAGTTTTCCAGCTCTTTCTCGAGGTTTTCGAGCGGCTTGGGAAAGACATCAAACGCGCCCAGCTGGAGGGCCCGCAGGCTCACCTGGGCGCCTTTCTGCGTGAGCGTCGAGATCATCACCACCGGCGTGGGCCGCAAGGTCATGATCTTCTCGAGAAACGATATGCCGTCCATGCCGGGCATTTCTATGTCGAGCGTAACCACGTCCGGGTCGAGGGCTTTGATCTTCGCTCGTGCATCCTGGGCGTCTTCGGCGCATCCGATCACCGTGATGTCGGGATGGGCGCCAAGGAGTTTCGTCAACAGGCCCCGAATGAGCGCCGAGTCGTCGACGACAAGCACTGAAACACTCATCAGAAGAGCTCGATATCGTTGTTCAACCGGGCTGCATCGGTAATGCCAGCCGTGTCAGAGCCCCCCAGCAGCCGATCGGCCACGTCCCGCTCGCCGCGCTCTGTCAGAATCGTCTCCAGCTTGTCCCGCAACGCCGCATCGGCCAGCGAGCCATCTTCCTGCAGAAGACGGGTCACATGGGTCAGCCGCTGATCGGTGATATCGTGCGCCTGGATATCGATGATGAGCGCTCTTGTCAGCTCACTGATCTCCCGCGATTGCAGCACGGCCACCGCATGCTGAGCGGTACCGGCCCGTTCGCGCTCTGTTTCGAGCTGGCGGCACAGAATATCCACCCGCGTGGCCAGCTCGGCAAAGCAGGCCGCCATGTGATCCGATTGCGAACGTATGGAGGTCTTCGCAAACTCGAGGAGGGCAATGCTCATGGCCTGTGCGCTAACCTGCTCGTGCATCGCCCGGCACCCCCAATACCGATGCAAAGCCGCCCAGCGCCATGGCGTTTGTGACCGCGGTGTCCATCTCGGACATCGAGTACTCCCGCCCGGCTGCGCGCAGCGCGTTGACAAACACCACCAGCAACTGCAGCCCGGCCGTATCAATTGTCGTACAGCGCGACAGATCGATATAGACGGGATTACGCCCCTCCAGCACCACCTGCATACGGGCATGCACATCCGCAGCAGCTGCCGCTGAGAAGCTCGGCGGTAGGCTCAGTTTTGCGGTCTTTCCTGCCACATGTTTCTCCACACTGTTGCCATACCCGAAGCTACTCGGCTTCGACGTCCTCGCTGGCAAGCATGTCGACGTCGAGAATAATCACCATCTTCTCGTCGACGCTGGCCAGGCCGGTCACAAACGATGTATCCACCTGGGCGCCAAAGTCCGGCGCCGGATTGATGTCGCTGGTCACAATGTTGTAGACGTCCGATACCGTGTCGACAACGAAACCTATCGTTCGCTCCACGCCTTCGGCACGAACCCTCATCACGATCACAACGGTGAGCTGCGAGTACTCGAGCGGATCCATGCCGAAGCGCAGGCGCAGATCGAGCACAGGAATGACCGTGCCGCGCAGGTTGATTACCCCCAGCACGTAAGGCGGCGTGTTGGGTATTTCCGTGACCCCTGCCAGACCCTTGATTTCCTGCACCCGCAGGATGTCCACACCGTATTCTTCTCCGGCCAGCATGAAGGTCAGATACTGATCTCCCTCGCTGTCACCTTCGTAGTCGAGCTGGTGGGTTTCCACAGAGTCACTGTTCACTGCTGATTTCCTTATGCCGCGCGCGAGTCATCACCGGCACCGCGGCTCATGGCGATGACACCGTTGATGTCCAGGATGAGAGAGACCGTGCCGTCGCCGAGGATCGTGCCCCCTGCGATGCCCGGCACCTGTTTGTAGTTCGCTTCCAGGGATTTGATGACCACCTGCTGCTGGGCCATGAGCTCGTCGATGAGCAGCCCCACCTTGGTGAAGTCGCTTTCCACCACCACCATGAGCTGCTCTTTACACTTCGCCCGCTTCAGGGAAAAAAGCTCGCTGAGCCGCGCCACCGGAATGTATTCATCGCGCAGCCGATAGACCTCACCCTGCTCCGCAATGGAGCTGACAAGGCGCTGGTCGACCTGGATCGATTCAACGATGGAGATCACCGGAATGACGTAGGTCTGCTGCTCGACGCGCACAAGCTGGCCTTCGACGATGGCGAGCGTGAGCGGCAGTCTGATCGTGAACACGGAACCCTGGCCCAGCCGGCTCTGCACTTCCACCGCTCCGCCCAGAGAGTGGATGTTGCGTTTGACGACATCCATGCCAACGCCCCGGCCGGAAACGTCACTCACCTGCTCAGCGGTGGAAAAGCCGGGATGGAACAGAAGCTCGAAAACCTGGCCGTCGGTCAGCTGCTCGTCCGGAGAAACCAGGCCTTTGTCTATGGCTTTCGAAAGGACACGGTCGCGATCAATGCCGGCGCCATCGTCCCGGATCTCGATCACGATATTGCCGCTTTCGTGATACGCATTGAGAAATACTTTGCCTTCCGGGTCTTTGCCTTTCGCCTCACGGGCTTCCGGCATTTCTATGCCGTGATCCACCGCATTGCGGACAAGGTGCACCAGAGGATCGCCGATGCTTTCCAACACGGTTTTGTCCAGTTCGGTCTGCTCCCCGGACATGACCAGTTCCACCCGCTTGCCGAGCTTGCTGGTCAGGTCGTGAATCATGCGTGGCAGGCGGTTGAAGGCATTACTGATCGGCACCATGCGGATCTGCATGACGTTTTCCTGCAGCTCGCGGGTGTGGCGCTGCAGCTGCGACAGGCCTTCCTGTAACTGCTCGCCGATGTCCTGGGACAGCTTCAGACCTTCCTCGTGCAGCACCGACTGCGTGATGACGAGCTCACCAACGAGGTTGATCAGCTTGTCGATCTTGTCGATGCCAACCCGGATGGAGGTCACCTGAGCGGCTTTCGGCTTGGCTTTAGGTGCAGCCGCGGCGCTGTCGCGCTTCGGCGCCAGGGGCGCGGGTGTATCGCTCGCTGCCGCAACCGGCTCAGGCGTTGAGGGCGCCGCCGCCGACACCGCGTCACCGCTGCCGGCCGCCTGCCCCATGCGCTCGATCTGGATATCAGAGCAGACGTCGATCCATTCGAACACTTCACGAATTGCGCTTTCTTCCACTGCACCGTGCAGCTCGATACGCCAGGCCAGGTACAGCGACGTAGGATCGATGTCGGCAAATTCAGGCAGATCATCGGTGAGCAGCTCACACGAAACCTCCCCCAGGCGCGAAAGCTCCGTCAGGATGCCGAGCGGGTCGTTGGCCGTTTTCAACGAGTCGGCCCCGGGTTTGAGATGGATGCGCCATCCAGGCTCATCCGGGCCGTCGGATACCTCAGCACTTTCAGGGACGGCGGCTGCCGCCACCTCAGCGCCGTCAGGCGCGTCCGAGGCTTCCGCAGCCAGCATGGTCTCCATTTCGGCCAGCAGCGTATCTATCTGGTTCTGATCGGCTTCGCTCTCACCTTTCGCTGCGCTCACCATCGCGCGGAGACAGTCGGTGGCACGCAGCAGAAGATCCACCAGCACCTGGTCAGCTTCCTTATGGCCTTCGCGCACCTCGTCCAGCAGAGTCTCCATGACATGCGTGAACTTGGCGACGGCGTCAAAACCGAAGGTTGCTGAGCCTCCTTTGATGGAATGGGCAGCCCGGAACACTGTGTTGACGCGCTCCGCGTCGTCGGGGTCGGAGAGCATTTCCAGCAGCTCCGCCTCCATCGACTCGATCAGCTCGTCCGCCTCCTCGAAGAAGACGTCGTGAAATTCCGATAGATCGTCAGTCACTGCGAATCACATCCCTGTATTGTCATGCCCGCTCGTCATCTCGTGAGCAGATTTCTCCGAGATCTCAATCAACTCTAGACAGGTTTCTGCACGTCGGCTGAAAAAACCGCGATCAGATCGCCTGCTAAAAAAGGTCGATGTCTCCGGCGGCACCGGCAGTGGGTGCAGCCAGCTCCCGGCGGTAGCTCTTCTCTGCTTCCTGCGTGGACGCATCCACCTGTGCCAGCTGTTTCACGAGCATCTTTCCGGTACGCACGTCGTAAAGCACGTTCCGCGCAACGTTGCTGCCGGTGTGTTCCGCTGCCACCTCGATGCCTTCGTTACCGAGAAACTCTTTCACGAAAGCCACATTGCGATCACCAATGACGCTGCCGCCCCCCAGCATCGCGCCGCCACCAGCAATCTTTACTTCCAGATCCTGCTTGCGTACGCCGATACGGAAAAGATCGTTCAACATGTGTTCCATGGCAAAGGCGCCGTAGCGGAAAGGAGCGCCATCGTCAGCGCTGGCGGAAGTGGCTTCAGGCAGCATGAAGTGATTCATGGCACCCAGCGCAGTGCGACGATCGCGTACGCAGGCTGAGACGCAGGAGCCAAGCACGGTCGCGATGAGCTCATTGCCATGGGAAACGTAGTATTCCCCCGGCAGAATTTTGGCCACAGTGCAGTTGAACG
Organism: uncultured Pseudomonadales bacterium; assembly: GCA_964651595.1. Taxonomy (GTDB): domain Bacteria; phylum Pseudomonadota; class Gammaproteobacteria; order Pseudomonadales; family Azotimanducaceae; genus UBA4421. The sequence continues at coordinate 53,821 of CAZYYJ010000020.1, read as the reverse complement.
ACTTGTTCCAGAAGCGTTTAACGTGCTCGAAGCCCGGCGTGCTGGCAGTGATCTCACTCACGCTATCCCGCCTCGGCCAGACGATAGGTGGTGCGGCCCTGCTGCGCATACAGGCCCTCGACGGAACGTATGCCTTCCGAGTGTCCGAGAAACAGCACGCCTTCCGGTTTGAGGCGGTCCGCGAAGCGCCGCAGCAGCTCCGCCTGCGTGTCGACGTCGAAGTAGATGAATACGTTGCGGCAGAAAATCACGTCGTACCGGATCTCGCCGGGCCAGCGCTCCAGCAGATTCAATGCCTTGAAGTCGATGGCACGTCCAAGGGGTTCTTTGACACGTACACGCCCGGCGTTGGCGCCAGTGCCCCGTTGAAACCACCGCTGGCAATCTGTGTGGTCAAAACTCTCTATGTCACTTTCCTCATAGACCCCGTTGGCCGCTTTATCCAGCACCTGCGTGTCGATGTCCGTGGCTTGTATGCTGACGCGATCGAGCAGGTTGCAACGGTCGAAGGTCATGGCAATGCTGTACGGCTCCTGCCCGGTCGAGCAGCCGGCTGACCACACCTGGTAATGCGGGGCAGGATGCGCCGCGAGCCATTCCTGAAGGTAGTCGAAATGGTAACTTTCACGAAAGAACGAGGTGAGGTTCGTCGTGATGGCGTTGACAAAATTGCCGGTTTCTTCCGCCAGATGTTTGTCGAGATAGCTACGGTAGCTGGCGATATCCGGGAGTTGCAACGCGCGCACCCGGCGGATCAGGCGGCTGATGAGCAAATGGCGCTTGCTCTCACTCAGCGAGATACCCGCAAGATCATGGGCAAACTTCACAAAGGCGCGAAAGTCCTGCTCGCTGATCTCCCTGCTGATGACTGACACAGCTGACGATCCCGAGGGGCAACCGCTGGCTCAGGCGCTTCTGCGCACTGCCGGGTCGCCCGCCTCCACGGCAGCCACCGGCGATGCATCGCCGCTCAACCGGAAGAAGCTGACGAGCGACAACATGCCTCGCGCCTCATGATCCATGGATTCACTGGCACTGGCGGCTTCCTCCACAAGCGCAGCGTTCTGCTGAGTAACCTGATCCATCTGCCGTACGGCGGTGGTGATCTCGCGGATGCCGGACGATTGTTCTTCGCTGGCCATGATATCACCGATGATGTGGCTGACCTTCTCCACAGACGCAACAATCTGGCTGAGCGTTTCTCCGGATTCGTTGACGAGCTTCGAGCCCTCCTCGACCTTGCCCACGCTGTCCTTGATGAGCGCCGTGATGTCTTTCGCCGCGGCGGAGCTGCGCTGGGCGAGGTTACGCACCTCGGAGGCAACCACGGCAAAGCCGCGGCCCTGCTCGCCGGCACGCGCCGCCTCAACGGCGGCATTGAGGGCCAGCAGGTTGGTCTGGAAGGCGATCTCTTCGATGACGCCGATGATGTCTGCAATTTCTTTGCTGGAATCGTTGATCGCGCGCATGGCCGACACCGCCCGCGCCACCACGGCGCCCCCTTCCTGCGCCTGTTCGCTGGCGCTGTTGGAAAGCTGGTTGGCCTCTTTGGCGCTATCCGCGTTCTGCTGGACGGTGTTCGACAGGGCCTCCATGCTGGAGGCGGTTTCCTCGAGGCTGGCAGCCTGCTGCTCGGTGCGGTGGCTGAGATTCAGGTTGCCTTCGGAGATTTCTGACGCCGACTCCTGAATGCTCGCGCTGGCGCTGCGAATCTGGCTCACGGTGTTCGTCAGCGTATCGATGCAGCCATTCAGATTGCTCTGGAGGTCGGCGAGACTACCCGCGTAGTCTCCAGCGACTTTCCGGGTGAGGTTACCTTTCGCGAGATCGTCTATGACCGCGCCCGCGTCCGCCATCATGCTGTCGACGGAGGCTGCCAGGCGCTTCTGCTCGGAGATATTCACCGCATACTTCACCACCTTCACCGCTTTGCCATGGCTGTCGAATACGGGGTTGTAGGACGCCTGCAACCAGATTTCTTCGCCCGCTTTGTTGAAACGCTGAAACTCACCAGCAACGAAGTCGCCCTGCCGGAGCGTTCGCCAGAGGTCTTCGTACTCGCTGCTCGCGCCATAGCTCTCGCTGACAAACTGCCTGTGGTGACGGCCCTGCACTTCCGACAGGCTGTAACCCATGGTTGCGCAGAAATTGTCGTTGGCGTTGGTAACCGTCCCGTCGAGCTTGAACTCCACCACCGCAAACGACCGGTTCATGGCCGCGATTTTGCTTTCGAAGTCGAGCTCCCGGCGTGTCTGCTCGGTGATGTCCGTGGCAAACTTGACCACGCGTACGGGTTTGTTGTGCTCGTCGAAAATGGGGTTGTAGGTTGCCTGTATCCAGATCTCACGATTCCCTTTGCCGACCCGCCGAAAGCGATCCTGAAAGAACTCACCGTTGGCGAGGCGCTGCCAGAAGGCTGCGTATTCCGCCGTCTGCGCGTCTTCCGGAAGCAGGAACATGCGGTGATGCTGCCCGACGATTTCGTTCAGATCGTACCCGACGGCGCGACAGAAGTTGTCGTTGGCGGTAATGATCGTACCGTCTACCTGAAACTCGATAACCGCCAGCGTGCGGTCGATCGCCGCCAGCTTGGCAGACGTGTAGTCCTGATCGTTCATGTCCGTTTGCACATCCTTGTCTACGTCGTTGTTTTGTTATCCGGGGAAGCAGGTTTGGTCCCACCCCGCCACCCGGCTTCTGTCAAAGCACCTTGTTTGCTACTGCCACCAGCTGGTCCGGTACAAAAGGTTTAACGATCCATCCGGTGGCGCCGGCGGACTTGCCTTCCATCTTTTTGTCAGTGCCCGATTCCGTGGTCAGCACGAGAATGGGCCTGAACTGATAGTCCGTGAGCTGACGCAGCTCACGGATGAGGGAGATGCCGTCCATACGTGGCATGTTGACGTCTGTAATCACCAGGTCGAACGGCTCATCGTTCGTGCTCGCAATCTCCAGGGCCACATCGCCATCGTCCGCGGCGGTTATCTGAAAGCCTGCCGAAGAAAGCGTGTGTTCCACCATCTGGCGCATGGAGGCCGAATCGTCAACGATCAGGATGTGCTTCATCGTTTCAGTGTCCGTGTTCGTTCCGGTTCCTTCCGGGTAAAGACACGCGGGCACACCAATCGATTGACCGGTGCGCGGCCCGGGGTTCTAGAAAAAGCCTAGCAGAGGGGTACGGGGTTGCTACTCGTAGGGCCACTCTCCGGCGACAGCGGTCGATATTGAGACACGAGCCACATTTCGACGCCTCGCACCTGCGTTATCGACACTGCGTCGCCGCAGGGGAGCCGGGCGCGGCGGCTTGCGTTGAGGAACTAAGCACCCGACACTTCGGGTGGGCAATGGGGAGGAGCGAAGCTGTGCAGCAGCTGCGCGAACGGCTGGCGGAGAAATCCTGGTACAAGTGGTATGCGGTGGGCGTGCTCACCGCAGTGTACGCATCGAGCCAGGTAGACCGGCAGATCATGGCCATCCTGCTGGAACCCATCAAGCTCGAGCTGGAGGCGAGCGACACGCAGATGGGCTTTCTGGTAGGCCTCACCTTCGCAATCTTCTATGCCACGCTCGGCATGCCCATCGCGATGCTCGCGGACCGGGTCAACCGCCGCAACATCATCACTGCAGCCATTTCCATCTGGAGTGCGATGACCGTCGTTTGCGGCTACGCAGCAAACTTCGTGCAGCTTTCGCTCGCGCGCATCGGCGTGGGCATCGGCGAAGCGGGCTCTACGCCGCCCTCGCATTCGATCATTGCGGATCTCTTTTCCCCGGAGCAACGCGGCACGGCCATGGGCGTATTCGCACTCGGCGTGAACATAGGCCTCCTCATTGCCTACCTGGCGGGGGGCTGGCTGAGCGAAAACTGGGGCTGGCGCATGACCTTTGTGGCCGTTGGCCTGCCGGGGCTGCTCATCGCGGCGCTGCTCTACTTCACGGTCTCTGAACCCAGGCGGGGCAGCGCCGATCGCACAACGGCCGCGCCTGACCCCGACACGTCATCCGACGCCCCGGGCTTCAAGGCGGTTGCCGGTCACATGTGGCGGGTGCGTTCCATACGGCACCTCTGCATCGGCGCCACGCTGGCTGGATTCATCGGTTATGGCTTCGTGCTCTGGATGCCGTCCTTTCTGGTGCGCTCGCACGGCCTTTCACCCACCGAGGTAGGGCTCACGCTCGCGCTCATGAACGGGGTGATCGGGGCTCTCGGCACGTTTACCGCGGGTAAGCTCACCGACGTGCTGTCCCGCCGCGACGTGCGATGGCGAGCCTGGGTGGTGACCCTGGGCAAAGGGGGCTACGTGCCCTTCCTTGCCGCGGTGTTCATGGTGGACGACCTCACGACCGCGCTGGTGCTCTACACGATCCCGGCGTTTTTCGGTGGCTTTTATCTCGCCCCGACCTTCGCTCTGATTCAGAGCCTGGTGTCGCTGCGCATGCGTGCGCTGGCCTCCAGCATCGTGCTGTTCGTGCTGAACATCATCGGCATGGGTTTTGGGCCTCAGCTTGTGGGTATCATGAGCGACTGGTTTGCGCCGGAGTACGGCAAAGAATCTCTGCGCATGGCGCTGCTGGTGCTGAGCTTCATCAATCTCTGGTGCGCCTACCACTATTTCACCGCTGCCCGCACCCTGGGTGCCGACCTCAGCGCGCAGCAGAACGACTCGGAGGCGGCCCGGGCACCTGCATGACAACCGAACACGCCTACGAACCGGGAGATGCGCCCTTACCCTTTCGAGTGAAACTCTGCTTCGGCATCGGTGCCATTGGCGAAGCAATCTATTTCGCCATCTTCATCGGCTTCATCACCATTTTCTACAACCAGGCGATCGGCCTCTCAAACTATCTGATCGGTATCGCCACCATGCTGGCTGTAGCCACCGACGCCATCACCGATCCGTTCATCGGCATGCTGTCGGACCGCCACCGCTCCCGACTGGGGCGCAGGCATCCTTTCCTCTGGGCAGCCCCTGTGCCGCTGGCGATCTCCATTTTTGCCATCTTCAATCCGCCGGATGTCCTCATCGGCAACGATTGGGGGCTGTTCACATGGCTTGCCGTGTGGACCATTCTGTCACGCGCTTTCGTCACCCTGTTCAACGTGCCTCATCTTGCGCTGGGTGCTGAACTGTCCAAGCGCCACCACGAACGCAGCCAATTGTTCAGCGCCAACGCCATCTTCGGCTACATGGCTGCCTCCGGCTTCGGCTTCGTTGCCTGGACCATGTTTCAGGGCGAACGGGTACGGGCCAGCGACGGTGCGCTGGTGCCCGGCCAGCTGGACCCGGCCGCCTACGTCCCCGTCGTGTTGACGGTTTGTGCAGTTGTGCTGGTGACAATTTTCATCTGCGCGATCGGTACCCAGGACTACGGACGCAACCTGTCGCAGCGCACCGACGCGCAGCCCAGATTTTCGATACCGTTTTTCCTGAAATCGCTGTTCCGGACCCTGAAGAACCGGAACAACCTGATTCTGCTGGGTGGCTACTTTTTCTTCATGATCGCCAGCGGCATCTACGACAAGATGAACGTCTTCATCCAAACCTACCTCTGGCAGCTGGAACCCAATCAGATCCGATTGTTTCCTCTGGTGGGCCTGGTTGCGGGCCTCAGTGGCGCCACGCTGGCACCTATCTTCATGAAGAAGTTCGACCGCAAGCCGGTCATGCTGTGCTCCCTGTTCGGTATTGGCCTGTTTGCGCAACTGGTCGTGAACCTGCGCTTGCTGGGGGTGCTGCCGGAAAACGGCGATCCGCTGCTGTTGCCCAGCCTGCTGGCCAACGCCGCCGGCTTTTCTTTCAGCATCGGCATCTGCACCGTCGCCATCATGTCCATGATCGGGGACATCATCGACGAGAACGAACTGATCACCGGATTGCGCGAAGAGGGCCTGTTTTACTCCGCGAGAGCCATCTTCGGTAAGGGCTCGTACTCCGTAGCCACGCTGTTTGCCGGCGTCATGCTGGACTTTTACGTTCGCCTGCCCGCAAGCGCCATTCCCGGTGAGCTGGAACAGGGTACGCTCACGCGCCTGGCCATCACCGCCGGGCCCGTCATGGGTGCATCGGCCCTGGTGTCTCTGGCGATCTATTCGCTCTACCGGTTGAACCGCAAACGCCATACGGAAATTCTGGCGGCCATCGAAGCACGCAACAGCCAGGGGGCGCCCGGCTGACCGCAGCCCGCTCGTCTACCGGCTCACCCTTGTGGCATATTCCCTCACACATCCATTTGCGGCCGGGTCTCCATAGATGACAGACAAGCAGCAGTTTCTTTTTGTGCGGCACGGAGAGACCGTTGGCAACCTGGAACAGATCGCTCACGGTCAGACCGAATCACCGCTGAACGACCGCGGCATCCGCCAGGCCCAGCTTACGGCTGACATGCTGCGCGGATGGGAAACACGCTATCACCGCGTGTATACCAGCCCCCTTTCACGCGCCCACCACACCGGGGAGCACATCGCAGAAGCGCTCGACCTGCCACTCGTTGTCCACGATGACCTGGTGGAGGGATTTCTAGGGGATTGGGAAGGCATCACGTATCAGGAACTGAACGACGTGGGTTTCGCCAAGCACTCCATTCGAGACGACAATTTCCGGGGCCACAACGGCGAGTCGCCCAATCAACTGGCCGACCGCATGGCCAACGCCCTGGAAGAAATCAGAGCGCAGCACCCGGGCGAGAACATCATCTTCGTGAGTCACGGTGCCGCCATTGCTCACCTGTTGGCCCGACTGATGGATACCACCCCGGCGTTCGGCCATCAGTACCTCATGCACAATTCGGCCATCACCGAAATCACATTCAACGGTGACGATGACAGACCGGAGCTGTCGACGCTCAACTTTCACGACCACCTGCCCGAAGAGTTGCGAGCCGATCCCATGCGGCGCGATCAGAAGGTGGAAAGCACCGCCGACTTTCCGAAAACAGTCGACGACCTCACCATCGACTGGCTTCAGGCCATCATGGCAACGCACATCGACGGCGCGGTGATCAGTGAATTCAGCCCTCACGTGATCGGCGTTGGTGAAGGGTTCATGGGGCAACTGGCCAGAATCGAGCTCACCTATGCCGAGCCGGTAGACGGCGTACCACGCAGTGTCATTGCCAAATTCGCCGCAACCCGCTCAGACACACGGGAAATGGCGCGCGATCAGAATCTCTACCGCAGGGAAATCGGCTTCTACAGAGACATTGGCCAGGAGGTGGGCGTACGCGTGCCTCAGTGCTATCACAGCGAGTTCGACGAAGCCTCGCAGCATTTCGTGATGTTGCTGGAAGACATGGCGCCCGGCGAGGCGAGCGACCAGGTTGCGGGCACTTCCCGGGAAACCTCCCGGCAGGTGATCGAGCAGTTTGCGCGGCTGCATGCCCGGTGGTGGAACAGCGACCAGCTCGAGCAGTACGACTGGGCCCGGTGGATCATCAACGAAATGTCGATGGACGAAGGCCTCGCGCGTTTACGGGAGAGCTTCGCGGAGGTGGAGGAGACGGGCAGGTTCGACGCCTATCCTGAAATGAAACGCCTGATGTATCTGCTGCCGCCCCTGTTCCGCATGGAACCAGCGCCGCCGTACCCCTTTTCGCTGGCTCATGGCGACCTGCGGTCGGACAACATCATCCAGCCCACCGAAGAAGGTGGTGAATTCTGTGTCCTGGACTGGCAACTGGCGGGCAAAGGCGACCCCATCAACGATATCGCGCGCTGGCTGGTGCAGAGCATCTCTGTGGAAGACCGCCGGGCTACCGAACAGGAACTGCTGGAGCTTTATCACGCCAAGCTGATCGAGCACGGCGTGAAAGGCTACAGCTACAAAGCCTTCATCAACAACTACAAAACCAATCTCGTGGTCATTCTTGTGATGTTTTCCATGAGCATCGACAGCGTTGACCGTTCGTCGGAACGGGCCCAGGCGCTGTTTCATCAGTTCTACTCGCGTCTCGATGCAGCCCTCGTCGACTGGGAGATCGAGAAAACCCTCAAAGTGCTGCCGCTGCTCATTCCGTTCATCAAGCTGTCGACGTGGCTAAAGACCATGTTCAAGTGACACCGCACCTGCGCGGAGCGCCTTGACCGTGGACCAGGCCTACGCACGCTCAGAGCCCGTGCTGCTGCCTTTTTATCCCAGACTGATCTACCTCGCGCTGCTCGACAAAGGCTTCGAAGAGCGGCAGCTTTTCGACGGACTGGATTTTTCCGCTGAGCATCTGCACGACGAAAACTATCGCTTGAGCGTCGCGCAGCACGAAACTTTCATTCTTCGCGCGCTGGAAATCACCGGCGACCCCCACCTTGCCATTGAACTGGCCCGGTCCGGCGACATGACGTCATCGAATCTTGCGCTACTTGCCATCGCCAACAGCGGGCAGATTGCAAAAGCACTGCACCTGATCATGCGGTACAACAGAATTCTCACCCGTACCATCTCGATCCAGTCAATCGAACTGGACGACGACGTGGTCATGGTCATCGAACCGAAGCTGGAACATGACAGCGTCATCTACTTTGCGCTGAGCTGCTTCATCCTGTTTCTGGGCAACTTCTTCCGGGCGCCGCTGGGCGGCGCGCCTCTGCTTAGACGGGCTGAACTTTCCGTGCCCGAGCCCGCGGGTTTCGACACCGTCCGGAGCGCGTTTGGCGTGCCCATATCGTTCGGGCACGCCATCACCCGGGTTTTCTTCAATGGAGAACACCTGGACAAGCCCATGCGACAGGCAGATCCGCAAACCGTCCGCCTGCTGATGGAAATGAGTGAAAGACAACTGAAGGATGCCGAAGCGGAAGTGACGTTCGCGGGGGCGGTACGATCTCTGTTGATCGAGCGCATAGCGTCACCACCAAGCCTCGAAGAGGCAGCGAAGCTGCTTGGCGTATCGTCCCGTGGCTTGCGACGCAAGCTGTCGCAGTCGAACACAACCTACCAGAAGCTGCTGGACTCCGTACGTTCGAGCATGGCGACCAGGCTGCTGAAAGAAAGCAGTGCGCCCGTGTCCTCCATTGCCTACGAACTCGGCTACGACAACGCGTCCGATTTCAGCCGGGCGTTCAAGAAGTGGGTGGGCGTTTCTCCATCATCGATCCGCAGCAGCGCCCGCTGACCCTGGCCACATCTGCATAGCCTCTGGCCGGTTATGCGCTCGTTTGACGCGCCTCGCTTGCCTAAGCTCCTGTCTCATACACAGCACCGTAGAGACGGACAGAGAGCAATGCCTGAAACAGTTGATGTTTACTGGTCTTTCCGAAGCCCCTATTCCTACCTGGCCATTCCGGACCTGTTGCGCTTGAGAGAAGACTTCGACGTCACCGTGAAACTGCGCGTGGTGTTACCGATCGCCGTTCGCACGAAGCAGACGCTCTTCGATCCATCGAACATGAAACCCGCCCGGTACATCGTGATGGACAGCCGGCGACGCAGCGAGTATCTGGGTTTGCCTTTCGTCTGGCCGCCGACGCCCGATCCCGTTGTGCAGAACCCGGAGACGTTTGCCGTTGCCGACGAGCAGCCTCACATTTTCCGTCTGTGCAAGCTGGGCGTGGAGGCCGAACGTCAGAGTAAGGGCCTGGACTTCGCGGCAGCGGTTTCACACCTGATCTTCAGCGGGACCGAAAACTGGGATCAGGGTGATCACCTCGCCAAGGCAGCGGCATCGGCAGACCTCGAGCTGAGCGCCCTTGACGAGGCAATTGCATCCGGAGATCACCTGGACGAGATCGAAGAGAACCATCGCAACCTCGACGCTGCGGGGCATTGGGGCGTGCCAACGGCAGTGGTAAGAGGCGAACCGTTCTTCGGTCAGGATCGCATGGACACGCTCCGATGGAGGTTGGACCAGTACGGACTGAGCACGTCCGGCACCGGACGTTGATTCACTGAGGCTTAAACGCAGGAGAAACAGAGTTATGGATCTGAAAATTCGAGGCAAGAAAGCGATCATGGCCGGAGGCAGCGCCGGCATGGGCAGGGCGACAGCGGAGCGGCTGGCGGAAGCAGGCGTGGAGCTGTACATCACCGCCCGACGGGAAGAGCGGCTCTTGAACGCCGCGAAGGAAATCGGCGCGAAGTACGACACTACGGTGACCCCGGTGGTTGCGGACTCGTCCACAGAGGAAGGGCGACAGACTCTCTTTGCAGCCTGTCCCGACCCGGACATCCTGGCAATCACCATCAAGCCACCCAATCCCAACGGAGATTTTCTCGAGCTCACGCCCGAGCACTGGCGTGATTCTGTGGAAACCGCGCTGATTGGACCCATCGAGATCATGCGCCGCTACATACCGGTCATGAAAGACAAAGGCTGGGGACGCATCGTGAATATCGCTACCTTCTCTGCAAAAAACCCCATGTTGTGGCGCCTCATGTCCGGCCCCGCGCGCTCGGCCCTGCTCAACTACACCGCCAGCGTGTCGAGGGAGATTGCCCAGCACGGTGTGAACATCAACAACCTCCTCCCCGGTATGTTTGCAACGGAGGGGGCGGACGAATTGATGGAAGTCTATGCGAACGCCTTTGGTCTGGAACCGACACCGGAAGTTGTCATGACCCACTTCCGCGCAAACAACCCCATCCCGGCGGGCTTCGTTGGCGAAGCCGACGACCTAGCTCCCATGGCTGCGCTGCTGTGCAGCGACCTCGCTCGCTTCATTGTCGGGCAGAACATCGTGATCGACGGGGGACAGCACGCCTCCATCTTCTAACAATCGGGCTCGATCAACGCGCCAGACGGGACATGAGAAACTCAACCATCATGTTGGCGTGTTGATCGACGAACCCTTCCCTGTTGACATCCACCCCAAAAAGTAACGCCGCTTCCGGCTGCATGGTGAAAATCATGCCACTGCTCACGAACAGGTAGTACCAATGGACGAACTCATCGTCCGTCAAACCGAGGTCAGCCTTAACAAAGCCCCGGAACGTAAGCATCGCGGGATTGAGAAACTGCGCCGTTATCCATTCCAGCCGCCAGCTCTTCTGCTTGCCTTCCTGCACCATGAGACGGCTCAATTCAGGATTCTGCGCCGCAAAGCGCACGTAGCTGCGTATGGTGTAAGCCACACGCTCCTGCGGCGGTAGATCCAGCATGACCTCCATGCGTTCGGACGTGAAGCCTTCCAGCTTGGAGATAACCTCCGCTGCCGCAGCCTTCCACAGATCGTCTTTGCTGCCGAAGTGGTAGCTCACCAGATTGCGCTGCACCCCGGCACTGACTTCGACGTCGCGAACGGTCACAGCGTCAAAGCCGCGTTCGGAGAACTCTCTGAGCGCAACCGCAATCAGTTTTCCCCGGGTAATCTCCGCTCGTTCCTGCGTTCTGCGGACTTTTTTCTCGTTGGCTGTCATCTCGCCGCTCCTCAGCTTTCGCAACGCGGGCCCATGGGATGCAAGCAGCCGATGGTAGATCGTCACGGCAGAGATTGAGGCCGAAATCACCGCTGGCGTCTACAGGCGTTGCTCGCGCACCACGTTGCTGAGCGTGCCGATGCCATTCACCTCCACCTCCACCAGATCGCCCTCCCCGAGAAAGGTTGGTGGTTTTCGCAATGCACCGGCCCCTTCGGCCGAACCCGTGACAAGCACGTCCCCGGGCTCCAGCCACGTAACCTCGGAGATGTGAGAAATGAGCTCCGCAAACGAAAAGATCAGATCGTCGATCGTCATGTCCTGGCGAACTTCGCCGTTCACCCGCGTCTGCAGAACCAGGTCTTCTGCCGGGAGTTCATCGGCAGTCACCATCCACGGCCCGAAGCCGGCACTATGATAAGCGTTCTTGCCGGTGGTGACCTGGTAACCGCGGATCTGATACTGACGCGCCGAGCCGTCGTTGAAACAACTGTAGCCCGCGATATGCCCGGGCGCGTCTTCTACTGAAACGTTGCGGCATCGCTTCCCGATGATGACGGCGATCTCTCCTTCGTAGTCAAAATGCGGTTCAAGCCTGGGTTTCTCGACAGGCGAACCACTACCCACCAGCGTGTTGTTTGCCCGCAGGAAAAACATCGGATATTCGGGCAATTCCTTGATGCCCATGCGTTCGGCAGCCTCTGCGAAGTGCGAGTGGGTATTGATGCCGGCACACCACATCGCGCCGGCGTCGGGGATCGGCGGCAGGAGCGTCACATCCGCCAGGGCGAAGTCCGGCGTCGAATCCAGATAAGGTTCGACCCCTGCAAAGCCAGACGCAATCAGGTCTTTCAAAGTCGCCACGTCCGGGCCGAGCCTGCTGCCAAGGTCCACCAAGCCGCCGTCGGTGACAATCCCGAACGACACGCTGTCTTCCACCCGATAGGTTGCATATTTCATGGTTGGCTCCCGCTTTGAAGTGGCTATGTGCTCTGCAACCGTGCAAAGCCTCTGGCATGCTGGACGAATTTATTTTGACAATCGACACATTATCGCAATATATTTTTGCACACAAACATATTTCGGCTCGTGGGGAGGCATGGGCTAAACGAAGGGGTCCGTCGAGTGTCAACGGGGCATCGGTGAACAAAGAACTCAACTGGACAGATTGTCAGGCGGCGTATCACGTAGGACGCCTTGGCACCGTCAGCGCCGCTGCCGATTTTCTGGGCGTCCATCGCGCAACGATCCAGCGGCATATCGATGCGCTCGAGAAGCACCTCGGCGCGAAGCTGTTCCACCGACATACAAAAGGTTACACGCCGACAGAGCTGGGCGTGGCGCTCATGGAGGTGGCCGAAACCACGCAGGATCGCTTCAGCAAGCTGGCGGGCCTTGCGGAAAAACGCGACAACGACCTGGCGGGAGATTTCGTTGTCACGTCGGTGGACTTCGCCATGCCGATGCTGGCGCCCATTTTCGAGCGTTTCCTGCGCGAACACCCGAAGATCGAAATCAACTTCGTGTCGAGTTCGAAACGACTACGCATGGAGTATGGGGAAGCCCACGTCGCCTTTCGTGTGGGCAACAAGCCCGAGGAGCCAGACAGTGTCGTGCAGTATTTTCGGGAGGTCGAGTACGGCCTGTTTGCCAGTACCCGCTACGTTGAGAAGCACACTCTCCCGCAGCATCTGAGTGAATTTTCCAACCACAAGTTTTTCCGCTTTCTGGGCCACGGGGAAGCGCATCCGTGGCACATCTGGTCTCACCGGTACATACCCGAGCAGAACGTGTCGCTGCGAACCTATAGCGCAACAGCCCTGGAACATGCGTTGTTTGCAGGGCTCGGCATAGGGCTTTTCCCGATCGAGGAAAGTCTCTCGCACCCAGATCTCATTCCCGTGCTGCCCGACCTTGGCCGGTGGACCGAAATCTTCTGGCTCGTGACCCACGTCGATGTTCACAGATCCCCAAAGGTCGAAGCGTTTCTGAACCTGCTCAAACAGGAGGGCCACCTGCCGCCCCCGGCAGACGCCAACTGGAAGATGGCTACCGCTCCGCCCATCCCGTCATAGGCGCGTTGCGCGTCTGCGCACACCTCCCGTGCATCCGTGTTCGTTGTGACCGGTTATTCGGCAGCGTAATTTCAAGTCCTGGCGCTACCCGTCCCCGGTTCGCCACGACAGAACAGCAGTAACACCACGTGATGCGTCAACGGCGACGGCAGGGCTCCCCGATTGCGAGATCGCAGCGGCCGTGCGCTCGCAAATCAGAGATCGGAAATGACCAGAGGTTCCCGTTCAGCCGTCATTGTCTTCATCGTCGCCCTCGCAAGCTCCCAGGTTCGTGGAGAGATCGTCAACGTTGTCCTGGTGACCGATGGGCCCTCGGACTGGTCGAACCGCCTCGTGCAAAACGTGACGCGCGAGTTGAGGTCGATGTCCGATGTCGACTTCCAGATAAAGGTCTCCGAGGCAGGCGTTTACACGCTCGGATGGGATCCGGACCAGGCCATACCGGTAATCGACCGGGCCATGGCAAACCCCGATATCGATCTGGTGATTGCCCTCGGCGTCCTGGCAAGCGCCCCGCTCGCAGACTATGTGCCCGACAAGCCCCTCATTGCTGCAATCGTCATTGATCCGGTCCGGCAGGGGTTCCCCACCACCGCGTCCGCAACTTCCGGCGTTGAAAACCTGCATTTTCTGTCTGCGGCGGTGGATCTTGCCAACGAGCTGGCGCGCTTCCAGTCAATCACTCAGGCGCGTCATATTGCGCTTCTGACGGATGAATTGCTGCAGACTGCGCTTCCAGCCGTCACGGCACACCTGGAAGCGGTTGCCAGCAGCCAGGACGTGCGTATTTCCATAGTGCCCAGTTCGCGGGCACAAGACCCCCTCGGCCAGCTTCCCGAAGGCGTCGACGCCGTGTTTGTGCTGCCACAGACAAGAATGGACCCGCAATGGAACCTCGAACTCATTGCAAGCTTGAAGCGCCGCAGCCTGCCCAGCTACACGATGATGGGCGAGGAGCAGGTCCGCCGCGGGTTTCTCATGGGACGAAGACTCGTGCCTGGTCCCGAAACCCTGGCCAGGCAGCTGGCCGTAGACGTTCGAGACATTGCCCTCGGTAGACCCGCGTCCGACCTTCGCGTGACGTTTGATTTCGAAGAGCGATGGATCGTGAATGCCGGCGCCGCACGTGAGTCCGGTTTCGATGTGCCTTTCGATCTGATCATCAATGCCCGGCTGATCAACGACGAGTTGCAAAGCGGATCGCAGCTCACGTTGGGCGACGCTCTCGATCGCGCCCTCCAGGCCAATCTCAACCTGGCAATCGCCGAAGAAAGCTACCGTCTCACGGAAGAAGACACCCGGATCGCGCGCTCCGCGCTGCTGCCACAACTCACCGGAGACATGGCGTGGCAGGCCTTGGACCGCGACCTGGCCACAACCGGCCCTGACAGAAGCACCGAGGTTGCTGTGTCTTTTTCTCAGTCGCTGTATTCGGAAACGACCTGGAGCGAATACACGAGCACTCGATTCCTGCAGCAAAGCCAGGCTGCTGAACTGCAGTCCTCCCGTCTGGATACCATCGAAGAGACTGCGGTCGCGTACATCGGGGTTCTGCTCGGAAAAACAGAGCTCGATATACAGGTAGACAATCTGAACCTCACGCGGGCAAACCTGGAACGCGCCCGTTTCAGATACAGCGTAGGCGCTGCGAACCGTTCCGAGGTTCACCGTTTCGAGACGGAAGTAGGCAACGATCAGCAGGCCGTGGCGAATGCCCGCAGTCAGCTGGAACGGGCGAACTTCGAGTTGAACCGGCTCCTGCGCCAGCCTATCGACACGCCGGTACGTACCGTTGAACCCGGCATCTCCGACCCGAGAATTTTCGGCGACAAACGCCTGCAGTCTCTTCTCCGTGGTCCCGCGCAGGTTGCGGCCTTTTCGAGCTTCCTGGTTGATCAATCGCTTGCGAACGCGCCGGAGTTGTCCGCCCTGGACGCGAGGATTGCGGCCCAGCAGCGCCGCCTGCTGGCCGCCCAACGCAAACGGTACGTCCCGGACGTGAACCTTGTGGGCGGTGTCGAGCGCGTCGTAGACGATCATGGTGCACGCATCCAAAGAGACTTCGACAACGATTGGAGTGTCGGCGTGCAGTTTTCGCTGCCGATCTACGAAGGCAACCGTATTGCTGCGGAACGTCGACGCGCAGAGTCAGAACTGTTGCGACTGAAGCTCACCCATGAGCAGCAGACCGACGTCATCGAAACCGAGACGCGCACCGCCGTAGCCCAGGCAACGGCCAGCCGACTGACGATCGACTTTGCCCAGGCCAGCGCCGCAGCTGCTGCGCGCACCCTGTCCCTCGTCACGGACGCGTACGTGCGGGGCGCGTCCAGCTACATCGACCTGATCGATGCTCAGAATGTCCATCTGACCGCACGCCTCGCATCGTCCAGCGCGGCGTTCGAACATCTGCAGGACCTCGTTCAACTGCAACGCGCCACTGGATTTTTCGACTTTTACGTATCACCAGCCGAAGCAGACGCCTGGTTCGATGCGCTCGCGGAGCACCTGCGGAACTATGAAGGATAACTACGCACCAGCCGCCTCGAGACGTTGGGGTTTCACCCTGCTCGCCGCCCTTGGGGCTATGAGCTGCGCCGAGCCGGTTATCGAAGATCTGCCGCTGCGACCCGTGAAGTACCAGACCGTTTTCAGCGGCCAGGCAACAATCCGGGATCGTGTCTTCAGCGGCACGGCAAAAGCCGCAGAAGAAGCCACGTTGAGCTTCAAGGTATCCGGCACCGTCTCCGCCGTCGCCATACGGGTCGGCGACACCGTCCAGCCGGGAGATCTGATTGCCGAATTGAATGCGGAGGCCTATGAAGCCGAGCTCGATCAGGCCCGCGCTGCGCAGGCCCAGGCAAACGCCAGTCGCAGAAGCACGGAGGCGGAGTACCAGCGTACACGTCAGCTCTACACGAACGACAACGCTTCGCGGAACGAGTTGGACAGGGCGCTGGCCAGCGCGGAGTCAGCCAAGGCTGACTACGAGGCGCAGAGCCAGAGCGTGAGGCTGGCAAATCTCAACCTCAGCTACACGCGACTCTCCTCTGAAGCAACGTGTTCCGTGGCGAACGTGCTCGTAGAAGTGAACGAAAACGTCAGCTCCGGTCAATCGGTGGCCGAAGTGACGTGCGGCGAAGCGTGGGAAGTGCTCATTGCCGTACCCGAGAGCCTGATCGCGAGCTTTTCCAATGGCATGACGGGAACGGTGACGTTTTCCGCGTTTCGGGGGGAAACGTTCACGGCGATGGTGACCGAAGTCGGCGTGGCTACCGGAACGGGCACCACCTTCCCGGTAACGCTGACACTGTTGTCCACACCCGAAACCATCCGCTCGAACCTCGCAGCCGAAGTGTCTCTGTCGTTCGAGAACCAGGCCGCTGACGAGGGCAGTTTCTACGTACCTCCCATCGCGGTTGGCAACGACGAGAACGGAACGTTTGTTTTCGTTCTGAACGACACCGAAGAGCAAGGCATCGGCGTACTTTCGCGGCGGGGCGTTAGTACTGGCGAGCTCAACGAACTGGGCCTGGAGATTCGCGCCGGCCTGAATGACGGCGACCGTATCGTCACGGCAGGGCGATCAACTGCCAGAGAAGGGATGCGGGTGCTCGCCAGGGACACACCGTGAACATCACGTCCGCAGCCATTGCAAACAACCGCGTCACGCTCTTTGTCGTTCTGGCCCTCCTGGTCGGCGGCATGGCTTCCTACAATTCTCTGCCAAAAGCCCAGGACCCCGGCTTCACGATCCGCACCGCCACCGTTACCACGCCGTTTCCCGGTGCCAGTGCCGAACGGGTGGAGTTGCTCGTCACAGATGCCATCGAGGACCGAATCTCCGAGATGCCCGAACTGGACGAGCTGACCAGTGAGTCGAGGACAGGTATCTCGATCATCACGGTGACGTTCGCCCAGTCTTTCGACGACATGCAACCCATCTTCGATGACCTGCGTCGAAAGGTGGAAGCTATCGCTGCCGATTTGCCGGATGGGGTGCTGCCTTCGATCGTCAACGACGAGTACGGTGACACCTACGGACACCTGTACAGCGTCCTGGGAGAAGGGTTTACGGCAAAAGAGCTCTCCGAGTTTGCCGCCGACATCAGAGATCAACTCCTCATGGATCCCGACGTGGCAAAAGTAGCCATCTACGGAGATCAGGAAGAATCAATCTTCATCGAATACGACAATGCGCGGCTGACTGAGCTCGGCCTGTCTCCACAGGAGCTGCAGGGCATTCTCCAATCGCTCAACATCCTGTCCAGCGGCGGTGACATTGTCATCGGTACAGAACGCATCGATCTGGAACCCAGCGGAAACTTCGAATCGCTCTCGGACATCGAAAATTCGATTGTTGAAATTCCCGGCAGCGGCACCCTCATTCGCCTGCAGGACATCGCACAGATCTCCCGGGCCTACGAAGATCCGCCAGACGCGATCGTCAGAATCGCCGGGCAACGCGCCATATCACTGGCCATCTCGATGCGGGAGGGAGGCAATATCCTGGAGCTGGGTGAACGCCTGCGCACCCAAGTTCCGAAAATCGAAGCAACCCTGCCATTGGGGGTTCGCATCGAGCCGATGTTCATGCAGTCGATTCTGACGGGACAAAGCGTAGACGCTTTTGTCGAAAATCTGATTCAGGCAGTAGCCATCGTAATCCTTGTGATGGTCCTCTCCCTTGGTTTTCGCTCTGGCATCGTGGTGGGTTCCCTGATCCCTCTGGTGATGATCTCTACGTTCTTCGTGATGGCCCAGTTCTCTATCGGGATTGATCAGATCTCACTGGCTGCACTGATCATCGCTCTGGGGCTGCTCGTGGACAACGGCATCGTGGTCGTAGAATCGACCATCGTGCAACGACAACAAGGCGTTGCAGCAGTACCCGCCAGCATCCGGGCTGCGAGAGAAATGATGGGGCCCCTGCTGATTTCTTCGCTCACCACCGCAGCGGCCTTCACCCCTATCGCTCTTGCCGAAGCCGAGGTGAGCGAGTTTACCGCCCCGATATTCTACGTTGTAACCATCGCCCTGCTGCTGTCGTGGCTGGCGGCCATGACCTTTCTGCCCATCGCAACGCGCTTCATCAAAGTGCACGCAAACAAACGGGCAGACGATGCACGGCAGTTTGATACGCCCGCATACGCAACCTATCGCACCTATCTGCTAGCAAGCCTCCGTCGACCAGTGATTTTTGGTGCCGTCGTCGTCGGACTCTTCGTGCTGGCCATGTACGGATTCGCCCATATTCCCAAGGTCTTCATTCCGCCTTCAGAAGATCCGGTTCTGACCGTGTCACTCGACCTCCCGACAGGAACGGATATTCTCGCCGCCGAAAAGGTGGTGGGCGAGATAGAGCGCTATCTGGAAAGCCAGGCGCCGGTATCAAGCCATGCGGATGCAACCGGCGTTACGGGATGGACCGCTTTCATCGGAACCGGGGGTCCCAGATTCGTGCTCGGCTTCAATCCGCCAAACCCGAATGCGGCGAACACTTCGCTGTTCATGAACGTCGCAAACAGCGCCTCCATCGAACCCGTGAAGGCTCATTTCGAGCGATACCTGTCCCAGACCTACCCGGACATGAAATACCAGATCAAGCGTCTCGCCAACGGCCCCCCGGTGTCGTATCCCATCGAAATTAAGCTGTCCGGGCCCGACTACAGCCGTCTTTTCGAGATGGTGGCAGAGGTGAAGAAGAAGCTCTGGGCATACGAAGAAATCACCGCGGTCAGCGACAGTTGGGGGCCGCAGGGCAAGAAACTCATCATCAACATCGATCAGGCACGCGCGCTGCGGGCCGGGGTGACCAGTGAAGATATCGCGCTGTCCCTCAATACAAATCTCTCCGGCATGCAGATGACCCAATATCGGGAGGAGGACGACGTCATCCCGGTGGTGATGAGAACCCGGTCAGACGACCGCAAAGACCTCGCTCGACTGGACAACATCACCGTGTTCTCAAGCGGGAACGGCGCCGCGGTGCCCCTGAGCCAGGTAGCTGAGGTGAACGTCATCTGGGAGCCTGCTCTGATCAAACACCTCGATCGCGTACGTAGTGTCACCGTTCAGGCGCAGTTGCGTCCGGGGGTAACTGCAAGCGAGATCTCTGCGCGGTATCGTCCCTGGCTGAACGAGTTTGCTGCCACGTGGGAAGCGGGGTACTTCTACACTGAAGGGGGCGAAACCGAAGAGTCCGACGACGCCAACGCTGCGATAGGCGCAGCGCTTCCCTTCGCGCTGACGGTCATCATTCTTCTGCTGGTACTGCAGTTCAATTCCGCGAGACGCACGGCTATCGTGCTGCTCACTATTCCTCTGGGGCTGATCGGGGTTGTGGCCGGACTTCTGGTGCTGCAATCCACCTTCGGCTTTTTCACCTTTCTCGGCATCGTGTCTCTCGCCGGCATTGTGATCAACAACGCGATCGTTCTCCTGGATCGCATAAAGCTGGAAATGGAAACCAACGGATTGGAAGAAAACGCAGCCGTGCTGCAGGCCGCGCAGCAACGCGCGCGCCCCATTCTACTGACAACCGCCACAACCGTCGGTGGCATGCTGCCCTTGTGGCTCGGCGGCGGCCCCATGTTCGAATCGATGGCCATCGCCATTCTCTTCGGCCTGCTCTTCGCCACGCTCGTCACGCTATTCCTGGTACCCGTGCTGTACTCCGCGCTCTTCAGAGTCAGCTATGAAGATCTGCAATCCACACAAAACACCGCTCGTGACTGAGCGGCTTACGCCCGATCAACCGGAGGATCTCAAGATGGTCTCACGACGCTCAATTCACGTTTTGTCGCTCCTCATCGCAAGCGCCGCTTTCAGCTCGCAGCTTGGGGCACAGCCGGGGCCACCGCCTGGCATGCGTCCTCCGTCGCCGCCGCCAAACTCAGCCCCGCCGCCCCCGTCTGGCGGACGCGTGCTTGGTAACCACCCGGCGAATGGGGTTTCCGCGCCTATCGCCCGCTTGCCCGGGGGCGCGCGAGAACTGCGCCATCGGGGCAGCACGGTGTTTCACGTCAACGGCAAATTCTATACGCCTCACGGCACCGGCTATCGGGCTATCGCCGCCCCTGTGGGACTGGAGATAAGTCGCTTGCCAATGCGCGCGCGGCGCGTTGCCCGGGATACGTACGAGCATGACGGCACGTTCTATGAAAAGACCGGTTTGAATCAGTATCGGATCATCCCTGCCCCGTGAGCGCCGCAGGAGCTAGACCACCTGAGAATCCCGTTCCAGCTTCTCCATGACCCGCTCTTGAAACTGCCGATCCAGAACCAGCGCCGGGGGCTTCTTTGCTCTTCCCTGGGCGTAGAACCCGCCGCTGTCGCCATGGAAAGCCATCGGACTGAGCGTTTGCAGGAGTTTTTCCGCCTGGGTACGGGGTTTTGCAAACAGCAGCGGTGCCATCCAGCGGATCGGCGCAGGCATACCATCACCTCGCTCTATCATCGGCGTCATGGTGGCGCCGGGATCCACCGACCGAATGAGGATATTGTCTTTTTTCAGCGTTGCCGCCCAGGCACTCCCCATCGCTGTGAGCGCCACTTTGGAGTGAGCGTAGGCCCCCATCAATCCGCCAATTTCTTTCGGATCGGCAATTGTGTCCAGCTCGACTCGCTTGACGCGATTGATCGTGCTGGAGGACATTGTGACAACCATGGCGGCGGGTTCGCCTTCGGGTCGCCTGAGAAGCGGTATGGCATGACGAATGAGATCGTAGGTTGCCAGGGTATTGACCGCGTAGTGCGACTCGAAGCCTTGCGCCGACAGCCGCCGCTCAGAGGTCAGCACCCCACTGATGCTGAGCAGCGCATCCAATCGCACCTTGTCGCTCACCAGTTTCTGGCACAGCGCGCGGACGCTCAACAGATCCATAAAATCCGCCTGTAACGGCTGAAGCTCCACATCTGGAAACTGCGCCGCAAGATCGCTCGCCTGTGCTACCGACTTGGCTTCATCACGATTCACGAGAATCAACGACCAGCCCCGGGCACACAGGAGTGCCGCCACTTCACGGCCAATGCCACCGGTAGATCCCGTTATCAACGCTCGTTGCACCGTGACGCTCCTTGCTGAACGCGCCGCCACCGGGTCTTCGATTCACAAGACAGGCAACGCAAAGGCGTGAGCATAGCCGATGCCCCGAGGTACCGATTAGTGCAAAACTGCGCATCTATTGCGCAGATATTCAGCACCCGTTGGGGCAGTTCGGCCATGACAGAGAGGCTTGCGCGCGAACCGCGACCTGCTAGCGTTGCGACACCGTCTGCAGGTTCAACGACTCCCGCGCCAGCGGTGCAAGCCGCTCGTCGGGATCAGGCGAAGGTATGGCTGACAACAGCAACCGCGTGTAGTCGTGCGCCGGCTGGTTGAACACCCGTTCCACCGGGCCTTGGTCCACAACGGTGCCTGCGTACATCACCAGCACGTCGTCACAGAACTCCCGCACCACGCGCAGATCATGCGCAACAAACAGATAAGTCAGCCCGAGATCCTTCTGCAACTCGCTTAACAGATCCAGAATCTGCGCCTGCACGGACACGTCCAACGCAGAGACAGACTCATCGCACACGACGAGTCTTGGCGCCAGAATCAAGGCCCGGGCGATGCCTATCCGCTGCCGTTGCCCCCCCGAGAACGCATGCGGAAACCTGCTCGCGGAAACAGGATCGAGATGCACCCGGCGCAGCATGTCGACCACACGCCGTCTGCGTTCCGCTTTGTCGCCGAGCCGATGGATAATGAGCGGCTCTTCCAGAATTTCCTGCACAGTCATGCGCGGGTTCAAAGATGCAAACGGATCCTGAAAGATCATCTGCAGGTCGCGACGCAGCGGCAGCAACGCTTTCTCAGGCAGCGCATGCAGCTCATGTATTCCATCGTCGTTGCGATAGCACACCGTACCTGTATCAGGTTTGATGGCGCGCAGAATGGCTCTGACGAGCGTCGTCTTGCCAGAGCCCGATTCGCCCACAATGCCGAGCGTGCTGGCTTCGTTCACGTCGAAGGAAACGCCGCGAACCACCGGATTACCCGCAAAGAACTTACACAGTTTCTGCACCGACAGGATCGGCGTCATGAGCTGAACTCGCGAACCTGATGCCCGTCTGCCGGTCCCACGAGCGTTGTCTGCGGGCCGACTGGCGCACCTTCCAGCCAGTCGTTCGACGAGCGTGGCCCGACGCCTCCCGCCCGCGTTCCGGGCAGCGATGCAAGCAGATGAGCGGTGTACGCATGCTTCGGCGTCTTCAACACTTCGCGAACGCTGCCCGATTCCACGACCTGTCCCTGGTACATGACAAGGACGCGATCAGCAATTTGAGCCACAACCCCGAGATCGTGCGTGATGAACAGCACCGAATTGCGGAGTTGCTGCTGCAGCGATCGGATCAGCACGAGAATCTCTGCCTGCGTGGTGACATCCAGAGCCGTGGTGGGTTCGTCACAAAGAAGCAGTTGAGGGTTGCAGACCAGCGCCATCGCGATGATGACACGTTGTCGCATGCCGCCGGAAAACTCGAACGGATACCTGTGCATCCTGGTTTCAGCGTCTGCTATGCCAACCCGGGCCAGCATGTCCGCCGCCTCAGCCATGGCTTCTTCCCGGCTGGCGCTACGATGACACAACACCGCCTCCGCAACCTGATCCCCTACACGGTGCACCGGCGACAGGGCTGTCATGGGTTCCTGAAACACCATGCTCACCAGACCGCCGCGCAGGCTCTGCAGTCTCGGGTCGCGCTTACCAAGAGAGGCAATTTCCAGCGGCTCGCCGCCCCGTGGATACAGCGTGATGGTGCCGGACGAGCGCGCGCTGTCCGGCAACAGCCGCATGATGCTGTTCACGGTGACGGATTTGCCGGACCCGGACTCGCCGACAACCGCCGTGATGCAGTTGCGTGGCAGATCGAACGAAACGTCGTCGAGCGCCTGAACCACGCCGTGATCGGTCTTGAACTCGACAGCGACGTGTCTGATGGAAAGAAGCGGATCGGTCACGAGGCACCCGCGCTGCTGTATGGATCGGCGGCGTCACGCAGGCCATCTCCCAGGAGATTGAACGCTATCACGGTGACCACAATGAACGCGCCGGGCAACAGCAGCCAGGGGGTCATGACAATCACCTGGTAGTTCTGCGCCTGCTGCAGCAATACCCCCCAGCTTACAACGGGCGGGCGCAGACCAAGCCCCAGGAAGCTCAGCGCTGTCTCTCCCAGGATCATGGCCGGTACCGCCAGGGTGGCCGTGGTGATGATGTGGCTGGTGAAGCTCGGCAACATGTGTCGAAACACAACCCGCGTATCGCTCGCCCCCATCAAGCGGGCCGCAACCACAAAATCGTCTTCCCGCATGGCCAGAAAGCGACCGCGCACCTGTCTGGCCAGGGTCGTCCAGCCGAACAGGGACAGGATGATGGTTACCCCGAAGTAGGTTGTGATGGGCGACCAGGCAGCAGGCAGCGCTGCCGACAGCCCCATCCACAGGGGCAGCGTGGGAATGGACTGCAGAACTTCGATGCACCGTTGCACCGCGTTGTCTACCAGACCGCCCAGATAGCCGGCAAAGCCGCCCAGCAGCACGCCAAGAAACAGCGTGAGTGCAACGCCGATGATGCCGATGGACAGAGACACCCTCGACCCATAGAGGATGCGCGAGAACATGTCTCTGCCGAGGGAATCGGTCCCCAGCCAGTGGAAGTACGCGGCTGTATCCGGATCAACGCCAACCAGGTGACGGTCTGTCGGCATCAGGCCCCAGAGTTCGTACGGCTCGCCTTTGACAAAAAAGTGCAGCTCGAAACGTACACGCTCATTCTCCCGATACTCTCGCATCCAGGTGTCCGGATTGATCGACAGATCGTAGCCGTAGACGAAGGGCCTGAGATGAAAGCGCCCTTCTGCATCGTAAAACCGGACGGTCATGGGCGGTGCGTTGATGGCTTTTACGTTGCGCTGCTCGGGCGCATACGGGCTGATGAATTCGCAGAAGAGCGCCAGGAGATACAGCAGGATCAGCACCCCCCCGCCGGCCATCGCCAGACGGTGACGGCGGAAGCGCAGCCAGGCGAGGCGGCCCGGTGACAGGTCTTCAAGACTGCGCATAGCGGATCCTCGGGTCCAGCCAGGCCAGCAGCAGATCGGACAGCAGCATGCCCAGCACCGTCAATACGCTCAGCAACATGATGAGGCTTCCGGCCAGGTACATGTCCTGGGAAATGAGCGACTGCACCAGCAGCGGTCCGGTGGTGGGTAGATTGAGCACTACCCCCACAATCGCCTCCCCGGACAGCAGAGCCGGCAGCAGCAGACCGATCGTGCTCACGAAGGGATTGATCGCGATACGCACGGGGTATTTCATCAGCAGCCTGAAGGGCGGCACACCTTTCGCCCTTGCTGTGGTGACATAGGGTTTCTTGAGCTCATCGAGCAGATTGGCGCGCATCAGGCGCATGGTGATCGCCATGCCGGACGTGCCGACGACAACGACGGGAATCCAGAGGTGTGCCAGGAGATCCATGAACCGCGCCCAGCTCCACGGCGCGTTCATGTACTCCGGGGAGAAGAGCCCTCCGATACTGACACCGAACGCCGTATGGCCCAGGTACATCAGCACGAGCGCAATGAGGAAATTGGGGGTCGCAAGGCCCAGCAGACCCACGGTGGTGAAGGTGTAGTCTGCGGCCGAATACTGGCGTACGGCCGAGTAGATGCCGATCGGCAGGGCAACCACCCAGGTGAAGATCAGCGCACCAACGGTGATCAGCAGCGTGTAGCCCAGCCGCTCCCAGACAAGCTCGTTCACGGGTCTGGCAAAGAGGTAAGAAAACCCCATGTCGCCCGTCATGAAGTTGCCGATCCAGTACAGGTACTGCACCGGCAGCGGCTGGTCCAGATTGTACTGTGCGCGCAGGTTCTCTATGCGCTCATCACTCATGTCGACGCCACTGGCGGTGAGCTGATCCATCGTTGCCGTAACGATGTCACCGGGCGGCAGTTGCACGACAACAAAGACGATCACCGAGATCACGCCCAGTGTCGGCACCATGCCCAGCAGGCGACGAAACACGTAACGCCTCACAGGTCGAGATACCACGTGGACGGGTGGTACGGCATGGTGCCTCGGATGTCCCAGCCCCACAGGCCTTCGTCCACCACGTTTTTCAGGCGGTGAGAGACCACCACAGGCTGCGGCGCAAGACCTACAGTGCCGATGGTCCAGAGATTTTCTGCGTTTGCTGCGAGAATCTGCTTGCCCAGCTGCACGCGTCGGGCCGGATCCATCGTGGTGCTGAACTCGTCGGCAAGCCGTTGCAGCTGCAGGATGTCGGGTGGCGGACGTTCGCCCCGCTCACCGGCCGTGAGATACCAGCGCGACCACTCACTCCACATGGCAAGACTTGCCGCTATTTTGCGGGGAACCCAGAAGTCCGGATTACCCGGAAACAGAATGTCGGTGGTGCGGTCTGCATGCCACAGCGTCATGACAAACTCGTTCGACATGGCTCGTGCCAGTTGCAGACCACGGTCGATGAGCCGGGGCCGCACATCGACGCCCACGGCGTTCCAGTAGCTGGTAATCAGTTCCATCGAAATCCGTTTGGGCGTCTCGGTGTCGACGTACTCGATGGTGGGAATGAACTTGCTGCCGTCCGGAAACTCGCGCAGGCCGTCCCCATCGACGTCGACCAGTCCTGTTGCATCGAGAAGGCGGCCTGCTTCTATCGGGTCGTAGCGCGTGTAAGCGGTTGCAAAGCGGGGTTCGAAGTAGTCGCTCTCCGGGATGACCGTTACCTGCCGCGGCACCCCCCGGCCGAAGTAGATGATCTCGTTCATCTCTGCCCGATCGATCGCCAGCGAAAGCGCTCGTCGGAACCTCACGTCCTGAAACAGGGCGCGTAACCGTGCGTCGCGGTGATTGAAATTCACCTGGAGGGCGAGATCGCTGCCATGCAGGCGCCGCCAGATTTTCACCTCTATGCCGCTGCTGTTTTCCCCCAGCTTCAACAGCGGAATGTCCTGCGTTGGCAAACGGAAGCCGGCAAAATCGAGCTGACCCGTAGATGCCTTGGCAACGGCGACGGCGTTGTCTCCGACGTTTTCCGCTTCGATCACGTCCACGTACGGAAGCTGCTGGCCAGCCGGGTCGATCTTGAAGTAATAGGGATTGCGCCGGTAGCGGCTCAAGGTCGGCGAAAAACTCACCGCCACGAAGGCACGTACCGTAGGCTGATTGATCAGCTCCGGAATGCGGCGCTGCTGCACCGCGGCGGCCATGAACGCCTGCCAGTTG
The DNA here is from genome assembly GCA_964651595.1 of uncultured Pseudomonadales bacterium. Lineage (GTDB taxonomy): Bacteria > Pseudomonadota > Gammaproteobacteria > Pseudomonadales > Azotimanducaceae > UBA4421. The sequence continues at coordinate 27,101 of CAZYYJ010000020.1, read as the reverse complement.
AGAAAACCCATTGCCTCGAGGCGCTCAGCGATAGCGTTCTGATCTGCATAGGCAGGATGAAACTGCTCGAGGTAGTGCCGGGGCGCCATGAACCGCTCCGGCAGTTGAGCCATGTTGTTGATGAAGAAGGGGCTGGGTTTCGGAAAGGTGTAAACAAGCGTGCGCGGGCCTGTCGCACGCAGTGACAGGCCGAGCAGCTCCGGCGGGGTCACAGGCTGAAACGCAGGGTTCAGCTGCAGATCGTTGATCGCAAACAGAAAATCAGCGGTGGTCACGGGATGACCGTCCGACCATTTCAGGCCCTTGCGAAGTCTCACCGTCAACTGCAGACCGTCTTCGCTGTACGCATACGATTCCGCGAGATTCGGCAGAATCGTCTTGTGATCCGGGGCGATCGTGAACAGCCCTTCCTGGCTGTAGAACATGGGCACGTCTTCCGCGATCAGGCGGACCGTTCCTCCGTAGCGCCCGATGGCGGCGTACGGCGGAATCACCACCGGGTCGTCCGGCAATCGCTGCTCCACCGCCGGTAGACCGGCGGTGCTCAGTATCGGGCTCTGCGTATACGCGGCAATACCCATCTGCGAAGCCGTCAGCGGGGGTTCATACCAAGCCGGGGGATAAGCGGGCTCCGCCGCCGCAACGTGAGGAGACCAGGCAGCAAGGAAACCGGCGACGCTGACGCCTACCAGAAGAACCACACTTCTATACAGCGTCAGCCGCTTCATCGGGTTACCGTGCAGAAATCAGCGGCCGCCCGAAGGGCGGCCCGCGTTACCAGAGACAGACCTCGGTCTGATCTAGAGCTTTGCGTCGATCGTAAAACGAACGAACCTGTCCGGGCCAAGATACTGGGTATTGGTAACCGCATCAAAGAGCCCGTAAATGGATGAACCGACGTAGTGGACATAGTCCTCGTCCGTGGCGTTCTCTACCGACAGGCGGATGCTGTAACGCTCGGAGGGGGAGGTTACGCCAACGCGCAGATTGAGCAGGCCGTAGGCATCAATGTCAAAACGTGGATTGGGAATCACGCCGCCGGTGGTGTTTTTCTCGTCCTGCCAGCTGTACTCCAGCCGCGTAAACGCCCGCCATCCGCTGTCGCCGACATCAAAGTGATAGCTGCCGATAAACGACGCAGACTTTTCCGGAATGAACGCAAGGTTGGTGCCTTCCGCCGCAGGCTGTTGAACGTACTCTTCGTAGGCAACGTCGATGTACGACAGCGCCGCCGACAGCATCAAACCTTCGATCGGAGTGGCGTAGCTGATGTCGGCTTCGAAGCCCTGCGACTCCACTTCGTCGATGCCCAGGTTCTGCGTAAACGAATTGTCCTGGTTGGCGTTGATGCGCTGATAGTCTTCCACCGTCTGATGATAAATCGCCGTGTTGATCGCCAGCGTGTTGTCGAAAAAGCGTCCTTTGAATCCCAACTCGATCAAGGTGGGAATTTCGGGATCAACCACAGGCAGCCCTTCGCCGGGGGCAATGTTTCGTGCATTCACGCCGGTCGTTACGTCTATGCCGGCACCTTTGTAACCCCGCGACCAGGTGAGATACGTGTTGATCGTATCCGTGAAGCTGTACCGGGCAATGATGCGCCCGGAGAAGTCGGTATCGTCCACCGACTGGGTGCCGGAAATGGGGCCGCCAACAAACCCGAGGGGATTGAAGCCGAAGTCTGGATTGACCGCGGAAAGCGTGTAGTCGAGCTCCGCATCTTTTTCCTCGTCCGTGTAACGCCCCCCGAGAATCAGAGAAAAGCGGTCGGTTACATCCCAGGTTACCTCGCCAAACGCGGAGATGTGTCGGGTATCCACGCTGCGCACAGAACGATTCCGGAAGTTCAGCACGTCGCCGAAAATGGGATGTACCAGCGCGATGTTGATGCTGTTACCACCATCCGCCGCCTGCTCCTCGTCAAAAAAGAACAGGCCCGCCACGTAGCTGACAGTATCATTCAGCGGCCCCGCCAGCCTGAATTCCTGCGTGACCTGCTCAGCCGTCGCGGCGGCACCGCTGAAGTTGAAGAAGTCTGACTCACCGAGGATGTCCTGGTCGTTGGTTTCGTCGATCTCCCAATCCCGCCAGCCGGTGATGGAGGTCAGCGTGGCATCGCCGATACCGTAGTTGATCTCCAGCGAAACCCCTTTCGCTTCGGACTCCTGCCGGACGTCTCTTTCAAACATAGCCACTTCGCGATTGCTGGTGCCGGGGTTGATGCCGGCAGCAGCCAGAGCGTCTGCCAGGTGCACGACGCTGCCCGGTATCTGCTGAAACAGAAACGGATCGTTTCCGCCATAAAGACCGCCCAACGGTCCGGAAATGAGATCCTGCGGCGTGCCGGCCCGATTGTAGGTTGCCACACAGCAGTGATTGTCCTCATCCGTGTAATCGGCCGTGAGCAGCGCGGAGAATCGGTCCGTGGGCTCGTAGAGGAACTTGGCTCTGAGCGACCACGTGTCTTTGCTGTTGATGTCCTCCTCGCCGGCGAGCTCGTTGTCCAGCATGCCGTCGTTCTGATGCATGGACCCCGTGATGCGGAAGGCCAGCTCGTCGCCTGCCAGAGGCCCGGTGACGGTGCCGCGCACCCGTCTCTCACCGCGGCTGCCGATCGTGACGTCACCGCCCATGGACGTTTCGAACTCGGGCTTCTTGGTGACAATGTTGATCACCCCGGCGGAGGTATTCTTGCCAAAGAGCGTGCCCTGCGGCCCCTTCAGCACCTCCACGCGCTCGACATCGTACAGGTCGAAAAAGCCCTGGGCTTCGCGCCCCATCGGCACACCGTCAATCACCGTGGCCACGCTGGATTCGAAACCTTCGCTGAAGCTGAACGTGGAGATGCCGCGAATAGACGGTGCCGCGGCACGGGTGGTGGTTATGGGAGAAAAGTCGTAGCCGGGCACGAACTTGACGATCTCGGTGATCGTGTTGAAACCGGTTTCGTCCAGAAATTCTTCGGTGAGCACCGAAACGGCAACGGGCGTTTCTTCCAGCGACTCGGTGGTTTTCCGCGCCGTAACGACAATCTCTTCGAGCTCTGCGGCCACCACCGTCTGCTGCAAGCCCGTGGCGGCCATCAACAGAATTCCCGCTGCCACCGTTGGATTCAGTGTCCTGCGCATAGTCATGATCTCCCCCAGGAAAGGACTTATTAAAGCTGAACTATAAAACTATATTATAGTGTCGCAATAATAACTATCAGGGACAGATGCCGCGTTTACTTTCGCTACGGGCCGAGCTGCGTGGCGTCAAAGCGCCCGGGTAACAGTTCGCTCACGTCGATGGCTTCGCCACGTTCGATGGAGGCCTGTGCCGCAGCGCCGACCACCACCGACCAGAATCCATCAGCCAGGCTGGGGCCAAGCGCCTTGCCGCTCGCAAGCTGCTCGACAAAGCTGAGGTGCTCGAAAAAGGTCGAGCCGTGATGACCTGCCTGCTCTATGTAGCCGGGATACGCCGGCGCCCGCACGTCGGAGGCGCCGTTTTCGCCGCGCCACAGCTCCAACCGGTTCTCGTTTCTCCCGCCAAGGACAGCTGTTTCCGACGCATGCAGGCGGCCCGCGCCGCCGCAGACAACCAGTTCCTCCCGCGTACCTGGCGCAAACATGCACAGCGAAAAGCCACCGATGACGCCGTTGTCGTACTGAATTGTTACCTGGGCCTGATCCAGACCATCAGCCTTGAGGTTGTCGCGGGAGAAGTTTCTGAAATTCACCGCCTGGTTACCTACCGCAAACACCTGCCTGGGCCGGCTGTCTGCAAAGAGGTTCATCAGGTCGAAGTAATGGCAGCACTTTTCCACCAGCGTGCCTCCGGTATTCGCCGTGAACTTGTTCCACTGGCCAACTTTGTCGAGAAAGGGAAATCGATGTTCGAGCATGTTCACGCTGTGCACGCGACCCAGGCTGACGCGCTCGAAGACCTCCGTGATGGCCTCGGCATAGATGGATTTGTACCGGTACTGCAAGCCGAGGCGGAACGGTTCAGGGTGCTCGTGCGCCAACCGGCATAGCTCGTAGGCATCGGCCACGGAGGTTGCGACCGGCTTCTCCAGAAACACCGCCTTACCCGATGCAACAGCCGTGCGCGCCACCTCGAGGTGCGTGTGGTTGGGGGTGGCGATCACCAGCGCATCCGTGCTCGGGTCCGCACAGGCTTCTGCCAGCGACCGGTACACCCGTGGGGGCGTCTGTCGGCCCGATCTCTCGACAATTTCCACGGCATGCCGGGCGCTTTTCTCGGAAGGATCGAAAACTCCGCCAATCTGCGCCCGTCCTACCAGAAGCGTGTTGTGGATGTGCTCTTGCCCCATCATGCCGCAGCCAATGAAGCCGAAGCTGAACTCTGTGGGGTCGTTTGCCGTGAGGTGGCGGTCTTCTTCGGCGAGGTATGACAACACACCCCCACGCTTGAAGACCCGACTTTCTTCAACGGTTCTGTTCAACGGATACCTCCTGGTTCATCCCGCCGCGTTGTGTGGCTTCAGCGCGCGAGACACACAACCACCTGACGCTTTCTCTGTCCGCGGTACGGATAACGCCCATGCATGACGCGATAGTTGTCGACGAGGGCAATGTCACCGTCCTGCCATTCGGCGGCATACACAAACTGCCGGGACAATTCCGCAAGCGTGTCCAGCATCTCCTCGGGAATGGCGTCGCCGTCGCCAAAGGTGAGAACGGGCAGGTTGCTGCCATCGCGACGCCGCCAGCCGCGATAAGCGGCTATGGCCTGATTGAAAAACGACTCGCTGCCGTCCTCCAGCAGTCGTACCGCCGGCAGGCTGGGACTGGTGGTTACAAGCGAGCCGTCGCGCTGCCACGACCAGGCGTAACCAAGCTCGCCAAGGCGCGCTTCGGCCTCCGCACGGCTGGAGACACTCAAGGTGCTTTTCCAACCGCGGCCCTGACCCGAGCGCTCGTCATCAGCTGCCGGCATGTGGGTGTTGTACCGCAGGCCCCGCTCGGCAAACGCTTCAGCCCACGCGGGATAGCCGGCCTTGAACGCCGCATAGAAGCGGTCGGATCGACACAACGGTGTGGCACCCCCCTCTTCGGCAGCGCTGAGACAACAGAAGAAGATCATTCTTGGATAGATAGGGGTTTGCGCCATCTCGTGGTGCAGAAAAATCTCCACATCGGGCGGCGCTTCGTTGGCAGTAAACACCCGGGGGGTGAGGTTCACCCTGACCGCGTTTGACAGCGAGTCGTCGTAGGTGAATCCGTCATAGCCGAACACTTGCGTGAACGCGTCAAAATCTTCCGCCGTCTTCACGGGGAAGCCACGAAACAGAACGGCGCCGGTTTCCGCCACCGCCGCTTTCAACGCATCCGCTTCAGAAGTTGCCCATGCCAGGAACGACGGCATCGAGTGGACGCCGGCATCGTTGTGAACGAGCGCCGGAAAGCTCATGGTCCGTGTTCCGCGACTATGCGGTCGATCAGCGCATCCTGCTGCTGATCGGGACGATAGCCGGCGGCGAGACGCTCGCGGACGAACTCGGCAGCTCGACCAATGCCTTCAGCGATCTCCACGCGACAGCGCCAGTCGCCTGCCACGGCGCGGATCTTGCTGTTATCGAACGCCATCGAGTTGGCTTTGTCCCCCAGCAGCGGTCCTTCCAGGGCCGGCAGGTGAGCGATCAGCTCTTTCGAAGCAACACACCGGATGTCCGGCGTAAGGCCAAGGGCCGTGCCTGCCATGGCCAGGATGTCCTTCCAGCTCCATGCGTCATCGCTTGTGATGTGAAAGACCTCGTCGAAAGCAGCCGCGTTTCCCGCAAGCTGCATGAACGCGCGCGCAAAATCGTTGGCATGCGTAAGCGTCCACAGCGACGCGCCGTCATCGTGCACAATCACGGGTTTGTTGTTGGTCATGCGCCAGGCCAGGTGGTTACCGTCAATCACCGTGCTGGGCAGGCGGGTGCGGTAGGTATGGCTCGGCCGCACAATCGTGGACGTGATCGCGGCTTCCTGCACCACGCGCTCACACGCGGCTTTCGCCCGGCTGTACGCCCAGAAGGGATTCTCGAGAGGCGTTGTTTCGCTGATGCGGCTCGCCGCCGAGCGTTTCTGATACGCAGACGCCGTTGAGATAAACAGGTACTGGCCACACCTGCCCGAGAAAAACTCGATATCCCGCTCAACCGTTTCCGGTGTGAAGGCGAGAAACTGACAAACCACGTCAAACTCCCGGGCAGCGAGCGCGTCATATGCGTCTGGCTCACGCAGGTCGCCTCTGACGTGTTCCACGCCGGCAGGCAGCGAAGCCTGACTTTCGCCGCGATTGAGCACGGTTACCTCGTGACCGCAGGCAAGCGCCTCGCTGACGCAGGCTGTGGAGATTTCGCCCGTGCCCCCGATGAAGAGCACCTTCATCCGCCCGCAGACTCCTCGATGACGCGCGCCCCCCCCACGAGATGGGCGTCCACCGTGTGGTCGAGCCGGCGCACAAAGCGCACGTTACGGCCGATACCGTGTTGCGAGGGATGCTGGTCGAACACTTCCCGCGCGCTCTCCTCGAACACGAGCCGACCGTCTCCGAGCTTGCCGTCGTCCATCACGCGCAGAGCGTCATCCTGCTCGCAGCGCGCAAGGGCTTCAGCGGGAAGGTCGCGCACGAGCACACCGCGCCAGTGGTTGCCGAGCGCCGCGTGAAACGTCATGGCAATCATGGGTCTGATCTGATCCGACGTGTTGGGCATGCCACGGTGCCACATGCGCGGATCCCGGAAACAGATGCCGCCGGCAGGAATTTCCATGCGCGCGGGCGGTCCCCACTTTTCCAGCATGTCAGGGTGCGCGTCGGGGCGCTGCCCCCGGGGCCATGTGGTAACCGCCGTTTCCCGATGTGATCCGGGATAAATTTCCGTGGCCGCGTTGTGCACCGTGATCGCTTCCAGGGCGATGGAGCAGGACAGCGTGGTTGCCCGAGGCGGCCAGCTCTCGCCGTTGGCTTCTGCGTCCTCCCTGGTCTTCCAGGTGAACGGCCGATCGAAGTGGAGCGGCTGGCTGGTGCTGCCGGGCATGTTGACGTTGCCGTTATAGAACCCGAGCCAGGCGCCCTCCCCCAGCACGCCTGCAACGATGTGTTCTATCAGCGGGTTGGTGAGAAGATCCGCGCGAACGTAGGGTGCCCGCCGACGCAGACCCAGCTGAAGGTGCCCTTTGCCGGTGTGTTTCTCATGCGGTGTCAGCTCGTCGCTGGCGCGAATGGCCCTGGCATCTTCGCGGACGGACGCCAGCAGCAATTCCCTCGTTGCCTCTGACACGAGATCCGCCACCACCGCGTAACCCTGCTGAGAGATGTCGTCGACCACGCCGGTCAGCTTGTCCGCCGTGAGGCTACCGGTGGTGCGTTCTTCGTCAGTGATGGTGTACATGCTGATGCCTAGGTGTCTTCCGCGTGGGTTTCGGGGTTGTCTCGCCAGCGGTGGGGCCGGTCTTCGGGCCACAGCTGAACGATGGGGGCGCCGGGCACTTCAGGCTGCACGAAGACACGTTCCGTACCTTCGCCCTCAAGCTTTTTACCATTGGCTTTCAGCGCTGCAATCGCTGAGGACAGGTCGCTGACTTTCATCGCCAGCACATACAGCCCTTCACCCCGTTCCTCGATGATACGCGCCACCGGGGACGAGGGATCGGTGGGCGCGAGCAGCTCGATGAACGTGCCATCCGGCAGTGGAAGAAACGCCTGGTCCACCGCGTGGCGTTCGCTGGACGTACGAAAACGGAGCTCCAGACCGAGCTGACCCTGCCAGAACGCCAGGGCGGGTTGCAGGTCTGCCACCACAAAGACCTGATGGTCGATACCCACAAACGGACCCGGTCCACTCATTCGGCGATGCTCCGTGCAATTTAATTATAGCTTGACCATAATAATGATTCCGCCCGACCATCGCAAATGTGACCGGAAGTTCCACGCAGGAGCGCTATAGTGGCGGTGTCACCAACGATGTGTAGGCCCAGCCATGGCCGTGAAAAAGAGTGAATCGCGTCGACGAACCAGACTGTCCCCGGAAGCGCGCCGGGAACAGATCCTGGATGCGGCCAACCAATCCATCCTGAAGAACGGCCTGGGGCAGCTGTCTCTGAAGAAGCTCGCCGTGGATGCGGGCGTCAGTGAACCGCTGTTGTTTCACTATTTTTCCTCGCGTCTGGAACTGCTGCAGCAGCTCCTGGAAAGAGACTTCACACGCTCGATCGGCTCTCTCAACGCAGCGCTGGACAGGGCGGAATCGCTGACGGAGATTCTCAGAATCTACGTAACCAGCAACTACGACCGGTGTGACGAAAACAGTGTCATCGACATCCTTCTGGCGGAAACGGACATTGCCAGCGCCATCGAGGAACAGCGGACCGTCAATGCCAGACACCGCGAAAAGCTGCTGATACAGACCATCTCCGAGCACCTCGGCATCCGCCGCAAGAAGGCTGCCATGATTGCCCTCATGGCGTCGGCTGCATCCATGTCGGCCGCAAGGTTTGCGCACGAGAACAAGGTTGGCAGAGAAGAAGCGATAGAGACCGTCATCGAGTTTGTGACGGCCGGTTTCGAGTCACAGGCGCCTGCCAGCGATCAGCCCGCTCAATAAACCGTTGCTTATTACGTGATTACTCACGTATTATGCACGCATGAACCAGGCACCAAGTAAAACCGAGCACATCGTGATGCAGGTACTGGATACCGCGACGACGCTGGAACGTGCCATGGACAGCGCCCTGTCCTTCAGCCGCGGCGTAACCTTCAGTGAGTATCGGCTGCTGCGAACCCTCAGAGACGCTGAAAATGGCATGACCCGGGTGGCTCTGGCGCACGCGGTATCCGTGTCACCGTCGGGCGTCACGCGGGCGCTGAAACCGCTGGAAAAACTGGGCTACGTAACCACCGTCAAAAACGACCGCGATGCCCGCCAGAGCCTTGCGCGACTGACCGAAGGCGGACATGAGCTGTTGTCGGATGTCAGCGGCGTGCTTGCCGATTTCTTTGCGGGGCTCAACCTCGACACCACGGATGAGGCGCAGATGCTGGCGATGGAGGAGCTGCTGACACACATGAGAAGCCGGCGATGACAGCCGCACGCTTCACGCAACGAACGGTCGGAGCTCGGGCCTTTGCTGCTCCTCGATAACCACCTGCTATTCGGCGCGTTTACCAACCTCTTCATCGCTGGTTGGCTGGCGCTGTTCGTTGCAGCGTTGCTGGGCAGAACAGCCCGCGTTCGCAAACCTCTGCTCCTGCTCGGCGGTCGGATCATTCCGCTGGTGCTGCTGGCGGCATTTACGTTGGGTTGGGTCGCTACCCGTGGTCTGCCAGGCGACATCTTCTCCTTCCAGGGTGTGCTGCTGACAAACTCCGTGCCGGAGAAGGTGCTGGCCGCCTGGTTTGAAGTGCTGGGCCTGGCGTTGCTTGTCGGGCGATGGATGGTTGACGACTCGACCACCCACGAGGATCCGAAAGCCCTTCTCGCCATCGGCCTGGTGGGCACGTTTGTCGCAGCTGCTATCGGCCTGCTTGTGTATCTGGGTCTGTCCCGCGCGTGGAGGAGAGTGCAAAAGGTACCTGCGGCACCGTAACCCGCACCAGCACGATCAAAGGGACTTGTGATATCGCTGCGCCCCTTCCGCAAAGGTGCCCGTGGCAGCAAATCCCAGCCGCAGCGCCAGCGCGATGGAGGCCGTGTTCTCCGGCTCTATGAACGCTTCCGCCTCGCGCGCACCGTCGTCTCTGCGCCAGCTCAACGCAATCTGCGCTGCTTCGGTCATCAGTCCCCGCCCCCAGAACTCCGGGTTCATGTGGTAGGCAATCTCGGAGCACGTCGACAGAGAATTGAAACCCAGGTGTCCGACGAACGTGCCTTGCGCCTTCAGCAGCAGCGCCCACCTGAAACCCCAGCCCTCCTCTGCCGCCTTGATCCAGAAACGAATCAGTTTGTCGCTGTCTTCGCGGGTGAGCGCCGGAAGCTGGATGGCCTCGCCATGCTCATCCTGCGCGGGGCCCGAATGCTGCTGCACCTCGGGCTGCCGCCACATATGGAACATGTCGGTGGAGTGCGCCATCGACAGCGGCTCGAGCTTGAGCCTCGCGGAGGTGAGTGTCGGGACCTTCATAGACCTCTGTGTGCCCCCGGACGTTTCAGGTTCCAATCAGCTCCGTGGCGATGCTTTTCACATCCAGACTCAAAGCGCCACATTGCACGAGCTCGTTGTTCTGGCGGGTCACGATTTCGCGGGCATTGTCCTCGCTGTCAGCCACCGTGCCGTGGGCATCAGTCGCAACGCAGACTCGATAACCGAGTTCCAGAGCTGCCTTGCTGGTTGCTGTCACGCAATACTCGCTCCAGATGCCACAGGTGATGAGCGCATCGACCCCGATCTGTGTCAGAACCTCCTGCAGCTCAGTGTCTTCGAAGCCATTTGACTGCACCTTGTACACCACCCGGTCTGCCGCCGCGGGGCTGAGGCGTGGATGAATTTCCCACCCGTGCACGTCCTTCGCATACGGCATTCCGGAGAGGGCGCACGTCTGCAGATAGACCACAGGAATTCCGTTAGCGCGGGAGATGTCGATGAGCTCGGCCGTAGAGTCGAGGACCTGCGAGCCATGAACGATGGGCGGGGTGATCTTGCCGTCGAAGGCAACCAGCTGCATGTCGATGACAAGCAGCGCATAGCGGTCGTTTTGCATGGCCCGGCAACATACCACACCCGTGGCCCGAATCGCGCTAATCGTGCTAAAGACTTTGCGGTGGGTGCCGTTATACAGAGAATCTCGCCGACCTCCGGCGACTTCGCAAATGGATTCAGCGGGGCAGCAATTCATGCTCGATCTTCTCGGGAAGTATCTCAGGCACACCTCTGACGCAGATCAGATCCTGGAACAGGCCATCGATGCCGTGGTAACCATCGATGCCGACAACCTCATCACAACCTTCAATGCAGCCGCCGAACGCCTATGGGGCTATGGGCGTGACGAAGTGATTGGCAAGAACGTGAAAGTGCTGGTGCCGAGCGACCTGCGCGACGATCACGACGGACTCATCGCCGAGAACCGCACCACGGGGCAAAACAAGATTGTAGGCACCTCACGGGAGATCGAGCTCGTGCGGCGCGACGGATCGAAAGTGTGGTGTGACCTGGCGCTCACCAAACTGGGCGACGGCAAGGAAGCAGGTTACTCGGCCTTCGTGAAAGACATTACGGCCATACGCGAAGCGCGGGAAACGATCCAACAAACCCTGGAACAGGCCATCGACGCGGTGGTGACAATCGACAGGGACAACAACGTCACTTTCTTCAACAGTGCGGCCGAAGCGCTCTGGGGCTACGATCGGAGCGAGGTGCTGGGCAGAAACGTCAAAATGCTCGTGCCCCAGGCCATTCGCGACAGTCACGATCAGTTTGTCGAGGCCAATCGAGTCACCGGTCAGAACAAAATTGTTGGCACCGCCCGCGAGATCGAGGTGCCCCGCAAAGACGGCACCACCATCTGGTGCGAGCTAACGTTATCAAAGGTCGAAGTAGGCAACACGATCGGATACACGGCCTTTCTCAAAGACATCACGGCGCAACGCCAGGCCCGGGAGGTGATCAATCAAACCCTCGAACAGGCCATTGACGCGGTTGTCACCATCGATGAAGACAACATTGTTACTTTCTTCAATGCCGCTGCAGAGCGCCTGTGGGGCTACAACCGCGAAGAAGTGCTTGGAAACAACGTGAAAATGCTGGTGCCGCAGGCACTGCGTGCCGAGCACGACAACTTCATCAACGCCAACCGCAGCACTGGTTTAAACAAGATTGTCGGGACATCGCGGGAAGTAGAGGTGCCCAGAAAAGACGGTGAGATGGTGTGGTGCAGTCTCGGCCTGTCTCGTGTGGAGGTGGACGGCCGTATCATCTATACCGCCTTCATGAAGGACATTACTCAGGAACGTCAGCAACGCGAAGTCATCAATCAGACGCTGGAACAGGCTCTGGATCCCGTTGTAACCATCGACGAAAACAACACGGTCACGTTCTTCAATTCCGCCGCCGAGCGTTTCTGGGGCTACGAAAAAAACGAGGTCATCGGGCAGAACGTGAAGATGCTGGTGCCGCCCGATATCCGTGCGGACCACGACAGTTTTGTGGACAGAAACCGTACAACGGGCGAAAACCGCATCGTCGGAACGTCGCGCGAGGTACCCATTCACCGTAAAGACGGCCGGATTCTTCACGGCGCGCTGTCGCTTTCGAAAGTGAGTCTCGCTGGTCGCACCCTGTATACGGCGTTTGTCAAAGACGTTACAGAGGAGGTGGAGAGTCGCGAGCGCCTGCGTATTCTGTCACTGGTGGCAGACGAGACGAGCAATTCGGTTGTGATCACTGACGAAAGGGGATACATCGAATACGTAAATCCGGGTTTCGTCCGCATGACGGGTTTTCAGATAGAAGAAGTGCGGGGCAAGAAACCCGGGCAACTCCTGCAGGGCAAACTCACCAATCCAGACACCGTAGCGCGCATCAGAAAGCACCTGCAGCAACAGGAACCGTTTTACGAAGAGATCCTGAACTACTCCAGAGACGGCGAGCCCTACTGGATATCGCTGTCGATCAATCCCGTGTTCGACGAGCACGGACAGGTGTCCAAGTTCGTCTCCGTGCAGGCGGACATCACGGCCACCAAGCAGAACGCCCTCGACGCAAGTTCACGCATCGACGCGATTCAGCGCTCGAACGCTGTTGCCGAATGGAACACCAGCGGTGCCATGACCAACGTGAACACCACCTTCTGTGAGATCTTCGAGGCCAGCGAAGATCTCATCATGCAGGACGACCGTTTCGCGCTGGCCACGTTGCTGGGCGCGGCGGACTACGGAAAACTCCTGGACGGCGAGAACATCGCCAAAAACGTGAGTGTTTCTTTCCAGGGGAAAGAGGTCTTTCTATCCACCAACGTTCAGCCGATACGCGACTACCAGGGCAACATCAACAACATAGTGATGTACGCATCTGACGAGACCCTGCGACGCTCAGCGATCAACCAGTCGAGCAAACTGATGGCTGATGTTCTCAACCGCATCAGCGACATCGCTTCAGACATCAGCGACATCTCGAAGCAGACGAACCTCCTGTCATTGAATGCCGGCGTAGAATCTGCTCAGGCAGGGGAAACCGGCAGAGGATTCAGCATCATCGCCGCTGAGATTCGTCGTCTGGCGGCGAGCTCGTCCGAATCTGCAAACGAAATCAACAACATGATCGACACCACACGGGAACAAATCGACGAACTCAACGAGCTGTTCGCGGGCTGACCTCCGCCAGCGGGCTCTCCAGCGGCACATCCACGAGAATCGATTCTCGATCGCCGAGAATCCAGAGGGCCGTGTCCCGCACATCGAACACCAGGCTGATTGATATCGTAAGGGCCGCCACAGCCGCGTAGCTGCGATAGAGCCTTGGCGTGACGCTGCTTCGCACATCCCGGACCATCAGCCAGAGCGGCCACAACCAGAAGAAGTGCCCCAGCCCGAAGAGCCTGGTGACCTGATGGCCTTCAGCCACGAACACGCCGTACGCCGTCAGCGTGTTGAGCACCTGCGCCAGCAGCAGGTATCGTGGTGCTACGTGCCTGACAAAGGCAAAGGGCAGCAGAAACAACACAACCTGCATCCAGGTCAGCCACGGTCCTAGGTGCGTTGGCAGGTAATTTCCTGCCGCCATCATCAGCTGAAAGCTCTCCACCAACGTCTCTCCAGCGCATCGATACCCGATCCTCGATCGGAAACAATGCCCACCTCAACTACCTCGGAGGTAGTAGCGCTGCCGGTCCGGAAACCTCTCGACACAGAAACAGAGCGCAAAAGGCGGAAATTGCTTCGCTCAGGGTGTTTCGCATAGCATCTTGAGAGACACGGGACAGAGCTCAGCGAAGGGGACTGACAATGACCACCGCAATACCCGCACCCGACGACAACAACGTCTGGCGCACACAAACTCCGGGATCCACGGACTGGCCGCGGTCACCGCATCCCGAGGCGGGCAACAAGTTCTTCATGGTGTCCGCCGACGGCCACGTGCAGGAACCCAGAAAAATCTTCAAAGAGCGCCTGCCGGAAGAGTTTCACGATCGTCTACCTACCGTGGTGGTCAGTAAAGACAAAAAAGAGCAGTTTCAGAAAACCGAGGGTTTCAGACCTGCCAAGCTGAACTGGGTAAACCCTCTCGAAGGCCACGAGAAGCTGCGCTACGAGTCCGGCCGCAATCCCGACGAACGGGCGGCTGAACTGGCGCTGGACGGCGTGGATGCCGAAATTCTCTTTCCCAACGTTGGACTGGCGATGTGGGCAACCCGCGATCCGGCCTTTTCGCAGATGATGTGTCGCGCCTGGAACGAGTGGGCGTGGGAAGCCTATGGACCGCACAACGACCGCCTCGCACCAATGGCGTGCGTTGCCCCCGCAGACATCGACAACGCCATCGCAGAAATTCAGCGCTGCGCGGCATTGGGCTTCAAAGGTATCTGTCTGCCCTGCAAACCGGTGTTCGGAGCGCCCGATGTCGACGACTTGAACTACAACCTGCGTGAGTTCGATTCGCTGTGGGCCTGCATCGAAGACGTGGAGCTTCCGGTCACTTTCCACGTGTCCACCGGGCGCGACCCACGCACCGCGCGCAGCCAGGGGGGCGCTGTCATAAATTATGCGGTGCACTCACTGGCACCCACCATGGAACCCATCGTGAACATCTGCGCCTCCGGCGTTGCCGAGCGCCATCCAAAGCTCCGCTTCGGCTCCATCGAAGCCGGTATCGGCTGGGTAGCGTGGATGCTGGAAGCCATGGACGAGGCATACAACAAACATCACATGTGGGTTCGTCCCAAGCTCCCGATGCTGCCCAGCGAGTATTTCAAACGGCAGGGCTTTGCGAGCTTTCAGGAAGACCGGGCCGGGCTGGCCGTCGCGCGGGAGTTTGGCCTGGTGAACAACTTCCTGTGGGCCAACGACTTCCCTCACCATGAGGGATCATGGCCCTACTCGGCACAGGCGATCGAACGGCAGATGGGGCATTTAACCGATGCGGAACGTGCCCGAATTCTTGGACTGAATGCCGCAGAGCTGTTCGGTTTCGATATACCAGACCGCTATCTCGACCAACCGGACGCGGCGGCAATCCAGCAGCGGCGGGGCGTCGCCTAGCTTCTGGCCTTCACCAGGCGCCAGTCGCTCGACCCCGGCGCGTAGCGATAGCGGTAGTCGGGATCGTAAGCATCCGCCAGCCTTTGAGCGTCCTGCGTGGCCGCTCTATATGCGTCGATCAGCGCGTCTTCCGCCCGATAATCGAACGGGTCCTGCAGCCGCTGTTCTGTCACCGAACCGCGTTCGACGGGATGAGCCCTCAGGTGGCGCGCGGTTCTGGTCAAGGCCTCTACCGCCGGCACCACGTCCCGGTAACCCAGATCGACGCGTATGGCGTCCACCCCCATCTGCTGGTGCGAGGTGTGCTCCGATGAGAGGAACGGACGCGCCGGTGTCGCCAGGGCTGCAGGAAGGCTGATCAGTTCCATCTCGGCATCCAGGGCCTGCGCCAGAACGGTGATCGTCTGCGCCGCGGTCAGACATTGCTCGTCGGCGACATTGTAGGTTTTGCCCGATGCGCTCTGCAGGTTTGCCGCCACGAGCGATACGGCATGACCCACATTGGGGCCATAGCCCATCGTGCGTAACGTCAGACCGCCGTCGGCGACAATCATGCGGTGCCGACCGTCCAGCACCCGCCGCACCACGAGCCATTCCCGGGGCAGCAGCTGCCCAGGCCCGTAGATCATGGGATAACGAAACAGGGTCGCCGTTGGGTGATGTGCAAAGACGAGGTCTTCACTGGCCACCATTCTGGCTGTTTTCTCGTTCTCTCCAATTTCAGATCGAGGTGCATCTTCACGCGTCGGCACGCGGAGACCCGGCGGATTCAATACGTCGGGAACCGCATAACCCAGATAACTCGGCATCCCGCCCACCGCCACGAACTTGCCGGTTTTTCCGACGAACCACGGCGCGATGTCCCGCAGCCGACCGTACATCGAGAACACGATGTCGAAGGTTCGACGGCCAACTGCCGCCGCGAGCTCATCAATTCTGAACGGATTGGTATGGATGTGCTCTACATGCGGTGGAATCGTATCTACCTCATGGCGGCCCGTGTGGAGAATGGCCGTGGTGAACCCCTGCGCCAGCAGGCCGTTTACCAGACTGGGGCCCGTTGGACCCGTGCCGCCAATGACCAGAGCAGTTTGTCCGTTCATTGTATGTCCCTAACCGGTCGCTCTCTGCTGGGATCGAGACTTCTCCCGAATATGCAGATACAACGGCAAACCAAACGAAGGTCCGACGAGGCACGTACCCAGAATTGGGGCCAATGTGCTGGATACGTTGTTGCGCCTCGCATCGACTCTAACGAACGCTATCACCGCAACGGCAGTGATGATCACGTCGAGCCAGGCCATCAACGACAATTTGTTTTCAACGATCTGTGACCAGATTGACGCGGCTGACCCGGATTCATAAAGCCACATACCCAGTGCTGCATAGGGCAACACGAAACCAGCCATACACGTCAGAAGATAGAATCTACTCATGCCGTTTAGCCCCGATCAGTTTCCTTGTGATTATCACCGCACCTGCCGTTCGATCAATTTTTTGTCGAAGCGAAGCTGGCGGTAGATAAACTACGGCGAGATACCCTCATGCTTCTCAACTCATGAGCCACCCGATCCAATCGTTTGACGAAGCCATCCTGGCGACGCTTCAGGCGTCGTTTGCCTCGCTCAAGGAACAAGGCGTGCTGACTCCCGTTGTCACTCTCGAGCGTCTGCAGAGTGCGCTGTCCCCCGAACAGCGCGCAATCGTGGAACAGATCATCAACCTCAAACCGTCGGACTATGGAGTGAATACGCCCTATGCGGGAGAACTGGAGCCAGTGCCGGACGATCTCGTAAAGCTGGCTGGTCAGCGTTGCATCGAAAATGACAAAGAAGTTTACCTGGCCGACGTTTATCTACCCCGCCTGATCTTCGAAGCGTATTCGAGCATGAGCGAAGCGTTTCTGCTCGACCATCCCTCTCGAAAGCTACTCGCAGGATCCTGCTATCGATCACCCGCGTATCAAGTTGTCGTGTTTATCAACTGGCTAACGCTCAGCTACGGGGGCGATGTCGCAGGAACGATCCGCCATGTGTCACCACCGAACTATTCGCAGCACACGATCGCCAGCAAAGCAGCCATCGACTTCAAAACTATCGATGGTTCCCCAACCGACGAGGCCCCTGAGAAGTTCAAACAAACCGTTGAATACGAGTGGTTGCGAAGGCACGGCAACAGCTTCGGATTCCACGAGTCGTGGATTGAAGGCAATGAGTTTGGAATGCGCGCGGAGCCGTGGCATTGGCAATATCTGGGTATATCACCAACCTATGAGGCTCCGTCCATGCATATTCAAACCGGCAGCCGAAACCAGGCAGCTGAAATCAGCGCCTTGCTGACCCAGCTGTCCACAGACCACATCGCGGGCGGTTTTGGTGTTGAAGGGCAAACGAACCTGCTCAACTCGATGACACCGGCAGCCATCGCGGGCTTTTTTGACCAGGGCTTCCGATATCACGTTGGCGTTGTCGACGAGCAAATCGTTGGCGTTGTCGCTACGCGCGACAATTGCCACCTGTTCCATCTCTTTGTCCAGGATGGCTATCAGGGGCGCGGATACGCCTCCGCGCTATGGGCAGTGGCCAAACAAGCCTGCCTCGATTCCGGGAAGAATCCGGGCTACTTCACCGTCAACTCCTCGCTGAACGCTCAAGCTGTCTACAAGCATTGGGGATTCAGACCCATCGGCGGGATCCGGGAGGGTGGTGGCGTCAAAGATCTGCCGATGAAAATGCACTTACACAGTTGACCCTGTCTCGAGGTCTGAGATGTCTCAGATCGGAGAAAACCGTCAGGCTAGGATGTGCTCGACGAAGGTGCGTTTTCCTCTCGCCAGTCAGACGGTGTCCGGTTTTCCCATTTCTGAAATGCACGGAAAAAAGATGCCTGATCCTCGTAGCCAAGAAGAAAGCTGATTTCCGACAGCTCCATAGCCGTATTGCCCAGATAGTCTTTGGCGATCTGATGGCGAGTCTCGGAGAGAATCTTCTGAAAACTATGCCCTTCTTGACGAAGGTGGCGTTGTAAGGATCGTTCACTAACCGCCATATCTTCGGCAATACTCGCAAGGTTGGGCCTGCCGCTGGAAAGTCGGCGCTGGAGGTGCCAACGTACTTGCTCTGTATACGTTGTTTTTTGATTTGATTGCTCTGCGAGCTTCCCGTCGAGAACGGTATCAAGCATTTCGACCAGTTCTCGATTGTACTGAGTGAACGGTACATCCAGGTCTGCCAGCGCAAAAACAAGTCGCGAGTTTGGCGAATTCCACCGGATGGAACAGTCAAACCACTCCTCCAGTTTTTTGCTGCGTTGCCGCCGAAGCTCAATTCTCCTGGGATTAATGTTCGTCTCAGTACATGTTCGCGCCATGTTGACGAAGAATAAGAACGTCGAGTCTACAATCCCATCCGGAATAGGAGTTTTAGCGCAGGGAAATGCTATCGAGATCGAAAATTCGTCACCCTTGGATTTAAGATCAAAGGTCTCTGGCGCGGAAAGGGCTTTGTAACGAGCCATTCGACGAATTGCATCGCCCAGGTTTTTTGCATGAAACAGAACTATGAAGTTGGGTGGGAGTGCACCTGCATTCATCACTGTTCCTAAGTCAAATGCAGCGTCCGGTCCGCCGAGGGTTTCCACCGCACGCCACAAGTCGAACATTTGTTCTGTGGTCATAGAGGCATCGTGCGCGCCAACGGTGACCGGAAGCTTAGCTTCTCGCAGGATCTCGGAGCGCTTCAGGCCAATCGCTTCTGCGGCGTTCCAGAATTCGCCCCCGCATTTCACACGATCCGGTACCATTTTCTCTGAGCTTCCCCCCATTTGGTTATTACAATACCAACGCGGTGTCTAGCGATTGAAGAATTCAGCCACAGCGTCGGAGGAGACCTTTACAGCCTGCGGTTTGTAGTAGAAGTCCACGTGAGAGAACTCGTCAAACGCCAGTTCCTCATGATCGTTAGTTAGCTTCTCGACGAATTGCGTTGAGCAAATCGCTGTGTAGGCTGACTTACTGTAGATGGTCAACGACGGTTGGATGATCTTATCTGCGTAGGCTTCACCAACGGAAATCAAAGACTGCATTCCCTGATCTCCGATATGTGAGTTGGTAAACGTTGGAACTGCCACTGGCCCTTTCACCCCGTCACGACCGTAGTAGCTGTAAGTATCCTCAGCCATCGGATTAACCCCGGATCCGACGAACTCTTCCCTGGACTGGCTGTCATCCAAGCCAATTGTGTTCACGTAGTCAGGCTCGCCAGTTTCGTACATCTTCTGCGCTGAGGCATTTGCCGCATCAATCTGCTGGTTGACGATGTTCCGATCGCCCCACTGGAAGGCATCCGCCGCCATCATGCCGGACACCATGGCGATCTTCTTTATCCGATGGTCGGTCACGGAAGCGGACGCAATGATCGAACCGCCTTGGCATACCCCTAAGCCATAGATCTCATCGACAAAAGGAAGCGTTCCAAGGTACGAAACAGCGTCCCAGGTGTTTTCGATCAACCGGAACATGTAGCGTGACTGCTTGAACTCACCAGGCAGCGCTGGGGAGTCCCCCATACCGAGATAATCAAATCCCAGGTAAATGAATCCTCGCGCCGCCATTTCCGGCCCGTAGGTTGCCGGAATCTGGTCTTTGACCTGCGGAAACGGGCTCGCCCCCACTATGGCTTTGTATGTCTTGCTCTCCGCAAACCCATCTGGCAGGTACAGATCGCCAGCCAGACTCACGCCGAAAGATTTGAAAGTGACCTTGTTTTTGCCTTCAGTGAGCGACATGCCTGTTCTCCAATTCGAGTGGTGTAGTTTCGATTGGTCGTAAGGTTAAATCGCTGGGCCTGCCGTTCCCGCCAAAGTTGTTGCAAAAGGCGCCAATTCACGATGGATGGGAGAACACCACCCAACGCGCGGCTTGGACGTCGAAAGGAACGGCGCTCACAAGTTCGCAATTCAGTAGAGCGTCGACTCGCGGAACAATTGCGCAGCAGCAGTGAACCTAAGCAGAATATTGCTTGATGCTGAAAGGCCGCAGGTGCCTAGGAATAGTGTCTACAGACGGCTTAAGCCACGGCATTTTGGAAGAATGGCGTCCCCTAGGGGAGTCGAACCCCTGTTGCCGGGATGAAAACCCGGAGTCCTAGGCCTCTAGACGAAGGGGACGCAGATCGCCGGCGAACCAGCGCAGGAAACCTCCACAGCATCGACCCTATGCCGCGGAAGGCGCGCATTCTAATGAGACTCTCACACGCAGGTCAAGCAGATGACGATCCCGCCATGGCAGGCCTTCACTCGTCGCATGGCGCGTTGCGAACCCTCTTCTACACTTCGAGAGCAAGCTGTACCAAGGAGTAGCCCGTGACCACCGCCTGGATCGTGATTCCCGCCGTTTTCGCGACGAGCATCGCCATCACCATTGCCCTTTACTTCGCGTCCCGTCGGTCGCGGGCGCGCCGCACCGGGGAGCGTTTGAGTCGCTCTCTGGGGCTCATTCACGAGGTTTTCACCGCGCTGGAGCAGGTGCCCGACGTGCTCATCACCCGCGACCTGCGACGTGGTCTGGTGCTGCTGATAAGCCACCACGTGCAGATCCTCAACGGCCTGGCCCCGCGGCATCCCTACCTCAACTTCGTTCAGCAGCGCCTGGCCAGACTGAACCGCTTACCCTCTGGAATGACACGCAACACGCTGCGATCGCGGCAGCAGCGCAGGGAAGCGAGCCTGGCTCTGGAACGGCTGTCCGGCATCCTCAAAGGCGCTGCAAAAACCTCGGCTCTGGAGCAGAAGCAGGCGGACATCGCCAGCGCCGCTGCACAGTTTGCGGCCCAGCAGATGGCCGTTGAAACCGCCCGGCAGGCGGCCAAAGACGCCGAGAACGTGCGCGCCTACAAGCAGGCGCTGAACTTTGCGTATCAGGCCCAGGCGCTGTGCCAAAAGCTGCCGCCACTCGTGGGCAAGGCCCTGGACGAGGCCGTGGCCCAGGACGTCACACGTCTGGAAGCCGCGCTGGGCAAACCCGCGCGCGCGTAGCTCAGAACTTGATCCCGATCCCCAGCGTGTAGGTCACGTCCGTTTTGCTGTTGTCCGGCGGCGGATCCGTTTCGTGGTTCACATCCACCCGCACGGCGGTGTCGATGCGATCGTTCAGCGCATAGCGCAGACCGGTGGAGGACGACAATACCTCTCCGCGATCCGAATCCGGAATGAACAGCACCGACTGCTGGTGGAACAATTCCGCGCGCTTGGCGAACAGATAGCGCTTGTAATCGAGGCCCCAGCGCACCGCGGGGTTGGTTTCGGTATCTTCACCTTCCAGCTCCTCGTTCACCGCGCTTACCCCAAGCTCCGTGGACAGCGCGCCGAAGCTGTTGTCCCAGAACTGATAACCCATGCCGGCACCCAGCGTAATCCGTTGCTCGATCCCTTTGAGATCGTCCCGGAAGTACTCCGCGTTACCGGACGCATACCACTGTTCTGACACAAAACGCTTGTACCCGTAGTCGACGTCCAGCACGTCCTTGGTGCGCTCCTCTTCCGCCTCCTCGGTGTCGATCCGCAGCGACAGCTTGTGCTCGGCACGCTCACGCTTCAGCACCGATTCCACGAGCGTATTGAGGCTCTCGGTATCCGAGTTACCGTTCGACAGCGAATAGGAGACGTCTGCGCGGGAGCTCCATTCCCGCGTGAACTCCGGCATCTGCAGACGGTTCTGACCAATCCGCTTCACCGACGCAAGATCGACGGCCACCGGAGCACCGTCAGCGGGCACCACCGCGCCGCCTTCGAAGCGGCCCGTTACTACGCCGTCGTCTGTGGCCACGTCGAACTCCGCGTCCGTTTCCAACTGCACCACGGCACTCATGGCAATGGCCACCACGCCTGCGTAGGGAGTTTCAATCAGCAGGCGTCTGCCGTCCATGCTGTCCACGGTTCCGCTGATGCGGTCGCCGTTGTCCAGCACCACGACGTCTGCATAAGTGGCTGAGGCGCCAGTCAAGGCCAGCAGCCCGGCCAGGGCAATCCAGTGCTTCATGAGTTTATCGCTCTCCGGAGGGTTATCAGGGTCAGGGGGTTTAGGCGCCAGCGCCCAGAAGGCGTTGACCTACCCAGTGTCGGGCAAAGTGCTGCGCTACGCGGCCGTTGCGCGCACCACGCGCCAGGGCCCACCGCAGCGCTTCCGCACGCATGGTTTCGTCGTCCAGATCGAGGTTCGCATCGTGCGCGGTGGCGAGGGCGCCCACCCAGTGGCGCACCACATCGAGGTAAGCGTCCTGCCTGAAGGCGTAAAACGACAGCCACAAGCCGAAGCGGTCGGACAACGAAATCTTCTCCTCCACCACCTCACCTTCGTGCAGTTCGCCTACCTCACCAACACGCGTCTGCTGGTTGTCGCTCATGTACTCGGGCAGAAGATGCCGGCGATTCGACGTGGCATAGATGAGCACGTTGCCGGCGGTCCGAAAAATTGAGCCTTCCAGCGCGCTCTTGAGTTCTTTATAGGACGCTTCGCCCGCCTCGAACGACAGGTCATCGCAGAACACGATGAAGCGGTAAGGCTGGGCAACAAGGCGCTCCACAATATCCGCAAGCGCGGCCAGCTCCTCCTTGCGCACCTCCACCAGACGCAAACCGTCGTCAGCAAAGTCGTTGAGCACGGCATGCACGAGCGACGACTTACCGGTTCCCCGCGCACCCCACAGCAGCGCGTTGTTGGCCGGCAGGCCCTGCACGAACTGTCGCGTGTTCTGTACCAGCGTTGCTTTCTGGTGATCGAGATGAAGGAGGTCCTGCAGGCTGACGGGATCGATGCTCGCATGACCCACGAAGCGGCCCCGCCAGCGATCATCACGCCATACCGCCGCCCGGTCGCGCTGCCAGTCGAGGCGTTCCTCGTCGGGCAGCAGATCCAGCACCCGGTTGAGCACGCGTCGCCAGAGGTCGTCGTTCAAGAAACCGTTCCACCTGAGGGAAAGCCGCGCATTGTACGGGGGCCGCGCCTCAGGTACCACGTCACCTGCCAGGTCTCAGGGCGCGGGCATCCGCCCCAGCTCGTCCAGCAGCAGATCGGGCCGGTCGGTCATCACGCCATGGGCACCAGCGCGTATCGCCCGCCGCATGCCGTCCCGGTCGTTGATTGTCCAGAACTCTGTGGCCAACCCCCACTGCTGCGCGGCTCGGACCACAGCTTCGTCCAGCAGATCCGTATCTTCGCGCCGCGCCGGAAGGTGCAGCACCAGCGCAGGAGCACGGAACATGCGGGTCAGCTCCAGCGTCTGCAGCCGCAGAAACCAGGCCACTTCCCGCGACGATGCCCCCGTTGCCACGGTTGGGCACAGCTCACGAAAGCTGGCCAGCACGTCATGGTGAAAGGACGCCACCACCACGTCGTCGAGGCGGTTTGCCTCGGTGAGCTGAGCACACACAACAGCCTCCATCGGCGGTTTTGCCTGCTTGATCTCCAGCAGCAGCCGCACCTGATCGAAACGCCGCAGCACGGCCTCCAGCGTCGGTATCGTGAGGCCCTCTCCGCGGTAGGGATGGCCGTTCAGCGGCGCCGCACTGTCGTGCAGGGGCCAGTGGAAACCGGCGTCCAGCGCCACAAGCTCGGCGAGAGTCAGCGCACTCACCGCCCCCGTGCCATTGGTGGTTCGGTCCACAGTGGCATCGTGAATCACCACCACGGTGCCGTCGCGCGACATATGCAGGTCCATCTCCAGCACGTCGGCGCCCAGCCCGCGGGCGTGCTCGAACGCGGCCATGGTATTGCCCGGACGCAGGTGGTTGCCGCCCTGGTGCGCAATCACCAGGGGCGGTGTAGCGGTGAAATAGGCGGTGGGTGTACGCGTGGGTGGCGGAGAGAGCTGCAGCAGCCCGATGAGCAGGACAACCACCACAATGAGGAGGCTGTTGCGCCTCCGCCGGCTCAGCTTCGACCAGAAGCTCAAGGCGTGCCGCAGGCCCGCATCAGTGCGACTTCAGCTGCACGACGTTGCTGGTTTCTTTGACGTAGATGCGACGCTGCCCGTGCTCGTCTTCCAGACCGATGCTGCCGGGTTTGAAGAAATGCAGATCCAGCCGCTCCTCACCATTGGCAGCCACTTCCTTGCCGTTCCCTTCCCCGCGCTTGCTGTGCTGCAGGCACAGGAAATGACCCTGCACCTGCCAGAATCCACGCCGGACCCTGCCACCTTCCCGAAGCTCGAATTGTCCCCGGTCCACTCCGCCTGTCAGCACCAGCGTTGCATCGCCGTCCTGCCAATGCCAACGACCTTTGAGATCCAGTTTGCGGATCCAGTCTTTTCGCGCCCGTCGGTTGGAGGTGACGTAAAGAAACGCCAAAGCTCCCACTAGAAGCACAACGACTAACGACATCACTGCCTCGTCCTTACCGTTACGCCAGTTTCCTCGCTGAACCTGCGACGTGGTCAACGCTCGCCAACCCGCATGCCGCAGCCCTCGTGAAAAGTCTGCCAAGCTTGCGCGTGCCTGACAATGGCCGACTTCGTCCGTGCCCACTCGCTGGACGCATCGGCGGCATCGAACGTCGACCGGTAGAAGGCCTCGAAGGCGTCGGGCGCGAGTTCACGCAACGGCGCCAGGGCTTCATCAAAGCCCGCCAGCCAGGCTTCGTCGGCTCTTACCCCGGCCGCCAGCTGTCCCTGCCACTCATCAATATAGAAGCGGTGCATCACCCCTACCACGCGCAGGCTGCGGTTCGTCGGTTTGCCCGACAGACAGACCGGAGGCTCACGCTGAATCAGCGCCGCCGTTGCTGCCTCCAGCCGCGCACGGTCACGCGCCCACCCATTGCGCCGCTGGCCCAGCGGCAGCGCCGCGAGGCGCCGCAATCGCTCTTCCAGATCTGCCGGTAGCGTCTCGCGAACCAGCACGTCCTCTATCAGCCGGGCCAGATCCAGAAGCGGTGCCGCCGCCACCACGGACGCGGACGTTCCCGCCGCAAGCCCCATGGCCTGTGCCAGCTCGGGCCCCGCGAAGGTGGCATTCCACACGTGCGTCGGCAGACGCTGTCGTTTTTCCGCGACTGCCGCAGGCAGCCAGTCAAAACCTTCACAGGTTGCAGCCACCCGCAGCCATGCCACTTCGTACGCCAGCGCGGTGCTCGCTTGCTGCACACGCCCGAGGGCACTGTTGCGGGCGCCAATCAGACCACCGAGATCACAGCTGTGCAGTTGCGCAAATTCCACCACGTCTATGGTGGTGCGCGGCATGGTCAGGGCCAATGACCGGGGGCGGGGGAAAGGCGGCAGGTTCTCAGCCTGCCAGCTGATGGGGCGGTCCAGGGCGTCTCCGAGGCTCGACAGATAGTGGTCCCCCGCCTCCAGCTCGTCCGCGGCGCAGCCGCCAAGGCCCATGGCAACCAGCACCGCCACCGCCAGCACCGTCGCGAACGGCATGCGCGTCAGTTCATCCAGTCGCGCTTCAGGTCCAGCACCTCGCCGTCCACGGCCGTCGTTACGTAGCGCTCCACGTCAGCCAGAGCCTGGGTAACCACAGTCGCGCTGGATGCGGCGGCTACAAACGTCCACTGGCTGCGCGAGAGATCATCCGCATGCGCCGATTCGAAAACGGCCACGCCGGTCTGCTTGCCGAACTTGTCGCGCAGCTTGGCCACGCGACGGCGTTTGTCCTTGAGCGACCGGCAGCCGGGCAGGTGAAAATCGACGGTGAGCTGCGCAACAGCCACTCAAGCAGCCGCAAATTCTTCAGCGGACAGCTCGTAGAACACCGTATCCAGGCCATGCCATTCGCGGCGTTCGCGAAACGACATGCCCAGGCGCTGCAGCACGCGCACAGACCGCTGGTTGGGCGTGTCGGTGGCTGCTATCACTCGCTCGATGCCGCATTGCTCGAACCCGTGCCGCAGAATTGCGCGCGCCGCTTCACCGCCAAAGCCGTGGCCCCACACTCGGGGATTCATGCCGAAAAGCAGTTCCATCTCCTGGCTGTCCTCGAACAGCCGGTGACCGCAGAAGCCGGCAAACTCCCCGTGCAGCGGATGCGTTTCCAGGTCGATGAACAGCGCCCAGAAGCCGGTGCCGAAGCGCGCAAAACACGCTTCGCTCGTCTGAATGATGTCCTGTACCTGTTCGATGGGAATGATCTTGCCCTGGTACAGATAGCGCCGCACGTCCGGGTCCACGCTCAGCGCGTGCATGGCATCGACATGTTGCGGCTGCATGGGCACCAGCCGCATGCGCTCAGTGCGGATATCCATCAATCAATCGTCTGCCCTCTCTCCCAGCGGCAGTTTGCCATAGGGTCGTGCATAAGCGAACATGCTCTGTCACCGTGCGAAAGCCCTGTTGGGCGTCTTGTCAAAGCAGCGTCCGCACAGCCCTGCATGTCACCACGAGGATGCTTCATGAGCGAAAAGACCATCGCACCCGCCGTTCCCTCCGCCACCATTCTGCTGTTACGTGAGGACGAGCAGGACGGCCTGGAAGTGTTCATGGTCGTCCGCCATCACCAGATCGATTTCGCCTCGGGCGCCCTCGTGTTTCCCGGCGGTAAAGCTGACGAGCAGGATTTCGACGACGCGCTGATTCCCTACCTCGCCGGCGCCAGCGAAGCGCCCGCCATGCGTGCCATCGAGGTCAGCGCCATACGCGAGGTTTTCGAAGAGTGTGGCATTCTGCTGGCGTACACCGAGGCGGGTTCGCTCATCGACGGCGCCCGCCTCGCCGAGCTGCAGCACTGCCGGGAAGCACTCAACGACGGCAGCCTGACCCTGAAGAGCTTCGTCGAAAGCGAACGTTTGCGGCTCGCCTGCGACCAGCTGGTGCATTTCGCCCACTGGATCACGCCGGAAATGATGCCCAAGCGTTTCGACACGCACTTCTACCTGGCCACCGCGCCCGACGACCAGCTTGCCGTGCACGATGGCTACGAATCC
>CAZYYJ010000019.1:34814-67697 GCA_964651595.1 uncultured Pseudomonadales bacterium | reverse complement strand
GTCATGAGACGGGCGCGGTGCAGCCGGGCGCTCTCCACGTTGGTAATGACAAAGGCGGCTGCGCGCCCTTCGGGCACCATCGGCAGGTCGACATCGCAGACGTCCCACCCCGCTGCCGCGCAGGCGTCGGCACAGGCACTCACGGCGTCCTCTGCCGCGGGAAACTCGCCGGTGCGGAAATATCCCGTGGCGACGCCAACGCGGAGAGGACCACCCTCCGGCGTGGGCCCGATGGGTGGCTGGCGCACGCAGGCGTGGTCGCCGGCGTCGTACCCCTCGATGGCCCGGTAGGCTGTGGCAAGGTCCTCAACGCTGCGGGCGAGAGGGCCGACGTGGTCCAGGCTGTCACAGAAAGGGAATGCCCCGGTCCGCGGGAGGCGACCGTACGTGGGTTTCAGGCCCCAGACGCCGCAGAAGGCGCTGGGCACGCGGATGCTGCCGTTCGTATCGGTTCCCAGGGTCAGGGGCACGGTACCGGCGGCGAGGGCGGCGCCGCTGCCGGAGGAAGAACCGCCCGCCATGTGGGCCGTATCCCAGGGGTTGCGGCACGGTCCGTAGTGCGCGTTCTCTCCCGTGAAGTCGTAGGCGTACTCGCCCATGTTGAGCGAGCCCACGAGGATCGCGCCCGCCTCCTCCAGGCGCTGGATCAGCACCGCGTCGCGGGCTGCCGGCGGATCGTCTCCGTTGATCCGTGAGCCGGCAAGCGTTGCGTGGCCCGCCACGTCAAACAGGTTCTTTACGGCGAAGGGTACCCCGGCCAGCGGAAGCACGTCGCCCGCTGCCAGCCGCTGGTCGACGGCAGCGGCTTGGGCGGCCGCGCGGTCGGCGTAGCTGGCCGTAAAGGCATTGATGCCTTTGTCCTTCGCCGGTAACTGCTGGAGACAGGTGTCGACAACTTCCCGGGCGCTCAGATCGCCAGCGGTGACGGCGGCTGCGATAGCGCTGGCGGTCTGCTCAAGCATCGGTGCCGTGGGCGCCGGGCTGGAAGACGGGTGCCAGATCGATGGTGTCGTCGAGCGGCACAGCCAGCAGGCGGGCGGCCATCTGTGCGGCGATCTCCAGGTTCAACACGACACCCGGGCGCTGTTCGGCGGTGATGGGCAGACCCAGCGCCGGGGCGGTGGTGTCCAGCCAGCGTTCGGCGTCGAAAGGTGTGTGTTTCATGGCAGCTCCGGTTCAGGCGGCAGTGGTGGCGAGATAGGCGCGCCAACCGCCATGGCTGGTGATGTCGACGGCACCGTCCAGGGCATGGCTTTCGCAGAGGAAACCCTGCACGTCGGTGCCGTCCGCCAGCATCACCCGGCCGAAGCCCAGAGGCGCGGGAATGCGGTCGGCAAAGCTGGCGAAGGCAGCGGCCGGCATGCGCCACACCTCCAGCTCGATGGCGGCCCCGCCGTCGGCAACGCGCACCAGGCCCGGGCGGAACGGCGGGCCGCCGGGCAAGGCGTACAGGCGATAGGCGGGGGCGGTTTCGGTGCGCCGCACGAGCGATGCGTCGCGCTCGGTGAGCTGCCAGTTGAGGGGCAACCCGTCCAGATGGGCACCGCAGACTGCGACATCCACGGTTTCCGGCGCGCCATAGGCGTTGGATGGGGCTGTGGTTGCCTGCTGCCACGATTCGATCAGAGCGCCTACGGCCAGCAGCCTGCGATCCGTAAACCGGTCGCCGACCAGGGTGACGCCGAACGGTACGCCGCCGCGGGTATGTCCCGCCGGTACCGCTATGCCCGCGAAATCGAGCAGGTTCATATAGTTGGTGTAGTGGCCAAGCCGGCTGTTGGTGTCCAGCGGGTCAGCCGCCACCTCCGCCTGGGTGAACGCCCGGGGGAGCGTGGGCGTCACGAGACAGTCGACGCTTTGCAGGCTGGCCAGGCACTGCTGGCGCAGAGCGGCGAGACGATGGGTGCTGGCCAGCAGGTCTCGCGCGCTGGCGGTTGCGCCAGGTGCGATGATGCGGTGAGTGATCTCGAGCATGGTCTCGGAGCGGGTGGCGATGAACGCTTCGATCGCGAGGTAGCGTTCTGCGACCCACGGCCCCTCGTACAGCGCCCGCGCGGCTTCCGCGAAGGGTGCGTAGTCCACCTCCACGAGCGTGACGTCATGGGCCTTCAGCAGTGCCAGGAAGGCCGCGTACGCCGCAGCAAAGGCCTCGTCGCCGAAGAACTCGAGCTGGTCGGGGGGCAGCACCCCGAGGGTGAGAGGCCCCGTCCAGCGCCCGGCGTGCATGGCGTGATTGGTAAACGGGTTGGCGCGGCTGAAGGGGTCCATGGCGTCAAAGGCCTGCGCCACATCCAGCACTTCTGCGGCGTCGTGAATCGTTCGGGCGAACACGCTCACGCAGTCGAGGGAGCGACACGCGGGCACCACGCCGCGACAGGACAGCAGTCCCCGGGACGGTTTCAGGCCCACCAGGCCATTCAGCGCCGCCGGTACCCGGCCCGACCCCGCGGTGTCAGTGCCCAGAGCGAAGGCCACCAGACCGTGCGCCACCGCAACGGCGGAACCGGAGCTGGAGCCGCCGCTGATGTACTCCGGCACGACGGCGTTCTGACACGCGCCGTAGGGAGAACGCGTGCCGACGAGGCCGGTGGCAAACTGGTCCATGTTGGTCTTGCCAACGACGATGGCGCCAGCGTTCAGAAGCTTGTCTACGACGGGCGCCGATGCAGTAGGCGTGTAGGCGAAGGCCGGGCAGCCGGCGGTGGTGGGGAGACCGGCAATATCGATGTTGTCTTTCACGGCAAACGGTACCCCCCATAGCGGGTGGGTTGCCGGGTCGAGATCCGTGAGGCGTTGCAGCTGGCGTTGCAGGGCGGATTGTTCCAGGCGGTGGATCCAGATGTTGTGAGCATCCAGGTCGTCTGCCCGTTGCAGCGACGCTGCCAGGACCGCGTCCGGCGTGGTGTCGCCGGCTGCGTAGGCGCTGCGAAGGGCGGCAACCGTGAGCGGCGTGGATCTCACAGGCGGTTCGCGGCCACGCGTTGCTTGAGGTAGGCGTCCGCGGTCATGGCTTCGTAGGTACCGCGAGGGCTTTCGATGAGCGTGTCGGTGTTCGCCTGGCAGAAGAATGCGAGCGAGTAACGGCTCGAGCGCGCGCCATTTTCCGGCACTACTACGCGATGCAGCGTAGAGCGCAGCTCGTCGTCGCTCCAGCGCATGAGCATGTCGCCGATGTTGCACGTGATGACACCGGGCTTCGGCTCGACGTCGGTCCAGGCCAGGCTTTCGGCCTCCGCGCCCGGGCAGATCTGCAGCCCCCCCTGGCCTGGCTGCTGGTGCAGCAGCGTGAGGCAGTCGAAGTCCGTGTGCGGCCCCGCGCGCCAGACTTCCTCGGGGTTTTCGTCATCGTTCAATGGCAGGTAGTGGAGCAGGCGCAGCGTGCTCTGATAGCCGGCCCCGAGGGGGTCGTGGGCTTCGGTGAAGAAGTCTTCGGCAAAGCCCAGCCGCGTTGCAAAGCAGCTCAGCACCTGCATGCCAACGGCCCAGTTCGCCCGTTCGAAAGCCAGCATGGTGGCTTTGAATCCCGCAAGTTCCGGCCACAGCGCTGCCATGCGCGGCAGCGTGATCTGATAAGACTCCTTGCGGTCGCGCTCGCCCGTCGACGGGCGGATCTGGGCCATGTATTCCCAGCCCGCGTTTGTGCCGGGTGCCAGCGGTAGCGCCGCCTTCGCTTCCTGCGCGAGGGCAAAGAAACGTTCGGTGGTGGCGAACGCGGTTTCGATCTGGTCCAGCGGAATGCCGTGGTTCACGAGTTGAAAGAAACCGCAGGCGGTGGCTGCCTGCCACAGCGCTTCGGTAACTTCGGCCTTGCGCGCGGCAAAGTCCGTGAGGTCGATCTCGGGGATGTCGCGTACCAGCGCGGTGCCGCGTGCACCCATACGCGCTTCGCGTTCGAGCTCCGGCAGGGTTGGGCTGCTCATCTTCTGCTCCTCAGGCTGCGCCGGCGAGATCAGCGAGCGTGCGTGCCAGCACGACAACGCCCTTGCGCAGCTCCTCAGTGGTGGTGAACTCATCGGGACGGTGGCTGATGCCGTCTTTTGACGGCACGAAGATCATGCCCATGGGCACTTTGCGGGCGACGAACAGTGCGTCGTGGTACGCACGGCTGACCAGCGGCATGTGACTGAAACCTTCCTGCTCACAGGCCGCGCCCACGCTGGCGACGATGGTGGCGTGGGCGTCGGCCGGAGGGTCGGCGTTGATGGTCTCTATGGACACAGTCAGGGCTCGCGCATCCGCGAGTTGAGCCGCTTCGGCCTTTATGGCCGCGACGATGCCTTCACGCGTGTCGAGATCCGTATCCCTGATGTCGAAGCTCACCGTGACGCGTCGCGGGATACTGTTGATTGCCCCCGGGTGCACCTCCACCATCCCGCAGGTGGCAACGGTATCCGGGCTGCCGCTGTCGCGGGCGAGCGTCTCGGCCAGAGTGATCAGGCGGGCCGCTGGAACCAGGGCGTCCTGGCGCACGGGCATGAGGACAGTGCCCGCATGGCCACCCGCGCCTTCGAAGCTGATTTTGAAAGATGCCGGCGCGGCGATGGCGCTGACGACGCCGATGTCGGTGTCGTGGCGTTCCAGCTCCGGGCCCTGTTCGATGTGCAGCTCCACGAAGTAGGCGTAGTTGTCGTCGGTGAGTTCCACGCCGGCAAGGTCGCCGTGGTAGCCCGCGGCTTCGCGGGCCGCGGCGAACGTGATGCCGTCGTCGTCCAGCAGCGCATCGACGGCTGCCGGCGCCAGCGCGCCGCCCATGAGCCGCGAGCCGACACAGCCGATACCGAAACGGGTGGGTTCTTCCGACGTGAACATGACCACGTCGATGCTGCGCTGCGGCGCGAAACCGGTTGCCTTGAGCGCCCGCACGGCGGCCACGCCACCGAGCACACCGACGGTACCGTCGTACTTGCCGGCGTGCGGGATCGCGTCGCAATGCGACCCGGTGCAGACGGCGCCATCGCTGCGTCCCTGCCAGCGGCCGAAAATGTTGCCGGCTGCGTCCTCGCGTACGGTGAGACCTGCGTCTGTCATGAGGCCTTTGACGTAAGCGCGGCCTTCCAGATCCCGGGGCGTGAAAAGCACCCGCGTGACCGCGGGCGGCGGTGCGTCAGAAAACGTGGCCAGCTCGTCGAGCTCGGCCTGCAGGCGCTCGCCATCGACCGCGAGCGCTTCAAGGGAGGATGGGGGCACGGTGCATCTCCTTGTAGTAGATGTAGCGGCTGTTCGTTTTGCCCGTGGCGGCGAACCATTGCGGCAGGTACGGCCCCATCCAGATCGTGTCGCCCGCCGTGACCGGGTACCAGTGGTCGCCGAGTCGGTAAACCCCCTCCCCGTTCAGCAGGTACAGACCGTGTTCCATGAAATGGCTCTCCACCTGCGGCAGGGTGCCTCCGGGGGCGAACTCGAACACGTTGATGCCCCAGTCGAACGCCGGATCGTCGGGCAGCAGCACCTGCAGCAGCGCCGCCGGGTCGCCCAGAAAAGGTTCAGCAGGCACAGCGCCCAGGCTGCCGTGCAGAGGCTCGGGCGCGGTCCCGCCCAGGTTCACGTAGGGCTTGGTGAAAAGCAGCAGCGTTGCGCCCGCACCGCTGCTGACCTGCCAGGCGGTCTCCGGCGGCAGCGCGACGAAGTCATCGCTCGCCAGCGACCAGGTGGTGTCGTCGAAGGACAGCGTGGCCTCGCCGGTCATGACCAGTGCAAACGTCTCGTCGCTGGCGCGCAACGGGGTGAATTCGGCGCCAGGTTCGCAGGTGACCATGAACTGCGTGAACTTTGCCCCCAGCTCGGGGGCGATGAGCACTACGCCCGTGGCGTTGACCCAGCCCGGGAACGTGACGGGTACGTGCGACTCGGGGCAGATCAAAGCGTGATTTGCGTGCACCGCGGTGCGGCTGACGCCTGTGTGGATTGGTTTGTCAGTCATGTCGGGTTGCCAGATTGTCGATTGTCGATTCCAGGGCCGTCAGCGCCCAGGCCACGTCCTCCGTGGTGACGGCCTCGTCCGGATGATGGCTCACACCGCCCGCGCAGCGCACGAACAGCATGCCCACGTCGCAGAGCTCTGCCATGACCATCGCGTCGTGCCCGGCGCCGCTGACCATGTCGTGTCGCGGCAGGCCCAGACTGGTCACCGCGGTGCCCAGGGCAGCCTGCAGACCCGGGGCACACCCTGCGGCCGGCGCATCGTGCGTCAGCTCGTGGGTGAGCGTCATGCCGGGCATGAGGCATGGCTGGGCGCGGTCGAGAAATCGCTGCAGGAAGGTGTCCAGCAGCTTGCTGTCGGGGGCCCGAACGTCGAGCGAGAAGCCTGCCTCGCCGGCGATGACGTTGACGGCCCCGGGCCGCGCGCGCATGGCGCCGACGGTGGCCACGAGGTTCAGTTCCCGGGCCAGCTCGTTCACCAGCAGCACACACCGGGAGGCGGCGAGCAGGGCGTCCTGACGCATGTCCATGGGTACGGTACCGGCGTGTCCGGCCTTACCGGTGATGGTGAAATTGAAACGCCGCGCGCCAACGATGGCGGTGACGATGCCAAGCGGCAGGCCGAGCTGTTCCAGCACCGGCCCCTGCTCGATGTGCACCTCCAGGTACCCGAGCAACGCCTTGGCCGGACACGCCTCGGCGATGCGGTCGGGATCGAGGCCGAACTGGCGGAATGCCTCAGCCAGCGATGTGCCTGCGGCGTCGGTCAGGCTCCACCACGTTGCGTCCCAGACTCCGGCCCGGGCCCGGCTGGTCAGCATGGTGGTGCCGAACCGTACACCTTCCTCTTCGCCGAAGCCGATGACTTCGAGCGCAAAGGGCAGCGCATGCCAGTCGCGCACGGCGGCGGCTTCGATCGCCAGCAGCACGCCGAGGGGACCGTCATAGGCACCGGCATTGGGCACGGTGTCCAGGTGAGATCCGAGGGCAAGGGTCGCGGCGCGCGCCAGCGGCGATTCGCCGATGATGCTGCCGGCAGCGTCGCGATGGACGCTCAGGCCCGCGTCGCTCATCCATTCCGCAACGAGTTCGTTGGCCGCCGTGTGTGCCGCCGTGAGGTAACTCCGCTGGATGTGTTCGGCCGCCTCGGAGCACGCCGCGAGGTGGTCGCAACGCGCCATGATGCGCTCGGCGGCTGCCAGACGCTGCTTTACCGGGGCGGGCATCATGAGGTCGTGGCCTCCCAGAGCACTGCGACGAGCGCACCCGTGGCGACGGGAAACTGCAGCAACATGGCCCCATAGGCAGGTATCGGTGCCCCGGCGCTCTCCGCGAAGGCGGGAACAAAGGTCAAGCTCAGCGCGATGAGCGTGCTGATGGACAGAATTTTCATACCGCGGGCCGGATGGGACTGTGTGCGTACGATACGCAACCCGGCCAGGGCGATCATGGCGAAGAGCAAACCCGTGGCGCCGTGCAGCACGCCGCCGGGCAGGCGCTGAAACAGCGCGCCAACCAACGGCAGAGAGCCAAGCAGCACGAGCAGCGCGGCGACCATGTAGCCGACGTAGCGGCTGGCGACACCGGTGAGCCGGATCACGCCGTTGTTCTGGCTGAAGGTCGTGTTGGGAAAGGTCCCGGCCAGGGCCGCGAGCACCGAGTTGCAGCCGTCGGCCATCACCCCGCCGCGAATGCGCTGCCAGTAGGCCGGGCCGCTGACCGGCTGGCGCGAAAGCGCGGAGTTGGCCGTGAGATCACCGATGGCTTCCGTCATGGTGACGAGAAAGACCGGCAGCAGAATGAGAAACACCCCGAGATCGAAGCTCAGCGGGAACGGCAGCCAGCGCAGGGTGACGAGGGCTGCGTCGGGGAACTGCGCGGGCGCCAGTCCTCCGTACGCGCCGGCAAACGTGAGGCCCGCAGCCAGGCCGAGCGGTATCGCCGCGAGGCGCAGCCACGGGTTGCTGCGTGTGGCACAGACACCGATGACGCCAATGACCAACAGGGCCTGCAGCCACACGAGCGTAACGCTGCCACCCGTTGTGCGGGCCGCCTCCACGGTGCCCATGAGATTGTTGAACGCAGTCCCCACGAGCGTCAGACCCAGCAGAAAAATTGCGGTCCCGGTGACGTTGACGGTGATCCAGCGTCTCAGCCGTTCGACATACCAGCCGGCGACCACCGTGCACAGCGCCCCGGCAGCGGCGGAACCGAGCAGCATGCCCACTACGTCGGCATCGCTGGCGCCGCCGTCGCGGAGCAGCGTTCCCGCGTAGATCATTGCGCCGATGAAAGAGAAACTGGTGCCCTGGATGGCAAGCAGGCCGGAGCCGAGGGGGCCGATGCGATACACCTGTACAAACGTGGCCAGCCCCGAAACGATGAGCGCACTGGCGATGACGTAGCTCGTCAGCTCCGGTGCCAGGCCCAGGCCTCGGGCGATGAGCAGCGGGGCGGTTGCGATGCTTGCCACCACGGCGAGCAGGTGTGCGGCCGCTGCCAGAGTCGCCTTGGGCAGCGGTGGCCGTTCGTTCAGGCCGAACAGCAGCACGCCAGCGTCGGCTGGGCCTTCGGGCGATCCTGGTGCATGCATCTGCGCTGTTGTAGCTTGCGAGGCGATGGTTGTTTTCATCGATCTGTTCAAAGCAGCAAGAATGATGCCACGGATGGGACCACCGGGCTTCGCTTTCTTGACGTGTTGGCCAGGATTTGCGCGGCGCCGTGCCTGAAAACGGTGCGCGCCGAACCACATTGGTGCACAGTTGCCTGCCCGAGGCAGCCTCGGGGCACCCTGGGTGGCTGGCCCGTTGCTTGCTTGTCAGCCCCGCAGCAGACAGTTTGAGAGGTTACGTTGGGCGATTGGTTAGATAGACGCTTCGGGCTTGCACAAAGCGGCACGGATGTACGCACTGAATGCCTTGCCGGCATAACAACCTTTCTCGCCATGGCCTACATCGTGGTCGTTAACCCGTCGATCCTCGCAGACGCGGGCATGGATTTCGGCGCGGTGTTCGTAGCCACCTGCCTGGCCGCGGCCTTCGGGACGCTTGTCATGGGCCTTGCCGCGAACTATCCGGTGGCACTGGCGCCCGGCATGGGGCAGAACGCGTTCTTCACCTATGCGGTGGTGGTGGGCGCCGGTAACACATGGCAGGTGGCGCTCGGGGCTGTGTGTCTTTCCGGCGTGCTGTTCATCATCATCAGCGTACTGCCCGTTCGCGAATGGATCATCAACGCCATTCCCCGAAATCTGAAACTGGGTATCTCCACGGGTATTGGCCTGTTTCTCGCCTTCATCGGCATGCAGAACGCGGGCATTGTGGTTGCGAATCCGGCCACGCTCGTCGCGTTCGGTGATCTCACGAGCTTCGGGCCGCTTGCAGCCATTGCCGGTTTTGCCTTGATAGCTGCGCTGACGGCGCGTGGTGTCACCGGCGCCGTGCTCATCGGCATCATGTCCATGGCGGTGCTCGCCTGGGTGACCGGACAGGCGGAGTTTGCGGGCGTCTTTGCGCCGCCGCCGTCGCCGGCACCGGTGCTGCTGCAGCTGGACCTGGCGGGCGCGCTGCAGCTCTCGATGCTCACGATCATCCTGTCTCTGCTGCTGGTGGACATCTTCGATACAACCGGAACCCTCGTCGGCGTGGCCACGCGCGGTAAGCTGCTGGATAAACAGGGACGGTTGCCGCGCTTGTCGCGCGCCCTGCTGGCCGATTCGAGCGCCACCCTGTTCGGCGCTCTGGCGGGAACGTCATCGACGACCAGCTATCTGGAGAGTGCCGCCGGGGTGGAAAGCGGCGGTCGCACTGGCTTGACCGCCGTGGTGGTGGCCGGGTTGTTTCTTCTTTGCCTCGTGTTTGCCCCTCTGGCCCAGAGCGTGCCCGGTTTTGCGTCCGCCGCCGCGCTGGTGTTCGTTGCGTCGGTGATGGCGCGCAGCATTGCGGATGTGGACTGGGACGATGTCACGGAAGCGGCACCCGCGGTGATCACCGCCCTGGCGATGCCGCTCTCGTACTCCATAGCAGATGGCATCGGTCTCGGCTTCATCTGCTATCTGGCAATCAAGCTTGCCGCGGGGAAGGCGTCGGAGTGCTCCCTGGCCGTATACGTGCTGGCCGGGCTCTTTGCGGTGAAATTTGCGTTGCTCTGAGGGCTTCGCACCGGTTCACGTCAGCTGGTAACGAGACCAGTCAGGTGACGAGCTTCCGCGCGATGGCGTGCCATGAGTTTCTCCAGATCGGCGTTCGCGAGACTGCCGTTGAGAACCCGCCACTCGCCGTTCACCATGACGTGGGCGGCCTGGTGCGCCCCGCTGGTGAGCAGCGCCGCCAGAGGATCGTCTGCTCCGCTGAAGCGTGTTTCGCGCAGCGAAAAGAGCGCCAGATCGGCGACGCTGCCCGGCGCCAGGCGCCCCAGCAGATTGCGCCGGAGAAGCCTGGCGCCGCCGGTGGTTGCCCAGGCCAGCGCCTCCTCGTGGCCGGCGATCTGCGCGGCCGGCAGTCCCGCAGGCTCATCGAGACCCGCCCGCAGGCGCTGCAGCAGCATGGCCTGCCGCACTTCCTGAATCATGTTCGAGCTGTCGTTGGAGGCTGAGCCATCCACGCCGATGCCGACGTTTGCGCCGGCTGCCTCCAGCTCGGCTACCGGGCAGATGCCCGAGCCCAGGAACATGTTGGAGCTGGGGCAGTGGGCAATGCCCACACCGGCAGTGCCGAGGCGGGTCAGCTCGGCAGCGGTGAAGTGGATGCCGTGGGCAAGCCACGTCCGCGCATCGAGCCAGCCGCAGGCCTCCAGATGTTCCAGCGGTCGGCGGCCGAAGCGTTCCAGGCAGAAGGTGTTCTCGTCTTCGGTCTCGGCCAGATGGGTATGGAGGCCGACGTCGTGGCGGGCAGCGAGCGTCGCGGTATCCCGCAGCAGCTCCGGGCGAACGGAAAACGGTGAGCAGGGGGCCAGAGCAACCTGGCACATCGCCTCCGGAGCGGGGTCGTGCCAGCGCGCGATCAGGCGTTCGCTGTCGGCGAGAATGGTCTCGTCGTCCTGCACGACTGCATCCGGGGGCAGGCCGCCATCGCGTTCCCCGAGACTCATGGACCCGCGCGTCAGCACCACCCGCAGGCCCATCGCCCCCGCTGCCGCGGCCTGCAGATCGACGGCGTCCTCCAGACCGTCCGGGAACACGTAGTGATGGTCAACGCTGGTGGTGCAGCCCGACAGCAGCAGCTCGGCGCACGCGAGCCGCGTGCTGACGTCGATCATGGCCGGCGTGAGGTGACGCCACACGGGATACAGGGCTGTGAGCCACTCGAACAGCGGCTTGCCGAGCGCCTGGCGGTAAGCGCGTGTCAACGTCTGGTAGAAGTGATGATGGGTATTGATCAGCCCGGGCAGCAGCACGCAGTCGCGCGCGTCGAGCTCGTGATCTACCGGGTTGGTGGGTGCCCCACCCGCGGGGATCCGTTCTTCAATGGTGTTGCCCGCTACGACCAGGCCACCGTCGCTCGCAGCGCCATCGACGGGGTCGAAGCTGATCAGGGGAGCTCTGATCCACCAGCGTCCGGAGCGGTTCACGATCAGACGCTCTGCTTCGGTGGCTCCAGGCCGCAGCCACGCAGAATCGTCGTGCTGAGGAAATCGCTGATGCGAGCCATGCTCTTCTTGTCGTAGTCGCGGCGGTTCATGACCCCCAGCACCTGCGTGTCGAAATCGGCGTAGTGCTGCGTGGAAGCCCAGATCAGAAAGATCAGCTGCACGGGGTCACCCGGTGCCATGAGGCCGCGATCCATCCAGCTCTGGATCACCCTGGCACGGCTTCGCACCCACTTACGGACGTTGGCTGCGATGTAATTGTCGAGGTGGGGCGCGCCGCTGATGATTTCCATGGCAAAGAGCTTGGATGCGCGTCGATGGGTAAACGACAGGCGCAGCTTTTCGCGTATGAAGCCGTCGAGCGCCACCGCGGGGTCGTCATCGGCGTTGATCTGCTCGAACTGCACGTTCCACAGCGCCACAATGTCGTCCAGCACCGATCGATAAAGATTGGCTTTGCTGCGAAAGTAGTAGTGCACGTTGGCTTTCGGCAGGCCAGCGCGGTCAGCGATGGCCTGGATGGTTGCGCCCCGGTACCCGCGCGCGACGAACTCTGCTTCGGCGGCAGTCAGAATGCGCTGCAGGTTTTCGTCGCGGATACGCCCCGGCTTGTATACGCCCGTTGGTGTGCGGTTTCGATCGAACTGTGTCGCCAATGAATTCGGTGTCCCGACAGATTCACTTCATGGTAATCGCTTTGCCATTAGTTGACCAATTGGCCAGATTTTTGCAGGCTTGGGGCTGCTTGAGGAGACAGTGTCCATGGCCAGACTCGTGGTCAACAATCAGCAGCTCGACGTGCCCCGGGAAGCCCTGTGTGGCAGCCTGTTGGCGTACCTTCGGGATGAGCTCGGCCTTACGGGCACCAAGGAGGGTTGCGCGTCCGGTGACTGTGGCGCCTGCACCGTGGTGGCGGTCGGCCCCGCGGATGGCACGGTGCGCACGCTCAACAGCTGCATCACGCCGGTAGGCGCCGTTGCCGGGGGGTGTGTGCTGACGGTCGACGGCGTGGGCGGCGAGACCCTGCATCCAGTGCAGCAGGCCATGGCGGACATGCATGGCGCGCAGTGCGGTTTCTGCACACCGGGCTTCGTCATGGCCATGGTGGGCGAACGGCTGGCCCGGCGGGCGGCAGGGGACATGGCTGTGCTCGATCGGGACACCGCGGTCGCGGCCGTCAGCGGCAACCTCTGCCGCTGCACGGGTTACCGGCCGATCCTGGCAGCGGCGCAGAGTGCAGGGCCCGTCGAGGATGACCCGCCGTTCGACTGGTTGTTCGATGCGCCGGAAGCGGATAGCGATGCCGTTGCGCCCTACGCAATACCCCGCACCCTCGATGCGCTGCTGGCGTGCTGCCGCGATGC
Source organism: uncultured Pseudomonadales bacterium (assembly GCA_964651595.1). Classification (GTDB taxonomy): domain Bacteria; phylum Pseudomonadota; class Gammaproteobacteria; order Pseudomonadales; family Azotimanducaceae; genus UBA4421. The sequence goes on along the minus strand of CAZYYJ010000019.1, from coordinate 54,828 downwards.
GGCAGCGTCCGGCGATGCGGTGCTGCTGGCGGCAGGAACCACGGATGCCTGGTTGACGGTGACGCAGGCCTATCAGGACTATGCCCGCATCGTCGACCTGACGAATGTCGCGGAGCTGAAGGCGCTGTATGTGGAGGGCGATCGCCTGACCATCGGGGCGGCGGTGACCCACGCCGAACTGCTGAGCTTTTTTGCGGCGCCTGATCATCGCTGTGACGCGATCGTGGAGATTCTCGAGCGTTTCGGCTCTCCGCAGATCCGCGCCCGTGGCACAGTAGGCGGCAATATCGCCAACGCATCGCCGATCGCGGACTGGGCCCCGCTGCTGCTGGCGCTGGACGCCGAGCTGCAGCTGACATCGTTCGAGGGTACCGTGCGCACCGTGCCGCTGGCGGGTTTTTATCAAGGCTACAAGCAAACCGAGCTCGCAGCGGACGAGCTGCTCACGTCCTTGAGCGTCCCCATGCCCGACCAATGGGCGTCGCTGGCGGCAGGCAAAATCAGCAAGCGTACAGAGGACGACATATCGTCGGTCATGGGCGCGGCCCTGCTGGAGACAGAAGGTCACGATCGACGTGTCACGGTCGCCCGCGTTGCCTTTGGCGGGGTTGCCGCGACACCGGTACGCCTCACAGCCATTGAAGATGCTCTGCTTGGTACTTCGCTTGCGACGCTTTCAGATGCCCGCATAGACGAGCTCGCGAGCCAGGCGGGCGCGGGGGTGAACCCCATCAGCGACGTGCGCGCGTCGGCCAGCTACCGGCGCGCCATGACGGGCGCGTTGTTGAAAAAGGCCTTGCTGAAGTTGCGTGACGGAAGCGCGCCGGGGTTGTGGGAAGCGGTCAGCGCATGAGTACGCAAACGCCCTCGGCCATGGGCCTCGACACCCCGCATGAGTCTGCTGTCGGGCACGTGACCGGTCAGGCCCGGTACGTGGACGACATTGCGCTGCCCGCCGGCGCGCTCTACGTCGCCACGGGCTATGCGCCTGACACCCACGGTCGTCTCCGTGCGGTGCACCTCGAAGACGTGGCCGCCGCGCCGGGGGTGGTGGACGTCATCACGGCGGGCGATGTGCCCGGTGAGCTGGACGTGGGCCCCGTGTTCCCAGGCGATGAGTTGCTTGTCAGCCGGGAGATCCAGTTCCACGGTCAGCCCGTGTTTGCAGTGGCCGCCCGCAGCCAGCGGGCAGCTCAGCAGGCGGTGCGCCTGGCCCGCTACGACGTGGAAGCCCTCGCACCGATTCTCTCGATCGATGCTTCCATTGCTGCGGACAGCACGGTGCTGCCATCCCGCTTCTGGGGCGCCGAAACCCTCGCGCCCATCGGACCGAACGCGGTGCAGGGATCGCTCTCCATCGGTGGCCAGGAACATTTCTACATCGAAGGTCAGGTTGCCTTCGCGCAGCCGCAGGACGACGGCGGCATCACCGCGTATGCGTCAACGCAGCATCCAGACGAGGTGCAGCATCAGATTGCCAAGGTGCTGGGGTTGCCGCTCAACAAGGTGGTGGTGATCACCCCGCGTATGGGCGGCGGCTTTGGCGGCAAAGAATCCCAGGCCGGAGGCTTTGCCTGCCTGGCTGCACTTTTTGCGGCGCGCCTCGGCCGCCCGGTGAAGTACCGGCTGCCGCGCCACGACGACATGCTGCAGACCGGCAAACGGCATGGTTTCGACTGGCGATACGAGATCGGCTTCGACGACGACGGCGTGCTTACGCAGGGGCGCATCGAGCTGCATGGCAACTGTGGTCACTCCCCGGATCTGTCCAGCGGCATCGTCGATCGCGCTCTCTTTCACGCCACCAACGCCTACTTCTTTCCCGCGGTACAGCTCGAAGGTCACCATCGACGCCTGCATCAGGTTTCCCACACCGCGTTTCGCGGTTTTGGCGGACCTCAGGGCATGGTGGGCATCGAAGCGGCCATGGACGAGATTGCGGCTGCGGTGGGGGTAGATCCCCTGACCGTGCGCAAGCGCAATCTCTACCGCACCGGCGCGGACGTCACCCCCTACCAGCAGCGTGTGGAGCAGCTGGTGCTGGCAGACATGCTGGAACGGCTGGAAGCAACTGCGGACTATCATGCCCGTCAGCGGGCGGTGGCGGATTTCAACGCGGCGCATGCCGAGGTGAAGAAAGGCCTTGCGCTCACCCCGGTGCAATTCGGTATTTCCTTCACCACGACGCACCTCAATCAGGCCGGCGCGCTCGTGCACGTTTATCGGGACGGCACGGTGCAGGTGAACCATGGCGGCACTGAAATGGGGCAGGGGCTGCATACGAAGATCCGTCAGATCGCCGCGGGCGCGTTTGGCCTTGGCCTGGAACGGGTAACGCACACACCTTCCCGTACCGACAAGGTTCCGAATGCAACGCCGACCGCCGCTTCCGCCGGTACGGATCTGAACGGCATGGCCGTTCTGAATGCGTGCGAGACGATCAAAACGCGGCTCGGCGCCTTTGCCCGGGCTGAGCTCGGCAGCCCCGCCGCTGAGTTGCAGTTTGCCGATGGCTTTGCGCGGGCCGGGGAATTTGTCCTGGCGTTCGATGAGCTGGTGCAGGCGGCCTTTCTGGCCCGCGTGTCGCTCTCCTCCACGGGCTTTTATGCCACGCCGGAGATTCACTTCGACAAGGCCAGCGGCACGGGCCAGGCGTTCTACTACTACGCCAATGGCGTCGCTGCGACGGAGGTGGCCGTCGACTGCATGACGGGCGAGTATCAGATCCTGCGCGCTGATGTGCTGCATGACGCCGGCGCGTCCCTGAATCCCGCCATCGATATGGGCCAGATCGAAGGCGGCTATCTGCAGGGCCTCGGCTGGCTCACTACCGAGGAGCTCGTCTGGGACGAGGCCGGGCGCCTTGCCTCCAACAGCCCGGCCAACTACAAGATTCCCACCGCGGACATGTGTCCACCGGTTTTCAATGTGGCCCTGTATGACGCGCCGAACGCGAAACCGACCGTGGGCCGGTCGAAGGCCGTAGGGGAACCGCCGTTGATGCTGGCCATCTCGGCCTGGTGTGCGCTGCGGCAGGCGTGCGCCGCGGCCGGTACACGGCTGCCGCGGCTGCGGGTGCCGGCCACGCCCGAAGCAGTTTACGACGCCGTGCAGGAGGCCCGCAGCTGATGGCTCATGGATCCCTGCGGTGGTCCGACGCGGCGGCGCTCTGTGCGGGGCGAGGCGAGGCGTACGTGCTGGCGACGGTGCTGGCCACCAGCGGCTCCACGCCGCGCGATGCAGGCGCCAAGCTGGTTGTCACCGGGGCTGCCGTGCACGACACGCTTGGCGGAGGTCAGCTGGAGTGGCTGGTCATCGAGGAAGCCCGGCGTCTGCTGGCGGAGGGCGGCGCGCAACAGCGGATCCAGCACTTTCCCCTCGCGGCAGCGGCGCTGCAGTGCTGTGGCGGCAGCATGACGGTGTTGTTTGAGGCCTTTGCGGCCAGCACGCTGTCGGTCACCGTGTTTGGCGCCGGGCACGTGGGTCGCGAGGTGGTGCGTCTGCTGCAAGAGCTGCAGGCGCAGGTCACCTGGCTGGACAATCGCGCCGACGCGGCGATCGGCGGCGCGTTGCTGTGCGAAGACCCCGTTGGCTGGGTGCGCGGACGCAGACCGCAGGGACACCAGCTGATCCTCACACACGATCATCAGCTCGACTACGAGCTGGTAGCGGCACTGCTTTGCGCGGGTGCGCGGTCGGTGGGATTGATTGGCTCGACCACCAAGTGGCAGCGTTTTGCGGCCCGCCTTGCGCAGGACGGTTTCACCGCCACCGACCTGGCGATGGTGCGTTGCCCCGTGGGCGTGCCCGACGTGGCGCGCAAAGAACCGCTGGCGGTTGCTCTGTCGATCGTCACCGAGTTGCTGCAGCTCGAGGAGCGCGCCGCGGCCCCGCAGGGGCTCAGCTGGCAGCAGGTGAAAAGTGCGCTGGTACCGTCGCACAAGGAGACCCAGTGACCCACGCCCTGGAGGCTTTCAATGCAGCCAGCCGCGACGCGGCGCTTGCCACGGCGCTGCACTTCTGCGGCAGCGAACGTTGGGCCGCCGCACTCGTTGACGGGCGACCCTATGACGATCTGGGCGCGCTGGCAGCCGTGGCCGGGGCTGCGTGGGATGCGGTAGCGGAGGATGATCGACTGCAGGCGTTTGCTGCGCACCCGCTCATTGGTGATCGCGAGGTGCTGCGGGCGAAATACGCAACCACCGCCCATGCAGAGCAGGGGCAGGTGCTGACAGCAAGCGACGCTACGCTCGATGCGCTGGCGGCGCTGAACGTGCAATATGCCGACCGGCACGGCTTTATCTTCATCGTGTGTGCCACCGGCAGAAGCGCTGAAGAGATGCTGGCGCTGCTGGAAGGCCGCATCGACAACGACCGCGCCACGGAGCTGGTCAATGCCAGCCGTGAGCAGGCGGCAATCACCCGGTTGCGCCTCACGCAGCACTTTGACGAAGGGGTGTGATGATCACGATCTCGAGCCACGTGCTCAATCTCGAATCGGGGCGGCCGGCAGCCGGCATGACGGTAACGCTGTCGCGCCGCATGGGCAGCGAGGTGGAAATTCTCGCGCAGGACGCGACGAACGAAGACGGCCGTGTCACCGGTTGGTCCCTGGAGGATCACGGCGACGCTCTGCGCGTCACCTTTGCCACCGGCGCCTGGTATGCAGATCGCGGTGAGCGCTGTCTGTACCCGGAGGTGGGTGTCGATTTCCAGCCGCAGGAAATCGGCCACTACCATATTCCGCTGCTGGTGAATCGCAACGGCTACTCCACCTACCGGGGCAGTTGAGTGGCGGAGCTGACGCACCTGCGTGGCGCCACGCTAAGCTTCAGCGCGCCCCCGGACAACGAGCAGCATCCGGGCGTGCAGCATCACGAAGACGCGGTGGTGAGCCTGGAACACGGGCGTATCCGGTCAGTGCTGCCGGTGGACGCCTTTGTCGGCGACGGCGGCGACCTGGCCGCCGTCGAGGATCTGCGCCCGGGGCTGATCATGCCCGGTTTCGTCGATGCTCACGTGCACTATTCGCAGATGACCATCGTTGCCAGCTATGGCCTGCAGCTCATGGACTGGCTGGACAATTACGCCTTTCCCGCGGAGCTGCGCTTTGCAGCTGAAGACCATGCACAGGCCATGGCGGAGCGATTTCTGGCGCGGCTCTTCGAGTATGGTACGACCACCGCGCTTACCTTCACCACGGTGCACGAACACGCAACCGAAGCGTTTTTTGCAGCGGCCGAGGCGGCCGGAGCACGCATGATTGCCGGCAAGGTGCTGATGGATCGTAACGCCCCGGACGCGTTGCTGGACGAGGATGACGGGTGCAGCGCCACGCTCAGGTTGCTGGAACGCTGGCATGGACGCGGGCGCCTGGCTTACGCCGTTACGCCCCGCTTTGCCATCACGTCGACGCCGCAGCAGCTTGCCGCTGCGGGAGAGGTGGTGCGCCAGCATCCCGACGTATACGTACACACGCACATCTCTGAGCATCCGGATGAAATTGCCGCCACCATGACGCTGTTTCCCGAGGCGGCCGACTACCTCGACGTGTACGCGCGTCACGGTCTGCTCACAGATCGCTCTGTATTCGCGCACGGCATCCATCTTTCGGACGACGAGCTGAGCCGGCTCCGCAACGCCGGGGCGGCCATTGCCTTCTGCCCCTCGTCAAACCTGTTTCTCGGCAGCGGCCTGCTGGAGCTGCAGCGCGTGGAAGCGCATGGCGTCGCCCTGGGCGTTGGCTCGGACGTGGGTGGCGGTACGCACCTGTCCATGCTCGCGACAGCCGCAGACGGTTACAAGGCGGCACAGCTCACAGGGAGAAGCTGGCATCCGCTCGCCGCGTTCCATGCCCTGACACGGGGTGGCGCTGAGGCGCTCGGTCTCGTGGATCGTATCGGTACCCTGGCTCCCGGCACTGACGCCGACCTCGTGGTGCTCGACCCCGCCGCCGGTTCGCTGCTGGCCGAGCGGGTAGCCTCCGCCGCTACGCTGACCGAACGCCTGTTTGCGTGCATGTTTCTGGGCGCCGAGCACGCCGTCGCCCGCACCTACGTCGGCGGAGCGCTCCGTTACCAGCGCGAGGGGGCGACGTCGTGAGCATGGATCTCGCAGTCGACTGGCTCACCTTCCTGTTGCGCTGGTTCCACGTCATCACTGCCATCGCCTGGATCGGCGCGTCGTTCTATTTCGTGTGGCTGGACCTGTCCCTGCAGACCCCTGCCGCCGGCCGCGCTCGCCGCGGCATCGGCGGTGAGCTCTGGGCGATCCATGGCGGCGGCATTTACGAGGTGGGTAAGTACCGCACGCATCCGACGCCGATGCCCGAACGGCTGCACTGGTTCAAGTGGGAAGCCTACAGCACGTGGCTCAGCGGCACGGCGCTGCTGATCGTGATCTACTACGTCAAGGCGGACGCGTATCTCGTGGGCGGCGATCACTGGGCGGGCAGCGCGTCCGCAGCGGTTGCCGGCAGCGTGCTCTATCTGCTGGGGGCGCTGGCCGTCTACGAGCTTGTGATGCGCCGGGTGACGAAGACGTTGACGACGCAACTCACCTTCATGGCGGCGTATACCCTGCTGCTGAGCTGGATCGCCTTCGAGGCCTTCGCCCCCAGAGCAGCCATTCTTCACGTGGGGGCGGTGCTCGCCACCTTCATGGCCGGCAACGTGTTTCTGGTGATCATTCCGTCGCAGAAAGCGTTCGTGGCGGCGGTAGAGGCGGGTGCCGAGCCGCCGGTGGATCTTGCCGGGAACGCCAAGCTGCGCTCTACGCAGAACAACTACCTCACGCTGCCGGTGCTGTTCTGCATGCTCTCCAACCATGCCGCGTTCGTTTACGGGCACCCGCACGCCTGGCTGTTTGTAGCCGCCTTTTCGCTGGTGGCCGCCTATGCCAGACATTACTTCAACGAAAAACACGCCGGTCGGCACCGCCCCCTCATTCTCGCTGGCGCGGCGCTGGCGTGTGTAGCGCTGGTGGTGCTCACCACACTGACGGGCAGGACAGACGCCGTCGTGCGGCCCGCCACGGCGGACGTGGGGCAGCTGCAGGGGATCGTTGCCAGGCATTGCACCGGCTGTCACGCGTTGCAGCCCACCCAGCCGGGTTACAGCGCGCCGCCGGCGGGGTTGGTGTTCGACCTGCCGGAAGACCTGCTGCCGCATCGGGCGCGCGTGGTGACGTCGCTGGAGACCAATTTCATGCCGCTGGCCAATCTCACGCAGATGACGGCCGACGAGCGGGCTGAGCTGCTGAGTTACCTGGCGCAGCCCGGCGGCTAAGCGCTGCCGGGCGGGTGCTCGGACTGCCAGTGGCGGGCGATGTCGATGCGGCGCGCAAACCACACGTTGTCGTGTGCCTGCACGTGATCCAGAAACCGCTGCACAGCCACCGCGCGCCCCGGGCGCCCGGCGAGGCGGCAATGCAGCCCGACGCTCATCATCTTCGGCGCGGTCTCCCCTTCGGCGTACAGGTAATCGAACGTGTCGCGCAGATAGGTGAAGAAATGCTCCGCCGTATTGAATCCCTGGGGGGTGGCGAAACGCATGTCGTTGGCGTCGAGCGTATACGGTATGACGAGGTGCTCGGCATAGTCCGGGTGCCAGTAGGGCAGATCGTCGTTGTAGGCATCGGCGTCGTAGAGGAAACCACCGGCTTCCACGACCAGGCGGCGGGTGTTGGGGCTGTCCCGTCCGGTGTACCAGCCGAGAGGGCGGCTGCCGGTGACCTCGGTATGCACGGCGATGGCCTGCGCTATCTCGGCCCGCTCCTGATCTTCGGGCATGAACTGATGGTCGATCCAGCGATGGGCGTGTGAGGCGATTTCCCAGTCGGCGTCGAGCATGGCGGCAACTGCATCGGGATTGCGGGCGAGGGCCATGGCAACGCCATACACCGTGATCGGCACCTTGCGCTCGGTAAAAAGGCGGTGCAGGCGCCAGAAGCCGGCGCGGGAACCGTATTCGTACAGCGTTTCCATGCTCATGTGCCGCGCGGCGTAAGGTTGCGCGCCGATAATCTCGGAAAGGAAAGTTTCTGAATGCGCGTCGCCGTGCAGCACGCTGTTCTCGGCACCCTCTTCGTAGTTGAGAACAATCTGCACGGCAATCCGAGCGTTGTCGGGCCAGCGGGCGTGCGGTGGTTGAGCGCCGTAGCCGACGAGATCCCGGGGATAGTCTGGCTGCGTCATGGGGGTGTTTCTCCAGGGTGGGTAGCGGTCTGGCGGGCCTGCGCGTCGCGAAGCAATCGTCGGTTTTTCACGAGGAAGCGCAGAAATCCCAGCGGGTGACGCAGAATCTTGCGTCGCAGCAGGCGTCTGAAGTGCGGCGATGCATCGAACGTCCCCTCGCGCTGGCCGTGACCGGTGTGCACGCCGAGGTTGGGCACGTCGACCACGTCCAGAGGCAGGGTAAGCTCGAAAGACTCTGTTCGTGGCAGCAGGCAGGTATTGTCGTCACACGCCTGAAAACGTACCTGGATGTCGATCGCGGCCGCAGGCGTTTCCAGCGGACGCGTCTCGCTTGCAAGCTCGCCGGTTGCGTAAAACGGGACGCTGGCGTCGAAGGTGCCCGACCAGACCTGCAGCGTCAGGTTCATGCCTTCCAGAAGCAACGGCTTCGTGGGGGGCAGGCGAACGTCTTCGAACACGAGACCGGGTGGCCCGGACAGCTCGATGGTGAGCGGGACCATGCCATCGGGGGCGGGTGCGCCATAGACGTGCAGGCTGTCGGCCAGCTCGAAGCGCAGCACCAGATGGCGCACGATTCCCTGTCTGAGCGTGCCCCTGCCACCGTGCACGGTGGCAGTGACGGCAACCTCCGGATCTGCCCGGCGATCGCCGGGGAGGTCGGGGTCGAGCTGCACGCGACCCAGAGCGGCATCGAGGAGCAGCTCCGGACTGTCGCGTTTTTTGTAGGTGTCATGAAAGAACTTGGCGATCACCACCCCGTCCCCGTCACAGACGTAGCTGCCGGGGTAGGGAATGCCGTACAGCATGGCGTCGCCCGGCTGCACGGTATCGTTGAGAATGCCGAACCGTTTAATCACCGCCGAGTCGACGTCGGACAGCAATGGATAGGGAATGTTCTGCTCGGTGCCGTAGGCGGCCAGCACTTCGCGATCGTCGTAAGAGATGGCGTACAGCCCGATCCCGGCGTCCGCAAACTTATGGTAAGCATCGCGCAGCTCCCCGAGCTGCGTCCAGCAAGGGGGTCACCAGACGGCCGAGCGGAAGAACACCACCACGGCCGGCCGGCCGGCGCGATGACGATGGAAGTCCACAGGCTCGCCGTGCTGATCAAACAGCTCGAATGCCGGCAGCCGTTCTCCCGGTTCCGGGCCGGTGCTGTGACCTTGCGGAAGACCCGCGCGGGCCGGATGGCCTAGTGGCGCAGGTGCATCGAAACCGAACTCGTCACGTTCAACGATCATGGCCCGGTAACATATCACAAGGTTGCGCACCCGCGCGCTGGCTGCGCCCCGCAGCCTGCGGCATACTGCGCCGCTCCTGTGCGCCCCGGTGATTGTCTTGTCCGACGACCCGTATCTGTCCCGCTTCGCCCGAAGCCTCGGTTACGGTGGCTTGCTGCCGCTGGCCATCCTGATCGGACTGAGCCTGCTGCAACCACCGTGGGCGGGTACCGCTGCCCGTATCGGCATTGTCTACGGCGGCGCCATTCTGGCCTTTCTTGGCGGCATTCAGTGGGGCTTTGCGCTGCGTTCCACTGTGCCCGCCGTGCGCGTGCGGCGGCTCGCTGCCGGGGTGCTGCCCAGCCTCTGGGTGACCGGCACCCTGCTGCTGCCGGTGGATCTCTGCGTGCCGCTGCTTGTTGCCGGTCTCGTGGCGCTGCTGGTCTACGAATTTCTGGAACAGCGTGAAGCGCACGAATTGCCACCGTGGTACCTGCCGCTGCGCCTGCAGCTCACGGCGGGTCTGAGCGTGGAGCTGGGGTTGTTGTATGCGGTGGCGGTTGTCGGTGCTTGAGGTGGATCAGTCGAACGCGGCCAGCACTTCAGCGATGAACCTGTCGTGCGCCCAGCGTTTGCGGTTGGGATCCACACCGGTGCGTACGATGACCATGTTGTGGCCGGGTACGATGGTGGCCAGCTGGCCTTTGTTGCCTGCGGTGGTGTACGTGCCAGCGGGCACGCCGTCGAGCGTATCCATCAGCCAGAACTGCGCGGCGTATCCCTGCTTGCCCGCCTCGCGCGGCAACGCCGGCGCCGCCTGCGACGCAAAATCGCTCCAGTCTTCGGGCAGCAGCTGCTCTCCCTCCCAGCGGCCTTTCTGCAGGTACAGCAGCGCAAATCTCGCCAGATCGCGGGCGGTGGTATAGACCTGGCTCGAGCCGATGAAGTTACCCTGATGGTCCGTTTCCATGCGCGTGTGGTACATGCCTATGCGGTGAAACAGCTCATCGTACGGGTAGCGCAGATAACGCAGATCGTCGTTCAGCGCGGCGCGGAGCGCCCGCAACAGCAGCAGGGTGTCGTTGTTGGCGTATTTCCAGCGGGTGCCGGGATCAGCTTCCAGGTGGGTCGTGGTGGCCGCGCTCACCACGTCCTGGCCGCCGAAGTAGATGGCGTTGGTGTCAGCGCCCAGGCTGTAAAGCCCGGACGACATGTGCAACAGGTGTGTCCACGTGATTGCCTGACGGGGATCGTCGAAATACTGCCATTCGGGCACCGGTGCCGGTTTGTCGACATCGAGAACGCCGTCCCGGGCAGCAATGCCGATCAGCGTCGCGGTGATGCTCTTTGCCGTGGACCAGGTTCGATAGCCGCTGTGAATGCCGAACCCGGGGCGGTACTGCTCGCCGACGATGCGGCCGTCTTTGACGATCACGACACCGACGGTGACGGTACCGTCGCCGAAGCTGGCGCCGTCGAAGGCGCGGTTCAACAACGCCCGCTGCGTGCGGTCAGGGCGGACGGTGGCCTTGTCGCCGGCGGGAAACGGCACATCGGCAACGTCGGGAGCAACCGGGTAGGCAATGTTCGGCAGACGACCCGTATCGCTTTCGTCCCAGTGAGGGGGCAGCAGCGTGCAGCCCATGGTCGGCCGGTAAGCTGCGACGGCCTGGCGGCCGGCGTGATCGGTGGCGGTTACCAGCTGCCGGCGCGTGTCGATTTGCGGCGGCGGCAGCTCGAAGCCCAGCATGTCTACGAGCTCCACCGTAAGTATGTCGTCGAGGGGGCGGCCAGCGAAGAAGTGCGCCGAGCAGGTGAACAGGGCCTGGTAACCGGCTGCGACTTCCTCGATGGCGGCAGCCCCTGCGAGCCGCTGGAACGGTGGTGCTTCTGCGGCGCCTGGCGCGGGCTGCCATGCCATGACCGCGACGGCCAGGCTCATGGCGAGCCGTATCACGCGACCAGCACCTCGATAGGCTCCGGATGTGACAGAAAGCTGCGCGGGCTGGCGGTAAACCCGTAGGCCCCGGATTGAAACACTGCAACCACGTCGCCGATGTCGGTGGCGCTGGGCAGCGGCATGCTGGCACCCAGGATGTCGAGGGGTGTGCAGAGCGGCCCCACAATCTCCATGGGTTCCACATCGTCATCGTCCATGCGGTTTGCGATCGCCACCGGATAGTTTTTGCGGATGACCTGGCCGAAGTTACCCGACAGCGCGAGATGATGATGTAACCCGCCGTTCGTCACGAGGTACGTCTGCCCCCGCGAGACCTTCTTGTCCACGACTTCGCACAGGTACACACCGGCGGCCCCGACGATGTAGCGCCCGAGCTCTATGACCATGTCCGTTTCGGGCAGCGCCTTGTGGAATTCGCCCAGCAACTCGTCCAGCGCCGCGCCCAGCACCGCGAGGTCGAGTGGCTTATCGCCGGGAAAATAGGGAATGCCGAAGCCTCCGCCGATGTTCACATAAGCGGGATCGTTCGGCGCGTGGGCGGTAAGCGCAAGGGCCAGGGCTACGGCTTTCTGCTGCGACTCGATGATCGCTTCTTCCTGCAGGTTCTGGGAGCCGCTGAAGATGTGAAAGCCGCGGAAGTCTGCGTGGGCGGGGAATGATCGCAATATCTCCGGCACCAGCTCTGCGTCGATGCCGAAGGGTTTTGGCCCGCCGGCCATTTTCATGCCCGACGCTTTCAGCTCGAAGTCAGGGTTCACACGCACGGCAACCTGTGCTGCGAGGCCGTCGTCACCGGCCACGGCGTCCGCACGCCCGATCTCGGTGGTAGATTCGGCGTTCAGGGTGATGCCGGCGCGTACCGCGGCGGCGATCTCATCGGGGCTTTTGCCGGGCCCTGCGAAGCTGATTTCGCTGACAGGTGTCTGGGTAGTCAATGCCAACTCGAGCTCGCGGCCCGATGCCACGTCCAGGCCGTCCACCCGCGGGGCGATGTGTCTTACCAGCTCCGGGTGCGGATTCGCCTTGATGGCATAGTGCAGCTTCAACGCGTCCGGCAGGTGCTGGCGCAGCGTTGCGAGGCGCGCGTCGACGAGATCGCGGAAATAAAAATAGCCGGGCTGGTTCCTGTCCCGATACAGGGCTTCGAGCGATTCCCCCTGACACGTCAGAACACCGTTGACGATATCGAAGTCGGGATTGCCCGCATGTGCGGCGAATTCGATCAAGAATTGTCTCCCTGGGCAGCCAGCTCAGCGTAACGTTCGGTCACGAGCGGGCGGTTGATCTTGCCATTGCTGTTTTTCGGCAGCTCGTCCAGCAACCAGATGTGGCTGGGCACCATGTACAGCGGCACCTGCTGACGATAGTGCGTCAACAGATCGTCCTGCGTCGTGGCATCGTCGCTGGTCACCACGGCCAGCACAATACGTTGCCCCAGCTTGTCGTCGGGCACGCCGAAGGCCATGCACTCGCCAACACCGGCGCAAGCATACCCTACCTCTTCCACCTCCGTGGGGCTGGTGCGATAGCCGGAGGTTTTGATCATGTCGTCGTTGCGGCCCACAAAGTAGAGAAAGCCGTCGGCGTCCTGCGTCACCAGATCGCCCGACCAGACCGCAAGCTGCTCCACGACGACACCGTTCACCACTGACTTCAGAGCTTTGAAGCGTTCGTCGGTTTTCTCCACGTTGTTCCAGTAGCCGAGGGATACGAGCGGACCGGCGTGGACCAGCTCGCCAGGCTCGTCGGGCGCGCAGGGCTCGCCCTGTTCGTTGAGCACGTGAATGCGCGCATTTGGAATGGCTTTGCCGATGGAGTTCGGACGTGCGTCAACCTGTTTCGGGTCGAGGTAAGTGGAGCGGAACGCCTCCGTGAGGCCATACATGAGATACGGGCTGGCCTTGGTAAAGGTGCTGCGCAGCTGGTTCAGCGTGGTCTCCGGCATCTTGCCGCCGGTGTTGGCGAAATAACGCAGCTGCCCTGCCACGGCTTCAGGCCAGTCCAGCGTGACGAGCTGTACCCAAAGTGGCGGCACACCGGTGATGCCGGTGACACCGTGGCGCTCGCAGGCGCGCACCACGTCGCGCGGCAGCAGGAAGTCGAGCAAGCACAGCGCGGCGCCGGACGCCATGGCAGTGGTGAGCTGGCTGAACCCGGCATCGAAGCTCAAGGGCAGCAGTCCGAGGATCGTATCTTCGGGTGAGTTGGCGAGGTACTGCGCAACGCTGATACCGCCAACAACCATGTTCTGGTGTGAGAGCACCACACCTTTCGGCGCACCGGTGCTGCCCGAGGTGTAGAAAATTGCCACCGGGTCCGTTGGCAGGGTGCCGCGGTCTTCTGGTGTGTCCGTGGTTTCGCCCGCGAAGACTGCCTGCTCTACCAGCAACTCGTGAGCCAGGTCGGGCGGGTACTCGTCGCGCAGCGTCGCAGCGCGGGCTTCTGAGGTGATCAGGGCCCGGGCGCCGCTGTCGGCGAGGATATGGTGAACCTGGCGTGCTTTGAGGATGGGATTGATCGGCACGAAAATCAGGCCGGCCGCCGCCGCGGCCCAGCAGCCGATCACAAATTCGATGGATTTCTTCTCGTAGATAGCCACGCGGTCGAACGGTTCCAGCCCGAGCGCCTGCAGCTCGCGAGCCACGTGGTTCACACGCCGTTCCACCTCGGCGAACGACAGCGCCTCGTCACCGCAGATGAGGCCCGGGCTGTCCGGACGAAGACGGGCGGCGTGACGGAGCAGGTGATGAAGGTGTGTGGGATGGCCGGCGGCGCCGTCCCGTGCTGCTTCGATGGATGACATTTGGCTTGCTTTTCTCCAGACCGTGCACGCGCAGCGCCAGCGGGGCGTGAGTTTACACCGGCTGAGGGTCGGATGATGTAAGGCGGGCCTGCGGATTGTAGGTAGTTTGTGACGAGGCGCTCAGCGCGCGGCGTTGACCGGGTCAGGAACTAAATCCACGCCGATGAATCTCACCGCACACCGGTATCGGGCGCAGCAGGAGCAGCAACTATGGGGGCGAAGGCAGTTCTGCCGGAGGACGACGACTCGCGCAGAAACGTGGTGGTCATCGGCGGCGGCTTCGCCGGCGTCACCCTGGCCCGCGATCTGGAGCGACGGTTGCCCGAGCCCTGGGACATCTATCTGCTCAGCAAAACCAACCTCATCACGTACAACCCGCTGCTGCCGGAAGTGGTAGGCGCCTCGGTGCTGCCCGGTCATGTCGTGGCACCGCTGCGCAGCATCCTGCGACGCACCCGCATGCGCATGGTGGAAGTGGACGGCATCGACCCGGACACGCAGCGTGTTCACTACCGAAACCCGCTGCAGGGCTCGGTACGCTACGATCATCTCGTCTTCGCCTGCGGGGTCGGCGCGGACGTTTCCATGGTGCCCGGCATGCAGGCGCACGGCATGGCGCTGAAGACCCTCGGCGACGCCCTGCATCTCAGAAACCAGGTCATCCGACGCCTGGAGGAGGCGACTATCACGCTGGATCCGGCGCGGCGCGAATGGCTGACGAACTTCGTTGTCGTGGGCGGCGGTTTCAGCGGCGTGGAGGTGGCCGGGGAGATACAGGATCTGCTCATCGACGCAGCCCCGCTGTTCAAGCGCATCGACAATCACCACTGTCGGGTGCACGTCGTGCACAGCGGCGAACACCTGCTGCCCGAGCTCGACCCGGGACTGGGTGCGTACGCAGGTGCGCTGCTGACCCGGCGGGGGGTGTGTCTGCATCTGAACGAGCGCGTGGCCAGCGTCGATGGCGAGGGCGTGACGCTGCGCGGTGGGGCGAGGGTAGAGGGTGGCTCGATCGTCTGCACCATTGGTACCGAGCCACATCCGTTCGTGCGCGCGTTACCCCAGACCGACCGGCGGGGCCGGTTGGTCTGTGACGACACGCTGCGGGTGGTGGGCACCGACAACCTCTGGGCCATCGGCGACTGCGCCGTCGTTCCGAGAGATGCAGACGGCAACCCGTCGGCGCCCACGGCGCAGTTCGCCGTACGCCACGCCCATCATCTGGCGCGGAATCTCTGTGCGCTGCTGAACGGGCGTGAGCCTGCCCCGTTCCGGTACGCGGCGATCGGTCAGCTGGCCGCCATCGGCCATCGCAAAGCCGTTGCGCAGTTCGGCAGCGTACGCCTTTCGGGTTTCGTCGCGTGGTTGATGTGGCGGGCGTTCTATCTCGGGCGCATACCGACCCTGGCGCGCAAGGTGCGACTGTTCCTGGAGTGGAACTGGGCGCTGCTGTTTCCCAAGGACGTGGCGTTGCTGGGTTTTGAGCGTAGCGATACGCGGAACGCCCCGCCGGAAGCGTAGGCGGCTTGCGAGACCTCTGTCCCGCAAGGATACTGCGGCTTCGCCTTGGGCAGGGGGACAGGCATGGCGGAACGGGAATTCTCCGACGACGCCCTCGCGGAAGGCGGCGGTGACGCCGCCCAGCACGAGTACAATCGGGCAGCCATACATTGCGCACATCGCATCACGCAGTTTCGCCGGCTGGCAGCGGAATGGCGATCGGCGGCAGAGCCTGCGCCGGAAAAGCTGTTCCCTGCCTTCGATCGCACCGGTCTGGGGGTTGCGCTCGAGTACGAACGCATGGGCAACCAGCCGCTGCCGGACGCGCTGGAAGAACAAGCCAGGCGCCTCGGGGTCAGCTTCGAGCACGTCGGGCTGACCCTGGGCACGGTGCTGCACGGTATCGACCTCGGCAAACCGCTCGACCCTGAAGAAACTGCGTTCGTGCGGGCGGTGCTGCTTGCCCGCAAGGTCATCTTCTTTCGCGACCAGCATCTCTCCGAGGCTCAGCATGTGGCGTTCGCGCGCCTGTTCGGGCCGCTGGACGCTTTTCCGTTCGGCGCGACGGGAGAAAACCCGTTTGTGCTGGAGATCCGCCACGGTCCCTCCAGTCCGGGCACCGAGAACGGTTGGCACACGGACGTTACCTGGATGGCGCGACCGTCGCTCGGCTCCATTGCCCAGTGCATCGAGGTGCCTCCGTACGGGGGCGATACGCTGTTCTCGGACAGCTACGCCGCGTGCCTCGGTTTACCCGCGGGGGTGCGGGAGCGCCTCGAGCATCTGCACGGCATCAACGACTACCGTCTGTTTCTCGGTCGTGGCCGCGGTGCGCTGCCCGAAGATCTCGTGGCCGAGCTCAAAGCGCGCATTCCCTTCGGCGTGAGCCATCCGCTTCTGCGCACGCATCCCGAGACCGGCAGGACGGCGCTGTACATCCACGGCGGATTTCTGCGCCACGACTCGCTGCACGATCCGCGCACACGGGAACGCCTGCCTGCTGAGGCATCTGAAAGGCTCGTGGCACAGCTGCTCAGTCAGCATGGGCGCCCGGAATACACCTGCCGTTTTCAGTGGACGCCGGGGGCGGTCGCGTTCTGGGACAACCGTGCGGTGCAGCACTACGCCGCCAGCGACTACTGGCCCCATGCCCGGCTGTTGCGGCGGGTAACGGTGGCTGGTGACCGACCTTTCTACAACCCCTCACGAGAGGCGCAATCATGAATCAGCCCGCTTCGGCCCATGCCGCCAACCCGTTCACGCCATTGAGCGCCGCCGAGATCGAACAGGCGGTGGAGATCCTGCGCGCCGGGCATCCCGACGAGCATCTCTATTTTGCCTCCTCGGGGCTGGCGGAGCCGGCCAAGGCAGACGTGAAGGCCGGCACCGTGACACCCAGGATCGTGCGTTTCCTGGGTACTGACAGCACGCCCGATGGCGGCTTCGTTGCAGACGTGGATGTGACCCATGGCGCGCTGGTGGCGCTGAAACGCCTGGGCCTCGAAGCGCAGGCGCCCTACGGCTATGCCGATCTGGGCCTTGCGGTAGAGCTCACCAAGAGCAACGCCGAGTGGCTCGCGGCGGTTGCCGCCCGCGGTGTCGATGTCGCCTCGGAAGAAGCGTTGAAGCTGGTGCAGATCGATCCGTGGCCGGCCGGGGGTTACGCGCACCCGGCCATTCCGCCGGGACACCGCGCCGTTCGCTGCATTGCCTTTGTGCGGGAAGACGCCACGGATAATGGCTATGCGCGCCCCATCCATGGGCTGATCGCCCACGTGGATCTCACCGGCCGCGAGGTCGTGGCCATAGAAGACCACGGCATCGTGCCCATGAACACACAGTCCGGGCGCTACGAAGCCGAGCATCAACCCAGCCTGCGCCAGGATCTGCAGGCCCTGGAGATCACGCAGCCGGACGGGCCCAGCTTTGAGGTCGACGGCTACACGGTGCGCTGGCAGGGTTACGAGCTGAGCGTGTCCATGCATCCCGTGCACGGGCTTGTGCTGCACCGGCTGTCGCTGCGCGACCGGCCGCTGCTCTACCGTGCGGCGCTGTCGGAGATGATCGTGCCGTACGGCGACAGAGATCCCATGCACAGCTGGAAACATGTGCTGGACGCCAGCGAGTACAACATGGGCATGCTGGTGAACAGCTTGAAGCTCGGTTGTGACTGCCTCGGCGAGATTCACTATTTCGACGTGCATCAGGTCACCTGGGAAGGCAAGGTGCGCACGGTCGAGAACGCCATCTGCATGCACGAGGAAGACTACGGCATTCAGTGGAAACACTACGACGGGCAGTCGCAGACCAGTGAGGTGCGCCGGTCGCGGCGACTGGTGATCAGCGCCATCTTCACCATTGGTAACTACGACTACGGCTTCTACTGGTATCTGTACCTGGATGGCACCATCCAGATGGAGATCAAGCTCACCGGCATTGTCGGTGTCAGCGCCGTTACCGAGGCAACGCACAACCCTGCGCAGGCTCCGCTCATCGGCGATCGCCTGGCGTCGCCGGTGCACCAGCATGTGTTCTGTTTCCGCCTGGACTGGGAGCTGGATGGCGGGACGAACAGCCTCTTCGAGAACGAGATCGCCCTGCTTCCTGCCGGCCCCGACAACCCGGATGGCACGCAGTTTCAGTCTGTGAGTCGGCCGCTGGCAGACGAGGCGTCAGCGCAACGTTGCATCGCGCCGGAGAGAAGTCGTCACTGGAAGGTGGTGAACGGCGCATCCGTCAACGGCCTCGGCGTACCGGTGGCCTACAAGCTGCTGCCCGCGGCATCGCCACCGTTGTTTGCGCCGCCGGAATCCAGCGTGGGGCAACGCGGCGCCTTCGGACGCCATCACGTCTGGGCAACCCCATATGCTGAAGGAGAGGTGGGCGCGGCGGGTCCTTACACGGTCATGCACACGGGTCAGGGGGGGCTGCCGGAGCTGACGGCCGGCAATCGCGACATCGCTGATTGTGACCTCGTGCTGTGGCACACGGTGGCGCTGACGCACGTGCCGCGTCCGGAAGACTGGCCGGTGATGCCGGTGGAATACACGGGCTTTCATCTCATCCCGGTAGGATTTTTCGACCGCAATCCCACGCTGGATCTGCCGTCCACCTGCAAAACCGGTTGATCACGGCGGTACGGCGAGACCTGCCCGGTTCCTAAACCGTACCGCCATCACGCTCCGGGGCTGACGGCTTCCACGGTGCGAGGGTGTCCGCGGGCGTGCCGTGGAGCGCTGTCTATACTTGAGGGGTGTCCTGTCCCCGAGAGTGCTCGTGGCAACCATTCTTGTAATCGACGATGACGATGCGATCCGCGCGACGGTAACGGCCATGCTGGAAACCGCCGGCCACGCCGTGCTGGCGCGGGAGAACGGTCGGGACGTCGATGCGCTGGTTGCTGCCGAGCAGATTGATCTCGTCGTGACGGATCTGTTCATGCCGGAAACCGATGGCCTCGAGGTGATAGAGGCTGTCCGTCGCGTGCACCCCGGAATGCCGGTGCTGGTGATTTCCGGCGGCGGCACGTCCACGTCCAACCTCAACATGCTGGACGTTGCCGAGATGCTCGGCGCTCACGACGTGCTGGCCAAACCCTTCCGCTTCGCCGCGCTCCTGGAAAAGGTGGACAGTCTGCTCGAGGCGGACTGATCCGCGTATCACTCGATACGCGTGCGGAATTCCAGCTCGAACGACGGCGATCCGCCGCCCCCGGTACCGTTGAATACGCCTTTCGGGTTGATTTCCAGAAAATTGATCCGGGGGGTCGTTGCGTCCCAGCCGTTGGCGTCCACAACCGGCGTGACGAAGGTGCTGCCGCCATCGTTGGAGAAACGGATGTCGTCAGCGCCATCAGCCAGGCCGCCGAACACGAAACTCAAGCCGCTCGCGGGGCTGCCGTCGCTGAAAGTCACGGGATCCGGCACCACACCAAAAAACAGGCGCAATTGCGGTGGCAGCGTGTCGCGAATGAAAAGTGTATCCACATCCGTGGTGGATGATCCCTCGTTGGTGACACGGATGATGTAGGTCATCTGCGCCATGGGTATCGACTTGGGATTGTCGGTGCCGGTCACCGGGTCGCTCAGAGGCACCACCAGCTTGTCCAGGCGGATGTCCGCCAGCGTCACCTCGAAGGGGAACTGCACGGTGTGTTGCACGGTGCCTTCTGTGCCTTCGACCGCTGTCACAGTCACCAGCCAGGTGCCGGCAGCCGCCGCAGCGGGCACCGCATAGGCCGCTTCGGTTGTAATGGTTGCCACACCGCTGTCCTGCGCCACAGGCATCGCGCCGGACGCCTGAGTGACACCGTTGGGGTCCTGGAGCGTGTAGGTGAC
>CAZYYJ010000019.1:0-34804 GCA_964651595.1 uncultured Pseudomonadales bacterium | reverse complement strand
GAACGTCCCGAACGGGTCGCTCACAACGCTGCGCAGGTAAACGGTTTCTCCCGGGGTGAACGCGCTTTGGGCGGTACCGCCGGGAAAGAGCGCATCGACGGTCGCGATGCTGTCCACGTTGATCACCGTTGTTGCAGGAAGCTCGATACGCGAAGTGCCGGGAATGTCACTGTTGTAGGGGTAGACGAACAGCGCCTGGCCCGTCGGGCCGACCGTGGGCTCGTTGTCCACGGCGACGCGCAGCACCGTCCCGGCGGGCAGGGTCAGCGGAGCAGCGCCAGTGGGCACGCACGCCGGGTCCGTGCGCGGCACGCTGAACGCAAACTCGCGTGTCTGTGTGTTGCTGAGGGCGCCGCCGGCGATCGTGGCGTTCACACAACCCACGAAGCCACCCGCGTAGTCGATGGTGATGCGGACGTTGCGGGCGCTCGTGCTGTTGTTACGCCGCAACTGCAGGATTGCCGGGATCGCCGTACCGTCGATGGTGAGCGGCGCCTGCAGGGCGGGTGTCAGCGCCCACACGCGATTGTTGTCCTGACGACGGATGCGCACCCGCACCGGGCTGGAAGGTGTCGTCAGCGGAATGCGGCTCATGGGCATCGGCAGCGCCGGATTGTTGGTGCTGCCGGAGAAGTCGCCGAAGTACAGGGGCTTGATGCCGCTGGCTGGTCCGCCGGAACCACCGACATAGAGGTCGGGAGCTGCCGCGTTGGTGACGGCGCCGGTGCCCGGATTGGTGATGGCGGCGGTATTGCCGATCACCGTCCCGTCTGGTGTTGCCGGATCGATGGTGGCCTCGAACACCACGTTGGTGCTGCCCGCGGCTGCCACAGAGAGATCGTTTACCACGACATTGCCGGGGCTTGACGCATCGGTGCCGCCACCCGTGTCCGTCACGGTAGCGCCGATGAGACTGGCGGCCAGCACGTCGGTGAGGGTTGCACCGTCCACGTGGGCGCCCGCGGTTTCGGTCAGCGTAATGGTGTAGCGCAGCGTATCGCCGGCTTCCGCCAAGCCCCCGTTCAGATCCAGCACGCTCTTTGTGGAGGTGGACAGATCCGGTACGAGCACGTTGGCGGTATCTGCGGCGGAGTTGTTGGCGCCGTTGAAATCGAAGGTGGCACTGCTGACCGTGGCGGTATTCGCGACAGCGGGCACTGTGGAGGCATCGGCGGTCACGTCGATAGCGACGGCGGCGAGGTTGCCGCCGGCCGCGACCGGTCCGGGATGCGTGCACGTCACGAGCTGGCCCGCCGCGGCGCAGGCCCAGTTGCCGTCGGCGCTGGCGAAACCCTGGTAGGTCAGCCCGGCGGCCAGCGTGTCGGTGACCGTGACGGCGCCGGCTGCGCTGGGACCGCCGTTGCTCACGGTGAGGTTCCACCGGTTCAAGCCCCCGGTGCTGAAAGTGCCGGTGTGGGTTTTGCTGATGCTGAGGTCCGCTGCCGGTGCGTTGGTGACGGAAATGATCTGCACGCTCAACAGCACCAGATCGCCGCCGGAGGAGTAGGTGGTTTGAGCGGTGCTGTCGCCGGCGGTCAGACGGGCGCTTATGTCGTAGATATCGAGGTCCACGCCGTACTCGGTGGCCGAGCCGGTGGGATTGGTCGTGGAGTTGAACTGGTTGTTCAGCGGGTTGAGACCATCGGTCAAGGCCACAGGCGCGGTGCTCTGCCCATCGAACACGAGGTTCTCGGTGATCCCGCCCAGCGGCGTCGAGTTGCTCGTGTCACCTTCCCAGCTGAGGATGCCGATCTTGCCGTCGATAGGCACGGCGGGAATGACAAAATTCGACGGGTTCAGGATGATCTGGCTGCCGCGGAACTGCTGGAAACCGTCGAACAGGTTGATGACCCGTAGCGGCTCCGTGGCGTTCTCGTAGACAACGATGAGTCCCCACCCGGACAGCACGGTCTGCGAGGAGCAGTAGTTTGCACCACCCCCGAGGTTGCCGGTTTCTACGGTGAGATCCGAGAACGTGTAGTTGCCGTTGCCGGCGACGAGGCCGGTTACGTCTTCGAAACCGGAGAAGAAATCGAGATCGAAGCCAGCGGCGGCAAAGGTTTCGCTGAAGGTACGCGAGGCGCTGACCGGCGTGCCGTTCAAGCGAACGTCATTGTCGGGTGCGGGGCCGGAGCCTGCCCAGTACAGGTACGCCGCCAGGATCGTGGAGCCGCCGGGGATGCCGTTCAGTGCCGCCGTGTCGGAATTTGCCACGCTGCAGGCGTCCACGCCGTTCGCTGCCGTGCGCAGAGAGCCGCCCGTCGCCACATAGTCGACGTTCCCGGCAAAGGTATAGCGGGGAAGAGTACTGACGGGATCGGCCTGGGCGACGACGCCGACGCCGAGGGCCAGGCATAGCGTCAGGCAGGCCAGAAGACGGCTGTGCAGCATTGTCCCTGTGCTTGCTCTAATCTCCGGCGAGTTTAGATGGGTGTCGCGTCAATTCCTTGACGCGCTTCACACATTCCACGTGCAACGCTACTCTGACCGGCGTGAGCAGCCGCAGGCAGAGTCGCGACGGTAGCTGCCCCTGCTGCGGGCGAAGCGTCGCGTTGACCTTTCACCACCTGATACCGCGCAAGATGCACCGCCGACCGCGTTTCAGGAAGCGCTATGACAAAGCGGCGCTTGCGGCGGGGGTGATGATCTGCCGTGACTGCCACGCAGGTATTCACCGCTTCTACGACGAGATGAAACTTGCGCAGGAGTTGAACACGCTGGACGCATTGATGGCCGACGCGGCGCTCGCGCGGCACTTTGCCTGGGTAGCCAGGCAGCGCAGCGTAAGCCTCGACACTGAAAAGAGGAGTTGAACTTGAAGGATCTGAAACTGGGTTTGCAGCTCGGCTACTGGGGCGCCGGTCCCGACCCGCGCACGGTGGCGCTGGCGCAGGAGGCGGAGCGGCTCGGCTACGATGCGGTGTTTACCGCGGAAGCGTGGGGTTCTGATGTGTTTACGCCGCTGGCGTGGATCGGCGCGCACACCGAGAGAATCCGTCTGGGCACCGGCATCGCGCAGATATCCGCGCGCGCACCCACAGCCACGGCCATGGCAGCCCTGACGCTGGATCATCTCTCGGGAGGGCGCATGATCCTGGGCATGGGAGTATCGGGGCCGCAGGTGGTGGAAGGCTGGTACGGGGCACCCTTCGGCAAGCCGCTGGCGCGGACCCGGGAGTACGTGAACATCGTGCGACAGGTGCTGGCGCGCAAAGCGCCCGTGGCAAACGACGGTGAGCACTATCCCCTGCCTTACACCGGCGAGGGCGCCTGGGGGCTGGGGAAACCGCTCAAGCCCATAACCCACCCCCTGCGGGAAGATCTGCCCATATTCCTGGGTGCGGAAGGCCCCAAGAACGTTGCCATGACGGCGGAAATTGCCGATGGCTGGCTGCCGTTGTACTACTCACCCTACCGTCAGGAGGTGTACGCAGATCAGATAGCGCACGCCCGGCCGGGCTTCGAGATCATGCAGGGCGTTGCTGTCACGGTGGCCGACGATGTGGAGGCGGCGCTCGTGCCCATCAAGCAGAGCCTTGCGCTTTACATTGGCGGCATGGGTGCCAAATCGCGCAATTTTCACAACGAGCTGGTCAAGCGTATGGGCTTCGAGGCCGAAGCAGAGCAGATCCAGGAGCTGTTTCTGGCGGGCCGCAAGGACGAGGCGACGGCAGCGGTGCCCACACAGCTCGCTGACGAGCTTTCCCTGGTGGGTTCGGTGGAACGCATCCGTGACAGACTGCAGGCGTGGCGCGAAACGCCGGTTACGTCGCTGCTGGTCTCTACGCGCGACCCGCAGCAGCTGCGCACCGTTGCGGAGCTGGTGCTGGGCTGAACCTGCTCAGGCCCGGGCGCGGCGGCGCCGGCTGCTGCGTCGGGTAATGAGATCCGGCGCGTCGTGCTGTTCTACCCAGATCTCGTCGAGGATGGCATTGCGCTTACAGTCGATGAACGCGTAGAGCGCCTTCTCGTGGGCGGCCTTGAGGTTGGTCTCGATATAGCGCTCCCCGTTCCACGCTTCCACCACACAGACATACTCACCGTCCCCGTTCTCGGGATAAAGGACGATGCGGGTCTGCTCAGACATTACATTCACGGAGTTTTCTCGTTCGCGCATGGTGGGGAACTTAGGCCCAGATGGGTGAAAACGACGTGAAACGATCAGCCCATCGAAAAAGGGGCGACAAAGCGGTCAGGGTGAGGAATCCGGCTCAGCGGTGCGTTTGAGAGATTGAGCGCGACGCAGAGGGCGTCGTGGTAAGCACTGGAGACCACCATGAAAAACCACACTTTGTCGAAGCTCGTTATCGCGGGCGCTGCCCTGGCCGCGGGTCTGCTGCCCGGTCTGGCGCAGGCTGCCACGGAAAGCTCTGCCTGCTCGGTTCAGTTCACCCGCTCCGCCGCGGCCTGGGAGCCCATGCCCGTGATCGGCGTGCAGCACGAGATTGTTGCCCCCAGAGATGCCGCCGCGGCGTCGCACAGACAGCAGCGTCCGGTGCAATTTGTCATCCGCCTGGGTAAGTCGACACCCTACTTCGTCGGCACCCTCATGGAAGACCCCGTGGTCGGGGACGTGCTGGTCGAATGCGCGGGCGAGGACGGACTTGCCCACTACTCGGTGCGGCTCGAGAACGCTTCGGTTGCCGGTATCCGGGCGGAGATGCTCAACAACAAGTACGACCAGAACTCAGTGATGATCGAAGAGCTGACCATCGCGTACGAGAAGTTTCATCGGGAGCTGTGAAGCTCCAGGTCGTCGGCAGCGTCATCGGCGAAGAGCTGCTTGAGCTCCTCCGCGGCATCGCGGGTGGTCTGGCGGAACGCCGGCGCGTCGTGAAAGACTGACGCCTGTTTTGCCAGGGTGCGCTGGTCGTGCTCGTAGAAACGCGCGACGGATGCCTTTGCCAGCGCTTCGTCATCCCCCAGGGCCTGCAGCACGGTTTCGGTGAGCGCGAGGCTCGACATGAGGGTCTCGCGGATCACGTGCTGTACGCCGATCTCGCGCAGCATCAGCTCGTGGTGACGGCTTTGGGCGCGGGCAAAAATAGTCACTCCGGGAAAGGTCTCGCGAACCACCTCGGCTACCTTCAGCGACTGCTCCACGTCGTCCAGCGCCAGCACCAGCGCCCGCGCTTCGCTCAGTCCCGCAGCCTGCAGCACGTCGAGACGGGCCACGTCCCCGTAGTACGCCTTGTTGCCGAACTGTCGCACGAAGTCGACCTGGTTGGGATTACCTTCGAGCGCGGTGAACGGTATGTGCCGCATGGTCAGCACGCGACCGATGATCTGTCCGACGCGGCCGAAGCCGGCGATGATCACCGCGCTTTCCGCCTCGTCGATTTCATCGAACGCGCGTTCTTCGGCCCGCGACGTCCCCAGCAGCCGCTCGATCCCGTTCATGAGAAACGGTGTGCTGATCATGGAGAGGGTGACGACCAGCACCCCCAGCTCCAGGTGCTCAGCAGCAATCAAGCCGGCGCCGGCCCCTGCGGTCAGCAGCACAAACGCGAACTCGCCGCCTTGTGAGAGGATGCCGGCCGTGCGGGCGGCGTCCTGTTTTGCCAGACCGATGAGGGATGCAAGAGGCAGCAGCAACGCGGCTTTCAGGGTAATCAGCAGGGCTGCGAGGGCGAGCACCAGCAATGGCGCCGTGGCCAGCAGTGCCAGGTTGGTGGACATGCCCACTGCCATGAAAAACAATCCTAGCAGCAGCCCTTTGAACGGCATGACATCCGTTTCCAGCTGATGGCGGTACTCCGAGTCCGCCACCATCATGCCTGCGATGAACGCGCCGAGACCCATGGACAATCCCACCGCCTGCATGCCCAGAGCCGCGCCCACGACGATGACGAGGGCGGCGGCGGTGAACAGCTCGTGGATACCCGTGCGTGCGATGAAGCCCAGCAGCGGGCGAAGCGTGTACCGGGCGGCAACCAGGCCCGCCCCGGCCGCCAGCAGCAGCCAGGGGTCCAGCCCGCCGCCGTGGCCGCCACCGGAAGGCGCCAGCAGGGAGAGCACCACCAGGGCGGGAATCACCGCGATGTCCTGAAACAGCAGCACGCCGAACGCCGCGCGGCCATGGGCGTGGTTGAGCTGGCGCTGCTCGCCCAGTAGCTGAAGAACAAAGGCGGTGCTCGACAGAGCGAAGGCGAAACCGAGCAGCAATGCCCCGGACCAGGCGAAGTCGAAACCCCAGTGCATGATGGCCGCTATGACGAGGGTGGTGATGGTCATCTGCAGGGAGCCGAGCCCGAAGACGTTCATACGCATCACCCACAGGCGCCGCGGCTGCAGCTCGAGGCCGATGATGAACAGCAGCAGCACCACGCCGATTTCCGCGAAGTGCAGGAGATTGTCCGCTTCGGTGAACGCCCCCAGACCGCTGGGGCCGATGATCACCCCGGCACCCAGATAGCCGAGCACGGAAGACAGCCCCAGCCGTTTGAAGAGCGGTACCACGACAAGCGCGGCGCCGAGAAAGATCAACGCCAGGGTTAGAAAGGTCATGAGATCCCTTGTGGTGTCAGAGGTGTAGCGCTGTGCGCGGGTGGTGTCTCAGGTGAGGAAAGCCGCGCGCACGTCGTCCATCATGGCGTCACTCACGCCGATGCCCGACAGGTATTCGACCGCACCCCCGTGGCGACTGTGCAGGCCATCGAGAAAATCGCGCATGGCGTTCTGGGGCACGCCGGCAGCCACCTCCATGGCGGCGCGGTCCATGCCTTCCGGCAGGCCTACGTGCTGCTCGATGAAGTCGGCCTGGCGCACCACGTCGCGATTCGTCAGCAGGTAGTCGGCTTCGATCCAGCTTCGCTCGACGCCGAGGACAGACAGAAGAAAAGCCGTGGATACTCCGGTACGGTCTTTCCCGGCCGTGCAGTGCAGCAGCAGAGGGTGGTGCCGGGCGTCTGCGAAGAGTTCGAAGAGGTCGAGCCAGGTCTGCGGGCCGAACTCCAGATAGCCGAGATAGCGTTTGCCGGAGATGCCCGTGTCGCCCACCAGCCGCGCGAGCCGGTCGGTGCCGCCGTCGGGGATCACGGCGATGTTGCGGTAGCTCGCCCCCAGCGACTCCAGCGGACCGCGTCCCTGGTCGGCAATCTCGTCGGGTTTGCGCAGGTCGATCTGGGTGCGGATGCCAAGCTCGCCCAGCCGTGCCAGGTCTTCGGGTGTCATACGGTCCTGGCGTCCCGCCCGGAAGTAGCGTCCCCAGCGCACGGTCTGACCGGACGCGGCAGGGTAGCCGCCCACGTCGCGAAAGTTGAAACAGGCTTCGAATGGGTGATGTCGCTCTGCGTAATCCTCGATCATGCTAGGCTCGGTGTTCCGCTCGGTTGCTGATGTGCCTCTATGATAGCTAAACCCAACGCGAGGCTCGCGCTGACCGTGCTGATTCTTGTCGCAACCAGCTCCGCCCTGGCGGCCGACAATTCCGGTATGGCGCTTTTTCAGAAGCACTGTGCGAGCTGCCATGGTGCCGTCACCGACGGGCGCATTGCCACGCAGCGTCAGTTGTCGTTCATGAACCCGCTGGCGCTGCTGGCCGCCATGGAAACCGGGGCCATGCGCGTGCAGGCGGCGGCTCTGAGCGCTGGGGACAAACGTGCCCTGGCCGAGGGGCTCACGGGCAAGGCGCTGACCGAGCTCACGGTGCCCGAGACAGCCTTCTGTGAAGCTCGTCGTGCACCCGTGGCGGCCGGCAGCACCCGTTACTGGTCGGGCTGGGGCGGCGACGCGCGCGGAACGGGGTTTACCGACGCCCGCCGCGCGGGGCTGGCTAAGCAGGACATGCCGCGCCTGCAGCTGGCCTGGGCTTTTGCCTTCCCGGGCGTCAGCCAGGCGCGCTCGCAACCTGCGGTGCTGGATGATGTCGTCTATGTTGGCGGCGCCGAAGGATCGGTCTGGGCGCTGGATGCGGCTTCCGGCTGCGTGTACTGGCGCCGCCATACGAACGCTGCGGTACGCGGCGCAATTGCCGTGGGCACTATCAACGGCATAGACGACCCGGTGGTCTTTGCGGTTGCGGCCAGCACGGATGTTTATGCCCTCGATGCGGTCACCGGGGCAGAGCTGTGGCGGACCCGCGCAGGATCTCATCCGTTTCATTCCGTGACAGGCACACCGGCACTGCACGACGGACGGCTGTTTGTACCCCTCAGCTCTATCGAGGTAGGGGTGGCGCGCATGCCCACACACGAATGCTGCGTGTCCGCGGGGGGCGTGGTGGCGCTTGCTGTCGAAGACGGAACTGTGCTGTGGCGTTTCCGATCCACCCTGCAGCCAGCGAAGCAGGTAGGCGTGAGCGCCGGTAAGGCGGTGTTTGCACCATCGGGGGCACCCATCTGGGCGAGCCCCACGGTGGACGCCGCCCGGGGCCTTCTCTACGTTGGCACCGGCGAAAACTACTCGCGCCCGGCCACCGCAACCAGCGATGCCATTCTCGCGCTGGCCATGGCAACGGGCGAGCTCGTCTGGGGTTTTCAGGCGACCGACGACGACGCCTGGCACAGCGGCTGCGACCGTATGCCCGACTACGCGCCCTGTGACGCGCCAGGCCCCGATCTCGATTTCGGCATGGCGCCCATCGTCGCGCAGCTTGCTGGCGGTCGCGAGGTGCTGCTTGCCGGCCAGAAGTCGGCGGAGGTGTTTGCGCTGGATCCCGACGACGGGGGCGCGGTGCTCTGGCGCACCCGGGTGGGCAAAGGCGGCGCCCTGGGCGGCGTGCATTGGGGCATGGCCACGGACGGGCGCCGTGTGTATGTGACCAATGCCGATCGCCCGGCAATCATCAAGGACGTCAATCCACAGACCGCGCCCGCCCCCGGGGTTTACGCCCTCGATGCCGCCACGGGTAAAGTGGCCTGGCGCGTGCCGTCACCGGGACCGTCCTGTGCGCCGGACCCGTCTCAGAGTGCAGCCGCGCAGCGCGCCGCCCTCGGCGTGTGTCTGACAGGTCATTCGGCGGCGCCTACGGCGTTGCCGGGGGTGGTGCTGGCCGGGGACCTGTACGGCATGCTGCGCGCGCATGATGCCCAAACCGGCGCAGAGCTCTGGGCCTACGACACGTTCCGGGAGTTCGAGGCGCGCAACGGTGTGCCAGCGCGGGGCGGCAGCATCGATGGTCCGGGGCCGGTTGTGGCTAACGGACGGGTGTTCGTCAACTCGGGCTATGGTTCGTTCAGGCAACGGGCCGGGAACGTGCTGCTGGCCTTCGAGCCCGCGCCTGCCTCTGACTAGCATCGCCCGGGCGCGCTGTGAGCATCAGTCCCAGCGGGCTTCTGCTTCGCGACGGTCGAAGGCCACGAGCATGTCGTCTTCCGCGCACAACTGCCTGATGCGCCAGGGTGCTCCGTCGCTGTCGAGCTCAACCACGCCGATGCCGCTGGCATTCAGCAGCCGGCGCCCGTGGGCGCTGCCCTGCGGCTTGCGCGGGATTACCCGCATGCGGCGCCGCTGGGTGAGCCAGTTCAGCGGCGAGCGGGGTGCGTAGAGCCAGCGGTTGGCGCGGTCCAGCTTGTCCAGCAGTGCATCCGGGAACGTGTTAGTGAGACCGCTGCTGCAGATCTGCCAGATATCCGGCCCGCGGGTGCGGCCGCGCAGCTCGACGTCGTACACGAAGGAGTAGTGCACATCGCCGGACAGCACGACGAAGTGGCGGGGTGTCAGGCGATGACGGAATACGTTGAGAATACCGTCGGCGGTGCCGGGGTGGGCCAGCCAGTACTCCGCATCCACCAGCAGCGGTTTGCCGAGCCACGTAAAGACTTTCTGTATTGCCTCGATCAGCTTCACACCGAAGATCGGCGCCGCTGATACCAGCAGCACCGCATCGCGTTCGCGCAGCAGGCGTTGCAGGTCGGTCAGGGCTTCCCAGTCGAGCAGGCCGGAGGGACGCCGCGCTGCCGTTTCCGAGCGCCAGCGCCGGGTACGGGTGTCCAAGACGATCAGCGGTGGCGACGAGGGCCACGCGAACTGCCAGCCGTCGAAGTGCAGCAACGTGTCGATGGTTTTGTCGTGCGCGGCACTGCCCGGCGCGTCGAGGGACGCCTGTGCTTCGGCGAGCAGAGTGTCCGGAAACGCGTCAGGATCGTTGCCCCAGGCCTGGTTGATGAGATACCCCACCAGCGCATTGCCGATCATGCGCGTGGATAGAGGGTGCGCGTAGGCGGTTTCCTCCCACTCACGATTCAGGTTCCAGTCGTCGGTGACATCGTGGTCGTCGAAGATCATGGCCACCGGCACATGGGCCAGCACACGTCGAACGCCCGCCAGGGTCTGCACGAAACGGGACAGCGCGCGCTCTTCTTCCGCGTACGTGGCCTGAGACGCCTCTGACATGGCCGGCTGTGTCACCGCGAGATCGGTCCACGCGGCGGGCGACCACACCAGCAGATACATCGCCAGCATTTCGCCCAGCGTGATGAGATGGTTGTGCGCGTTCACCGAGGTGAATACCGGTTTGCGAGCGCCGCCGAACAGAATGTCAGCCAGGGACTCGTGGGGTGCGGAACGCGGCAGAAAAGTTTCCCGACCGTAAAACCCGTTCGCATGCGCGTACAGCGCCGCGCTGTCCTCGATGACCCCCGCATCGTCGGGTAAGGTCTCTACGGGCAGGCCGAGCGTGTTGACCAGCGCATGGATCGCCGCCAGCATGGGGCCTGCCACGTCGTCCACGTAGACCTGGTCGCCGCTCATGATGAGCGCGGACGGCCACGCGGGCAGGGTTGTGTCTTCCGGCTCGGCAAGCAGACGGGCGAGCAGGCGATCGGCGGCTGCCAGGCCATCGGCGCTGCCGGAGTGCGGTTTGCGGCACGAGCCGTGCAGCACGGCCCTCACGTCGGGCACCACGCGAAAGCCCGGGCTGGATTGTCCGGGGTAGCAGAGGTCAGGCGCCCAGTCCGTATGATCCTGCCAGCGGCCCTGCGGATCTTCATGCAGGCGCAGGCTCAATCGGTAGCTGATCCAGGTGGCTTCCGGCAGAGGCGCCGGCAGCGCGATGTCGACGAGCAGGTATGCGAGGCGTCGCCCTGCCACGAGGCAGCGCAACCCCGCCTGGTCCGGAGACAGCTCGATGGTGATGGTCTCGGCGCCCGGTGGGGTCAGAGAGAGGCAGATGTCTGCGGGACCGCACGCGGCCACCCAGAGCGTGATGCGCGTTGGTGCCAGCCGGCGCAGTACCGGACCGGCCCAGACCGCGGGGATAACGTTTGCCTCGCTGGTGCTCATGCCGGGCAGTGTAGCGGGAATCGCTTCACGATCCTGTCAAAGCTGCAGAGAAGGAGAAGGAAACCAACATGAAAGTCCTTGTGGTGCTGGCGCTGCTCTCGCTGGGTGTTTCTGCCCGGCCTGCGTTGGCGGGCGGCGCGGAGAGCGAACACCGCAGCGCCCCCCCGGTGGTGCGCTTCGCGACCTTCAATGCCTCGCTCAATCGTGGCGCTGCCGGGGAGCTGATCGCCAATCTCTCGACCCCCGGAGACGTTCAGGCGCAGGCGGTTGCTGAGATCATCCAGCGCGTGCGCCCGGACGTGCTGCTGGTGAACGAGTTCGACTTCGACACGGACGGTGCGCGAGGTGGCAGCGCGGCGGCAGCGCTGTTCCAGCAGAACTACCTCGGCGTCGGCCAGCACGACGCCGCGCCTATTGAGTACCGTTATCGTCGTGCGTTCCCGGCAAATACGGGCCTGCACGTTGCGACGATGATTCCCGGCGGCATCGACCTCAACCGCGATGGAACGATCGAGCCGGCGCCGGGATCACCCGCTTATGCGGGCGACGCCATTGGTTTCGGCTTTTTCGAGGGCCAGTTCGCCTTTGTGGTGTACTCCCGCTACCCGATTCTCGACGAGCAGCTGCGCACGTTTCAGAAGTTTCTCTGGAAAGACATGCCACGAGCCCGGTTGCCTGTAGATCCCGTGACGGGCAGAGATTTCTACAGCGAAAGGGCGCTTTCGGTGCTGCGCCTGTCGTCGAAAAATCACGTGGACGTACCCATCGAAATTGGTCAGCGCGTCGTGCACTTCCTGGTGAGTCATCCAACGCCGCCGGTATTCGACGGGCCCGAAGATCGTAACGGCCTGCGTAATGCGGACGAGATCCGCTTCTGGGCTGATTACATAACACCGGACGCGGGCGCCTACATCCGTGACGACGACGGTCAGCCCGGCGGACTGCCACGTGGTGCGTCCTTTGTCATCGCCGGCGATCAGAATGCGGACCCGTTCGAAGGCGACAGCGTTCCAGGCGCCATTCAGCAGCTGCTCGAACATCCGCTGGTGAACACGAGCGTGACGCCGGCGAGCCAGGGGGGCGTGGATCGCGCCGCGGCCCAGGCTCAGAACAATGCTGACCACCTGGGCGAGGCCGCTTTCGACACGGCGGATTTCGGCGAAGCCGCCTTCGGCGGGCCGGGGAATCTCCGCGTCGACTACGTGCTGCCGCAGCGCGCCATGCGCGTTGTGGACGCGGGTGTGTTCTGGCCCGGTGACAGCGATCCCGCATTCCGACTCACAGGGCCCGGCTATCCGACGGTGAGTTCCGATCACCGCCTGGTGTGGATCGACATCAGCCTCGGTCAGGCGGCAGACGCCCCCTGACCTGCGACCGCGTCTGCGACCGCGTCTGCGACCACGTCTTACGCGGCTTCGTTGTTTTCTGCTGTGAGCGGCACGTTGCGCTGCCGGTGTTTCTCGTTCATCGCCGTACGGATTGCTGCCGTCGCCTCGGTGAGATCCGAGCCTGGCGGGAACAGCATCGGCGCCAGCACGTCCATGGCGACCGGTCCCGGGGTGATCTCGCGCGTGCCCTTGGGGCGTATGGCGCGCAGGCCTGAAAGGTACAGCGGCACCACCGGCACCTGGTGGCGCAATGCGAGCAGCGTGGCGCCGTGTTTGAACTCACCAAGCTCATCCTGCATGGCCCGGGTACCTTCCGGAAACAGGAAAACGTGATGGCCTGCATCGAGGATTTCGCTGGCATAAGCCAGGGCGTTGATGCCACCACCCCGCAGAATGGGGAAAGTGCCCAGCACAAATGACTGGTACAGAGGGTTCAGCTCCTTCTTGCCTTTGCGCCCTTTCACGAACCAGCGGTCCTGGGCCGCGCCGTAAAACAGACGGTCGGCGATGCTGGCCGGGAGCGCACTCTGCGTCAGCACCGTGTCGAGGTGACTCGAATGATTGGCAACGAAGATTGCCGGTCCGGCGAGCGCATCGAGGTGTTGTGCGCCCGTGATCTCCACATCGGTGAACGCCGAGGCCCATTGTGTGTACGCCGTGTGTTTAAACGCCCGGCGTACGTGTCTGGCGAGCCAGGTTGTCTGCAGCTTGTGGGGGCCGGCGTATTTGCTCGCGTCCTCTTCGTAGAGCCTGGGGACAATTTTCTCGCGCGGAGGTATGTGGCTGACTGACATGACGTTCCTTGGGTCGGTGGGTTCCGTGATTGACGGGTTGTCGTCTGACAGTCATCTGACTGTCGTTCGCGCAAACGAAAGCAAACGACGTGCCAACTCCTGACAGCACCGCCTGGCCAGCTTGCGCTGCCGCTGGCGCGCCGCCAATGCACCAACTTGCAGCGTGACCGAGCGCCGGGTCCCGAATTTGGTGCACGGTACAGAAACGAAGTTGGCGGCATAATCCAGCTGCGCCTGTGGAACGCATCGGGGAAAGCGAATGGTCGGCGTGCACGCGCCGCGTAGAGTCACCGTTGCAATCTGTCTGTCACATATCCGTGGCAAAGTCTCGTCGTGCCTGCCTTTCCGGCAAAAGCTGCCAACAAGACATGTTCGTGGCCGTCACTCGACGGCTGGCATGAGCCTTGCAGATTCTATTGCACCGCAACGGCGACGCCGTTGGGACCATCACCGCCAGGAGATCCATCGTGCGCAAACTCAGTGCGACCGACGCCATGTTTCTTTACAACGAGACGCCGCGGATGCCCATGCACATCGCGAGCGTGCAGGTGTTCGAGTTGCCGCACGGCCAAACAGTGGACAGCTTTGTGAGCGGTCTTAAACAGTTCCTGCTGGCACGGCTTCATCGCGTCCCGTATCTCACCAGTCGCCTTCGCGAAACGCCGCTGGGTCTCGATCATCCCGTATGGGCCCGAGACCCTGCTTTCGACATTGCCAACCACGTCAGCATGCTTGAGGTGCCGGCGCCGGGCGGGCAGGCTCAGCTGGAAGCGACGATCGCCGCGCTGCACGAAGTACCCCTCGATCGCAGCCGACCCCTCTGGGACATCATCGTGTTGTCGGGCCTGGAAGGAAACCGGATCGCCTACTACAACCGCATGCACCACGCCTGCATCGACGGGGTAGCGGGGCAGGCCGTGCAGATGCTGTTGATGGAAACGAGCCCGGATATCGCCTGCGGCGAGGCACCAGCGCGCGGAGACGACAGCGCAGAGGATGCGGACGCCGACCTGTATGCCCTGTGGGAAGCAGGCTGGCGGAACATCTTCGCGTCGCAATCGGACCGGCAGGCCCGCGGCCTGGACACGGCCCTTGCCGCGGCGCAGGCGACGACGCGGGTCGCCAGCCCCGTCAGCAATGCGGCGCACGAGTTCGAAACTGCCCCGGTCACCCGCTTCAACCGAGCCATCGGCGCCGAGCGCAGCTATGCGACCGGTGAGCTGGACCTGGCAACGGTGAAAGCGGTGGCACAGGCACACGGCGCTACCCTCAACGATGTGTTTCTTGCTGTCTGCGGCGGCGCCCTGCGCACGTATCTTGCCGCGGTGGACGAGCTGCCGGAGGCGACGCTGCAGGCGGGGTGTCCCGTCAGCCTGCGCGCCACCGACGACGCGCGCCTCGACAACCAGATCTCCATGATGCGCGTGGCGCTCGGGACACATGTGGAAAACCCCTTGGAACGCCTCGCCTTCGTACGGTTTGCGGCCGAAAACGCCAAGGACGCGGTGGCCACCGTTGCCCCCGCACTGCCCGGCAACGTGGCCGAGCCCGGTCTGCCGAACGTCATGCGGGCACTGGCCGCAGCGGCTGATGGCTGGGCGTCTGTCGGTGTGGTGGCACCGAGCCCGGTGAACGTGGTGATCTCCAACGTTCCCGGACCGCGGGAGCCGCTCTTCTCGAATGGCGCCCGGATGCTGACGCACTATCCCGTGTCGGTACCTGCGCACGGCCTCGGACTCAACATCACGGTGCAGAGCTATGCGGGCACGCTGTTCTACGGCGTTACCGCGTGTCGGCGGGCGCTGCCTGATGCGGCTGCGTTGCGCGATCAGTTGCACGGGCAGTTCGAGGCGTTGCTGGCCTTGAGCCCCGGCGTGGTGGCCGCAGAATCTCAGGCTACCGGCGGAGGCGCCGCCACCGCGCAGCGCGCGGCTTAGCGCCATCGGCGGCGCGTGCGTGGCGCGCCCCGAGGTTCGCGGTACCGTTCCAAATCGCTTCACCGCCCCTATATACTTGCCGCTGAGGCGCAACGCATGCAGGGGGACTGCACACCGTGGCTGACGAGAAGAAACCAGACCCGTCCCAGAGCGGACAGAAAGCACCCGGCCTGCCGCCGAACCCCGCGCAGTCTTTCAGCGCGATGGTGACCGAGTGGGAACGCAGCTTCGATGCGTTTGCCAACCAGGTCATGGGCACCGAGGCGTACAGCCAGGCCATGAACGAGATGCAGAAGGCGCAGCTCACCTACCAGCGCGGCATGACGGACATGATGGCGCAGCAGCTCACCGCCATGAACATTCCTACCCGCGAGGACGTGATACAGCTTTCTGAGCTGGTGCGGCAGATGGACCGGCGGCTCGAACGCATTGAAGAACGGCTGGCCATGAACGATCAACCAGAGCGCAAGGGCAAGCGTCCGGCGCGCACGAAGACACCACCCCAGGCTGCGTCCGACGACGCTCCCAAGGGTGCTTGAGAGGAAGGCTGCCATGAGTGAGACACCCAACAACCCGATGGACAATGTCGCGGAGATGCAGGCGAGCGTGCAGGCTTTCGTGCAGCAGGCCGTAGAACGTGGCCGCCGCGGTATCGAGCTGGCCAATGCGCCGCCGCAGCCCGTGGGGCTGACGCCCAAGCAGGTGCTTTATACGCGCGGCACGCTGCGCCTTTATCACTACGAGGCGCAAACCGACGAGGTGTATCGGGTGCCGATCCTCCTCGTCATGGCTACCACCAACAAAGCATTCATCTTCGACCTTGCACCGGGCCGCAGCATGATCGAGTACCTGGTGCAGGAAGGCTACGACGTGTACGTGCTCGACTGGGACGCGCCGACGTGGGCTGAGCGCGGTCTGACGTTGAAAGACTACACCCAGGACTTCATCCCCACCTGCATCAGCAAGATCCAGGCGGACAGCGGCGAAGAGGACGTCTCCATCATCGGTTACTGCATGGGTGGTGTGCTGTCGCTCATCTACGCGGCGACGCACGTGGACGGACCGCTGAAAAATCTCATCTGTCTGACCACCCCGGTGGACAACCACAATCAGGGCATCACACAGATCTGGAACGATCCGCGGTATTTCGACGTGGACTATCTCGTCGATACCGTCGGCATTCTGTCGGCCGAGTCTGTCACGCAGATGTTCGAGATGCAGCGTCCGGCGCAGCGCCTTGCCGGACAGCTGCGCCTGTGGGACCAGATGCTGGACGACGATTTCGTCGACAATTACCGGGCGTTCAACCGCTGGGGCGAGGAGACGCTGCCGCTCGCAGGGGAGTACGTCCGCGAAACCACCAAGGAGCTCGGCTGGGGTAACAAGCTGTTCAAAGGTGAGCTGGTGGTGGACGGCAAAGAAGCCAAGCTGTCCAGCATCAAGATGCCGTTCCTGAACGTGGTTGCCGAGCACGATCACCTGGCGCCGCGGGGCTCCACGGAAGCGACGCTGGATCTCGTCGGGTCAACGGACAAAGAAGAGATTCTGCTGAAAGGCGGCCACGTGAGTCTCATTGCCGGACCCAACGCGGCCAAGCGCATGTGGCCGCGGCTGAACGCCTGGCTCGCGCCCCGCTCGGTTTAAGCCCGCGCCGTCAGTTGGCTTCTGCCACCGCAGCTGGTTGAGTGGCGGGCGCGAGGGTTGCGTCCAGCCAGGTCAGCAGGTCGTCCACCACCGCGTCGCGGTTGGTCTCGTTGAACATCTCGTGGCGTCCGCCGTCATACCACTTGAGCGTGAGGTTGGCGATGCCCGCCTCCCGATAGGCGTCTACCATGCGCTCGATATCGGCCTTTTCGCTGTGCACGGGGTCTTCGCTGCCTGCGAACACGTACATCGGCAGGGTTGTTGGAATGTTCGCGAGGCTCGCCGCGTTCGAAGCGAGGGCCGCGCCGGCGTAGAGATCTTTCAGCGAGCCGGTGGCGATGACAAATCCGCAGTCCGCGTCGTCCACGTATTTCTGCACTTCCTCCGGGTCTCGTGACAGCCACTCGAAGCCGGTGCTGTTGTCACCCTCGAACGGCTTGTTGGCGCCGCCGAAAAGCAGGTTCTGCATGACCGGGCTGCCGGCGTCCACGCCGACACGCCAGGTCTCGAAATTCAGGATCCAGCGCGGGATGGGATTGATCGACTTCGCTTTGAAACCCGGAGACCCCGACAGCACCAGCGCGTCGATGCTGTGGCCGTAGCGCGTGATGTACTGCTGCGACATCATCGAGCCCATGCTGTGGCCCAGCAGCACCAGCGGCAGATCCGGATACTCGCGGCGCGCGAGCGCGTTCAACTCGTAGGCGTCAGCAAGCAGACGGTTCCAGCCGTCGATACCCATGTATCCGAGCGTTGCGGCGCCGGTGACCCCGTGGCCCCGGTGATCGTTTGCGTACACGACATAGCCTGCTTCGGCCAGCGCGCGGGCCGGGCGGTCGTAGCGCCGGGCGTGTTCGCCCATGCCGTGCGCGATGTGAATGATGGCCCGCGGATTCGTGCCGGCCCAGCGGTAGCACGCAACCGGCGCTCCATCGCTTGCCTGAAGGGTGAACGTTTCCATCATCACGTCTCGTCCTCGCTGCCGCTATCGGCTTTGCGGTTACGCCGACGCCTTGGTTCGAAGCCGAACGGCTGGTTCATATCGTTCTGCGCCTGCTCGAAAGCCTGCTGCATCATCGTGAGCGGATTCATGTTGTTCAGCTGCTTGAGGTGGCTGCGCATCTGTTCCTGGTGATCCAGAAAGGCAATGATGCTCTGTTCGATGTAACGGGCAGCGACTGCGCCGAGCTGATCGCCGTAGAAGCGGATCATCTGTTCGATAACCCGGTTGGTGAGCACGGTACCGTGCCCGTCCGCCTCCTGGTCGGCCAGAATCTGCAGCAGCACGCTGCGGGTGATGTCGCTGTCGTCTTTGCTGTCCACCACCTCGATGCTCTCGCCGGCGGTGATCAGATCGCGGACGTTGTCCACGGTCACGTAGCGGCTGTCGGTCATGTCGTAAAGGCGACGGTTGGGATATTTTTTCAGCTTGTGCATGGTTGGCTCAGGCGTGGGCTTTGGGATAAACGAAGCGCCGGCAACCCTTGGTCGAATCGAACGGCTGCCAGTTGTCTGGATCCTGTGCGAGCCGGTCTGCAACCACACGCAGCACGTCGGGGTTGAGGGCCATGCCGGTGTGGCTGCCCGCGATGCGAATGTTCTCGCGCCGACCGCTGGTTGGCTCGATGCAGGTGCGCCAACCAACCACCCCGTCGCTCTGGCTGTAGACCGAGGTCAGGGGCATGCTCAGCCCGTCGTCGCGCTCTTCGGGCAGCTGGTGACGCAACTCGTCGATGGACATGCCCGCGATGCGGCGGAACAGGCGGGCTACCAGCGGATTGGCACCCTCGCTGCCCATGATGCGGTACGGGCTGCCCAGGGTGATGACGCAACGCGCAGCGTCGGGAAAAGCGCGGGCGATCTCGCGGGCATACACCCCCCCGAGGCTCTGGCCGACGAGAGAGACGGGCGTGTCATAGGTGGCATGCAGGCGTTCGAAGCGCTGCATGACAGCGTCCAGTTGCCCGGGGTTGCCGGTGTTGGTGCCCTGCAGCCAGGGCAGCGCGTCGTAACCCAGCGTGTTGAGCACTCTGCGCAGCGGCGCCGTGGATGCATCACCGCCGGCGAAGCCCGGCAGCACCAGCACCGGGTGGTTTTTCCCGCGTGGGGCTTCCAGCAGGACCCATGGCCACTGCACTGCGAAACCGAGAACTTCGAACAGCGTGCGCGGCAGCTCGGATAGGGAATCCACCGGGTGCGGTCCCCGCGCCCGATGTTGATCGACGGACAGTTCCACGTAAGCCAAAGCCTCCCCTCTTAGTGGCATCAGCACTGCAATGGGGCTTCAGTGTGGGTGTTTGCCCCGGGCAGGTCAACCATGCTTTGTTGCATTGCAAAACCGTTTCTCGGCGCGTCTGTGAAGGGGTCATCAACGGAAATCATGTGTTTTTGGGGTTCGGGCGTGTGAGCTCATCAACTTGGTCGCAGGACCCCGCTGCAGCGTGTTGCGCTGCAGCAGGTGTGCTGATTTACGCTGCTTGCACTCGTCCCGGTCTTGGCGCAGGGTGCGGGGCAACGCGGTAACAAGGGGAGAGGACCGTGGCGAGCTATGTCATGCTCAGTACTTTGACGGACGAAGGGCGCAAAACGCTCAAGTCCCGTCCGGAACGCCTGCAGGAGGTCAACAAGGAGCTGGAGGAAATGGGCGCGCGGGTGGTTTACCAGTTCGCAGTGCTCGGCGCCTACGACTTCGTCAACGTCATCGAAGCACCTAGCAACGAGGTTATGGCGCGCATTTCGATGGAGCTCGGCTCGCGGGGGACGATCAAGATCGTCACTCTGCCGGCAGTGTCCATCGACGAGTTCGTGAAGATGATGGCCGCAGCGCCGCCGAAAACCTGACGCGGGGAGGGCGGCACCATGGGGCAATACGTGCTCCTCATGCGCGATCACAGCGAAGGCTTGAGGGCCATGCACGACAACGTGCACGCGCTCGAAGGCATTGTCGAAGGGCTTGCGCGCTGGGAAGCGAAGGTGGTCGCCAGTTACCGCATGCTCGGCGAATGGGACCAGTGCTATGTCATCGATGCCCCCAGCAACTTTCTCGCCTATCGCGCGACGCTGGCGCAGGAATGGAGCGTCACTGCCGATACCATCATCCTTCCCGCTGTGGAGATGCCGTTGTTTCAGCGGTTGCTGCAGCAGGAGATACGCACGGCGGGCCCGTACGAATGGCAGATACAGTGGTGGGCCAAGCTGGCGCGATTCGTCATGTACGACTATGCCTACGGGCGCTGGGCAAGGAAGTTCTTCACCGAGCACAAAGTGTTTGGTCTCGAGCACTGGCGGGACGTCTCCGGGCCATGCATCGTGGTGGCCAACCACGCCAGTCACATGGACCAGTACTGCCTCATGAAAGCCATTCCTTGGGGTGTACGTACGAATCTCTATTTCGGTGCGGCGGCAGACCGCTGGTTTCTCCGGGGGCGTAAAGAAATCACGCTCAAGCCCTGGTATCAGTCACTGGTCAACGGATCCTATCCCATACGCCGTGGCGGAGGCTCGAGGACGCTGGATTACCCGAAGTGGCTGCTGAGCCGGGGGGCAAACCTCATGCTCTTCCCCGAAGGCACCCGAACGCGGGGCAGGCACATGTCCCGGTTCAAGCACGGGGTCTCGATTCTCGCCCTGGAAGCCGGTGTGCCCGTGGTGCCCGTGTACCTCGAAGGGCTGCAGAAGATCCGGCCGCCCGGCACCAAAGAAGCGGTGCCCGGGCCGGTGGCTGCTCATGTGCTGGCGCCGGTCAGCTTTGAGCCGGGTACGAAGGTGCCCGAGGCGACGGAACGGGTGTATCGCGCCATGGTGGACAAACAGAACGAATTGCAGGCCTCGCCGACGTTCGACGGCCTGCAGGAGACGCCACAGCCGGCCGGCTGAGCGATCTTGCAGCACCAGGCACAAAAAAGCCTGCACGAGGCAGGCTTTTTCGGGAAGATCCCGCGAGTGCGGGATTACTTCTCGCTCAAGCAGCAGCGGCAGCGGTTTTCTTGGCAGCCGGCTTCTTCTCTTCAACGGGCGCTTCGTTGGCATCCCAGGCGCCGCGGACGGCTTCGCCGTTGGCTTCCATGGCTTCGCGCAGCATGTCGTTGCGTGCCTTGAAGACTTCCTGAGTGTTGCTCCAGAGTGCTTCGCCGTACTCGCGCTGCAGGTCAACGAAACCCTGAACGTCGCGTACCTGCGGCAGGCGCTGTGCGAATTCTTGGTTCATGTCCACGTACTTCTGGAAGTTCTGGCCGTCGAACTCGGCGATTTTGCGGAACCACTCGGTGTTCAGCTCCATCAGATCGCGGCCCAGTTGCATTTGCTTTTCGATCACGTTCATTTCGATATCCTCGGCGTATGTAGTTTGTGTGCACTGCACAACGAGGAGAATTGTGCAGCACAGCATTAGCGTGTGCAAGCCCGAATTTGGACTTTTTTGAAGAAAATTCCCCTATAAAGGTAGTTAAGTTGCCTATATAGGCCTGAATTGAGCGCAAAACAGGGAATTGATTGCCGCTCTGCAGCATTCCCTTCGCCGGCGGCCTGTTGCGGCGCAACGTTATCCCACAGTGGTCAGTTCGGCCAGCACTTCCGACATGTGATCCGCCAGCGCCCCGGTGTCCACGCCGCTGGCGGGATCGCCGGCGATGTCTACCACGGCGGCCCTGGCGCTGAGCGTCACGTGCACTGCCAGCCCCAGACCCTGGCTGAGCGCGGGCAGCAGATGCTGCTCCACCACGGGCAGTCCCGCCACCGCGGGCGCCTGTTGCGTCCGGGCGAAGCTGCAGACCAGGGTAAAGGCGGTCCGTCGCGGGCCGTCGCGCCCCGGTACCGGGTGGCGATCCAGGCGCAGGATGTCCAGAGGGTTCTGCGCATCGATCGTCCAGGGCAGCACGCCCGGTTGCGCGGCCGGCTGCCAGAAAGGTGCCATCGGCGGGGCCTGCACCGAGCTTCCGCCTGGCGGGGGCAGGGGCGGCGTCAGTGCCATGACCAGCTCCAGCGCCTGGGCTTCGCGCTCAGTCTCGGCACGGGCGTTTTCTGCGCACACCTCCGCCAGCCGCGCGTGAGCGCCCAGCGGTCGGGCTGCCAGCGTCGGGCAGGTTGCGGTGAGATGCGGACCCGCGCCTTCTCCCGAGCTTGCGTTCACGGGGCAGAGGAAGCGCGTTGAACCCTCTGTGGATGCCTCGTTCGCCTTGGTGCGGTAGCGGGCCAGCGCCTCAGCGAGCAAGGTCAGCAGCACGTCCCGTTCAGTGGCCCCCGCGACCGACAGCTGCGTGGCACTGTAGACCCGTGAATCCAGGCGGCGACCGCCCTGAAGCGACCCTTCGTTCCATGGTGCTGCCTGCACGGGCCGGGCCAGCAGTCGCAGTACGCTCGCGGCCGCCTGCTCGAGCCCGCTGCCCGAAGGCCCGGCCAGCTCGGACAGTCGGGCCAGGCGCTGTCCGAAGGCTGCCGTATGACTGCTGAGCAGGTCTGCGAGCTGTGCCCGTGGATCTTCTGGCAGGTCATCTTCCGGAGGCTTTTCGGGGCGGGTGTTGTCGCGGGGTGGGCCGAGCAGCACCTCGCTGGCAGACAGTGCGGTGGGCCCGGGCAGAATTGCATGATGCACCACGTACACGAGCATGCAGCGCGACCCCAGACCCCGCACGAGATGCAGCCGCCAGAGAGGCTGTTGCCGGGGCAGCGCCCCGGCTGATAGACGCAGCGCCAGCAACGGGGCGGCCGCAGCCGGCGTGTCCGGGGGCATCTCCGTCACGCCGACGTGGCGCTTCAGGTCGAAGCTTTCGTCGTTCACCAGCACCGGTGGTGTCATCGGCAGCGGCGCCGGATGCAGGCGCTGCTGGTGGTGGGGCAGGGCGGACAGGCGCGCCGCTACGTGAGACAGCAGATCAGCTTCGCTCAGATCGCCTTCAACGAGCACGATGGCCGTCGAATGCATGGGCGCGGTCGGCGCCTCGATGGCGAGAAAGGCCTGGGCTTGATCAGAAAGGCGCATGGCCTTCTACATGGCGTCAGCGAGGTTCGTCTTTGTCTTGGGATGCGGCGTTGCTCAGCAGGCTGAAGAACCCCTGCCAGGGCACCAGGCTGCCGGTGAGCATGTTGCGGAAAAACTCCTGCTGCTGATCCTGGGATGTCTGGATGTTCTCTTCGAACGCTTCCATCATCCGTGCCTGGATGCCCTGCACGTCCGGCAGACCCATGAAGCGCCGCAGCTCTTCCGGCGTGATGTCGACTTCAACATTGATTTTCATGGTATTTCTTGGGCTTGTCTGTTGCGGGGGTAGCGGGGAAGTCTACACTGGCGCGCAAGCAGAGAGGAAACAGATCAAGATGACGTATAAAGCCTTTGCCATCGATCTGGACGGCACGCTGCTGGTGGGCGAAGACATCCCGCCGCAGAATATCGAGGCCGTGCGCCGCGCGCACGACGCGGGCGTGCACGTCATGATTGCCACGGCTCGATGGTGGCAGATCGCTCAGCGCATAGGCGATCAGATGGGCATCCAGGATCTGGTCATCGCCTGCTCTGGCGCTCAGGTGCGTGACATGGCTACGGGCCGCGACATCTGGGACCACCGCCTGCCGGCTGACTTCACGGAAGACCTTTTCCGCATCTGCAACGAGCAACGTTGCATCGCCACGGTGACCTTCGATGAGGATGTGCGGCTGAAGCTGGACGGCGAGCCCGACGTGAGTCGCATGGAGCAGGAGATGTCCTGGGTGCGCCAGCTCGAAGTGGATGAGGCCAACCTGCCACGCATAGCGGCCGTCCAGGGCTCCGGATGCATCCGGGTGATCCGTGAGGAGCTCGAAGCGCGTTACGCGGATCGCGTGAATATCTTCGATTCCATTGGTCCTACCGGCAAGCTCATCATCACGATCA
Organism: uncultured Pseudomonadales bacterium; assembly: GCA_964651595.1. Lineage (GTDB taxonomy): Bacteria > Pseudomonadota > Gammaproteobacteria > Pseudomonadales > Azotimanducaceae > UBA4421. The sequence continues at coordinate 10,953 of CAZYYJ010000019.1, read as the reverse complement.
CCGAGAAGGCGGCCACAAAAGGCAATGCCCTCGGCGCCGCCTGCCAGCATCTGGGCATAGACCGCTCCCAGTCAGTGGCCTTCGGTGATGCCGAAAACGATCTGGAGATGTTTCGCGCGGCTGGCGCGGCCGTGGCCATGGGCCAGGCAGACGACGTGACGAAAGCAGCCGCCACGTACGTCACGCTGCCCAATTACGAGGCCGGCGTGGCTCACGCCATCAACCGGTATCTGGACCATGGTTCCTTCCAGGACTGAGCGATGGCCGACGTAGACCCCCTGCGCGAAGCGCGGGTTTTCGAAGAATTCCTGCAGCTGCAGCGTGATCCTGTGCTGCGAGGGGAAGGGGTGCCTGCCGGTGACGGCCGGCGCGTGCTGGTGCTGCCCGGCTTGTTTGCCAACGATATCTATCTGTCCACGGTGCGGGTCTGGTTGTCACGCATCGGCTACCTGCCGCTCGCCTCCGAGGTGCCACTGAACGTCGGCTGCCCGCGGCGCGTATGGGAGCGCGCCGCGACCGTCGTGGAACGTACGCTCGCCGACATGCAGCCTGGGGAACCACCGCTGGCGCTGGTCGGCCACAGCCGCGGCGGTCTCCTGGCCAAGGCGTTGTCGCACCGGTTCAGTGACGCCATCGACCGGATGATCGTCGTAGGCAGCCCGCTGGGGGGCATGATGGCGGCGGGGCGCGAAGGTATGCAGGCTTTCACGGACGCCATGCAGGCCAGTGACAGTGGCAGCGCCGGTCTGGGGGTGTTCCGCGCCGGCCGGGCGGTATCGCGTATGCTCGATCCGGAGTGTCAGGCGCCGGTGTGCGACTGCAACTACATGGATGCGTTGCTGGCGCCGATACCCGGGCACATAACAACCACGTCGATCTTCTCGCCGACGGATGCGGTGGTACCGGCGATGACCAGCGCGCTTCCGGGCGCCCTGAATCTGCAGGTGGAAGGCAGCCACGGTGGCCTCATGCACAATAGTGCTGTCTTCCGGCATCTCGCAGACGCCCTAGCGCACCCCTAGCTCATGGGCCAAACAGGTGCGGTAACACGTCAACAAACGTCTCTGCGTAGTGGATGTCCAGGCCTTTCGTCACGGAGGCATTGATGGTCTTCACATCGCCTTCGTTGGCGGCGGGCAGCAGGATGTGCTTCAGCTTCTGGCGTTTAGCGGCAATCAGCTTCTCCTGGATGCCGCCCACCGGATAAACCTGTCCCGTGAGCGTGAGCTCGCCGGTCATGGCCCAGCCGCGTCTGGCCGCTCTGCCGCGTCCCAGGGAAACCAGCGCAGTGGCAATGGTGATGCCTGCACTGGGGCCGTCCTTGGGCGTGGCGCCCGCCGGCACGTGCAGGTGCACGTAAGCGTCCTTGAAGAAGTCGGCGTCGATGCCGAGCGCCTCGGCGCGGCTTGCGACGTAGCTGTAGGCGATGTTGGCTGATTCCTGCATCACGGCCCCGAGCTGACCGGTGAGCTTCAAACCGGCACCGCGCCGGTGCACCACACTGGCTTCCACCGGCAGGGTCGCGCCTCCGGCGGCGGTCCATGCCAGCCCCGTGACGATGCCGACGCCGTGTTGCGTCTGTTCCGCCCCGAAGGGGGGACGGCCGAGATACGTTTCCAGATCGTCCCGGCCGATGCGCACCGGTTTCTCGGCGCCGCGCAGCAGCTTCACGACGGCTTTGCGGACCAGCGTCGCCAGGGCTTTGTCCAGGCGCCGCACGCCGGCTTCGCGGGAATAGCCATCGATCAGGGCCCGCAGCGTCGCGGCGTCGATTTTCACGGCGCTGCCGTTCAGCCCGGCCCTGCGTAGTTGCCTGGGCAGGAGATGCTTGCGGCTGATGGCGAGTTTCTCGTCCAGCAGATAGCCGCTGAGATGAATGACCTCCATGCGGTCCAGCAACGGGCCGGGAATGGTGTCCAGCTGGTTGGCCGTGCAGATGAACAGCACCTTCGAGAGGTCGAAATCCACGTCCAGATAGTGATCCCGGAAGCTGCCGTTCTGCTCGGGATCCAGCACCTCCAGCAGCGCACTTGCCGGATCGCCCTGATAGGACGCGCCGATCTTGTCCACCTCGTCCAGCATGATGACCGGGTTGGCCGTGCCCGTGTCTTTCAACGCCTGGATGAGCTTGCCGGGCAACGCGCCGATGTAGGTGCGCCGGTGGCCTTTGATCTCGGCCTCATCGCGCATGCCGCCGACGGAGAAGCGGAAGAACTTCCGGTCCAGGGCGTCAGCAACAGCGCGGCCCAGGGATGTTTTGCCCACCCCGGGAGGACCCACCAGGCAGATGATGGAGCCACCGACGTCGCCTTTCATCTGGCCCAGGGCAAGAAACTCGATGATGCGCTCTTTGATGTCGCTCAGACCCTCGTGATGGCTGTCGAGCGCACGCTCCGCAGCGGCGAGGTCGAGGTTGTCGGTGCTGTGCTGTCCCCAGGGCAGTGACGTGAGCCAATCGAGGTAGTTGCGGGTCACGGTGTACTCCGCCGAGCCCACCTCCAGCAGCCCCAACTTAGCCATCTCGTCGTCGAAGCGCGCCCGGGCGGCGTCGGACAGGGTCAGCTCGGCGACACGGGCGTGGAACAGTTCCAGCTCGGCGGTGCGATCGTCTTTCTCGATACCCAGCTCTTTCTGGATGAACTTCAGCTGCTGACGCAGAACCGCCTCGCGCTGACGGCCCTGAATCTCCTCTTCGACGTGCTGGCGGATCTCCATCTGCGCTTTGGCGATCTCGCGTTCCTTGTGCAGCAGCTTCACCACCCACTCGAGCCGGGACTGAAGATCGATACGTTCCAGCACCTCCTGCAGGTCCCCGGCGCTGGCGCTGGTGAGACTCGCGGCAAAGTCAGCCAGCAGGGCGGCGCGGTTGGGATTGGAGCGGGCGAGAAACACTTTCAGCTCCTCGCCGTAGAGCGGATTCAGAGGGATCAGTTCCTTGATCATGTTGATGATTGCCACGGCGTAGGCTTTTTCCTCGGCCGTCTGGGTCTCGGCATGATCCGGGTAGTAGCGCACGCTGGCGGTCATGGGCGCGGTAGTGCGGGTCCACTGGCGCACGCGAAAACGCTGCATACCTTCCAGCAGCACCTGCAGCTGATCGCCTTCGCGGTGTACGCGGTGCACACGGCACAGGCAGCCGATGTCGTACAGATCTTCGATGCCCGGTTGTTCCCCATCGGGCAATTCCCGCCGGGTTGCCACCACGCCGAACACGGGCATATCGGCCTTCTGCATCGCTTCCAGCACCGGCAGCCATACCTCGGCGTTCATCACCACGGGTACAACCTGGCCCGGAAAGAACGGCCGGGTACTCTGGGGCACCACGTGGATGATGCCCGGGAAGGTTTCGCTGGGCAGAATGATCTGCCCGCGCGGCTCGTCGTCGCGGACGAGCTCGCCGTCTTGATCGATGTCCATGGCAGCTGGTCAGGGGTTGTGGGCCTGGGAGCTATATGCGGTCCCGGAACAGTTTTCAAAGCCCTTGGCTGGAAACGATGTAAGTCTGCCGCCTGTATTCGTGTCTGTTATCTGCTTGTCATCTCCATCAATTACAGTCATATTTCTTGCTGATAATTTGGGGGCAGGCTTATGAACCATGGATCCATCGGATGGAACGTTGTGCACAGGGTATTGCTGGGCGTTCTGCTGGCCGGCGCCGCCCAGCAGGCCGCAGCGGTCGACGTTCTGACCGAAAACTTCAATGACACATCGCAATTCTCCGTTTCGTCGGGATTTTTCTCTGACGGCGGCTTCGACTATCTCGGCCTGGTGGAAGGCCCCGGGGGTGATTTCGGTGGCGACCCGGTACCGGTGGGCGCAAAACCTTACTCCGGCTTCACGGGTGCCTATCTGGCCGGCATGGATCTCGATGGTGAGGGCGCTGCCTTGCCGATCCAGATCGAATGGACCGGCCTCGATGTCACCGGCCTGGGGAATCTGCGGTTCAGCGGCGACTTTGCCGAGTTTTTTGATGCCCCCGGCGATATCGACTTCGACGACTTCGTTCGCGTGGAAGCGCGCCTTGACGGTGGCGTCTACGAGACGGTGCTGGAGTTCCGTCTCGACGTTGCCGAGCCGGACAACTTCAACGGCATTTTCAGGGAAGACACAGACCTTGATGGGCGCGGCGACGGCGAAGCCCTGGGCAGCGCAGCCACCACCTTCCTGGCCGCGATAGCGGGTGTCGGCAACACGCTGGATCTGCGCCTCACCTTGCGCTTGAACGCCGGCGACGAGGACATCGGCGTCGACAACTTCCGTGTCACGGGCACGGAAATTGGTGGGGCCTTTGTCGAGACTTTCGACGATGGGTCCGGTTTCACCGTCAGCTCCGGTTTCTTCTCCGACGGCGGCTTTGACTATCTGGGTCTCACGGGCGGTGGCAGCGACGACTTCGGCGGCGATCCGGCCCCCGCTGGTGCAAAACCTTACACCGGTTTCGTGGGCAGTTATCTCACCGGCATGGACCTCGACGGCGAAGGGGCGGCCCTGCCCGTCACGCTCGAGTGGTCCGGCATCGACATTTCCGGGCTGCCATCGGTGCAGTTCAGCGGCGATTTTGCCGAGTTTTTTGATGCGCCCGGCGATATCGACTTCGACGATTTCATCCGCGTCGAAGCCCGTATCGATGGCGGCGCGTACGAGACGGTGCTCGAATTCCGCCTCGACGAAGGTGAGCCAGACAACTTCAATGGGGTGTTCAGCGAAGACACGGACCTCGACGGCCGGGGAGATGGCACCGCGCTCGGGAATGCCGCCACGACCTTTTCGAAACCGGTGGCGGGCACGGGCAACGTGCTCGACCTGCGGTTGACCGTGCGCGTGAACGCCGGCGACGAGGACTTCGGCGTCGACAACTTTGTCGTGGAGGAGGGACCGGCGGCGGGCTTCGTGGAACCCTTCGACAACGATGCGCAGTTCACCATCAGCTCCCCCTTCTTCTCGGACGGCGGCTTTGACTATCTCGGCCTGACGGGCGGCGGCACCGAAGACTTCGGCGGCGATCCGGCACCGGCGGGTGCGAAACCCTACAGCGGTTTCGCGGGCAGTTACCTCACGGGCATGGACCTCGATGGCGAAGGCGCCAACCTGCCCATCGTGATCGACTGGGCAGGCATCGACATCTCCGGTCTCGACACGTTGCAGTTCAGTGGCGATTTTGCGGAATTTTTCGACGCCCCCGGTGATATCGATTTCGATGATTTCATCCGGGTGGAAGCGCGCGTTGACGGTGGCGCCTTCCAGAACGTGCTGGAGTTCCGGCTCGACGTGGCCGAGCCCGATAACTTCAACGGCGTCTTCAGCGAAGACACCAATCTCGACGGCCGTGGCGATGGCCAGGCGCTCGGCAACGCCGCCGAACGGTTCACGAGCCCCATCGCGGGCATCGGCGACAGCCTGGATCTGCGTCTCACGGTGCGTTTGAACGCGGGCGATGAAGATTTTGCAGTGGATAACTTCGCGATCACCGGCCAGGGAGGCGATCCAGATCCGGATCCTGACCCCGAACCCGAGGTGCCGCTGGTGTTCATCCACGAGATTCAGGGCAGTGGACCGACGAGTCCGCTGGCCGGTCAGGAGCTGGCCGTCGAGGCCATCGTGACGGGTGTGTACCCGGGACTGAGTGGTTTTTTCGTGCAGGAAGAGGATGCGGATGCAGATGCCGATCCGCAGACGTCGGAAGGTATCTTCGTGTTCGAACCGGGCGCCAGCGTAGCCGTGGGCGACGAGGTGCGCATCGTGGGCACCGCAGGGGAATTCTCCGGCCTCACGCAGCTCAGCGGGGTTGTCGAGCTGATCGTGCAGAATGCCGGCCTCGCGTTGCCGACGGCCGCATCCGTATCGCTTCCTCTGGCAAGCGTGGACGATCTGGAAGCCTTCGAAGGCATGCTGGTGACCTTCCCGCAGGCACTGGTGGTGACGGAGACGTTCAATCTCGCCCGCTTCGGTGAGATCGATCTGGCGATTGAGCGTCTGTACAATCCCACCCACGTCGCGGAACCCGGTGTCGACGCGCTGGCCGTGAACGATCTGAACGATCGCTCCCGCATCCGCATCGACGATGGGGCGACCACCCAGAACCCCGATCCCACCTTCTATCCGGCCGGAGGCCTGAGCGCGAGCAACACGGTGCGTGTTGGTGATTCGCTCACCGGGCTCACGGGTGTGCTGAACTTCAATTTCGGCAGCTACAAAGTGGTGCCGCCGGAGCCGGTGGAGTTCGACCCGACGAATCCGCGGCCGCTGTTGCCGGACAACCCGGGCGGCAGCCTGAAGGTGGCAACCGCCAATCTTCTGAACTACTTCGTGACGATCGACGACGGCTCGAACAGCTGCGGTCCCGGCGAGAGCCTGGGCTGCCGCGGCGCAGACAGCGCTGTTGAGCTGGAGCGGCAGCAGGCAAAAATCGTTGCAGCGTTGTCCTCGCTGAACGCGGACATCGTTGGTCTCGTGGAGATCGAAAACAGCCCGGCGCCGGTGCTGGCAACGCTGGTCGGCGCCCTGAATGCCGTAGACGGTGACGGTGTCTGGGATTTCGTGGATACCGGTGCCATCGGCGGCGACGCCATCAAGGTCGGTTTCATCTACAAGCCCGCGACGGTGACGCCAACAGGACCGTTTGCGGTGCTGGACAATGAAAGTGTCATCCCCACGAAGAACCGTGTGCCCCTCGCGCAGACGTTCGCCGAAAACGCTTCGGGTGAGCTTGTGACGCTGGCTGTGAACCACTTCAAGTCCAAAGGCTCGGCGTGCAGCACCGCTTCGGCACCGGGTGAGCTGGTGGATCCGGATACCGGTGACGGGCAGGGCAACTGTAACCTCACCCGCCTGGCTGCGGCCCAGGCGCTGGCTGCCTGGCTGGCAACGGATCCCACCGGTCAGGGAGATCCCGACTATCTGATTCTGGGGGACCTCAACGCGTACGCGATGGAAGATCCCATCGATGCGCTGAAGGCAGCCGGCTATACGGATCTGACGAATGAGTTCCTCGGCGCAGAAGCGTACAGCTTCGTGTTCGGCGGTGAGTCGGGCTATCTCGACTACGCGTTGTCCTCCACGACGTTGACGCCGCAGGTGACGGGTCTGGCCGAGTGGCACATCAACGCCGACGAGGTCCGGGCGCTCGACTACAACACCGAGTTCAAGTCCCCGGACCAGGTGGGGGCGTTCTTCGACCCTGGCCCGTACCGCGCTTCGGACCATGATCCTCTGGTGCTGGGACTGGCTCTGGCATCAGCGCCGGAACTCGACCCCATCGGCGACCTTGCGGCTCGCGTGAAGAGCACCAGCGTGAATCTCACCTGGAGCCCCGTGGACGGAGCGGTGGGTTACAACATCTATCGTCAGGCAGGCGCCGGGGAGCCTCAGCTTCTGGCGGGAGACTACTTCAGCGACGTAGCCGTTTACGCAGACCGCATCGCGACAGGTGTGCTCTACACCTATTTCGTGGAGTGGATAGATGCGGACGGAAACGTGTCGCCGCCGTCCAATGAGGTCACCGCGATGGGCACCTCGCGTCCGCGCCGGGGCCGGTAGCGCCGGCCCCGTGGCGGCTGTCAGCCTGACGGCTTAAGCCGCCCTGCGGTTGCGTCCTGGCAACCGCGGCGTGTTGAGGAACGTGCCCGCCCAGTGCAGCCCGGCGATCACCGCAAGATCGCCGTGCTGCTGGAAGTGACGACTGAGTGCCAGGCCGCCCAGCGCGGCCAGCACACACCACTGCCATTTCCAGCGCAGGGTGAAGTAGTGGGCAGCGCCGAAGGCGGCGTTGCTCAGCAGCACGGCGGCGAACAGCGGCAGGCCGTGAAGCTCGGCAAAGGCAGGCAGCGCAACGCGGAACGCCCACTCTTCCCACAGCGAGATGCCCAGAAGATAAAGTATCCAGCCGGCCGTTGCCGCGTCCAGGCGCCGGTCCATGACCCCCGCGTAGACCAGCATTGCCGCAAAGAGTCCGATGGCCCAGGTGAGGTAGCGGACCGGGTCGGCGGCAAACGGCGCCACCGCTTCTGCGCCGAGCGCGCGCATCTCCGGTACCAGCAGATAGATGCCACCGAGCGCAGCTCCCGGCAGGCCGTGGCGCAGCAGCACCTGTGAGAAGCGGGTAAGTCTGGAACCTGTGAAGTCTGCCTGGCGCTGCAGCCGGTTCTGGCCCGGCGCCAGGGCCGGCCCCTGGTCCGGGGCAGACACTAGCTGACGATGTCGTCGGCGAGCAGGCGCGCAAAGTCCTCGTCGCTGCGCTGGAGCATTTCGAGAACAATCTCCGCATTGTGCTCGCCCAGGCCGGGCGCGCGGTGCAGGTGTAGCTCAGCTCCGACCCAGCGGGCGGCTTCGCGATCGATGGTGATGTCCACGTCCGGCGCCACGGGTTGCCGCACGATCTGGTAGTGATCGGCAAGCTGGGGGTCACGGTCCAGCATGTCCTGCAGATTTTCTACGGGCGCTGCCATGATTCCCGCGTCCTGCAGGGTGTCTGCCAGCGTCCACTTGTTGCGCGGGCTGGTCCACGCCTGAAGGATCTCGTCCAGCTCATCCTCATGGGCCTTGCGGGCGGCGTGGGTCGCGAAGCGGACATCGTCAGCCAGCGCCGGCGTTTCCATGGCTGCGCACAGGCTCGCCCACTCCGCATCAGTGCCCACCGCGATGGCGATCCACGCATCCAGGTCCGGGTTGCTGTCGGCAAGCGCCGGGTACACGCCGTGCGGGCAGAAGTTGGGGCTGCGGTTGCCATTGCGCGGCGGCTGCTCGCCCGTGGCCTTGTACTGCATCCACTCTGCGCCCAGCAGCGACAGCACACCGGACAGCTGGGTGAGGTGCAGTTGCTGGCCTCGGCCGGTGTGGTTGCGCTGGCGCACCGCGGCCAGGATCGTGGCCACCAGCAGATGGGGCGACGTGAAGTCGGGATAGGCGATGCCGATGCCGCGGGGGCGCTCGCCGGCGAAGCCGGTGAGCATGTTGAAGCCTGACGCGGCCATGAGAATGTTGCCCATGCTCGGCCGTTGCGCCCAGGGGCCGTCACGATGTGCGCCGGGCAGATTCAGCAGAATGATGTCTTCTTTCAGGTTTTTCAGAACGTCGAAACCCAGCCCCATGCGTTCCATGGCGCCAGGACGAAAGTTGTTGACGACAACGTCCGCTGTGGCGATGAGCTCTTTCACCAGCGCAAGACCTTCGGGCTTGCTGAGGTCCACCGTGAACGACTTTTTCCCGGCGTTCACGGTGTTGTACAGCCCGCCCATGTCCGGATCGGGTTTGCCGTCAGGGCCCAGCTGGCTGCGCATGGAATCGGGCTTGGCCGTGGATTCGACGCGGATCACCTCAGCACCGAAACTGGCGAGAATGCGCGTGCCGATGGGAGCGGCCAGCACCCAGCCGAAATCCACCACCCGCAGACCCTCGAGGGCTGCTTCTGGCCGGGCCTGGCGCAGACTGCCATTGCCTGCCGGCACTGAGGACAACGTCGCCAGAAGCCCCTGGTGCTCGCCAAGGGTCGGCGCCCGCTGCAAAGAGATGCCGTCGGCCATGGCATCCACGGGGGAACGTACGTAACCCAGCTCGACGTCGAGGTGCGGGTGCTGCAGCGAGAGGAACTGGTTGTTCACACGATACTGCTCGGCCTGCTCCAGGTCGGGGAAGTCGAGCACGGGCAGACAGATGATGTCCGCCGCCAGCGCCCCCTCGACAAACTCGTCGCGCGTGAGCTTTGCCGCAAGCGCCAGGGTGGTTGCAGATACCGGATTGTCCTGCCGGGGCGCATCTACGCGGGCCCACGGCCAGTCGTCCGCTGTCATGCCATGCTCGATGCCTTCTGCTTCGGCCCAGGCCAGAAAGTCCTGGAAGCGGTCCGGCCGAACCAGCAGGCCCACGAACTTGCCGTCCCGGCACGCCATGGCCGCTGAGAGCCCAGGCCGCCGGGGTACGTGACGGTGCCAGGTCCATTGCGTGGGGCAGCTTGTCTGCATCACGGCCAGGGCTGTCGCTTCCTGCAGCGACAGGTCGATGTGCACCCCCCGGCTGCCATCGGCATCGACGCCGTCGTCCCGCTGATGCAGCGCGATCATGATCGCAGAGGCCGCCGCCAGACCCGCCATCACGTAAGACGGATGCGCACCGCCCTGGACGGGCACCCCTCTGGGAGAGCCGGAAACGAAAACCAGGCCGCCCGCCGCGCCGGCCACGAGGTCGTTTGCGCGGCGGTCTTTCCACGGCGTGTGCAGACCGAATGCTGTTACCGAGCATTGAATGAGACCGGGGGTCAGCTGCCGCAGCGCCGCATGATCCAGCCCGAGGCCTGCCAGCCAGCCGGGTGCTGCCGTGTCCAGCAGCACATCCGTGGTGGCGACGAGCTGGCGGAACGTCTCGCGGTCGCCTGACTGCTGCAGATCCAGCACCACCGACCGTTTGTTGGTGTTGAAGTACAGGTGTGCAAAGCCCCGCTCAATGTCTGCCTCGTCGTCGAGGAACGGGCCTTCATGGCGTGTTGCCGCGCCAGCGGGCGGCTCGACGAGAATGACCTCCGCGCCGAGGTCCGCGAGAATGCGCCCGGCGAGCGTCGCGGAGCGGTCTGCCAGCTCGATTACGCGTACGCCGCGCAGCGCTTCGCTCATGCGAGCGGCACCGTGACCATGCCGGTCATGGCTGTCGCGCCGTCTTCCAGCGTTGCCGTGAGCGCGAAGCTGACGCGGTCGTCTGCGGCTTCCACCACTTCCGCAACCGGCCGGATCACCAGGTCGGCGTAGACCGGCGCCTTCCAGCGCACGTCGAAGCTGGCGCCGTGCACCAGCGCCTGCGGCCCTGCGGCGGCCATGATCGGCTCGAGCGCAAAGGCGAGCACGTGCGAGCCGCCCGCGATGGGGCGGGAAAGGCCCGCCTTGCGCGCAAGCTCGGGGTCGGAGTGGATCGGGTTGTCGGGCTTTTTCGTATCGCGGGCTTCCATGAGCGCGAGGCTCACGGTCACGG
>CAZYYJ010000018.1:0-68976 GCA_964651595.1 uncultured Pseudomonadales bacterium | reverse complement strand
GGTCGTATCGACGCCCTTGCCGCTACCGAAGGCGTTCTTCCAACCGAGGCCCTGATCTTCGATCGGCGAAGCGGCCGGATCCGCGCCGACACACTCTGACGGTTTCCGCGCACCGTGCATCTTGCCGAAGGTGTGGCCGCCGGCGATCAGAGCCACGGTTTCCTCGTCGTTCATGGCCATGCGGCCGAAGGCAACCCGGATGTTCTTTGCCGAGCCTGCGGGGTCGGGCTTGCCTTTCGGGCCTTCCGGATTCACGTAGATGAGCCCCATGTGCGTGGCGCCCAGCGGGCGCTGCAGCTTGCCGTCGCTATCTTCGCGGTCACTGGCCAGCATTTCGAGCTCCGGGCCCCAGTACACCAGATCCGGTTCCCAGTCGTCGGCACGGCCGCCCGCAAATCCGTACGTCTCGAACCCCATGTTTTCCAGCGCGACGTTGCCGGCAAGGATCATCAGATCGCCCCAGGACAGGGACGCACCGTATTTCTGTTTCACCGGCCACAGGAGGCGGCGGGCTTTGTCGAGGTTGCCGTTGTCCGGCCAGCTGTTCAGCGGGTCGAAACGCATCTGGCCGCCGTCGCCGCCACCGCGCCCGTCCAGGGTGCGGTATGTGCCGGCGCTGTGCCAGCTCATGCGGATGAAGAAGGGACCATAGTTGCCGAAGTCTGCCGGCCACCAGTCCTGGGAGTCGGTGAGCACCGCGTCCACGTCCGCCTTCACGGCGGCAAAGTCGAGGCTTGCGAACGCCTCGGCATAGTTGAAATCGGCACCCAGCGGATTGGATTGTGCGTCGTGATCGCGCAGGGGAGACAGATTGAGCTGGTCGGGCCACCAGAACTGGTTGCTTCTGACCTCGCCGGCAGCTGCGTTGCCCGAGCCGGCGGCCCCGGTGGGTTTGCTGCTGCCGTGATTGTCGGCCTGTGCCGTCAGCGCAAAGACGGTGAGTGCTGCAAAGGCAACGGTTTTTTGCAGCGTGGTGAGAGAAGCTCTGAGAAAAACTGGCATGGGGTTTTCCGCGTATTGGGTAGGCGGCCACCATAGGCTGGCCTTCTTTATCCATGAAATCGTTTGTTTCTAACGGAATGATCGATGGTGCCTATGAACTATCTCTGCCGCGTATTGTCTTCCGCGGCAAAACTGGCGAACCTCGCGCCATCGGGGGAGACAGGGAAACGCGGCCGTGCAAGAGCCATTCGAGACGATGTTGACGGGCGGGCATCCAAATTCTCTCGGGCGTACCGTGGATGTCGTTGACGCAGTACTGGCGGCGCCTGAAAGGTTCGAGGAGCTTTTCGGCTGCTATCGTTCTGCGGATGAGGTTGTGCGTCTGCGCACGTCCAGCGCCATGAAGCGCGTGGAAGCAGAACGGCACGACATGCTGGTGCCCTATATCGACAGGTTCATCGGCGAGATCGGCGAGCTGGACCAGGCGTCTGCGCAGTGGACCCTGGCGCAGCTTTTCCAGCGCCTGGCCGGGGACTTCACGGGGTTGCAGCGCAAAGGGGCGCTCAAGATTCTCCAGCGTAACATCGCGGAACACGGAGACTGGATAGTGCTGAACACCACCATGGAAACGCTGGGCGACTGGGCGGGCGCCGACGCCGCCCTGAAAAAGTGGCTGCGGCCGCACCTGAAACGGCTTGCCGGTGATGCCCGCAAGTCGGTGGCCGGCAGAGCCCGAAAACTGCTCGCACGGTTGTACGAGACGTCATGAGCACCGAAGACGGTGCCATTTACGACCATATCGGGGCCGGCTATGCGGTCAACCGCCAGCCCGACGTGCGCTGGGCACAGCAGATTCATGCGGCGCTGGCGCCTGCACAGACGCTGGTGAACGTGGGTGCAGGATCGGGCTCGTACGAGCCGCCGTTCATGAACGTGGTGGCTGTGGAACCGGCGGCCACTATGCTCCGGCAGCGGCCGGCAGACGCAGCGCCTGCGGTGCAGGCCGTAGCCGAGGGTCTGCCGTTTGCCGACGGTGCCTTCGATGTGGCCCTGGCGGTGCTCACCACGCACCACTGGCGCGATGCGGCGCTGGGCTTGCGGGAAATGCAAAGGGTGGCGCGTCGGCAGGTGGTGGTCACATGGGATCCGGACCAGTTTGCCCGCGATTTCTGGCTGGTGCGCGACTATCTGCCGCAACTGGCGGTGCAGGAGCGCGGTCTGGCCACGCTGCACGCCGTCATGAGCGGGCTGGGTGATGTCCGGGTCGAACCGCTGCTGGTCCCTGCCGACTGCACTGACGGTGTTCTGGGCGCCCACTGGCGCCGCCCGCAGGAGTATCTGAAAGCGCCGGTGCGGGCATCCATGTCCGGCCTGGCGCTGCTCGACCAGACCGTGGTCGGCGAAGCCATGGCGCGGCTCGCCCGGGACCTCGAGAATGGTGCATGGGCCCGCACCAATGCGCAGCTCCTGGGACTGCCCGCGGCCGACCTCGGCTACCGGGTGATTGTCGCGGGCGCGTGAGGGCGCGCGCCAGCAGCGGTTGCTGTATCAACTGGGAAAGGGGCTGTTACCGGTGGCCCCGTCGCTGCTGGCGGCGAGTTCGGCGAGGTAAGCATCCAGAGTTCGCGGCGCCCTGCCCAGCACGCTCTGGACGACGTCGCTGGTGACGTCACCCCAGCCCTGGCGAAAGGCGTCGTTGAACTGCAACAGAATGTCGATGTGCCACTGGGGTTGTCCGCTTGTTGCCAGCGCGTCGCGCACTTCCTCCAGGCTCTGACGCACATAGCGGATTTCCCGCCCGAAATGGCTGCTGGCCACAGCCGCGATCTCGTCGTAGGTGACGCTGGCAGGACCGGTGAGTGAAACCGTCTGTCCGTCGATGGGCGTTCCGCCCACCAGCACCGCGGCGGCCACGGCGGCAATATCGCGAGCGTCGACCATTGCGATGGCAGCATCTCCGACGCCGCCCCGCAGCGTACCTTTTGCCAGCATGGCCTGCTGCTGGAAAGCGAGGTTCTGCATGAAGAACAAGGGCCGCAGACACGTGGCCGTCAAGCCGAGGGCCAGCATGTCCCGTTCAATCTCCGCATGCCAGCGGCCGCTGTCGACAAACGAATCGAGGCTGGTGCCCAGCCCTGAAATTTTTACGATGTGAGGGGCAGGGGAGCGGGCCGCCGCGCGTTCAGCGAGGGCGAGCTCGCGGGCGTGCATGGCGGGATTGACGGGAGAAACGAGAAATACGGCTTCTATACCGTCCAGGGCGGCGTCCAGCGATGCGGGGTTGTCGAAGTCGCCCGGGGCAGCCGTGATACCCGCGGGCGGCTGCCAGTTGTGATCTGCGAGGCGGGCTGGTCGCACCAGCACTCGGGGCTGAACGTTGTGCTGCGTCTGCAGCGCGGTGGCGGTGAGGCCGCCGAGACGCCCGGTGTACCCGGTAACCAGAATGTTGCGGCGCTGGGTCATGTCTCACCGGGGACGTTTCCGTCCCCGTCCTTTCTGCCATGTTTTTTTGCGGTTTTCTTCGACTTCTTCTCGGCGTTCGCGTTTTCCCGCGCCAGGCGCGCGGCTTTCAATTCCGGCGCCCAGATTTCCACGCCGGGCCGCACGAAACGTTCGAAGGCAAAGTAGCCCGCAGCCAGCGCAGCGATGGCCCACACGCCGAGCCACTCGAACAGGTACACGGGCCAGATCGAGGCCAGCAGCCCGTTGATGAACGACATTACGCCGAAGCGCAGCACATATTCGATCAACTGGCTGCTGACAAAGTCGCCAACGCCACTGCTTTCTGCCAGCTCCCCGGTGAGAAGATTGAACTCCAGCGCGAGAAACGTGCACACCCAGCCAAGACCGTAAAACCCGGCTCCGTGAGATGCCCACGCGGAGACCAAGCCGCTTCGCAGATAGTGGCCCGCAGAGGCAGGGTGGGCATAAATTTCACGCGCGATGCGCCCGTGCCGCCTGAAGCGCGACTCGGCCTTGGGTTCTGCTTGCGGATCCGGCTCAGTCACCGACGCCTCGTCACTGTCGGGCACGCTCGAAGTTTATGGCATCGGACACTAAACTGCCGCTCTCAGTCGCTATGTCGGTGCGGGAAACCATGCTGAAAAAATCTCTCCTCGTAATTGTCTCGACGCTGCTGCTTGCCGGTTGCTGGAACGGAGGCAACACGGCTGTGAGCCTTGGCGATATCTCCCTCGGCCAGCAGCTCATCGACCTGAAAGCTGCCTTCGATGCGCAGGCGATCACGCATGAGGAATACGAGGTGAGCAAGGCCGGACTGCTCGCGCTGGGGAACGCCTGCGAAGCCGGCGAAGACGACGGGGCCCGCTGGTTCTGACGCTCGGCAGGCGCTCACATCACTTCACCGGTGAGGGTGCTGGTGCTCGGCGGAGCGGGATTCATCGGGCGCCACGCCGTGGCGGCGCTGGCCCATAGCTCCGCGCGTATCACCATCGGCACGCGGGCGCCGGGTAACGCTGGCTCCGATACGCCCGGCACCCGGGTGTGCTTCGAAGATTTCACCACGGTGGATCAATGGTTGCCGATTGCTGGCGAGCATGACGTCATTCTCAATTGCGTCGGTGTGCTGAGGCCGGCAGGTCGGGCTACGTACGAGCGTGTGCATCATCTGGCGCCGAAAGCGCTGGCGCAGGCTTGTGCGTTGAACGGCACACGTCTCGTGCACGTCTCAGCCCTGGGTCTTGCTGACGGGGACCGGAGCGGTTTTCTCACCAGCAAACGCCGTGGTGAACAGGCGATCATCGCCTGCGGCGGAGACTGGGTTATCTGCCGTCCGTCCCTGCTCGACGGTGACGGCGGGTATGGTGCGGCCTGGCTGCGCGGTGTGGCGCGGCTGCCGGTGTTTGCGGTGCCTGCTGATGCACACGGACGTATCGCAGCATTGACGGCGACCGATCTGGGAGAAGCGCTGGCGCAATTGTGTCTGGGCTCGGCGGAAACGTTAGGACTCGCGTCGTCGCGCGAGTTCGAGGTGGGCGGGACGCAGTGCTATGACTTCGAGGCGTATATCCACGGGTTGCGTCGGCGTTACAGCACCCGGCGCGCCGTGGCCGTGCGCGTGCCGGGGCTGCTCGCCCGGCTGGGCGCCCACGTCTGCGACCTTTTCCGTTTCACGCCGTTTTCCTTCGGGCACTGGGAGCTTCTGCGCAAGGACAATGTGCCGCGGGCGAACCGTCTACCGGAGCTTCTGGGCAGACCGCCGACCGCGGTGATCGCGCCGGATGACGCTGTGGCTTGACCGTCCCGACCCTACGGCGGACCATGGTGGCGACACTGGCAGGGAGGCGCTTGGCATGACAGACGAAATTCCCAACGAGCTCATCGAGGCGGCGCGCGCTTACGAAGCCTTGTTTGTGCCGGCACTGTTCAGACAGTGGCCGCCCATGGTGCTGGACCGGGCAGGTGCCGGCCAGCGGCTGCTGGATGTCGCCTGCGGCACCGGCGTGCTGGCCCGCGAGGCTGCGGGGCATGTGGGGAGCAACGGCAGCGTGGTGGGTGTGGATGCGGGCCCGGGCATGCTGGCGGTGGCGCGGGAACTGCACGCAGGCGTCGACTGGCGGCTCGGTGACGCCGCGGCGCTGCCTGTGCCCACAGCGAGCATGGACCGTGTGTTCTGCCAGTTTGGCCTGATGTTTTTCGACGATCGGCTCGCTGCGGCAAAAGAAATGGCCAGGGTGCTGGTGGACGACGGCGGCGTTGCCGTGGTTGTCTGGGATTCGCTCGAAAACAATCCGGCGTACGGCGAACTGGTTGCCTTGTTGGAGCGCACCGTCGGCGTGGCGGCTGCTGAGGCCACCAGCGTGCCGTTTTCCCTTGGCGAGGTTGACGCTGTCACCGGGCTGCTGGCTGAGGCCGGCTTTGTTGACGTGAGCTCCACAGGGCTCGCAGGGACCGCAGACTTTCCCAGTCTGGCCAGCATGGTGGAGGCTGAGCTGCGCGGCTGGTTGCCGGTCTGTGACATTCATCTCGACGAGGCTCTGATTGCGGCTGTGCTTGACGAAGCGCAGGGCGTGCTGGCGTCCCTCGTGACGTCGGACGGCCGGGCACGCTTTCCGGTGGCGGCGCATCTGGTGACCGGGCGCAAGCCGGCCTAGGGCCGGCCGCTCACCGGAGTCGTCAGCGCTTGCTCACCAGGCCTCTTTAAACGGCCGCAGGTCCAGCTCGTGGGTCCAGGCAGAGCGGTGTTGCGTATGCAGGCTCCAGAACGCCTCGGCGATGGCGTGGGGTTCGAGAGCGCCATTGTCCCCGAGATTGTCCAGGTACTCGCCGAAACGACCGCGCACGATGTCGCCGTTCACCACACCGTCGATGATCACGTGCGCAACGTGCACGCCTTGCGGGCCGTATTCACGGGCCAGGGCCTGCACGAGGTTGCGCAAAGCCGCTTTGGCAGAGGCAAAATGACCGAAGTTGGGGCGACCGCGCAGCGAGGCGGATGCGCCCGTGAACAGGAGTGATCCCTCACCCTGCGCAGCGAGAACGGGCAGCGCGCGCTTGGCGGTGAGAAAAGCGCCGTAGCAGCCGATCCGCCAGAATTCTTCGAACTGTTCCGCCGTCAGGGCCTCGAAAGAGATTGGACGGTTGCTGCCCGCGTTGAAGATCACGGCCGCAATGCGTGAGCCGCGCTCGGCCGCCCGCGCAAACAGGGCATCCTGGGCGTCGACGCTGGTAACGTCCGCCACGCACGCCTCGGCGCTGCCGCCGGCGTCTTGCACCTGCTGCACAGTGGCCGCCAGCTTCTCCTGCGTGCGGCCGGAGACGATGACGTGCAGGCCCTCAGCGCCGAACCTGTGTGCCAGCGCCCCGCCAACGCCGTCGGGCACGCCGGCGCCGAGAATGATCACGGTGTCTGTCATTGGGATGCTCCTCGGGCCCTGCCGTCGAGAATGAGCTCAGCGAGGCGTTTGCCATGGGTGTTCTGTGGGAAATGCCCGGCGTCCTCCAGCGCGTCGAAACGCGCGTTCATGGTGCCGGCCCACGTCCGCCCCCAGGCTTCGGTGAATACGTTGTCCTGGCAGCCCCAGATGAAGTGACAGCCTTTGTTCCAGCCGAGCAGAGTGCGGTAGTGCAGTGTTTGCGCGGCCGCGTTGCCGTTGTTGTAGCTGTCGAGCGGGATCGACAGCGGGAAGCGTCGATAGCCGTTGTAACCCGCGTCGGGTAAACCCTTGTAGGGCGCAGCGTAAGCGCGGTACATGTCAGCGGCCGCCCCCGAGAGGCCCGGATCGCGGCCTTCCGTCAAGGCGGGGACGAAGTCTTCCATGCCCATCAGCCCTGCACTCATCACCATCAGCAGACCCAGATCCGGTTCTGCGCGATCGAACAGACCACCGTCGTGCCAGTTGCGGTTCCAGTTGGTGATGCCGTCCGAATAGGTGTACTCCGGATGGTGCAGCCAGGTGTTCATGATCACGAGATGATCGAAGCGTTCGGGCATCGTTGCCGCTTGAGCGAGGCCGGTGGGACCGCCCCAGTCCTGACAGACGAGCGTCATGTGCTGTAGGTCGAGATCGACGATGAGAGAAGTGAGAATCTCCGTATGCCGGGCGATGGTGTACCAGTGGATGTCCGTTGGCTTGTCGGAGCGTCCGAACCCCATGTGGTCGGGTGCGATGCACCGGTAGCCTGCAGCGACGAGATCCGGAATGACGTCGCGATACAGGTACGACCAGGTCGGCATGCCGTGCAGCAGCAGCATGACAGGCCCGTCAGCGGGGCCTTCGTCGAGATAGTGCATGCGCAGGTCCTGCCACTGGTGATAGTGCGGCGCAAAGGCAAAACCGGACAGGTTGGCGAAATTCTCCTCAGCGGTGCGAACGAATTCGGTCATGACGATCCTCACATTGACGCGCTGCGCCCTTGCCAGAAAACAGCCGCGCTACCTGCGGGCAGGGTGGCTCCCGGGCGAAGCATGCTGCAGGACGGGCTATGGCGTCCAGAGGACCGGCGGCAGCGGAAGCTGCCGCGGCATAGGTCAGCTCGACGGGGTGTCAGCCTCGTCGTCATCTGCTTCGGGGTCAGGTGCGCGGCTGGGCCCCCGGGGCGCTGAAGGCGTGCCGTCACCGACCGTGGTATTTACGCCCACGTCGATGACGCCACCGATGGGGATGCTGGCGCCCACGTTCACACCCTGCAGGTTGGAACAGCCGGCCAGCGCGACGAAGAGGAGCGGGAAGAGCTTTTTCATTGAGGGGTTCCTTACGGCCGCACCAGCGGCCTCTTGCCGTACGATGGCACCCCAACGTGAACGCTGGCTGAACGGGCGCCGATCAGCTCAGGCGGGAGAAAACCGGTCGAATGAGACCATCCGCGACGTGTCTTTGCGAGAGATCGGCCCGTGGCCACCGAGCACCGGATATCCCAGCGGCACGTGCGCGGCGGTGTGCCAGTCGTCCGGAATACCCAGCAGCGCCTTCACTTGTGGCTCTTCCATGCACAGCAGCGTCGTCAATACACAGCCGAGTCCTTCGTTGCGCGCCGCCAGCAGAAGATTCTGCACTGCCGGATAGATCGAGCCGCCGCCGACTACGCTGGTGCGATGCAGGGCAGCGTCGGTGACGGTGATGTGCGAGAGATTGAAGCAGAACACGCAGATCACGGGCGCTTCGTGCAGGTGGGTGGCGAGGTAAGTGCCGGCCTCCAGAGCCTTGCGCGAACTCTCAGCCTGGGCCGGCGGCATGTGGGCCATGTGTGCTTCGTAGCCCGGGATGTAGCCTTCCCAGTGGGGTCGATACAGGTCTTCCAGGCCCTGCTTCAGGGCCGGGTCCTTCACCGCCACGATGTGCCAGGACTGGTGATTGCCGCCGGTGGGCGCCCAGGTGGCTGCCGTCAACACGCGCTCCAGCACGTCGTCGGGAATGGGGTCGGGCCTCAGTCGCCGCACTGCGCGCAGCGTGGACATGGCGTCGTAGAGCTCCATCGGGGTCTCCGCAGCAGTTAGTAGGAAACGCCCATGCCCGCGCGCACGTCGTTGTTCACGCCGTACTGCGGAATGGGGTAACGCAGCCCGTTTCGGGACAGCGCGTCCAGGCCGTCGATCACCTTGGGCAGAAAGTGCGGCGGAATGGCCATGAGCAACTCGTCTTCCATGACGCCGCCGTAACGTCGCTCCGCGAAGCATGGGATGGACAGGCTGGGTTCACCGGTGGCAAGCGCCCGGCCCCAGGAGTCGGCACAGGCCGATTCACCCACGCAGCCCCATTCGAGCTTCTTGTAGCCTGTCCACTGCAGACCGTTGATGAAAATGATCATCTGTGCGGGCGTGGCGTAGATGAGACAGATATCCGGGGGGTTGAGACGACCGCTGGCGAGCGGGCTGACGGCCATTGCCTCGTAGCGCCCCGCGGGTACTACGTCCATCGCTTCCTGGTGTGCGGCCGCGTCTTCCTGCGTTTTGTACCACACACCGGTCATGCGGTCGCCGGACAGCCATTCGGGCGAGCGCGGGTGCAGGCCGATGACGGTAGAGCACTGGGCGCCGACCAGATCCGCGGCCGTGATGCCCACGGTCCACCCGTTGCGGCTTGCCTGGCCCACAATCTGGTCGGTGGTGTGAACGTCTTTGGGGCGGCGGATGCGCGGGATCGCCTCCATATCGGCGGCGCGTTCGAAGAGCTTCATGCCGATGGGGGTGGTGCGCAGACGCAGGTAACGGTTCAAAGCGTCCACGACGGCGCTGCCGTCGAACGTATCCTGATCGGTGGCGATGACGTCACTCATGGTGTTTCTCCAGGAAAGTGCGGCACAGCCTGCCCAGCCGGTCCGCTTCGTCGTAGTGCACCATGTGACCCGATCGCTCGAACCAGTGGTGCTCGTGATGGGGAAACTGCGCGGCACGGGCCTCCATTTCGCCCTCCGCGAAGCGTCCCGTGAAACCGTCTGCCGCCATTTCGCGGCCCCAGTACTCGTGCGACAGGGCGCCGCTGACCAGGCAGACCGCCGCAGTGACCTGACTGTGGAACGCTTCGTTCTGGGCGCGGCTGGTGCCGACGAAAGCGCTGGCGGTGCGCGCGTCGAAATTCCATGCGAAGCCACCTGCGACAGGTGTGAGCATGTGTTCAGCCAGCACGTCCGCGAGCGCTTCGGTTAGCCGTGGGTTGTTGCGCAGCAGCCGTGCGCGCGCGTCCTCCCGGCTCGGCAGAGTTCTTGCTGCCGGCGGTTCCAGCCGGTCCAGCATCTGCCGGAACGCCGCCACCTCGGCGGCAGCATTACCCTCGTGCGGGCGCCGTGGAGGACCCAGACCTTCCACCACGACGAGACAGCGCACCAGTTCGGGGTAGAGGGCGGCATAACGGGTGGTGACATGTCCGCCCAGGCTGTGGCCGATCAGCGCAACCGGCGCGTCTGTGAGGGCGGTGACTACGCGGTGAAGATCCAGGATGAAATTGGGCATGGCGTAGGCGTCGCTGCGGTCGCTGTCGCCGTGGCCGCGGTGCTCCGGCAGCAACAGGCGGTAGCCATCGCCGAGGTGCGCCTGGAGCATGGGTAGAAAGGCGTGCGCCGTGTCCCGCAGGCCGTGTGCCACCACCACGGTGGGGCCATCGGGGGTGCCGGCTTCCAGCACGTTGAGCTCGATGCCCTGCGACTGCACCGTATGGCGCGTGACTTGCGTGCCTGTCTGAATGTGACGCCTCCCCCTTGGGTCGCGATTAGCGTACCGTTCCGCCCGCGACCGCGCCACCGCGCGCGTGTGATAATGACACTCTGCCAAAAGCGGGGCGACGGGCGTCACTGGAAGGACACTCGTTTTGAGGAAAACCGCTTCGACGGACAACAAGTTGGAAGGACAACAGGTTGGAAGGACAACAGATAGGTAAGCTGCTCGCTGGAGTGGCGCTGGTGCTGGCACTGCTGGCCGCGGGGGTGTGGGCCATAGGCGTTCCGGTGTTGCAGCTGGCGTTTCTGGATGACAACCGCAATCAGCCCTATGTGGTGCTGGATCTGCGCAACGGCATTGGACCCGCCTCACACCAGGAAAGTGTCGTCTCGTTTGTCGACGAGGACACAGCCACCGTGGGGGCTCCGTATCGGCTCAGTCACGTGCTGGAGGGGCGCCGCGCCGACGTGTTCGACTCGCTCGTGCCGGTGCGCTTCGACGAGGCGCGTGATGCGGTGCCCTGGATCACCGACGCCGATTTTGCCGATGCGGTACCGGAAGACGGGCGTCAGTTCGGCACCTACTGGCGCAGCCAGCACAGCCTGGCCAACGGCTTGCCAGCGTTGGCGGAGCTGCCCGGGGACGCGGCGTGGCCGGGGACCCTCGTGCTGGTGATGACAAGCCCCCATGCGGCAGTGGAAGAAGGTCGCGAAGCGGCGGCGCTGACCTGGTTCGGGCGCCATAATGCGGATGCGCTGGTGCCGCTGGCGCCCGGGGTGTTGTCCGGCGAGGTGGCCGTGCTGGATAGAGGCTCACCGTGGCAGCATCTTCTGCTGCTCGGCTTTGCAGACTACGAGGCGGCCATGGGTTGGCTGCGTGCCGATGGGCCACGCACGGATGTGACGCTGCTGAAGGCGCGGGTGGAGAACCTCTTCCTCGCCGTTTACACCCGCGAGGCCTGACTGCGGAAGAAGCGTACGCACCGGAACTCGTCGAACTCACCCAGATTAGGGATTGTCAGCGCTTGCGCGCGGTGCACGACGCTGAAGCTTGTATCTTCCACGTCCGCCACGCGGGAATCGGCCACGAGCACGTCGCTGGCGAGGGTGCGGGCGTGCGCGAGCAGGGCAAAGTTGCTGCGGTCGTACAGCACATCGGCCAGCAAGACGAGGTCGATGGGTGTGGGTACCTCGGCCAGATCGGCGTAACACGCCACGTTGACACCATTGTGCGCGGCGTTTGCGGCGGTGGCGGCGAGGGCATCCGGATCGTTGTCGCACGCCATCACTTTCCCGGCGCCTGCCCGGGCGGCGGCGATAGCGCCGATCCCGGATCCGGACCCGAGGTCCAGCACCCGTTTGTGCCGCACCAGCTCGGGGGTTTCACGCAGCCACCGGGCCAGCGCGAGACCGCTCCCCCAGCAGAAAGCCCAGTAGGCAGGCGCGGCGAGCACCGCGTGCATGACGTCGGCGTCGAGGGGCCCCGTCTGGTAGTCGGCGTTGATCAGGCCGAGCTCGATGTCTTCCAGCCCTGGCAGGCGTGTGGGCTGCATGTGCGCGTCCGGCAGCGTGCGCCGCAGCCGCGCGGTGAGATCGGCAAAGGGGTCGGGCAAAGAAGTGGGTCAGGAAGCGTCGGGGTTGCGATTGTGCACGTGGCGGCGCATCTGCACCAGACCTGCCAGGCCGAGGACAACGCCCGCCAGCACCGCAAAATCGAAGAGCCCTGCGCCAGTACTACTCCCCTCTGTCGCAGGGCTCCTCAATGTGGACTCCAGCACCGAGGTGCTCTCCACCGTCATGGCACTTGCCTCCAGATCGCCGTATGCAGCAGCGGCATGTGCCCCTGCGCTCAGTGTGACTACGAGAATGAGTAACGGAATCAGCCTCACACACGGACCTCGACTCAAGTACGGGAGTGAGAATAGAGAACCAGTTCACGGGGTGCTGTGGATGGGATGTAAATTCTGTAAGGCGTTTGTAGAAGCGCGGGCTGGTCGAGAGCGGTCGACAAGGCTGGGCGTCTCTGTTTTCATTGCGGGTTTCGAGAAACGCACGAGAGGGGACGCCGGATGGCGATGATACTCAACGAAGAGCAGAACATGCTGAAGGACAGCGCCAAGGACTTCTGCACCAACAACGCACCCATTGGCCAGCTGCGCAAGCTGCGCGATGACGACAACGCGGATGGCTTCGACCGCGACACCTGGAAAGCCATGGTGGAGCTGGGCTGGGCAGCCATTCCCTGGGAAGAGGCCCACGGCGGCCTGGCGTTCGGCTACAAAGGCCTGGGGGTGGTGACGGAAGAGTCTGGGCGCACCCTGACCGCAAGCCCGCTGTTCGCCACGGTTTGGGTGGGCGGCACGCTCGTGAGCCTGGCGGGTAACGATGCACAGAAAGGTGAGCTTCTGCCGAAGGTGGCCGCTGGGGAGCTGCTGCTGGCGCTGGCGCTGGAAGAAGGGCATCGCCACAACCCCTACAATATTGCGACCACCGCCCAGGCCGCCGATGGCGGCTATGTGCTGAACGGCAGCAAGACGTTTGTGCTGGACGGCCACATTGCCGACCATCTCGTGGTCGCCGCCCGTACATCCGGTGATGCCAACGCACGAGACGGCATCTCGCTGTTTCTGGTTGCCCGCGATGCGGACGGCGTGGAAGTCACGCGCACGAAGATGGCGGATTCGCGCAACGCTGCGAACGTGGCATTGAGCAATGTGAAGGTAGGCGCGGACGCGCTGCTGGGCGCCGAAGGGGGCGCTGCCGATGCGCTGGATGCTGCCCTGGACATAGCCCGCATCGGTATCTCGGCCGAGATGCTGGGTAGCCTGCAGGAGTGTTTCGAGCGCACCGTGGAATACCTGAAAGAGCGAAAGCAGTTCGGTGTGCCGATTGGCTCCTTCCAGGCGCTGAAGCATCGCGCGGCCAACATGTTCTGCGAGATCGAGTTGTCCAAATCCTGTGTGCTTGAGGCGCTTACCGCGCTGGACGAAGGCCGCGACCGGGAAGAGGTGGCCAAGCTTGCCAGTCTGACGAAAGCGAAGGTGGGCGAGACGTTCAACCTGGTGTCTCGTGAAGGCATCCAGATGCACGGCGGCATCGGCATGACCGATGAGTTCGACATCGGCTTTTTCATCAAGCGCGCGGCTGTGACGGAGCAGACCTTCGGCGACGTGAACTATCACCGCAACCGCTACGGGGAACTGGAGGGTTACTGAGCCTTTCTCTTCGGCTCTCGTATCCTGAAGGCGGGCCGCAAGTGCGGCCCGTTTTCGTTCAGGGGGCGTCGGGCGCCGGACAGAACTTCGGCTCCAGGTCCAGCACCTTCAGGAGCCGGCCAAAACCGATGTACTGGCCGATCATCATGCCGAGCTCCAGGATTTCGGGTTCGGTGAACGCCGTGCGCAGGTTGTCGAAAAAGGTGTCGTCTACGCTGTGGTGGTCCACCGCCAGCTTCTCCGCGTAACTCAAAGCCAGCGCTTCGCGGGGAGAGAACGCGCCTGCGTCCGTGTCGAGCTGAGCAATCTTCTCTTCCGTCAGACCGTTTTCCATCGCCGATGGAAAGCGCGCGTTCAGTCACGTGAAGCAGTCGTTCAGGCGGGCAATTTTCAACCGGACCAGCTCCTTGAGCTCGGGCTCTACTACGCCCCCCTGATGGGCCGGATAGTAGAACTCGAAGTAGCGGTCGAACATGTCCTGGCGGTGTGCCACGGCGCGGAGCACGGACGCGTCTGCCCCGGTTTCCTCCACCGCGCGTATCTGTGCCGCTTTGTCGTCAGGCAGGGCGTTGTCCTGCAACAGTTCAATTCGGGCCATGGCCTGCTCCTGTATTTCGCCTGCACATGGTACGCGAAGGCGAACGTGAGATCAGGACACACACAAATTCGGGCTTACGCTGGCGGGCGCTTCTCCTACGCGCCAATGGCTGAATCTGCGCCTGTAGCGGGCTGATTTCGGCTGCGTTCTTCCGCGTTGGCGGCCATCTGCAATCGTTACATTTTGACAGGATGAGTGGCGCTGTAGCACCCGATTCCCCGGTGTTACGGGCCTGCCCGTTCGGTCCTCGTCCAGGTCCGAACTGGATTCGCTTGTCCTCAGAAAAATCTTCCTTCAACACATTTTGTAAGCGACTCGCTCGTGAGCATGCGAGTGTTCATCACGCCTCGTAAGGGATTGTCGATGTTGTTCGTGCGCCCGTTTTCGTGTGTGTCCTCATTGAGCAGGTTAGCGGCGGTCGGCGCGGGAGCAGGGGCCGAACTTGTAGCGGCCATCGTGCTCGTCCGATGGCAGGTCGATGTACGCTTCGTACGTCGGGTAGCCCGGGTAATCGACGCACACGCGGCGTCGGTGACGGCTCAGATCCACCGGCCAGAGCGTTCTGGGACGCTTGCGGAGCTGGCCGTGGTTGCGCAGTTCAAGGTGTCGTTGCCAGCGCTTGCCGAGCCCCGCGCCCGGTCGCCGCTGCAGGATGAGCCCGTGTTGAAGTTCCGCGCCATCGACACCGTCGTAGTCCCAGTAGCCGACGGTTTCCCAATCCGGCCCGGTTGACGCGTTTTGACCGCCTGCGGCAAGGACCGCAGGCGCTAACAGACAGCTGCACAAACAGGCGCAGAAGTAGCATTGCCAGCGAAAGCGGCGGTGATGTCTTGTGCTCATTACGCGGCTCCTCTACAAACGGCAACTGGTGCCGATTACGCCGGCGCCGTCCAGCGCACCGCCACTCACGGTCCCCAGAAACCCGGCGGTGGGTCCAAGCTCAGCATCGTTGGCCGGATCCGAGCCGTCGGCATCGAAGGCCAGCACCAGACTCAGCCCGCCGCCTGTCACCTCGATGCTGCCGTCCCGCAGGCTACCCGTCAGCGCAACCTGCGCTTCGCCGCGCAGAGTAACGAGCGCGCCGTCCACCTGGTCGTCGCTGAAAACGTCCAGCGCCACAACCCCCGTCGTATCGGGCGAAAACACGGAAGTCAGGCTGAAAAACCCTGCCAGCCGGTATTGCGCGTCGAGATCCCCGGCTAGCCTCGCGCCCGAGAACGTACCCGTCTCGTCGAACACCTGATTGGTCCACGTGCCGTTCAGCGTTGCGAAGTCGGCCAGGCTGCCGCGGAAAACGGCGTCGCTGGACGTGGTGCCGGCTACCACCGCACCGGCCTGATCAAACGCCAGCCCTTCGCTGGGCGCCACGCCGATCACGACGTCCTCCGCGGTGCTGTACGCAATGGCGCTGGTCACACCGACCCGTGGCTCAAAGTCGCCGAACGTGGCCGGGTCGTAGCGCTGTG
Organism: uncultured Pseudomonadales bacterium; assembly: GCA_964651595.1. Taxonomy (GTDB): domain Bacteria; phylum Pseudomonadota; class Gammaproteobacteria; order Pseudomonadales; family Azotimanducaceae; genus UBA4421. Next base: position 53,143 of record CAZYYJ010000018.1, on the reverse strand, counting down.
CCTGCACCCAGAACAGAAACGTACCTTCGTCGTCGCCGCTGAAGGTGCCCTGGTAGACGCCCGAGCTGAGACAGGCCAGGCTGTCCTGCAGATGAGCACGAGCTGCGGCCGCGGTAGGCACCTCGGGCACGCGGCCCAGCGCCATCTCGAGCTCAGGCAGCAGCGGCGCCAGCGCCAGGTCGAGATCGTCGTTCAAATCGATGGCAGGCCAGTCTTCCGCGAGCGTGCGCACTTCTGCCGGTATGCTGATGCCGTTCGTCGCATCTGCATCGGTATCGGTGAGCAGCAGCAGCCGGGCGATGTTCAATACCGTGTTGTCGTCGAGGGTGCCGTCGGTCACGAGGTCGAGCGGGGTCAGCACCTCGGCGCCGGCCGCACTACCGAGAGTCAGCGCGCCCAGTTGCAACGAAATCGGTTCGCCCTGTTCGTAGGTGAACGCCCCGGTCTCGTCCGTAAGCCCGCTGGTGGCGCCGGAACGGAAAGTCAGGCCGCTCACGGGCGCATCAATGAAGCGCCCTGTCAGCAGCGTGGGTGGGGTTTCAACCGGCGCAGCACTGCTGCCACCGCCACCGCCGCCACAGGCGGCGCTGATCAGGAGTGAGGTTGTGTAGAGCCACGGGCGCAGGTACTGCATGGAAAGTCCTTCGTTGATCACTTGGGACTCTCAGCCTGCGCAATAGGCCATGCAGCATCGATGGACTAATCGTGCACTATCTGGTGATTATCTGCTTTTCTGTGGAAAATCAGGGAGTTGGGGCGTTCAGAAGCTGCACACGATCGCCGCATGGGCCGAACGCATACACGCCGTCCAGGGCATCATCGTCGTGGTCGATGAACGCGTTGTAGCTGGGATAGTCAGGATAGTTGATACACACCCGTTTTCCGGTGGTGCTCATTTCCACGGGCCAGAGCTGGCGTTGTCGCGGCGGCAGGTCCTGATGCCTGCGCACTTCCAGATGGCGTTGCCACGACAGGCCGAAGGCCTGCCCCGGAAGATTTTTCACCACAACGCCTTCGGGAACGAAGGCGCCGTCGACCGCGTCGTAGTCCCAGTAGCCAACTACCTCCCACACCTCCAGGGTGGTGGGCGCGGGCCGCCCGACGCTGTAAACCACCGCCACACAAGCCAGCAGCGCTGCGGCTGCAATGACGCCGTAGCGCCCGGCATGCCACCGCGGTGTCTCCGGCGCCCGCGCCTCATCCTCAGTCAGCGCCGCCAGGTCGCAGCCCAGCGCGTCGGTCAGGCATTGCGCAGAGTGTCTGCTCACCGACGGCCAGGTGCCGTCACCCAGCGCGCTGACGAACGCGACCGGCAGACCGGCGACCCTGGCCACGTCCGCCGTTTCTCCATCGGTTTCAGCGAGTGCTCGGGTCAGCTTCGCCGGAGCAAGCGTTACCCGTTCAACGGTAGCGAGCGGGCGGTTGCCGGTGCGGGCCGAGATACCCTCCTCGCCGTCGTAGTCCTGGTGTCCGGCCACCAGCTCGATCCAGGGCAGCGCTGGCTGTGAGCCGTCTGCGGTGAACTCGCAGAAGCGGGCCAGAACCCCCTGCGCGTGATGTCCCCAGCGGTCTTCGGTGGCGCCTCTTTGAATGCGCTGCGCTGTCACCAGCACCCGTTTCTCGCCCGCTTCCAGCAGCGACGAGCGGATGCCGAACTGCGCCTGCGCGCGCAGCACGAGGTCTGCGCGTACCGCGTAGTAGGCGTTGGCGGGTACCGACACGGGCCGTGGCGCTAGCGGCCGGGAATCGCTATGACATGCCCTACCTGTGAGGGCACAGGCAGCTCACCGTGCCGGGTTTTCAGGGCGGCGAGGCGTTGTTGTACGGCGTCGGGAAACGGGGCCGAGCGTCGTTCCTGCATGTCCACATGCATGCCGATCTGCTCGGAAGTGGCGGCGAGAAAACCCTCGCCCTTGTGGTACATCTCCTCAAAGAAATGCAGACGCTTGTGATCGTAGTCAATGAGTCGCCAGTGCACCTCCACCTCGTCGCCGAGGGAGAGTTCCTGGAGATAGTGCACGTGTACCTCCATCGTGAAGCACGACCCCACGCCCGAACGCGCGTACGCTTCACCCACCCCCAGCGCGTCGTACACGTGGTCGACGCCTTTGTCGAAAATCACGTGGTAGAAGGCCATGTTCAGATGGCCGTTGTAGTCAATCCAGTCCTCTACGATCGTGCGGGTAGGGCAGATGATCGGTCCGTGCCCGGTGAGGATGTCGTCCATGCGTTGTGCCCGTGCTTGCTACCGCGGCAGTGTACAATGGCGCCTGCTCAGTTGGGGAGTAACGCACAGGTGAAAGGCGCAGAAGCCCTCGTCCGCGGTCTGGTCAGCGCGGGAGTCAAAGTCTGTTTCGCCAATCCCGGCACGTCCGAGATGCACATGGTGCAGGCTATCGACGCAAACAATGAAATGCGTGCGGTGCTTTGTCTTTTCGAAGGGGTGTGCACCGGTGCCGCCGACGGTTATGCGCGCATGCACGGCGGTGCTGCCAGCACGCTGCTGCACCTCGGGGCAGGGCTCGGGAACGGCATTGCAAACCTGCACAACGCGCGTCGCGCGTCGTCGCCGCTGGTGAATGTGGTGGGAGATCATGCCGCCTACCACGTGCACCTCGATGCGCCGCTGACATCCGACATTGAAGACGTGGCGCGAGGGGTATCGGCATGGATCCGCTCGTCGCGCACCGGGGAGAATCTTGGCCAGGATGCGCGCGACGCGGTTGCCGCCGCGCTCGCTGCCAGCCCCGAAAACGTCGGCAATGTGGCGACGCTGATCGTGCCCGCCGACTGTGCCTGGGGCAACGGCCATGCCATCCCGGGACAGCCGCTGCAACGCGAGCTCACCGAAGTCACGAATGAAGGGGTCATCGAAGCCGTCGCTGCGCTCGGCAGCTCGGGTGAAGACGCCATGCTGCTGCTGGATGGCAGTGCTCTCACCGCCGAAGGGGTGCGACAGGCTGGTCGTATCGCAAAAAAAACCGGCTGCCGGGTGTTTTCCACCACGTTTCCCGCCCGCGTCGAATCGGGCCCCGGGCTTTTCCCGGTGGCCCGTCTGCCCTATTTTCCAGAGCATGCTGCCGCCGCGCTGGAAGGCGTGAAGCAGCTGGTGCTCGCGGGTGCCAGCGCTCCGGTGAGTTTCTTTGCGTATCCGAACACCCGCAGCGAGCTCACCCCTCCCGGGTGTGAAGTAGCGCGGCTCGGGCACCGGCATCAGGACATCACCACGGGCCTGCGGCGCGTTGCCGACGCGCTGGACGCGCCTGAAACGCCGGACACCGTGGTGGCTGGCCATCGCCCGTCACTGCCGGAAGGTCCTCTCAGCGCGGCCAGCATCGCCCAGGCGCTGGGTGCGCTCATGCCCGATCAGGCCATTGTCGCCACCGATTCGGGGGGCGGCGGCGCGGCTTATCCGGTGCTGCAGCAGGCGGTCCGCCACACGTGGCTCAACCTCACCGGGGGCAGCATCGGCCAGGCCGGCCCGGTGGCTGTCGGGGCGGCCATAGCGTGTCCCGACAGACCGGTGTTTGCGCTGCTCGGCGACGGTGCCGCGGGTTACACGCTGCAGTTTCTGTGGACGGCCGCGCGCGAGCAGCTCAACGTGGTGACGGTGATTTACGCCAACCGCGTATACAACATTCTCGAGGTGGAATACGAACGTCTCGGCGTTAACGCCATTGGCGAGAAAGCCGCCAGTCTCTTCGACCTTGGCAACCCCGACATCGACTGGGTAGCGCTTGCGAAGGGTTATGGCGTACCGGGCGCCAAAGCACACACGGCAGACGAATTTGTGATGGCGCTGGAAACGGCCATCAACACCGACGGCCCCTATGTCATAGAAGCGGTGCTGGACGCCTGAGCTAGAGACACTGGCCCTCGAGGGAGCCGATCCACTCGCTCACCAGCGCAAGGCCTTCGTGGTGCACCAGGGTTCGGCCCAGTTCAGGCATCATGGCCGCCGGATCGGTGGTTTGCATGCGGAAGGTGAGAATCGACTCGTCCGGCCGCCCCGGCACAATGCTGTACAGCCGTCCCCCGGAGCCGCGGCCCGCGGCGATCGGTGCTTTGCACTGGCCCAGCGCGGCCATGGATTGCGTTGCGTAATCGAGCAGCAGCCCCGAGGTATCCGCGGCACCCCGCTCGTTGTGGCAGTGGCCGCAGTTGATATCCAGGTAGGCGCGCGCCCGTTGTTCCAGGGTTGCATCCACATCAGTCAATGCCGCGTTACGCGGGCGCGGGCCTTCCGGCAAACCGGCCAGCCACCCGCGCGCACTCCAGCTCTCCAACTGGTTCACGGCAGTGTGCGGCTCCGCCCGGTTCACGTGCCGGGCTTTCAAGCCGAGGGGAAGAAGCTCGCCGGTGCTGTGGTTTTCGGCATGACAGCTTGCGCACTGATTGCGACTGGGCACCACGTAGTTCAGCTCTGCGCTGGCGCTCACGGCCTGAGCGGAAGGGGCTACCGGCAGCGTCATGAGATCGCCCGTGATCGCCAGAAAGGCGTCATCACCACGCCACACGTAGGGCAGTGCGTCCCAGCCGTCCGCCTGGCGCACCAGCAATCGCGTTTCCATCAGCCGCACCCGGTCCAGCTCCAGCGCATCGTCGGCCGGAGCGCCACTCCAGGGGGCATCGTTCAGGCGCAGCGCTCCGCCATCCCCGGTGCGGTAGAAAAACGTCTTGCTGACGACCGTGCCCACGGGGAACGAAAGCGCGTCCGCAGCCTCATAGGTTGCGGCTGCGCCCGCGGGCACGTGCAATGTGCGCAGCTTCAGCGCGTAGTCCGTGAAGAGACTGGTGTTCAACGCATACGGCACCGAGTCGCTGGCCAGCAGAAGCCGGTCGGCGTCCGCATCCAGATGCAGTACACCCCAGGCCGACAGCCGCTCCGGATACGCGTCAGCGCCGTGAAAAGTGACGGTCGGTGGTTCGTCCGGCGCACAGGCGCTCAGCGCCCATAGCGCAAAGCCTGCCGCCAGGAAAGCTGAGGCTGATCGCAACGCGGTCCTCTCAGCCGCCGCTCAGCACCACGGCTGCCAGCTTGTCGACGCTGCACGTGTGCGCCGCCATGTTCACGCTTGGTGCTGCAAATTCGTTCGCCGCGTCGATGCTCAGCAGCTCGGCATCGCCGTTGTCCACGCAGATCACGGGTACATCGGCGGCGCCCTGCGGATTCACGATGCCGTCCCAGATGATGTCTGGAAAGGCACCGTCAGCGCCGTAGACGGCGTCACGCACCGCAACCAGGTAGTCGCTGCCAGGGGCGTTGCCGCCGCCGCTGAAGGCGTTGTCGTAAATGTAGATCTCTTCGGGGTACGGGTCGAACTCGGCAGCCAGTTCTTTCTGGCCCGCGTAGTTGGCGCTGAAGTAGCTCGAGATCAGGATGTTGGCCGTGGCGTTGTCCCGCACGTCGTTCTCGAAAATTTCCACCTTGTCGTTGGAGTTCACAATGATCCCCGAACCGGCGGGTACGCCGGAGACCGCTGTCCCCGGGGCGGCAAAATTGGCCGTGTTGTTGGCATAGACTTCGTTGTTGTATACCCGCGTCGAGTGACCGCGCTGCGGGATCTGGGGCATGTTGAACACCAGAATGCCACCGGTGTTCTCGGTGGCCACGTTGTCGTACACGTCGGCATGAATCGTGTTCTCAATTTCGATACCGGCCACGTTGCGCTCGGCGCGGTTGTTGCGCACCACCACCTGCTGCGATTGACCCACGTAAATGCCTGCGTCGGAGGCGCCAATGGCCACCGAGCCTTCCACGAGCGTGTTCACCGTCTGCACGGGATAAATGCCGTACGCACCGTTGTTCACGTCCGGGCCGTTGGTCCACTCGGTGCGTACCCGGCGGATCACGATGTTTTCGCCTTCGTTGATCTTCAACGCATCGCCGATGGTGTCCTCGATGGCGAGGTCTTCGATGGTGAAGTCGGAGGCGCTTACGGACAGACCTTCCGCGCCGGCCACCTGGCCTTTGAAGCTGAGCACCGATTGATCCATACCGGCACCGCGGATCGTGACGCCGTCGGTATTCATGACCAGGCTGCGTTTGAACGTATGCGTGCCCGCCGGTACCTCGATGACGTCGCCCGGTTGCGCGTTTTCCAGCGCGGCGCGAAGCGTTTCGGCGAAGTTGTCCGCCGCGGACGGGGGTGCAACGCTCGTTGCGGTGGCGTCGTTCTGCTCGCTGCAGGCGGTCACCAGGAACAGAGCCGCGGCCACTACCGCCACGGGCCCTCTCAGCGCCCTCGATGAAAAAGTTGTCATGCTGTAGCCCTCCTCAGACAGCGCGGCCAAGGCTATAGCGATAGCGCGGCCAAAGCTAGAGCAGCAGCAGCGTGCGGTCGATGGTCCAGTATGCCGCGAGGCAGCCCATGCCCCACGCTGCGGCCGCCGTGAACTGACGCTGCCAGCGTGCAAACAGCCAGGTGGCGAGCGCGAGGGCCAGGATAATGGCGATCTGCCCCAGTTCGATGCCCACGTTGAACAGCAGCAGGCTCAACCACAACGTATCTTCAGGCAAACCGATATCGGCCAGCGCGCCGGCGAAGCCGAGGCCGTGCAGCAGGCCGAACAGGAATGCCATGATCCACGGCCGTCCCCGCGTGAACGTAGAGCGCTGGCTCTCGTCCTGCACCAGCTCCCGGGCGAGAAACAGAATCGACAGCGCGATGATGGCTTCCACGGGACCCTGTTGCAGCTTCACCAGGTCCAGCACACTCAAGGCCAGCGTCATGCTGTGTGCGACGGTGAAGGCGGTAATTGTCTTCAGCAGTGGAATGGGCTGGCGGATGAAGAGGAACAGACCGATGACGAAGAGCACGTGATCGATGCCGAACACCAGGTGCTCCACGCCGATCACCAGGTAGTTGAGCGCACCGATGTCGCCCTCGGTCAGATCCAGCGTGGGGTTCTCGGGACGCAGAATGAAGTTGGAGGTTTCGCCGTTGGCGCGGTCCAGGCGCACCAGCACGTCCGTCAGCGTCACCGCCAGACCGCTGATATGAATCCGCGCGTGGGAAAGATCGCAGTCTGCGGCCCAGGTGTGAATCAGCGCGCCGCTGGTTACGGCCGGCGGGCTGCGGTCGCTGAGCGTACATTCGGCTGGAAACACGGGATCGATGGGCAAGCGTCCACCCTGTATCACCGGCTGTTTCCACAGCACGTGGTAGGTGGACTCACCCTCGCCGGGCACCTCCTCGAGGTGCAGATAAGCGGGGCGCACCTCGTGCCCTGCGGCAGGCAGCGCCAGGGCGAAGCAGATCAGCAGCAGCGGCCAGCGGAAGTTCATTGCTGCGGGGAGGCGTTCCCGGCCGGTTCGACGACCGGCAGGTTGATGGTGTACTGAGCTTTCAGCTCAGCGTAGTACGCCTCGTTGGCCGCGTCGCGCACAGCCTGCTCAGCGTCCACACGCACCCGGTCTGCCACCTCACCAAAGGGCGGCACGCGCGCAGGCTCCACCGCCAGCATCTGCACGGCATGCCAGCCGTAGGCTGATTGCACAGGCCCCTGCCAGAGGTCGCCCGGGCTGAGCTCCGCCACCGTCGCGGCAAACTCGCGGCCGAAGAGGTCGCCGATTTCGCGCTCGCTGCGGCGGGCGTACTCGCGCTGCAGCATGAACGGGTCGCCCGCGAGCGCTTCGTCGGTCAGGGCGGCGGCGGCGTCGGTGCGGGCGGCAGGGCGCCTGTCGCTGGAGAAGTAGCGGTGGCGGAAGCTGTAGCGTTCGGGAATGCGATAGTCATCCTGGTGCTGCTCGAAAAACGTAGCCAGGTCTGCTTCTGTCCGCGGCGTGGAAGTGGCGATGTCTTCCGTGAGAAACGTCAGTTTCTGCACCATGCGTCGCCGCACGATCGTGTCGTTGTAGTCGAGGCCGCGGCGACGCGCCTCCCGGTAGTAGATCTCCTCTTTGAGGTACTGCTCCAGCAGCCCGGACAGCTCCTGTTCTGTGGGCGGTCGGCGCATCTGCAGCTGCCATTGCTCGGCAAGCCGGGTGATGTCGCCTTCGCGGACCTCGATCGTGTAGGGAATGTCTTCGGCGTCAAAGAAGCCGGCCACACCGAAGATGGCGGCGCCGGCAAGCAGAAAGGCTACGAGCGGATCTTTCAGCCACGCCATCAGTTCACCTCGAAACCGCCGGCAACGGTGAGCGCAATACCCGACACGTTTGCGGCGGTGACAAGGTAACGCACCGCTTCGCCCATGTCGTCCGCTGTCTGCGGCCTTCCCAGGGGAATGGTACCGGCCATGGCCGCTTCGAACTCTTCTTCTTTCTGATCGGTGGATGTGGCGTTGGTGGGTAACAGATGCTCCAGCCACATCGCCGTACCCACCATCCCTGGACAGATGGCGTTCACGCGGATGTTCGCGCCGGCCAGTTCCGCGGCCAGCGCCTGCGTCACGCCGATGGCGGCAAACTTGGAACCGCAGTAAGCGCTCATGTTCGGGTAGCCGCGTTTGCCGGCAATGGACGCCGTGTTGATCACACAAGCCTGATCGGAACTCCGTAACGCGGCTATGGCGGCCTGCGTCATCAGAAAGATCCCCTTTGTATTGACCGCAAAAATCCGGTCCCAGGCGGCTTCGTCGAAGCTGTCCACCGGACCGCTGTCGACGATGCCTGCATTGTTCACCAGCACGTCGAGCTGGCCGAAGGTGTCGAGCGTGGCCGCCACCGCTGCCTGGCAGCTTGCGGCGCTGGTTACGTCCACATGCGTTGCGCGCAGCGCAGCGCCATGCTCGGCGAGCAACGGCTCCAGATCTTCGTTGGAGGCAAGCGCGTAACCCCAGTCGGCGTCTTCGGACGCGTCAATGCCGATGTCGGCCACCATGACACGCATGCCGTCCTGGGCCAGCGTACGGACGATGCCGGCGCCAATACCCCGGGCGCCGCCGGTGACCAGCGCCACCCGACCTTCCATATCCAGAGCCATAGTCCCCCCTCGGTCTGCCTGTCAGGCAGCGAACTGCGCCAGATGGTAATCCGAATTGCCAAACTGCGCATCGATCACCAGCAGGCGCTTGAAATAGTGCCCGATACGCAGTTCCTCGGTGACCCCCATGCCACCGTGCAACTGCACGGCATTTTCGCCGATCATGATGCCGGCGCGCCCGATGTAGTATTTCAGCGCGTGCACGGTGCGGCGCGCCTCGAGGCCCTGCTCTGCCACCTCCAGCGTGGCGCGATACAGCAGCGATTTGCTCTGCTCGTACTCCATGAACATGTCCACGAGGCGGTGCTTGACCACCTGAAAATCGCTGAGCGCGTGATCGAACTGTTCACGCTGCTGGGTGTACTCCACGGTGTCTTTGTACAGGATCTCCATGGCGCCCACAGCTTCGGCAGCCAGCGCCAGGATGCCGTCCACGGCAACGGTCTCCAGCAGCACCGCCCCCGCACCGGCGTCGCCCAGCACGTAGTCCGCCGGTACTGTGACGTTCTCCAGGTCCACTTCGCCTGCGCGCAGGCCGTCGACGGTGGGAAAGCCGGCTACTTTCAGGCCTGGTGCGTCACCCGGCACGAGAAACAGCGTAAGCCCGTCACGCTCGCCGGGCGCACCGTCGGTGCGTGCCGCCACGATGAGGTAGTCGGCATCCCCGGCGTTCTGCACCATGCTCTTGTGCCCGTTGAGCACGTAGCTGCCGTCTTCGCCCTGGCGGGCTTCGGTAGTGTGGAAGAAAAGATCGAAACGGGCGGCTTCCTCGGCATAAGCCAGCGCAAGCTTGCATTGCCCCTGCACCACGCGCTCGAGGATGGGTGTGCCCACCTCAGGCCTGGCGCCCAGCGCCACGGCCCGGGCGCCCAGCACCACGGTGGCCCAGAACGGCTCGGTGACGAGGCCGCGGCCGAACTGCTCGGACAACACCAGCGTGTCGATCTGGTTGCCACCGAAGCCACCGGCGGCCTCCGGCAGCGTGAGCCCCAGCCAGCCAAGCTCAGCAAACGTCTGCCAGTGCTCGTCGCTGTAGCCGGTTTTGCCGGCAGCCAGCTTCTGCCGCGCCTCCAGCTCGTAGTTGTCGCTGACAAAGCGCGCGACGCTGTCGGCCAGCAGGGTCTGTTCGGCGGATAGATCGAAGTTCATGCGCCGCCCTCGCTGCGGATACGCAGCACGTTTTTGGCAATCACGTCCTTCTGCACCTCGCTGGCGCCCCCGTAGATCGTGTACGCGCGGCTCGAGAGATATCCCGACATGCCGTCGCGGGAGAACTTCGGCCCGGGATGCTGACCGCCCCAGGCCGCTGCAAACAACCCGCTCGCTTCCACTGTCAGCTTCTGCAGGCGTTGCTGTATCTCGGTGCCCTTGAGCTTAAGGATCGACGACTCCGGTCCAGGGTCGCCGCCTTGCGAAGCCGCGGCGAGGGAGCGCAGCTCAGTGAATTCCGTGGCCATGAGGTCCACTTCCAGGGCGGCCAGCTTGGCGCGGAAGCCGGCATCCTGATCGAGGGAGCCTTCACCGACGCTGACGGAAGCCACCTGGCTCTTCAGCTTTTCCAGAGAGACCAGCGAGCGTGAGATGCCGGCCAGCCCCGTGCGCTCGTGCTGCAGCAGTCCCTTTGCGTAGGTCCACCCTTTGTCCTGTTCCCCGACGCGGTTCTCTACGGGCACCTCCACGTCGTTGAGATGCACCATGTTCACGGAATGTGCCCCGCCGAGGGTGATGATCGGTTTTACTTCGATGCCGGGCTGCTTCATCGGAATGAGCAGGAAGGTGATGCCTTCCTGTTTCACGCCGGTATCGTTCGTGCGCGTGAGGCAGAACATCCAGTCGGCAATGTGCGCCAGCGTGGTCCAGATCTTGGTGCCGTTCACCACGTAGTGCGTGCCGGCGTCGTTGAGCACCGCACGGGTTTTGAGGCTGGCAAGATCTGACCCCGCGCCGGGTTCCGAGTAACCCTGGCACCAGTTCACCTTGCGGTCGCGAATATCGGGTAGAAAGCGCGTCTGCTGTTCAGCGCTGCCGTAGTTCATGAGGATCGGTGCAAGCATGCCGAGGCCGAAAGGCAGATCCCAGGGGATGTTGGCCCTGGCGGTTTCCTGCTCCCAGATGTAGTGCTGCGTGGGGCTCCAGCCGGGCCCGCCGAAGGCCTCGGGCCACTTGGGTACGTCCCAGCCACCCTTTTCGCGGGCGGCTTTGAACCAGTCGAGGCGCCAGGCGTTGTAGTCGCCGCCGCGTTCGTAGCTGTTGTCGTCCAGAAAAGCGCGAACCTCATCGCGAAACGCAAGGTCGTCCTGGGAAAGGGTGATATCCATGGTCGGGAACTGCTCCGGCGCGTTTGAAGCGCGGCAGCTTACTGGTTTCAGCCGGCTAAGTTAAGGGAGGCGCGCGGGCTCGCCACGCAGCTTGCGCACCATACGCACAGCGCTTTCCCGGCCGGAGTAGTAGCCCTGAATGGTGCCCACTTCCCGGTAGCCGCTATTGCGGTAGAACTCCCGCCCGCGGCGGTTCGTGCGCCGGGTTTCGAGGTACACGCGCCCGATCCCGGCCACCAGAGCCACGTCTTCCAGCCACGCGAGCAGCGTTTTGCCCACACCCCGGCGACGCAGCTCGGGCGCCACGGCGAACAGCACCAGGTGGGCATCCGCGTCGCCGTATTCCATGATGCCGAAGGCGCGTACCTGGCCGCCATGGCGTACTACGGCCACGTTGCACTCGCGCTTGCGGATGGCGCTGCGCACCCGTTGCGGTGTCCAGCTCCAACCCAGTCCGCGCTCGATGTGGTCGCGCGACAGCCGCGCGATGGCGTGCGCGTCTTCCAGGCTCGCCAGTTCGATGTCGTCAGCGGTAATCATGGTGAGAGAGTACTCTCTGCCCGCGGCGCCCGCCACGAAGGGCGGGACGTGTGTGCGGTTGAATTTGCAGGTTTGGACCTGCCCGGAACTTGGGTTAGGTTCTAGCTTCCAGGTAAGGGGCCGGGGGGAGGCAGCCTCACCATGCGGGAACAGCTCTGCGGGTATTGCGCGGCGGGTTTGCTGGGGCTGCTCGCCATGGCCTTCTGCATGCCGGCTCTGGGGGCTGGCGATGATGCCGAAGATGCCCCGGCAGTCTTTCGCACGGGTGAGCTCATCGATCGCTACGAAGCGCTCGGCCGCGGGCCTTCCGCCCTCGAGTTTCTCCGGCAGGAGCTGGTGGGGCGGGGCAACCGTCAGCGGGGCCGGGAGGCAGCCCAGGCGCTCGCGGCGCTGAGCAGCGAATATCGCGGCCGTGGCGTTTATGCCGATGCAAAGCGGTTCATTGATGCCGCGGTGGAACTCGCCGAGAAGACCGCGCCATCAGAGTCGCGGGCCGCCTATCTCAACGAGCAGGCGGTGCTGCTGGCCGCCGCCGGCCGGCACCTGGAGGCAGATCACGCTTTCCGTCAAAGCCTGGCGCTGTTGGCGCCGGGCGCGACGCAGCGTGTTCCAGTGCAGATCAATCGGCTGCGCAACTACGTCGACGCACGCGAGGTATCCGGCCTGGATGGAGCCGGCTTCGACTTTCCGGCACTGACCACCGGGCTTGCGCCGCCGCTGCAGCTGCGTTACGCGAAAGTGCTGATCGATCTGGCGGCGATGGACGACCCCCGGGGTGTGGAGGCTCTGGGCGCCGTTGCAACGGCGCTGCGGGCGCGGGCCCGGCAGGCAGACGTCGCGGACGTTGAGCACAGCTACGTCTGGGGCTACCTCGGCAGGATTGCGGAGCTGCGGGGCGACCATGAGGGTGCCATGGCGCACAGCCGCCGCGCCTTGTTGCTGGCGCAGGGCAACCCAACCAGCGTCTATCGATGGGAATGGCAATTGGCCCGTCTGCTGCGCGCGCGCGGCTCGCCAGACGCGCCGCAGGTGTACGAGCAGGCCATCGCATCGCTCGATAGCGTGCGGGCGGAGCTTGCCGCCGGGACGTTTCGCGGTTTCGAGCAGGTAGTGGCGCCACTGTACATGGACTACGTTGACTATCTGCTCGGGCGGGCACACGCAGAGCCGGCTGCTGCCGGGCCGCTCCGGCGGAAAGTGCTGGGCCTCATCGAAAGCGCCCGTCGTGCTGAAGTGGAGGACTACTTCAAGGACCAGTGCCTCGTTGTGGAGGTGGAAACCGCGCTGTCCGAGGTGGCCCGTGACGCGGCGGTGATTTATCCCATCGTGCTCGCGGACCGGTTGGAGCTGCTGGTTTATGCCGCGGGCGGCATGCATCAGTTCACCGTCCCGGTGGGCCGTGCCGAGCTCGACGAGACTGTGGGCGACTACCGGCGCGCGCTGGAGTTTCCCGAGGCGCCGGGCGAAAGCCCCGGTTATCTGTCTACCGGTCAACAACTGTACCAGTGGCTCGTGCAGCCGCTGGAGCATGCGACGCTGCTGGATGACGTGACGCATCTTGTTTTTGTGCCGGCCGGCGCCCTGCGAACCGTACCGCTTGCAGCCCTGCACGACGGTGAGGGTTTTCTCGTGCAGCGGTTCGCCACGGCAGTGAGCCCGGGCCTCACGCTGATTGAGCCGCGGGGCTTTGAGAGCGTGGCGCCGAGAGTTCTGCTCGCCGGCATCAGCGAAGCGGTGCAGGGTTTCCAGGAACTGCCCAGCGTAAACCGTGAACTGGCGGCCATCGGCCAGCTCTTTCCGGGGCAGACGATGATCAACGAGACATTTCTTCTGGCCAGCCTGAGCGACGAGCTTGCTGGCGGCGACTACTCGATTGTGCATCTGGCAACGCATGGCATGTTTCGAGGCCTGGAAGGAGATTCGTTTGTCCTCGCCTACGACGGCCGCTTCACCATGGACCGGCTCGAAGCCACGGTGGGGTTGCGACGTTTCACGGACGACCCTCTCGAGCTGCTGGTGCTGTCAGCCTGCCAGACCGCGCTGGGGGACGAGCGCGCGGCTCTGGGCCTTGCGGGGGTGGCCATACAATCGGGCGCCCGCAGCGCCCTTGCCTCCCTCTGGATCATCTCCGACACGGCAACGTACGAGCTGATGAGCGATTTCTACGGCAGCCTGGCGACCGCGGAGGTGGACAAAGCGCTGGCGTTGAGGTCAGCGCAGCTGAGGCTGCTCGAGAGTTCGCGGTTTGCGCATCCCTATTACTGGTCGGGCCTGCTGCTGATCGGAAACTGGCTGTGAGGAATTGGTGTACCAAGGCGCTGTGGGTGCTGGGCGTTTGCCTGCTGGGCCCTGGAGTCTACGCGGCCGGTGACGATCGCCTCTACGATCGGGCATCGTTCGTGCTCAGCGACGTTATCCTGACCGGCAGCACCGTGATTTCCGATGCGCAGGTCCGCAACCTTGCCGGGCACCTGCTGGATCGGCGGGTGACAACCGAGGATCTCAACCGGCTGCGGCACGAGATCAACGGGCTGTACCAGGATGCCGGCTACGTAACCAGTGGCGTCGTGATACCGGATCAGCCGATCGACAACGGCGTGGTGCGCTTCGAAGCGGTGGAAGGTGTCCTGGGCGAGATTGCCGTTGCCAGCGACGGGTCTTTGAAAACGGCTTACGTCGAACGCCGCTTGCGCGACGAACTCACCGGCACCATCCGTCTGGAAGATCTGCAGGCCGCGCTGCTGTTACTCGAGCGCGATCCACTCATCGAGCGCCTGGATGCGACGCTCGTTCCGAGCGAAGGCTTCGGCGAAGCCCGCCTGGAAGTAGCGGTGGAAGAGGCGCGGCACCTGCGGCTGGGGCTCAGCGTCGACAACTACCGGCCGGAGAGCGTTGGTGGTGAGCAGGCGGCGGTGGTTTTTTCCCATGCCAGCCTCACCGGGCGGGGCGATGCGCTTGCCGGCACGTTGGGTTTTTCGGATGGCGATGAGTATGGCGGTATGTCCTACACGCTGCCCTTGCCCCGGCTGCGCGGCACGCTCGCGCTGTTTGTGCAGGCCAACGACAGCCGGGTAGTGGCAGATGCCTTCGAGGCGATCGACATCGAGAGTGACACCGACGCCTGGGGCGCGAGTTTCCGCTACGGGCTCTTACAGAGGCCGAACGCGCGGGCGGGGCTTGCGGTCGGTTTCGAGCACAAACACGCGCAAACCTACCTGCTGGATCTGCCGTTCTCCCTGTCCATAGGTGCGCAAGACGGCCAGAGCATCGCCTCGATCGCGACGCTGACGCTGGACTTCTCCACCGAAAGCGCAACCCGCGCCTTTGCGCTGCGCGGGCAATACCGGGCAGGTCGGGATTGGTTTGGTGCCACCGCCATTGCCGGTGCGCCGGACGGTAGCTTCGATGTGGCTGTGCTGCAGGCGCAGGCGGTACAGCGCTTGGGGGCGGCCGGGCCCAGGCCGGTAACGATGCGCGCCCGCTTGGAGGTGCAGCACACCGACGATGCCCTGCAGTCTTTCGAGAAGTACGCCGCGGGCGGTGTACGAACGGTGCGCGGGTTTCGTGAGAACGCTCTGCTCAGGGACGAAGCTGTCCTCGCCTCGCTTGAGGCATCGGTGCCGTTGACCGGGCCGGAACGCCCGCTGACGCTAACAGCGCTTGCCTTCGTCGATGCCGTACGCGCCTGGGACAATCTGAAGCTCAGCAACGCGCCCCGCGCCGCTGAACTGGCTTCTGTCGGCGTAGGTGTGTCGCTCACCACACCCTGGGGGCTGGCTGCGGAGGTGCTTTATGGCAGGCACCTGAACCGCCGCGACCTGCGCCATGCCGGTGTGCACGTTTCCCTCGCCTACCGGTGGGTGCATTGATGGGGCGGTTGCGCGCCATGCTGATGCTGGTTGCCGCCACGGGGACCGTACCGGTCGTCGGGGAAGTGGTCTTCGACGGTTCGCTCGGGGCGCCGGGAACGCTCGAAGGGGCCATGACGGTTGCCGCGGAGCAGGGGCAGCTTCGGGGCGCCAATCTTTTTCACAGCTTCTCGACCTTCAACGTCCGCGCGGGTGAAAGCGTGATGTTCGATGGTCCGACCGGCGTGGAACGGGTCTTCAACCGTGTCACGGGCAGTGCACCGAGCGTGATCGATGGACGGATTGCTACCACCATGGCTGCTGCCGATTTCTATTTCATGAACCCGCACGGCGTGATGTTCGGAGCCGATGCAGACATTGATCTGCCGGCTGCGTTTCATGTCACCACCGCAGACGAGATCCGCTTTCCCGACGCGGTGTTCGAAGCCCGAGCCGGCAATGTGAGCCTGAGTGTCGCCGCCCCCGAGGCATTCGGCTTCACACGGCCGGCGCCTGCCCCCATCGACTTTGCGGGCTCGCTGGTGTCGGTTGCGCGTGGGGCGCGCCTCGGCGTGGTGGGTGGTGACATAACGCTCGACGATGCCAGTCTCGTGGCACAGGAAGGCGACATAGACCTCGTCTCTGCAGCCTCGACGGGGCGTTTTTCGCTGGCAGATCGCTCGCTGGACGCCGCACGACAGGGACGCATAGAACTGCGTCCGCTGCAGACGCTGCGGGTGGTTAACGGACTGCTCGTCGCCAATGTCGACGTCAGTGGCGACCGGGCCGGAACAATTCATGTGCGGGGCGGTGAGCTGGTGGCTGATTTCGGTTTTCTCTTCGCGGACACCTATGGTCAGGGTGCGGGCGGTGGCATCGATCTGGAGCTTGCGGGGGATCTTTTGCTCGACAACGGCGCCCGGATCACTGCGGACACGGTGGCCGGATCGGCAGGGCAGGGCGGCGACGTGCAGCTGTCTCTGGGCGGGACGCTCAGCCTGCGGGAACGGGCGCGGATCGCCACGGATGCAAAGGGTGGTGCGGATGGTGGCAACGTGCAGGTGCATGCGGGTGCCATTGATCTCGCGTCGCTGGCAGCCATAGCCACAAATGCAACGTCCACCGGCCAGGCCGGTGATGTATCTGTGCAGGCTGACACCCTCCTGTTGGCCGGCGGTGGACGTGTCACGGTATCCAGTGCCGGAGCAGGAGCATCGGGCTCGGTAGACATTGTGCTTGCCGATGCCCTGCACGCAACAGGCCTGGACGAGACGGCACAGACGCCTTCCGGCATCTTCGCGAATGCCTTGAGCGCGGGGGATGCGGGCAACATCCGGATTGTCGCGCCGAGGGTAACCGTGACAGGCGGCGCAGCCATTGCCGCGGAAACCACGGCGTTTGCAACGGGTGCGCCGGGTACCGTCAGCATCGAGGCGGGCGAGGTTGTCGTTAGCGGGCAGGGACGGGTGGATGCCAGCACGGCGGGCGCCGCGCGCGGTGGCGATCTTCGTCTCGAGGCCGACACGCTCATGTTGTCTGACGGTGGTCAGGTGTCGGTTGCCAGCACCGGGGCGGGTGCGTCGGGCTCGGTGGAGATCCTGTTGAACGCCACGCTGCAAGCGACAGGCGCCCGGGGGACGACGCAGCCCGCGCCGGGGATCTTCGCCAGCGCCCAGGGTGCGGGCGATGCCGGCGACATCCGGATTGTTGCGCCCCAGGTGATGCTGGATGGCGCTGCGGTTGCCGCGGACACCGGGCTACTTGCCACCGGGGCGCCCGGCACCGTGATGGTGGAAAGTAACAATCTTGTCCTGACGGGTGCTGGCCGCATCGATACGAGCACCGCGGGCGCGGCGGGGGGCGGTGACATACGCATTGTCGGTGGCCGCCTGGTGGTGAATGAGGGGGCGAGCATTGGCGCCAGCACCGGCGTGAACTCGACTGGTACCGGTGGCAGCGTGGACGTGCTTGTCGATCGCGTTGAGCTGGATAGTGGTGGAGCCATCGACAGCAGCACGGCGGGAACGGGGGCCGGCGGCGACATTACGGTACAGGGGCGGGTGGTGACCCTGATGGATGGTGCGACGGTGTCCAGTTCTGCGACGGGTGCGGGCTTTGCCGGTACGGTGAACGTGCTTGCTGCCGAGCGCATAGAGCTTGCGGGGTCGGCTTCCGTGGAGACGAGTTCGGCGCGGTCCGGCGGCGGCGACATACGCGTGGAGGCTGTGCAGTGGCTTCTGCTGGACAACGCGACGATCAGCGCGTCGGCTCGGGGCACGGAAGCCGTGCACAGGGGCGGGAATGTGTTCATCGATCCGGAATTCGTGATTCTGCGCAACAGCGCGATCACGGCGCAGGCGGTAGGGGGTGATGGCGGCACCATCAATCTCATCGCAGAGAACTTCATCAGAGATCCGAACAGCGTGCTGGATGCCACTTCGCAGGAAGGTAACGACGGCGAAGTCAGGATAGAAACGCCGGAAGACAACATCAGCGCTTCAGTGTCCACGCTGGTTGCCGAACCGGACGCTACGCCACCTCCGCTGGTGCAGCCGTGCTTTGCCGATGCCATGAAAAACCGCAGCACGTTGCGCATGGCGCGCAGTGCCGCGGAAGACGTCTCTCCGGAACGCTACGCCTCGATCCTGTCGCACGCGGCAGGGCGGCGGAGCGCTGTGCTTTCTGGAGGTTGTGCGCCGCGGGTTCCCTAGGCGTCCGGCGCAACGATCTGCAGCAGAATTTTCAGCACACCGCTCTCGGGACACAGTTCCAGCGGGCAATCGTCGGGGTTGAGTGGATCGAGCCCGTTGGCAATCTCCGCGCCGTCGGCAAGACCGTCGCCATCAGTGTCTGCTCTCAGCGGATTGGTCTGGTAGACGTTGATTTCCTCGTCATCGGTGAGACCGTCGTTGTCGTCATCCGGATCGGAGTTGTTGCCGATGCCGTCGCGATCCGTATCCATCGTTTCCGCAGGGTCCAGCGGGAACGGATCGCTGTTGTCGTCTACACCGTCGTTGTCGTCGTCGGGATCGCACACGTCACCCGCACCGTCGCTGTCGAAGTCGGCCTGATTGGCGTTGGCGTCGTCCGGGCAGTTGTCGTCGGCGTTGAGAACGCCGTCGTTGTCCACGTCGTTGCTGGAGAAATTCACCTGCACGCTGGCCTCGGCCACGTTGTTCTCCAGATTGTCGTCAGGCAGGTTCGCGTACGCCCAGGCGCTGATGGTCATGATACCCGGCACCCCGGGGATCGCCTGCAGCGGAATGTCCACCCGCTCCTCGAAGCCGAGGGCGCCGACATTGCAGATGAAACGGCGATTCTCATCGAGCGCCGAGCAGCTCTCCGGCGCGTTGGTGAGCTGCGCCGAGCCGGGCAGCTGTGCTTCCACGGTGACATCGGGATCGGCAAAAGACAGCTGACTGCCCAGGTTGGTCACGGAAAGGGTGAACGGCACGGGACTGCCGATCTCGGCCGCGCCGGCGTTCGCTGTGGATGCAACGACAAGATCGGGCCCACCGAAGGTGTTCTTGTTGTCGGCTTTGAACACGCCGACGTTGGAGGATTGTGTGCGTGCGCCGAACCGATCCACCGCGGTTACACGCCACCAGTAGGTTTCACCGTCGATCAGGCGGGCGTCGTCGGTGACCGCAGCCACCGGGGTTCTGATGTCCTCGTCGACGTAGACCAGATCCGTGAAGTCTGCATTGCCGGAGATTTCGAGCGTATAGGTGACTGAGCGCGGATTCTGCGGCGTTTCCGCGTCAGCCGTGGCTTCCCAGGTAAACAGGCCCGTGGTGCGGAATTCGTTCCCGGGCTGCGTTGCGTTGAGCGGGTCGATCAGGGCGAACGGCAGCGGCGGCTGGTTGCCGGGCATGTTTTTGTAGATCAGCGAACGGCGCGACGGCGAGATGGCGCACGGCGGCTGGTCGCAGTTGTCGCGCACGACGTAGTACGCCTCGTAGCGACCCGGGCTGTCGATGTTGTCGAGGGTGACGGAGAACCGTTGCGGCAGATTCGTGGGGTCCTGGCGGGAGAGAATCTGCTGGGCAACGGGGTTATCGATGGTGCGCTGTTCCAGGACGCTGCGCGTGGCATCGTTGCCCGGGAGCACTATGTCGGGCTCGCGCAGCTCCAGCAGGGCAACGTCGATCAGATTGAAATCGTTGGCGTCGAGAAACAGCTCCGCCTGGCACGCCGCGGGATTGGCGTTGCAGGCGGTCTCGGGCAGATAGATTGTGGGGGTTACCCGGGAGATGTCCCCGGGTACCGAGTTGGTCAGCTGGGCGGACACCCCCAGAAAGAGCAGGCTCGCCCGTTCACCGTCCCCGAAACCGTCCAGCAGCACGTTGGAGCCGTAGCGCCCGGCGGTTGTCAGCGCGTCGTCCTCCAGCAACGGATGCTGCGCCGCGCCGTCAAAAAACGGTGGTGCGCCCTCTGCGGTGCCGCCGATGCGCGTAAACGTCTGCACTTTCTCTCGCGCCACGTTGAAGGCGCTGCGCAGATCCTGGTTGAAAGACCACGCGTTGAAGAGCTCTTCCAGAAAATACTCGCCTACACGGATGCCGTCGGCCTCGCGCAGGCCCTTGTACGATTCCTCTTCAGGCGCAGCGCTGGCCACGATCACGCGACCGTCTGCGGCAAGGTCGTCCAGAAACGTACCCGAATAGCAGTAGCCCAGAACGACCACGCGCGGTTTCTGGTCAGCCGCGATACCCAGATCGGCGTTCACTTCCAGACCCACAGGCCCCACCCCGGGTTCGAAGCGACCGGTGAGCCAGTTGTCCAGGTCCTGCGGGGTGATCTGCTCGTTGCCGAGGTGGAAGATGCCGTTCGAGCCGTGGTCTACAAATACGATGTACGCGGGCGCCGGGGAGGCGGCCATGCGCTGCCCCATGGTTGTCAGCGCGTCCAGGATATTGTTGCGGGTAGGTGCGCCGTCGTAGCAGACACTGTCTGCAGGTGCCGCGGAGCAATCGCCGGCGCGGGTGTACATCTCGGGAAACACACCGGATGCCTGGAGCCCGGCGTACTCGGGTTCGTCGGGGAAGTGCGAGTAGAAGAAGATGTTGTCGGCAACGACGTTGCGTTCCTGCAGCTTTTCGACCACCCGCAGGGCTGTTTTGAAGTGGGAGTTTTCGCCTTCGGCGTTGAGAGACCTGCCCTGGACCACCAGCGCGTAACCGGCGGACCGCCCGACCAGCAGTGATTGTGTGCTGGACTGGGAAGGTGCAAGTAACCGTGCGCCCTCGAATCGCGCGCGCACCTGCCAGACGCCGGGCACGTCGAGGCAGCGGGGGCCTGTGCGACACGCCTCGATGAGATCGAGATCGGCGAAGAAGCCGGCTGGATCGTCGATGGGAACGAGAAAGGTCCGCCGCAGTACGCCTTCCGGATCTGCGAGCGTCACCCTCACGACTTTTCCCGCGAGGTTTGTTTCCTCCACTGCTGGTACCGACAAGCGCCCACCGACGTTCACCTCGATATCTCCGGCCTCGTCGATCAGCAGGATTGACTGTGGCTGCAAGCTTGCTAGAGAGAGACGAGTGAATCGGGGTGGGTCCGCTGCGGCGTCGTTGCCGTCGCAAGCCGCGCCGATGAGATCTTCGTCCCGGTCAATTTGATCGGCATTGGGTATCTCGGGACAGTTGTCGACTGAATCGTCAACGCCATCGCCGTCAGCATCGGCAGGTGCGCACGCATCACCAAAGCCGTCGCCGTCGCTGTCCGACTGATTGGGATTGAAGGCCAGAGGACAATTGTCGTCGCCATCCTCAACGCCATCGGAGTCGGTGTCGACAGTATTGATCGTTACACAGGCATCACCGAATCCATCGCTGTTCGAATCCGCCTGGTTGCCGTTGGTGGTCGTACGACAGTTATCATCCTCGTTGGGAATGCCGTCCCCGTCGGAGTCGTAGAAGACGGACTCCATGAACGTCACAGGATTGATTGTCGCTCTGAACAACACAGATTCCGTGGACCCGGAGTCAATGAATCGAAACTCTGCTCTGAACGAGTTTTCGAAGAACTCCAACGGGTCCGGATCAGTAACCGTCCGAGGATTGAGCGCGTCCACGGTCGGAAGGGACGTATCCGCAATAAAGGATAGGTCTCGCGTGCGTAGGACAACCCTGACGGAATCAAGCTCGAAGTTGTTCGGGACCGCTGCATTGCCCGAAAAAGCCACCTGGTTATGCTTGAAATCCAACCTGTCGACAAAATCGGAGATATCTTCGTTGTAGAGATCGTTCTCGACAACGAATGCCGAGTCTTCTCCATCGCCCAGGAGGGAAATAGCCTTTGATCGCAAACGCATGACCGAACGAGGAGCGTACGCGGCGGTGCCCGGCGAAGCGCTGGTTGGTGGTGCTGCAGCATCAAACGTCACGGCGCCCGAAACGGGGTCGGTAACCGACACGTCCCAGAGTGTCGATGGATATTCTGTTCCCGAATCGTCAGAGCGTTGGATTTCGGTGATCTCTCCGGTGAACTCGATGGCTGTGGTGCCGGATTCTGGACAATTTCCAGTTAGGCATTGCAATTGAAATTCGTAAGAAGAGGCACCACCGGTGCTCAAAGACCTCTCGGAGACGTGTGCATAGTAGCGCCCGGATTCCGCGACGATGTACTCGATGTTGATCGCGCAGGAAACTCCCCCGAACGCGCTTCCCCGGGTGCAGGACTGTTCGTTTATCACCGATGCGTTGGGACCAACCAAAACGAGATGAGGCTCTATGCCCCGCGCGCTGGATTGTCCAAGCAACGATAGACGGATCAGAGAGCCAGCGGTTGCGTCGAATGCGAATATGTCTCTGTCGGACCGTGGGTCGAAATCATCGCGGAGCGTGTAGTTGTAGGGGATCTTCGGCGTCAGACTGGACTCTGGGAAACCATCTACGTTGATCGCATAGCCGAACGTCTGGTCCGAACCAAAATCTGACACGGCGATAAAGTAAGTCCCCGGTGCAAGCGTTTCTGCGATGTCTACATCGCATACTGCCCCGCCGGTCCTGAGAGGGATCGAGCAGAAGTCGTCGGCCAGGGTGTTGAACGTGCTGTCTCTGAGCTCGAGCCGGGGATTTGCGGCCGGGGCTGATGTGCGGCCATGAAGTCTGATTCTGACCGATGCGTCGGAGCTCAGAACAAGTCGAAACAAATCCAGATCGACACCCGACTCGATGGCGCAGCCATCTGCATGCGACCCTAGCACCACATCGGGCAGAGGCGCACCTTCGCTGCAATCAAAAGAAGGTTCGTAGACACCGGCAGAAGCAATTCCCGAAACAAGGCAAGCCAGGGCGATTGCTGCAATGCGGTTTCTTGTTCCACGCATGAGTCTCACCGAAACTCCAAGTGTTCCGATGAGCTATGGCTGGCATTTCGCCTGTAATGCTGTGTCTGCATCGCCCACTCCCCACGAAAATCATACAAAACTTCCAGGGATCAATTGAACAATTATATTGACATGATGATGGGATATACTTCGCGCCAATCTGGGGAGATTGGAGCGGCACATGACTAGGGTGGGGGTGTGCTTGTTCTTGTTCTGGTTGACGGTCCCGGCCGTCGGCGACGAATCGCCGATGGCGGGCTTCGTGGTATCCATGAACGGGGTTTGGCTCACGGGCGAGAGGACGCTGTCGCTGGGCGAGGTGGTTGGCGGCGGTGCCTTCATCGAAGCCGCCCTTGAGGAAGGCAACCGCGATGCGCACATCGCGGTGTTGATGCTCGATGGCAAACAGGTTTTCGAACGCAGTTGCGCGCTGCACGGCGCGGCCCGGTGCACGCTGCAGATCCCCATCGACAAAGCTTCGTCATCTCCGCTCTACAAACGAATCGCAGATGCGGCCACGCAGCTTTTCTCCCGTCGCGAGTGGCCTGATGCGGAGGTGTATACGCGTTTCGGCCCGGACGTGCGCGAGGCTGTTCTCGAAACATCCAACAGAAGCGTTGCCCAACGCCTGTTACCTGCGGACCTCACCTACGATGTGGCATATCTGAATCTCGCCACCAGCGAAACGTCATCGAACGTCGACCCCGGAGTGCCGGGGCTTTACGAAGTGACGGTATCGCCCGGTAATCGTCGGTTTGCCAAAAAAGCCTGGGTGCTCGTCTGCAACAGCGCGGAGTTCGAAGCGGCCGAGGCGCAGTTTCAGCGTTTGCAGACAGAGGCGGAAAACTGGCCCATTGCCTGGGATACGCGCCAGGACGTGCGTCGCCTGCTGCAGGCGTTTCTGTTGAGCGCGTCACCCTTCTGCGGCGTTGGCGCCGTCACGGACTCGGATGCGGTCCAGTGAGCGGTCCCACCGGAAGCAAGACGGTCTGGATGCTCCGTTCGCTCGGCGTGATTCTCGCGGTCAGCCTGCTCGTCATGGTGATCTCCGCCGCCGGCTGGATGGACAGCTTCACCACGGCCGGTCTGGATTCGTTCATACGTATTCTGCCGGCACCGCAACCCGAGTACGTCGTGATTGTGGACGTGGACGACGAAGACTATGAACAGCTTTTCGGCGCCACCAGTCCCCTCGATGTGGATACGCTCAAAGAAATCGTTCGTGCCACCATGCTCGGGCGGCCGGCGGTAATGGCGCTCGATTTTGATACCGACATCGAACGGGTTGCGGCCGTGGATCCGCCGGTACGGGTACCGGTTGTCTGGATCGCCACGGATTTCTCGGAGACTTCCGGCCCCGTGCCGCGGGGGCTGGCGCGCATGCCGCGCGACTCCGATGGCATTGTCCGGCGCCACAAACGCTGGTTTACCGATCCCGCCACCGACCTGCAGCACCCATCGTTCGCCTGGGCGATTGTCAGGCAGTTCTGTGAGTCGGTGCGCGCGGCATTGCCGCCGCCCGCTGCACGCCAGTGTGCCGCCGCGCTGTCCCCGGAGGCCGAATTGCCGCAATCGATGATTCTGAACTTCTCCGGCAACCGCTATCCGTTTCTGCGCATCCATGCGCGCGACCTCCTGCGCGCGGCCGAAGGGCGTGGCTGGGCCGAGAACGGTCCTTTGACGGGTAAGATCGTGTTGATCGGCGGTACCTTTTCGGCTGGACGAGACCTGCACGTCACCAGTGGCGGGGCGCTCTTCGGCGTGGAGATCATCGCCCACGCCATCGAGTCGGAACTGCAGGGACACGGCATTCTCACCACGGGTGGCTGGCTGCTGCTGCTCGTTGAAATCATTGCCGGTCTGATCGTGGTGGTGCTGTTTCTCACGCTGTCCACGCGTGCGGCGGTGCTCACCACGGTGCTCGTTCTGCCGCTGGTGGCGTTTGTCTGCAGTGTGCTGGTGTTCTACTCCCTCGCGTACTGGGCGAATTTTGTGCCCATCCTGATCTCCGTGCTCGTGCATCAGCTGTATGAGACAGCCACGCATGACGCGCCCTGAGACGGTGCGGTGACGCACGCACCGGTTCTGATCGCCGGGGGTGGCATAGGTGGTCTGGCAACGGCCCTGACGCTGCACCAGATCGGCGTTCCCTGCCGCGTGCTCGAAACGGTGCCGCAACTCAAGCCTCTGGGCGTGGGCATCAACCTTCAGCCGAACGCCGTTCGGGAATTGAACGACATGGGACTGGACGACAGCCTTCTCAGCACGGTGGGGGTGCGCTGCCGTGAATGGGCCCTGGTGGGCTTGAACGGCAATGACATCTACGCCGAGCCTCGGGGGCTGGAAGCGGGCTATCAGTGGCCGCAGTTCTCAGTGCACCGGGGCGAGTTGCACATGTTGCTCTACCGTACCGTGCTGGAGCGCCTTGGCGAAGGTGCCGTGCAGACAGCGCACCGCGTGATCAGCTATCGCAACGAAGAATCCGGCGTGACGGTCCGCGTTGAGACGGCAGCCGGACAGCATGAGCTTCACGGCTGCCTGCTCATCGGGGCCGACGGCATCCATTCCGCCGTTCGCGCGCAGATGCATCCAACACAGCCGCCCATCCACTGGGGCGGCACGATCATGTGGCGCGGCACCAGCCCGGCCGCGCCGGTTCGCACTGGTGCCTCGTTTGTGGGGCTGGGTACCAACCGACAGCGGGTCGTGTTCTATCCCATCACGGCGCCGGACGCGGATACCGGCCTTGCCACCATCAACTGGATTGCGGAAATCACGGTGGACAGCTCGGAAGGCTGGACGCAGGGCGACTGGAACCGGCGGGTGGAGGCCGCAACCGTTGTCCGTCACTTCGAAGGCTGGGATTTCGGCTGGCTGAACGTGCCGGAGCTGATCCGTGCGTCATCGGAGGTGCTGGAATACCCCATGATCGATCGAGACCCCGTCCCCACGTGGCGGGATGGTCGTGTCGCGCTGCTGGGGGATGCTGCCCATCCGATGTATCCAACCGGGTCCAATGGCGCTACGCAGGCGATAGTCGACGCCCGGGTACTGGGTCGTGCGCTGCTCGATTACGGTGTGGGGCCTGCTGCGCTCGATGCGTACGATCAGCAGTTGTGCGAGACCATCAATGCCGTGGTGCTGCGCAATCGCGGCGCCGGGCCGTTTGGCATCTTGAACGTGGTCGACGAACGGTGCGGCAGCGTATTCGACGATATCGAAGACGTCATGCCGCAGGCTGAGATGACGGCGTTCATGAAGGGGTACAAGCAGGCAGCAGGGTACGCCGCAGAGTCACTGAACGCGGCGCCGCAGACGATCACGCCCGGCGCGCGCGTCTGAGAGCCGCCCGGTGTCAGATGCCGGTCAGGGCGCGCCGGCGCTGCATGAGCTCACGCCACGTCGTCAGCACAATCCCTTCTTCCCGCAGCGCCGCAGCCACCTCGGGTGCCAGCATGGCTTCCAGGTCACCCAGCCGCGATGGCCCGGAGTCGGAGATGCGCGCAAATATCTCGCTGGGCGCGGTGCAGTGCATGATCATCATGGTGACGCCTGGCTGGAGCTTGCGAATGGCTGCCACGTAGTTGGCCACCTTGTCTGCCCGTGGCCACCCGTAGCTGTCGTTGTGCAGGTCGTCCAGCACCGGCAATCCCGCATCCCACACCGCGCGGCCGATGGCTGCCACTTCCGCGTGGGTGCGTTCGCCGAAGTAGGCCTGCGCAATGGTGTTGTGACCGCCGGGGAACATCACAGGGATACCTTCGGCGGCGCCGAGGGCAATGTAGGCCTGCAGAAAACCTTCGGTGGCGAACAAGGTACCCATGTGCGAGTCGAGGTGCGTGGGCTCGAACCCCATGGTCCGCGCCCGTTCGAGCTGGGCGCGGATTTCGGTGGTCACCTCTGCAACGCTGGCGTTGGTTGCAACGTCGGCAACCGTAGGCCACAACGCCCCTTCTCTGTCCACCAGGCCCGGGACCGCCGGCTTACCCGCCAGCGGCCCCCAGCGGTAGAGGTTCCATTCGGCGGTCAGCGTGAGGTGCAGGCCGGCATCGGCTTCGGGGTTGGCTTTGATGTAGTCGACAATCTCCGGCACCCAGGGCGTAGGCATCATCACGCTGAAGGAGTTGGCGGCACCTTCTTCGATGGCGCGGATGGTGCCGATGTTGGAATCTGTGGACATGCCTGCATCGTCCACGTGCAGGATCAGCAGACGCGTACCCGCGTCCCAGCCCAGGCGCTCGGCGTAGGTCTGCGCGGTGGCGTCGCCGCTCACGAAGGCAGCGGGTAGAGCGATGAGCAAAGCGAGCAGGCGCAGGTGGGTCATTGGCGGTTTCGGCTGTCGAAGTTAGCCCGTACCATACCGGCTCCTGCAATTCGGGGGTATGGGCATGGGCTACGAGACACTGCTGTACGACGTGCGTGACAACGTGGGCGTCATCACTTTCAACCGGCCGGATGCGGCCAACGCCATGTCGCCGTTGTGTGCCAAAGAGTTCAACGCGCTCTCGCTGGAGGTGGAAGCCGACGCGGACGTGCGCGCGGTGGTGCTCACCGGGGCCGGCAAGATGTTCTGCGCTGGCGGCGATCTGGGCGCGTTTGCCGACGCTGGTGACAAGGCACGCAGTCTGCTGCTGGAGATGACGGGGGATCTACACCTCGGTCTTTCGCGGTTGGCGCGCAACCCGGCGCCGGTGATTGCCGCGGTAAACGGCACGGCGGCGGGGGCAGGCTTCTCGCTGGTGATGGCTTGTGATCTGGCAGTTTCAGCGGCCAGCGCGGTATACACCATGGCGTACACCCGCGCAGGGCTGTCGCCCGATGGCAGCTCCACCTTCTACATGCCGCGCAAAATCGGCGATCGCCGTACGCGGGAGCTGATGCTCACCAACCGCCTGCTCAAGGCCGACGAGGCGCTGGCCTGGGGCATTGTCAACGAGGTGGTGGCGGACGAGGAGGTCATGAATGCGGCCATGAAGCTTGCGGGGCAGATTGCGCAGGGCCCAACCGTGGCTTTCGGCAGGGTGAAAGATCTGTTGAACCAGAGCTTCGACAACAGCCTGGAGACGCAGATGGAGCTCGAGGCCCGCGCCATAGCCGACATGGCCGGCACCGCAGACGGGCAGGAAGGGATCTCTGCGTTCGTGAACAAGCGTAAACCTGAATTCAAGGGGCACTGACATGGCTGACAAAAAGACGCTCGAAGTCAACGGCAAATGTATGGCGTACGTGGAGATGGGTGAAGGCGATCCCATCATCTTCCAGCACGGCAATCCCACGTCCAGCTACCTGTGGCGCAACATCATGCCGCACGTCGCGGACCGGGGCCGTTGCATAGCGCTGGATCTCATCGGTATGGGCGATTCGGACAAACTGGATGCGTCCGGTCCCGATCGCTACACCTTCGCCGAGCACTATGAGTATTTCAGCGGCGCGCTCGCGGCCCTGGGCGTTACCGAAAACGTCACGCTGGTCATCCACGACTGGGGCTCAGCCCTCGGTTTTCATTGGGCCAACCAGCATCGCGATGCGGTGCGCGGGATCTGCTACATGGAAGCCATTGTGGCACCCATGCCCACGTGGGATGCATTTCCGGACGCTGCGCGGGGTGTGTTCCAGGGTTTCCGCTCACCGGCCGGCGAAGAGATGGTGCTGGAGAAAAACGTCTTCGTTGAGCAGGTGCTGCCGGGATCGATTCTGCGCGACCTGACCGAGGAAGAAATGGCCGAGTACCGGCGCCCGTTTCTGAATCCGGGGGAAGACCGTCGTCCCACGCTGACCTGGCCGCGGCAGATCCCCATTGCCGGGGAACCCGCGGACGTGGTGGCAATTGCGCAGAGTTACAGCGAATGGCTTGCCGGCAGTGATGTGCCCAAGTTGTTTGTAAACGCCGAGCCCGGCGCGCTGATTGCCGGCGCCATGCGGGAGCTGTGCCGTGCCTGGCCGAATCAGACCGAGGTCACCGTGGCTGGCAGCCACTTCATTCAGGAAGACAGTCCGGACGAGATCGGCGCGGCGCTGGCCGGGTGGATGAATTCTCTGAGCTGAGCGGTTATGGGGAGCGTCAAGACGCTGCGTCGCGCTGGTTGATCCACAGCCCGGTGACAATCACCGCGAGCCCGGCGATGGCGCCGAGGCCGAAGCGTTCGCCCAGCACGAACCAGATCAGCACCAGTGACAGGAACGGCGACAGGAAGATCAGCTGGCTGATGCGAGCCACCGACCGGGTGCGGCGCAGAGCCTGCTGCCACAGAAGAAACGTCAGCCCCATTTCCAGCACCCCCACCCAGGCACCGTAGAGCAGGGCACGGCCATCCAGCGCCGGGAAGCCGGGACCGAGCCAGCACGCCACGGTCACCAGCGGCAGCGCGCAGGAAAAGCTCCAGAACATGACGGCTTCCGGCGCCTCCGTAAGGCGGGTGTTCAGCAGCCAGTACGAGGCCCAGAAGAGCGTGCTCAGCATGGCCAGAGCCACGCCCAGCATGTCGAGACCGCCAGCGTCGCCACCGGGAGCAGCGGTGACGAGCAACAGCGCCACGCCCCCGTAGCTGACGAGAATGCCCACGAGCCCGCGCAGCGTCAGTGGCTGACGAAGCACGGGAATTGCGAGCAGAGCGAGCGTGATCGCCCAGGTGTAGTTCAGTGGTTGGGCCACGAACGCCGGCAGCCGCGCGTAGGCTTCGAACAGCACCCAGTAGTAGAGAAACGGGTTGATCACGCCGAGCGTGGCCACGCGCCAGCGCATCGGACGTGCTATGAACCACTGCCGCCGCCACGCGCAGGCGAGGCCGAACACCACCCAGGAGAGCGCTGTCCCCAGCAACAGCAACTGCTGGGCTTCGAGATGAGCGAGCCCGAGCTTGAAGCCCGTGGCTACCGTCGACCAGGCCAGCACAGCCGCCCAGGCAAAACGATGCGCAATGGTTTCCTGGTGAGCAGGCAGTTCAGCGGTGGACTGAGACACGAGGGTGTTCGCAACCTGTTACAGTAGTTGCATGATATTTGATCAAGCGTTCCGGGACATGGTGTCGGCGCGCCTCGACGCCTTCGAGCACCGTGTGGATGGCGACCCGTCGCACCGCCGGGCAGCCGTGGCGGTGACCATCACCGACGAAGGACCCGGCGCTGCGCTGCCGGGTATCGACGATCCAACGGGCTGGTCGGATCGAGCGGCGCTGCTGCTGACGCGCCGCTCTGCCCACCTCAACAATCATCCAGGGCAATGGGCCTTTCCGGGTGGCCGCCTCGACGATGGTGAAACGCTCGTGCAGGCAGCCCTCAGGGAGATGCACGAGGAGGTGGGGGTGGCGCTTGGCGAAGACGCCGTGCTGGGCGTGCTGGACGATTTTGTGACGCGCTCCGGCTTCGCCATCACACCGGTGGTGGTCTGGGCGGGGCCGCACCTGGAACCGCAGCCCAACCCGGCGGAGGTTGCCAGCATTCATCGCATTCCCGTCACCGAGTTCATGCGTGAAGACGCGCCGGTGCTCGATGCCACTGAAACCAGTGAACATCCGATTCTGCGCATGCCGGTGGGCACCGATTGGATCGCTGCCCCCACCGCAGCGCTGATCTACCAGTTCCGCGAGGTCTGCCTCGCCGGCCGCGATACCCGGGTGGCCCACTTCGAGCAGCCGGAATTCGCCTGGCGTTGATCGCCGCCGCGCTGGAGCTAAATGTTTTGACCCGGCGTCAGCCGCACGCCAAAATCCCACGCCTTGAAAACCCCAATCACACAGGACGACGACACCCATGACCATACAAGAAGGCGCTCAACTCCCTGAAGCCACGCTGCACATGATGCAGGACGGTAAACCGACGGCGGTCACAACGGCGGATCTCTTCAGCGGCAAGAAGGTTGTGCTGTTTGCCGTGCCCGGCGCGTTCACCCCCACCTGCTCACAGGCGCACCTGCCGAGCTTCGTGGTAAATGCAGACGCCATCAAAGGCAAAGGTGTCGACAGCATCGTGTGCCTGTCTGTCAACGACGCCTTCGTCATGGATGCGTGGGGGAAAGGGGCGAACGCTGAAGCGCTGCTGATGGTGGGAGACGGCAACGGCGATTTCACCAAGGCCCTTGGTCTGGAGATGGACGGCAGCGGTTTCGGCCTTGGCACCCGTTCTCAGCGTTTTGCCATGATCGTCGACAACGGCACCGTCACCAAGCTGGCCGTGGAAGCACCTGGTAAGTACGAGGTGTCTTCGGCCGAAGCGATTCTGGAAGCCCTCTAAGCGCTATTCCACGATGCCCCGGTCTGCGAGCAACTGCTCGCGGGCCGCGCCCACGGGCCGTATCAGACACTCCTGAGCGGCCGTGGCCACCAATTCACCCTCGCGATTGAAAAAGTGTCCGCGCACGAAACCGCGGGCCCCACGGGCGTTGGGCGATTCTTTTGCAAACAGCAGCCATTCGTCGGCGCGAAACGGCCGGTGGAACCACAGGCTGTGGTCCAGGCTGGCACCGCGGATGTACTCCCGGTTGCGCGCGTTCCGGTGCGGCAGCATGGAAGTGGACATGAAGTCGAGGTCGGACATGTACGCCAGCAGCGCCAGATGCACTTCGGAGTTGTCCGGCAGGCGGTCGCGCGCTTTCAGCCAGGTGTGTTTGAACGGCGGGTGCTCGTCCGCACCGCTCATGAGAATGCGCTCCACGGGCCGTGAGTCGATGGCTTCGAACCGGAAGCTGTAGCGCGCTACCTCGGGCTGCTCTCTGGCCAGGTCTGCATACACTTCACGGTCGCCGCGCAACGCTTCCGGCGGCGGCACGTCAGGCATGGGTTGGGAGTGTGTGAAGCCGTCCTCGCGTTTCTGGGACGAGCACGACAGGGAGAAGATTGCGCGCCCGTGCTGGATCGCGGCGACGCGTCGCGTGGTGAACGAGCGTCCGTCCCGGATGCGGTCTACCTCGTACAGAATCGGCGTCTGCCAGTCCCCGGCACGCAGAAAGTAGGCATGCAGAGAATGCAGGGCATGGTCCACCTCCACCGTGCGGTAGGCGGCGGTCAGTGCCTGCGCCAGCACCTGGCCGCCGAAAACGTGCTCGGTGTTGTGGTTCTGTCCGCGATAGAGATTCCGCTCAATCGGTTCGATATCCAGGAGCGTGAGAATTTCCTGCAGTACCTCGTTCAAGGCAGCGTCTCAGTCGTGCGATTGCGAGCCTTCACGGTACAGGATCAACCAGATGAGACTCAACAGGGCGGCAGCGACGGCGGTACCTTGCAGCGACAACGTCCAGCTGACCAGCTCGGCGGCGGCGCCGAGCAGCAGGAAATAGCCGATGGCGGCGACCTCCATCGCCACGCCCTGGATCGAGGTGACGGTGGCGCGGTGGTGATCGCGCACTGAGCGCTGTATGCGGGTACCGTAGATGACCGAGCTGGTGCCTTCTGCGGCAAAGAACGCCAGCAACGCAACCAGCAGGGGGGCAAATCCCCACAAACCCAGACCCATGGAGGCGCCAAGCAGGGCAGCGCCGGTGGTCAAGAACAACAGCAGCGGGAGTCTGAGCGTGGCGCCGTGCAGGCGGCCAGCGGCCAGCGAACCCAGCGTTCGCGCCAGCCAGACGCCGCCATAGATCATACCGACCTGCTGAAGCGTGAACGCATGCTCCCGGAAGAGGACACCTACGTACTCTTCGAAACTACCTGCCAGCGCCAGCAGCGCGGCGCTGGCGAGCACGATCATACGTATGGTGCGGTGAGTGAGTACCAGACGGGTACCGGAACGGAGGGTGGCAGTGAACGATGGGTCGCTCTCTTCCTCGTCGCTGCCGGCTCGCGTGTGGTCGAGATCTTCCAGCCGGGGAAGAAACAGCCACAGGATCAGTCCACCCGCTGCCGGCGCCGCCACCGACAGGATCAGGGGTAGCTCGTAACCCCCGGCAGCCACGAACCCCCCCAGAAAAAGCGCCGCCGCGGCGCCGAAGCTCTCGACAGCCTCGGTGCGTGCGTAGATCTGTTGGAAGCTGTCTTTGTCTTCCAGCGCTTCGTACAGGTAGGCATCGGCGGTGCCTGAAGCCAGGGCGCCGCCCAGGCTCCATACGGTAAACCCGAGGGCAAACCCCCAGAAGGAAGGTGCCACGAGCCAGATGACAAACGCCATGGCTTCGATGCCCGTGGCCAGCAGCATCACACGTTTGCGGGGCCACAGGTCACCGAGCACCCCTGAGGGCACTTCGAACAGCACTGTCGTGCCGCTCCAGATCACCATCAGAACTGCCAGGCCGGACGGTGTGATGCCCGTTTCCTGCATCATGATCAGGTACGTGGGGTAAATCAGCACGAACTCGCCGAGAAAGCAGTAGGCGTACCAGGCTGTGGGGGAGAATCTGGGCAAGCGGAGCGGTCCATCGCGCGGTGGCAGTCATCCTAAAGGAGCCGGCGAGGAAATGTTGCTGCCCGTTGCACGGAGGAAGTGGGCGTTCCACGGATCGTGCGTTCCTTTACAATGTCGCCGGTTATCACCGCGAGGAATTCCCCATGGCTCTGGAAGTGCATCAGTTCTCCTGCTTGAGCGACAACTACGGCTTTCTGGTGCACGACGCCGAGGCTGGGGTCACGGCCACCATCGACACGCCCGAGGCCGACGCCATCAACGCGGCACTGGATGCCAGGGGCTGGCGTCTCACGCACATCCTCAACACCCACCATCATTTCGATCACGCGGGGGGCAACGAAGCGCTGAAAGAGAAATGGGGCTGCACGGTCGTGGGGGCAGCCAACGACGCGGCGCGCATCCCCGGGATCGACGTGCGCGTGGCGGACGGCGACACCTTTCAGCTCGGCACCCGCAGCGCGACGGTGCACGAGGTGCCCGGACACACATCCGGTCACATTGCCTATCACTTCGAGGCCGATGGCCTGGCGTTCGTCGGCGACACCCTGTTTGCCCTTGGTTGCGGGCGTCTGTTCGAGGGTTCCCCCGGGCAGATGTGGGACAGTCTGCAGAAACTGCTGGCGTGGCCGGACGATACGATCATCTACTGCGCGCACGAGTACACGCAGGCGAACGCGGCGTTTGCCCTGTCGGTAGAGCCGCAGAACGACGCGCTGCAGGCGCGGGCAAAAGAAATCGATGCGTTGCGTGCTGCCGGTAAACCGACCGTGCCAACCACTATTGGCCTGGAACGGGCTACCAACCCGTTCCTGCGTCCGGCCAGCGCTGATCTGCAGGCCAATGTCGGTCTGGTAGATGCGCCCCTGGTGGACGTGTTTGCCGAAACACGGCGGCGCAAAGATCACTTCTGAGGTTGTCACGGAAGGCGAGAGGCGCGAGCTTCGGGAAGGCACCGCCTACGCGCTGGCGGCGTACACCTTCTGGGGCGTCGCCCCCGTCTATTTCGTGTGGGTGGAGTTTGCCGGCGCACTGGAAGTGCTGTCGCACCGCATCGTCTGGTCGGTGCCGCTGCTGGCATTGCTGGTGCTCGCCGGGCGGCAGTGGCGCTCCTTTGCGCTGCTCACGCGCGCAACGCTGCTGCGCCTTGCCGCCTGTGCGGTGCTGCTGAGCATCAACTGGCTGACGTTCATCTACGGAGTGCAGGATGGGCGTATCGCGGAAACCAGCCTGGGCTATTTCATCAACCCGCTCGTCACCATCGTGCTGGGGGCTGCCTTCCTCGGCGAGCGCATGCGTCCGTTGCAATGGGTGGCCGTGGGAATCGCTTTTCTCGGGGTGGCCGTGGAGCTGGTGCTGTACGGTTCTCTGCCGTGGATCGCTTTGTCGCTGGCGCTGACCTTCGGATTTTATGGCCTCCTGCGCAAGCAGGTGGCACTGCCTGCAGCGCTGGCGCTGGGACTGGAAACGCTGATGGTGGCGCCCATTGCGTTGGCAGGTCTCATCTGGTTGTGGGATCCCTCACGTACCGGGGTGGAGCTGGCGTGGCTGGCGCTCGGTGGGTTTGTGACGGTGTTTCCGCTGGTGTGCTTTGGCGCGGCTGCGACGCGGTTGCCGCTGACGATTCTGGGCTTCTTTCAGTACCTCGCTCCCACGCTGTCCCTGCTCATCGCTGTCAGTGTGTTCGACGAGACGGTGACCGCGGTGCGCTGGTTTGCGTTCGCCATGGTCTGGGTGGCGGTGCTGGTCTTTACTGCCGAAGGTGTCATCAACACCCGCGGGCAGCGGGTCGCGCGTCAACTCTGACCGCTGGAGGCAAGATTTGCCTCCAGCTCGTCTCCCGCGACCATGGCCTTCTGCAGCGACCCTACCGTGCGCAGCCATGGCTTGTGGTCGTTGAACGGCGGCGGTAAGTCGACCACCGCCTGCTCCGCTATCTCCCGGCTTTCGTAGATGCCGAGCAACAGCACGTACATGAGCTTGTCGCCCACCGCTATGCGGGCCGCGGACATGCCGCGCACCTGCTTCTGCTGAGCAAAACGCTCGAGGTCGTCGCGGGTAGACAGGGCCATGAGTTGTGCGGCGATGAAATCGGCAGGCAGGTCCATGATGGCGGTGGGTTTCTGCGGGCGGTAGGCGAGGGCAACGTGACGCGGCACGTCGTCGGTGCGGTCGATGGCCGCAGGTTGCGGGACGGGCGACCGTTCGGGTTCTGGCGGTGGCGCCTCAGGCGCGGGCGCCTGGGGTACCGGTGCAGGCTGCGGTCTGGTGGCGACGGACGCTGCTGCGGGTGGCAGCGAAGGTGCTGCCGTGGCGGCTGGCTCAGGGGTTGCTTTTGGTTCGGGCAGACGAGTCGGTTGAGGCGACCGCACAAGCGCCTCGTCCTGTACGCATGCCCAGCCGCCCTCGTCCTCGCCCATCTGACAGAACCAGCCACCGTCTTTGGAGGCATCGGTCTCGTCGGCGGCCGCGAGCGCAGAACTGTGACAGATTGCCAGACAGGCGAGCAGAAGCGGGAACGACCTAACTTGCCTGCGGTGGCCAATTAGCATAAGTTTCTGGCGCGAATGCCCCATGCAGGACCCTTTTTCCTGTCATTCAATCGCAACAAGCATAGTGGTTAATGGGAGCTTAAGGTAGCAACAGCCACGTAGGGCAACCAGGGTTCAGGCAACCAGCGGCAGCGGTAGAGAGATACCATGATTGCAACGATGAGCGAATACGATCGGATTCCCCGGATTCTCCGGCTGAATCTGGCGGGCCAACCAATCGACTGGGTCACCTGGCAGGACGCCGTGTGTCTGTACGCTCGTGAAATCGTCGTCTGGACCATCGGTGACCCGGTGTTGCGTGTCCGCGGTGGCCACTCCCGCCTGGACGGCAGCACCAGCACGGTGGACATCCACAGCATTATCGCCTGCGACGGACGGGTGGTGTCGAAAGAGCGCATTGTTCCGCCTCTTACCAACCAGGCGCTCTTCGGCCGCGATCGCAACCTGTGCCTGTATTGCGGCAAGCCCTTCACGGACGGTGAGCTCACCCGCGACCACGTCATGCCGGTTTCGCGCGGCGGTAAAGACACGTGGGACAACGTGGTATCTGCCTGCAAGCGCTGCAATCACTTCAAAGGCAACCGTCTCCTGCAGGACTGCGGCCTGGAGCTGCTGGCGTTGCCGTACGTGCCGAACTTTGCCGAGTACCTCGCCCTGATCAACTCCGGGCGTATCCTGGGCGATCAGATGGACTTTCTGCGCAAGAGCTTCAGCGCGCAGAGTCGTCTGCTGCACTAGGTACGCTCGCCAGCACGTCGGCCACCACACGGGTCAGCCGCTCCGCGGTGGCGACGTGAAGGAACTCGTTGGGCCCATGGGCGTTGGACAGCGGCCCGAGCACACCGGTCACCAGAAACTGGGTCTGCGGGTAGGCATCCCCCAGCATTTTCATGAAAGGAATGGTGCCGCCCATGCCCATGTGCATGACAGGGCGGCTGAAGTGGCGTTGGGAGGCGTCTTCCAATGCCTGTGCGAGCCACGGTGACTCTGCCGGCGCGCACCATCCGGTTTGTGGCGTTTCCAGCTCGAAGGTGACCTCTGAGCCGTGCGGGGGCTCCGCTTCCAGCACAGCCTTGATGCGTTCCCCGGCGGTGGCGGCGTCCAGCGTGGGCGGCAGCCGGAACACGAGTTTCACTGCCGTTTCGGGGCGCAGCGTGTTGCCCGCGTCCTGTGGCAGCGGCGCACCACCAATGCCGACGGTGGCCAGACTGGGCCGCCATGCATTGCCCACCAGCAGCGCCGCCAGATCGTCAGTGCCCGCGTGGGCGCCGGGCACCCACGGAAAGCGATCGACAATCTCCGGTCCGATCACCTGCGCCACCCTGGCGGCATCTTCATGGATACGTTGGTCGATGGTGACGTGCAGCGCTTCGTGCAGTTCGCCGGTGCCGGCGTTTTCCACGCGATCCAGCAACTGGCGCAGCAGACGGAACGAGGACGGCACAATGCCGCCCGCCGCGCCGCTGTGCTGGCCCTGCTCCAGGATGCGTACCTTGAGCAGCCCGGGCAGCATGCCACGGAGAGATGTCGTTACCCACAGCTGGTCGTAGTTGCCGCACTCCGCATCGAGGCACACCACCAGAGCTGGCGTGCCGATGCGCGTTTTGAGGTGCTCTACGTAGAAGGGCAGGTCGAAGCTGCCGGATTCTTCGCAGCCTTCGATCAGCACGACGCAGCGCGGGTGCGGGATGCCTTGCCGTTGCAACGCCTCGATGGCGAGCAGGCTGCCGAACAGCGCATACCCATCGTCGGCGCCGCCGCGGCCGTAAAGTTTGCCGTCGCGCATGACCGGGGTCCACGGTGCCAGACCGTCATGCCAGCCATCGAATTCCGGCTGTTTGTCGTAGTGACCGTACAGCAATACCGTTTCCGCATCGGGCCCGGTTGCCGGAATCTCGCAGAACAACACCGGCGTGCGGCCCGGCAGCGTCACAATCTCGTGCTGCAGACCCGCAATGTCGCGGGCGGAAATCCAGCCATGCAGCAGCTCGGCGGCGGTCTGCATGTGCCCGTGGGCCTCCCAATCGGGGTCGAAAGCCGGCGATTTGTTGGGGATGCGGATGTAGTCGTGGAGCGTTGGCAGGATGGAGTGCTGCCACTCCTCGTGCACGTAGGAATCCCGGGGGTCGAGCATCAGCGAAAGCCTCGTATGCAGTCGTATTGATACAGCCAGTCGACGCGCTGCATGGCCATCTCCGGCAGAAAGCGGGTGCGCAGCGCGATGCCGACATTGCGCTGGAAACGGGCAAGCGGTGTGGCTGCCAGATAGCTGGTTGCCAGTGCGTTGCTCGCGGTGCAAACCCGCGCTGCCCGCGGTTTCCGGAAGCGGGTGTATTCGCTGAGCGCGTCACCCACGTCGGTTTCGTAGTTTTCGAGCATACGGCTCAGTACCCAGGCGTCTTCCAGCCCCAGCAGGCGGGTCTCGCGACGGTAGGGATGAGACGCGTAGGCGCCGTCACCCAGGTGCACAACGCGACCTTCCGCCCAGTGCGCGGCGGGCTCCGGCAGAAGCAGCCCGAAGCGTCCCACCAGGCTTGCCGCCGCGGCGGCTTCTGCCAGAAAAGCCGATGCGGGAAAGGCGTCGAACGTGCCGGCGGGGACAGCAAAGACGAAATGTGTGCCCTGCTTTGTGGAAAACTGCCAGGCGGTACAGCCCTCACCCAGCCAGGTTACGTTCGCGAGGGACGGGGTGGTGTCGAGAAACGCATGATACACCTCGAAAGCCCGGGCGGGTTCGTCGGGCCCCGGGGCGCGCATGTTCACGGTGACTCCCGGGGCGTGTTCTATCTCGCTGAGGCCCGACACCTGCGTTGATGCCGGGTCGTCGTTCACGATCAGGCCGGCCAGGGCGGCGGTGTCGATGTTCACCAGCGGAGCGCCGTAGCGTGACTCGGCGAAGTCCCCCAGCGGCAGCTCCGATAGGAGGTAACCGGATGGCATCAGCCGCACCTGTTCGCGGTCGGGGCGGTGACCGGCGGCGAGCAGCTCGTGCCCCACGAGGCGCGTAACGAGGCGGCTGACATTGGCGCTCAGGGTGAGCCCGGCTGGTGAGAATGACGATCCGCCGGCCACATGATGCAGCGAAACGTCCTCAAAACCAGCCAGGGCGCACATGCGCCGGAAGGCGTGTGCCACGATGTCCTGAACTGCGTTGCCCCCTTCCGTGAGCACCCGCACCGGAAACATCAGCCGCGGCGCCAGCGCGTGCCGTCGCGCGTGTCCTCCAGCTCCACGCCGTCGGCTGCCAGCTGGTCTCTGATTTCGTCAGCGCGCGCAAAGTCCTTCTGCCGGCGGGCGTCGTTGCGTTCGTCAATGAGCGCGTCGATGGTGGCGGCGTCCAGGGCGCCGGAGTCCGCGTCATCACCCTGAAAGTAACGTTCTGCATCCTGGTGCAGCAGTCCGAGCAGCCAGCCACCGCGCAGCAGGTCTGTGCGCGCCGCGCGGCGCGTCTCCGCATCTTCGGCGCTGCGCAGGTTGTGAGCGAGCGCATGCATGGCTGCCAGCGCCTGGGGTGTGTTCAGGTCGTCGCACAAGGCGTCGACCACTCCCGCGGGAAAGTCGGCGGCTGACAAGGTGTCGAACGAATCGCTCGCAGGCTCTTCGCCGGGCACATCCCGCAGCACCTGATACAGACCGTCCAGGCTCGCCTGGGCCTGGGCGAGCAGATCGTCGGACCACGCCAGCGGCGAACGATACTGGCCGGACAGCAATGCATAGCGCAAGGCTTCACCGGAGTGCTCCGCCACCAGATCGCGAATGGTGCGCACGTTACCCACCGACTTGGACATTTTCTCGGCGCCGAGCGTCAGCATGCCGTTGTGCAGCCAGTAGCGTACGTAGTCATCGCTGTGATGGGCGCAGCGGCTCTGGGCCGCCTCGTTTTCGTGGTGCGGAAAGGTGAGGTCCGAACCGCCGCCATGGATGTCGATGGTTTTGCCGAGATGCTTGTAGATCATGGCGGAGCATTCGATGTGCCAGCCCGGCCGACCTACCCCCCAGGGGCTGTCCCAGCCGGGTTGCTCGGCGGTGGAAGGCTTCCACAGCACGAAATCTTTCGCGTCTTTCTTGTAAGGCGCCACCTCCACCCGCGCCCCGTCCAGCATGTCTTCCAGCGATCGCCGGGACAGCGATCCGTAACCGGGATCAGACGGCACGTGAAACAGCACATGGCCCTCGTTGGCGTACGCGTGCCCGTCCGCGACGAGGGTTTCGATCATGGCAATGATCTCGGGGATGTGGTGCGTTGCCCGTGGCGCAACGTCGGGCCGCAGCACACCGAGGGCCAGCATGTCGTCCTCGTAGGCGTCGGTATAGCGGTCAGCCAGCGCCTGGATGGGTTCGCCGTTGGCGAGGGCCGCAGCATTGATCTTGTCGTCGATGTCGGTGACGTTGCGGGCGTAGACCACCTCCGGGTAGATCGTGCGCAGCAGACGCACCAGCACATCGAACACCACCGCCGGCCGACCGTTGCCGATGTGCACGTAGTTGTACACCGTGGGGCCGCAGACATAGACCGTGATGCGGTCGGGATTGATGGGCTCGAAGGGCTCTTTGCGCCCCGTGAGGGTATTGTTGAATTGAATGTCCGTCATTGTTCGGTCCGTGGACTCAGTCCGGGAGAATGTCCTGGGAGACGACGACCTCGTCGCCCTGAACGTGCAGATAGAAGCAGCTTGCGCGGTTGGTGTGGCAGGCCGCCCCGGTCTGCTCCACGCTGAGCAGCACCGCATCGCCGTCACAGTCGAAGCGCATCGCGCGAACGCGCTGCACGTGACCCGAGCTCTCGCCTTTGCGCCAGTAGCTTTGCCGGCTGCGCGAGAAGTAGGTGGCGTAGCCTTCGGTCAGCGTCCGCTCGATGGCGGAACGGTCCATCCATGCCAGCATGAGCACTTCCCGGGTGTCATGGTCCTGGGCCACGGCAGCAACCAGCCCCTGATCGTTGTATTTCAGGGCGGCCAGAACGTCGTCGAGAGGGACGGCGGTGCCGGTCTGCGCACTTTCCAGGGCTTCAAGCAGAGCCATAGCGTTGTTCCAGGTAATCGAACACCGCGCGCAGGGCCATGGCCTCGCCACCCTCCGGGCGGCCCGGCTTGGTACCCACGTTGAAGGCCATCATGTCGAAGTGGGCCCAGGCGCCTGCGGTGACAAAGTTCTCCAGGTACAGGGCTGCCGTGATGGCCCCGGCGTAGGGGGATGCGGCGGAATTGACGAGGTCGGCCACTTTGCTGTCCAGCATGGCGCGATAGCCTTTGTGCAACGGCATGCGCCACACGGGGTCGTCCACGCGCTCGCTGGCTGCGTAGAGGCCCTCGGCCAGCTTGTCGTCGTTGGCGAACATCGCGGAAATTTCCGGGCCAACGGCGGCGCGGGCGGCGCCGGTGAGCGTTGCAAAGTCGAAGATCACCTCCGGCTCATCGGCGTCGGCGATCGACAGCGCATCGCACAGCAGCAGCCGTCCCTCGGCATCGGTGTTGTCGATCTCCACCGTGAGGCCCTTGTGCGTGTGCAGTACGTCCCCGGGCCGGAAAGCGCCGGCAGAGACCGCGTTTTCTGCGGCCGGAACCAGCAGGCGCAGGCGCACAGGCAGCTTGCGCGCCATGATCAGGCAGGCGAGCCCTACGGCAACAGCGCCCCCGCCCATGTCCTTTTTCATCGTGCGCATGGCGGCAGCGGGCTTGAGGTCGAGGCCGCCGCTATCGAAGGTGACGCCTTTGCCAACGAGGGTCACACGCGGCGCGTCCGGATCACCCCAGGACAGATCGATGAGACACGGCTCGTCGTGGGCGGCGCGGCCCACGGCATGAATGGCGCCGCAGTTGAGGTCCAGCAGCGTGTCGCCAGCGTGGATTTCGCAGGCGGCGCCGTAGCGTTCTGCCAGGGCAAGCACTTCCGCCGCGAGATGTGACGGTGCCATGTCGGCAGCGGGGGTATTGATGAGGTCCCGGCCCAGGCCGACGGCGCGCACGACGTCGGCGACGTAGGTGCCATCGACATCCGTGGGCAGGGCAAGGCGCGCGGGCGCGCGCCTGGGATCTTTGTAACGCGTGAACTGGTAAGCGCCCAGGCCCCAACC
Source organism: uncultured Pseudomonadales bacterium (assembly GCA_964651595.1). Lineage (GTDB taxonomy): Bacteria > Pseudomonadota > Gammaproteobacteria > Pseudomonadales > Azotimanducaceae > UBA4421. Next base: position 11,223 of record CAZYYJ010000018.1, on the reverse strand, counting down.
GATGCAGGCCAGCGCGGTGGCATTGGCAGGTGCAGCGTACTCGCCTTCGGGCAGGCGCATGGGCAGGCGGCCGAGGGTGGCGAGGTTGTCGCGACCGTCCCAGCCCGCGTACACGATGACCTGATCGGCGTCGTCCAGCCACACCACGTCCGCCGGTCGCGCCCGGAATTGCGCGCGATCAACCAGCGCCTGGTCCCCGGGCGGAAGGGCCTCGTACCAGTCGCTGAAGTCGTCTGTCTTCAGCAGCCGAATCGGGGTAGGGTGGCCCGTTGCGGGCGCATCGTCGGTGACGAAGGCAGCGTCGATCAACCCGTCAATGGCGGCGTCCCTGGTTACGTCGGTGTCGGACATGAGGTGGCCTTGGGCCTCGAAAAAATTGGAGCGTAGTGTAGTGGCTAGGGTATCGAGCGTCGAACCGAAAACACTGAAGGGTAAGTGGGCAGGCATGCTGCTCGTCGCGGGGGCAGCCTGTCTCATCGCCGGTGTGGCGGCGGCGTCCAACAAACCCATGCTGCACGGCAAGCACTGGATGGCGATCACGGGTAAACCGCTGGCGGCCACCGCCGGTGCGCGGATATTTCACGCCGGAGGCAACGCGGTGGATGCAGCGTGCGCCATGCTGGCCGCCACCTCCACCATGTTCGATGTGCTGAGCTGGGGTGGGGAGACTCAGGCGCTGATTTACCATCCCGTGGAGAAACGTGTCATCGGCATCAACGCCCTGGGTGTCGCACCCACGGGGGCAACGCCCGAGTTTTTTCGGGAGCGGGGGCTCGAGGTGCCGCCGGAATACGGCCCGCTGGCGGCGGTGACGCCCGGTACGCCAGGCGGTCTGCTGATCATGCTGGCCAACTACGGCACCCTGTCACTCGAAGCCGTGCTTGCGCCGGCCATCGAGCTGGCCGGCGGCTATCCCATGGAAGCGCAGACCGCCAACAGCATCGAGCGCATGAAAGACGAGATTGCCAAATGGCCCTCGTCGGAAAAGCTGTTTCTGGTGCATCGCGGCGAAGACCGCGAAGCCCCGCATCCCGGTGAGCTGTTCCGCCAGCCGGATCTGAAGCGCACACTGGAACAGCTGGTTGCTGCGGAAAGGGAGGCTCTGGCTGCCGGCCTGTCACGGCGCGACGCCATTCTGGAGGCGTACAAACGCTTCTACACGGGCGACATTGCCGAGCGTTTCGTTGCGGGTTCGCAAGCACTCGGCGGATTGCACACGCTCGAAGATCTGGCGACCTGGCAGGTGCACATCGAAGAGCCGGTGCAGACGCGTTACAAGGATGTGGACGTGTACAAGCTGACGAGCTGGGTGCAGGGGCCGGTAATGCTGCAGGCGCTGAACATGCTCGAGCCGGTGGATCTGCGCAGCATGGGTTTCAACAGCGCGCGCTACATACATCACCTGTACCAGGTGATCAGCATGACCTTTGCGGACCGCGATTTTTACTATGGCGATCCGTATGTGCCGCCGGAAGAGCCGCTGGCGGGTCTGCTGTCCAAAGCCTATGCAGAAGCACGGCTGAAAACCCTGAACCCGGTGCGCAACGATCCTGCCATCAAGCCTGGTGATCCGTACCGCTTTCAGCGTGGCCGTAACCCTTACCTCGATCTTCTGGAACAGTGGACCAACACCCCCAGTGACGACGGCGCGGTGATGCCGCCCTGGCAGCAGGCAAGCCTGGATGCCGATGCGCACGAGACGGGGTTTCTTGCGGGCACCACGTCGATTCAGGCTGCCGATGCCGAAGGCTGGGTGGTATCGGTCACCCCGTCCGGCGGCTGGATCCCGGCAGCGATAGCCGGGGACACGGGTATAGGCATGAGCCAGCGCATGCAGAGCTTCGTGCTCGATCCCGCGCAGAATCCTTTCAACGTGGTGCAGCCCGGCCAGCGACCCCGGGCGACGCTCACGCCGGGCATGGCGTTGAAAGACGGCAAACCTTGGCTGTCTTTTGCCGTGCAGGGGGGCGACATTCAGGATCAGGTGCTGCTGCAGTTCTTCCTCGCCATCCGGGAGTTCGGCATGACCGTGCAGGAAGCGACCGAAGCACCGTTCTTCTGGAGTTATCAGCTGCGTAACAGCTTTTCCGATCACCGCGCGCAACCGGGGCGGGTACTGCTGAACGAGCAGACACCGGCCTGGGTACGCAAAGAGCTGGAAAAGATGGGTTACGAGCCTTCCTACCGGGACAAAACCTCAGGCCCCATCAACGCGATCATGTTCGATCACAATCAGGGCACTATGCTCGGGGGCAGCAGCGACTTCGGCGAAGACTACGGTGTAGCCTGGTAGTCGTCCGCGTCGGCCGCGGCCAGCTCCGCGGGCGGGTTCGCGCGCACCACTACCTTGTGAGCTTTCAGCCCGCGATAGGCGGGCCGGGTGAGGTGCACCTCAGTGCCGTAGTTGGTGGCGCTCACGCCGATGGCACCCGTGGCGGGATTGCCGTCAGCATTCACCACAAAGGCCGGGCCGCCCCCGGGGGCTGAGCGCACAAACTTGTGATAATACGCGATCCACTCGCCCGTGCTGCGCGGCAGGCCGCCCAGCGTGGGGACGCCTTCGGCTGTGAAATGCTGGCGGCCTTCGCCGGTGCGGCTGGCCTCGATATGCTCGTGAGCGCGGGCCACGGCATCAGCAAAGTGTGCGTGCGCCAGGGCCATGTTGAAACGCATGTTCAACTCGTAGCTGATCCAGCCCACCACCAGCACGCTCAGCGCGATGGTCAGCAGGGTGATGCGGGTGTCCGCAAACAGCTCGGAACGCCAGAACAAGGAACCGGTCTCCCTAGGGTGCCGCGTCCGGCGCCGCTTTGCTGGCCGCCAGGTGCTGGCCGAGGCCGGTCAGCGCGTCGGCCACGGGGCCGAGCAGGTCCTGGCTCTGCGTGTCGGGAACGGTGCGGAAATCATCCTGGCGGTAGGCTTCGATGCAATCCACGATCGATTCCATGGGCTGGGTGATGCGCGAGCTGAAGTACAGCGCCAGCACGCAGGCATAGACGATGAAAGCGCCAAAGCAGGCCATGGCGATGGTGGTGATGTCGGTGAACGCGTCGTACAGCGTGATCTGGCTTGCCACCGTGTCTTTGCTGTCGGCGTTCAGGAGCGCGTCGACGCCCTGCAGTCGCCCCTGTATGAGCAGCGCCGCGGTGCCCATGGAAACGAGGCCGCCCAGCAGGTAGTAGTTGACGAGGTTGATGCGGTAGCGGCCGCCTTTGAAGAGGCGCGCGATCAGCCCGGGTTCGTCGAACTCATCGTCGTCATCGTCGTCGTAGATCGCATCGTCTGCCATGCGCGTCCCTGCCATACCTTGCCCACGTCATCAGATGTTAGGGGGTGCGCCGGAAAAACGGCGTGACCGGTGTCTCAGAGCGGCGTCTGTTTACAAGCTGCTGCTTAACGTGGCCGCTTAAAGCTGCTTGAGAGGGATGGCGTTGCTGCCAAGCCCGAGGTTGTTGCCTTCGAAGACCCGATCGGCGCGGTAGGACGACCGCACCAGCGGCCCGGACGCCACTTCGGTGAATCCCATGGCAAGACCCGCCGTGCGAAACGCGTCGAACTGCTCTGGGGGCACCCAGCGGTCAACAGGGAGGTGGTGTCTGGTAGGGCGCAGGTACTGCCCCAGGGTCACGATGTCCACGCCGTGTGCACGAAGGTCCTGCATGGTGGCGAGCACTTCCTGATCGGTCTCGCCGATGCCCAGCATGATGCTCGACTTCGTGAGCACGTGCGGCGCCACCGCTTTGCTGTGCGCGAGCACGTCCAGAGTCTGCTGGTAGCCCGCGCGCACGTCGCGCACGACGTGCGTGAGACGCGCCACGGTTTCCACGTTCTGGGCGAACACGTCCAGGCCCGACTGCACTACCGTTTCCACGGCACCATGGTCGCCGCTGAAATCCGGCGTCAGCGCTTCCACGGCGGTGTCGGGGTTGCGTGCCTTGATGGCCCGCACACAGGCGGCATAGTGGGCCGCGCCGCCGTCGGCAAGATCGTCGCGGTCGACGGATGTGAGAACGACATACTTCAGATCCATCAGCGCCACGGAGCGGGCCGCTTCTTCGTGATCGAGCCAGCCGCGGGGGTTGCCCGTGTCCACCGCGCAGAACTTGCAGGCCCGCGTGCACACCGCACCCATCAGCATGATGGTGGCGGTGCCGTGACTCCAGCATTCGCCGATGTTGGGGCAGTGTGATTCTTCGCAGACGGTGGCGAGGCGATGCTCCTGCACGGTGGCCCGCACCGCGGCGTACTTCTCGCCGCCCGCAAGCTTCACCCGCAACCACGGCGGTTTGCGCCCGGTCGCTTTGCTGTCTGCGGCGACACGCTTCTTGATGCCGTCTTTGATGGCGGTGACACCCACGGCATTGACAAATTTCTCGCCGCTGGCCGGTCCGCTCTGTCGCCCTGTGACGTCTGTGCTCATGAAGCGATTGTAGCATCGCGCCGGTGTACTTTTTCGAAGCGCTGCGCTAAAAAAGTGGGTTTGATCAATGGAGGGATGCGTCTTGGCCGCCCCCGAGCTTTCACCGCAACGCCGCTTCATCTCGCCGCAACCCGGCGACACCATCGAGACCATCGCTACCCGCGAGCTGCCCGACGTGCCCCTGGAGGAAGCCGTGCAGAACCTGACGAGCTGGAATCTGCACATCTTTCTCATGCGCCAGCCGCATGGGCTGGTGACTGGTAGCGATGTGGTGTTCGTGGAAGCGCCGCAGGTGGAATCGCAGAACATGATGCTGCCGCGGGAAGACGCTTGACGGCCCAGGCGACCATCGAAGGCGTGCAGCTCACTGGCGGCCACGAAGGTCAGCCGGAGCTCATTCTCCGCTTACGCTATCCCAACGGGGTGGCGAGCGACGTGGTGGTGGAAAACGCGTTGGGGGTACGCCTGCTCGCCCATTGTGGCGCAGAGCGCCTGGACGATCTCGTGGGCGAGCCGTGGTCGCGGCTGGTGGAAATTCTCTCCCCGAACAAAATTCCGAATAGAGTGACATGAAAGGAGTGCTGTGATGTATGACCTGGTGATTCGAAACGGCCTGGTGGTGGACGGCTCCGGCCTGCCCGGCTTCAAAGCCGACGTGGCGGTGGACGGCGACCGTATTGCCTACATCGGTCGGGTGGGTGCTGACGAAGCCCGGGCCAGCATCGACGCAGCGGGCCGCGTGGTGGCGCCGGGGTTCATCGACCCGCACACACATTTCGATGCGCAGCTTCTATGGGACGGCGAAGCCCGGCCGGCGCTGGCGCATGGGGTGACGACGGTGGTTCCCGGCAACTGCTCCTTGTCTCTTGCGCCGCTCAAAATCGAGCACCGGGACGGGCTGGTAGGCATGTTCCGCCAGATCGAGGAGCTGCCCAAAGAAACGTTCGACGGCACCGCATTCGAATGGACCTGGGAGAGCTTCGACGGTTATCTCGATGCCATTCGTGACAATCTCAGTGTGAACGTAGCGCCGCTTGTAGGACACAGCGTGATCCGCATGTGGGTCATGGGCGAAGCCGCCCAGCAGCGAGCCGCCGACGCCGACGAGATTGCGGCCATGCAGACGTTGCTGCGCGCCTGCCTCGAAGCGGGTGCTGTCGGCCTGTCCACCAGCTTTGTGGACATCGACGCCAACCTGTACCCGGTACCCAGCCGCTGGGCGCACAGCGACGAGCTGGAAGCGCTGGCCGCGGTGCTCGGTGAATACGGACGCATGCTGCAGGTTGTGCCTGAGTTCTACGCTACCGACATCACTATCGCGCGTATCGACCAGCTCGCGGAGCTGTCGCTGAAGTACAACATTCCCACCACCTTTTCGCCCCTGTTCGACTCGGCGGCAACGCCGGACAACGTGCCGCGCGCCATGGCGCGGGTGCGTGAGCAGATGGCTCGTGGCGCCCGTGTGTGGCCGCAGGTGCAGACGCGGCCCATCGACATCAGCTTCTGCTTCGATCTGCCGAGCCTGTTCTTCGCCACCAACCCCAAATGGTTCGCCATCATGCGGTTGGATCGGGACGCCAAGCTCGACTACCTGACGAGTGAGCAGGGGCGTGAGGAGCTGATACAGGCTGCCGGGGCCGACGGTGGTGCCGCCTGGCTGGGTCATCTCGTGATTCGTCAACTGCCCCGGGAGGCGGCAGGGGACAACGAAGGTGTGGTCGGGCGCACGCTCGCCGAGGTGGCGGAAACGCGCGGCCAGGGTGTTGCTGCGACCATGATCGACCTGTCGCTGCAGCACAATCTCGATGTGCACTTCCTGGCCGCCAACATGGGTCACAACGAGTCGCAGCGGGTGGGCAGCATTCTCGCGGATCCACTCGTGCACGTGGGTGCCTCGGACGGTGGCGCGCACATTGCCTCCTTTGCCACCTACGGTGACACGGGTTATCTCTTCAGCGAATTCGTGCGGGCGACGGGCAGCCTGGATCTCGCGCAGGCGGTGAAGAAAATCACGTCGGACACCGCCGGCATCTGGGGCCTGAACGATCGTGGCTTGCTTAAGCCCGGCATGGCAGCCGACGTGGTGGTGTTCGACCCGGACACCATCGCCCGGGCCGAAGAGCGGCCGGTGTACGACGTGCCCGGCGAAGGTATGCGCTATGTGCGTGACGCTGTGGGCGTCGACGCGGTGGTGGTCAACGGGGTGCTGGCTTACGACCGCGAAGGTTACAAAGAGGCGCACAGCGGCCGCATCGTGTAACGCTACGCGGCTGCAGAAAAACAAAGCCCGGCCAATGGCCGGGCTTTTTGTTGCCTTAAGAAAAAGGCTTAGTGGGAGTAGACCACCTCGAAGGCGTAGGTGGCCGGTGCGCCCCAGCCCTGGAAGCCCGTGTTGGGTCCGCCGAGGAACAGCGCCTGCTCTTTCCACTCCGAGTCGAAGATGTTCTTCCCGAACAGAGAGAACGACAGCATGTCGCCGTTTTCCAGCGTGAGGTCGTAGCCGACGCGGGCGTCGAACTGCTCGTAGCCGCCTTCGAAGAGACGCTGATCGGCACCACCGCCCGTGTTCACCAGCAGGAAGTCGCCCACCTTCTTGTAACCCACCTGCCCGGACAGATAACCGCGACCCAGCTCGCCGCCGTAGTTCAGCGTGATGTTGGCGTTCCAGTCCGGCTGCCGTGAATCGTCATTGCCGCCCAGCATGCGCGGCGTGCCCACGGGATCGGTGACACCGGGCACGCCGGTGGCGCAGCCGTCCAGCACGAAGCAGTCGATGCTGAACTCTTTGTTTTCGACGTCGATGAAGCCGTAGTTGACGATGACGCTCCAGTTCTCGTCGATGACAATCTGGCTTTCCAGCTCTATGCCGTCGATCTGCGAGCCTGCGCCGTTGTTGATGATGGTGGTGGTACCTGGAATGGAACCGGGCGGCAGGGTGATGATGGAGCTGAACTGGCCACCGTCGGTTTCGAGGTCGAAGTAGGCAAGACTCAAGCGCACGCGGCGGTCGAAGAGCTCCGCTTTGACACCCACCTCGAACTGCTCGGCAGTTTCGGGGTCGAAGGCGGCTTCCGATACGTTGCGAGCGGAGCGGATGCTGAAACCGCCTGAACGGAAACCTTCCGAATAGTTGGCGTACAGGTTGACCGCATCGCTGGCACTCCACCGCACGGACGCGGAGGTGATGGTGTCGTCCCAGTCGTCAGACGCGGAGTAGGCGGTACCTGCCGTTTCCGGTAAACCCGCAAAGTTGTGTTCCTGCGAGATCGGACCCGTGTCGAAGGCGTTGTTGCTGAAGTCGAAGTAGGAGTTGAAGACATCTTTCTCCTCGTCGATCGCCCGGGCACCGACGGTGATTTCGAGATCATCGGTTGGACGGATGGTCACCGAGGCGAAGAAGCTGGTCGACTCCACGTCTTCCCCTGCCAGCTGGGTGCTGCGCGCGTTCGGGAACTGACACAGCGCATCGCCGATGCCGGGGTTGGCGCGCACGTTGGGCGGAATGATGGCCGCGATGGTGGCGCAGTCCAGGCCTGCCAGTCCCGGATCGATGGCCACGGGCGGCAGCTGCAGCACGTTGTTCGTGTCCTGTCGGAACTCGAGCTCGGAGTCGTAGAAATAGGCGCCTGCCATGATCTCGACCATCTCGTTGATCTCGAAGTTGACGCGCAGCTCCTGCGTGAACACGTCGAAGTCCTGATCCCGCAGCGTATGCAGCTGCGCAAACGGGATGGCCGCGCCGTTGATCGAGCCGCCGTCGAAGTCCTGGTTCACCAGGTCCCGCGAATCGTGGATGGCGGTGATCGAGTGCAGTGAGACCCGCTCGTTCACATCCCAGTCGATGCGCAGACCGATCTGGTCCACCTCGTACTCGATGGGCTCGCGCTTGTCGGCAAGATTCTCGAAGGGATCATCGCCGTTGAAGCGCGGATCCTGCGGCGGGATCTGGCCGCTGTCATCGATGCGATCGTAGGTGAGGATGGCGTCGAACTGCTCGTTCGGCTTGAAGCGCAGGGCCACGGTCTGCGAGGAAAAGTCCACGTCGCCCGCTGTGCCGCCAATGGTTTCGTTGTCGTAGAAGCCGTCCCGCTCACGCTCGATGGCACCAACCTTCAGCGCGAAGCTTTCGCCGAGGGGAATGTTGAGGCGGCCTTTCAGAATGCGTTCGTCGTAGTTGCCCACCTGGCCGGCAACCTTGTAGCCGAACTCATCCAGCTGGGGACGCACGCGGTTGACCACGATGTTGCCGCCGTTGGTGTTCTTGCCGAAGTACAGGCCCTGAGGACCGCGGTTGACTTCGATGCTCTCCACGTCGAAGACATCGATGAGCTGCCCCGTGCTGGAGCCGATCTGCACCCCGTCGACGATGACGCCAACCTGCGGCGTCTGGGTCTTCTCGATGTCGGCGTAGCCGATACCGCGGATGTACAAGGCGCTGGCACCCGGGCCGGCCGTGTTCATGCCGATGTAGACGTTGGGTGCGAGACCGTCGAAGTCCCGCAACGTGGTGGGTTTCAGCTGCTCGATGGCCTCGGCACCGAAGGCTGTGACCGACGACGGCACGTCCTGCAGCGATTCGTTGCGCCGCCGGGAGGTGACCACCACCTCCTCGATGATGCCGCTGGTGTCGCGAGCAGTGGCGTCGTCCTCGGCGCTGGCGGCCAACGGTGCGCCGGCCAGAAATCCGACGAGGGCTGCTGCTGCCGGTAGTGTGAAAACTCTGGGTGCAGGCGTTCGTCTGGAATAAATCCAATCGTGCATGGCACTTCTCTCCCCGTGACTCTTGTTAACTCTCCCCGTCCTAGGGGTTTGTACGGATTGAACCGTGGTACAAAAACCTTCGGACGTGACGGTTTTTATGTCAGAGGTGGGATTTTGTCAAACCGCGCTTGCACCATCGTCGGACGTCACGACGTCCTGAAACTGCAGGTGGTGCAGCGTGTGGTAGAGGCCGCCGGCGTTCAGCAGCTCCTCGTGTGTGCCGAGCTCCGCGATGGCGCCCTGGTCGAGCACCAGCACCCGGTCCGCTTCCTGAATGGTCTGCAGGCGATGGGCGATGAGAATCGCTGTGCGTCCGGCCGTCAGCCGCTGCAGGGCTTCCTGAATGAGCAGCTCCGTTTCCGTGTCGATGCTGGCCGTGGCTTCGTCGAGCACCAGAATTTCCGGATCGGCGGCCAGCACGCGCGCGAACGCCAGCAGCTGGCGCTGTCCCTGGGAGAGATTCTGCCCGCGCTCGCTCAAGGGGGTGTCGTAGCCCTCGGGCAGGCGTTCGATGAAGCCGTGCGCGTTCACCGTTGCTGCGGCGGCCATGGCGCGCTCCCGCGTAATGGCAGCGTTGCCCAGCGCAATGTTGTCGTAAATGGTGCCCGAGAATATGTGGAAGTCCTGCAGCACCACGCCTACCCGGCGGCGCAGGTCGTGGCTGTGGATGCGGTTCAGGTCAATGCCGTCGAGATAGATCTGCCCGTCGTCGAAGTCGTAAAAGCGGCTGAGCAGGCGGATGAGCGTGCTTTTGCCGGAGCCCGTGGGGCCCACGATAGCCAGCTTCTCTCCCGGGCGGATCGTGAAAGTCACGTCTTTCAGCACCGGCAGCGCCGGGTCGTAGGCGAAGTTCAGGTGCTCGAAACGCAGCTCGCCGCGCAGCCGCTCGGGCAGGGCAATCGGCTCGTCCGGCTCGTGAATCTTCTCGTCCCAGTCGATTGCCTGGAAAATGCGCTCGCCGCTCGCCATGGCGCGAAACAGAATGTTCGTCTGTTCCCCAAGCACCACCACGGGGTGGAACAGCATGCCGATGAACTGTGTGAACAGCACAACCTCGCCCAGCGTCATGGTCACGTCTGCAACCTGCGCGGCGCCGTAGTACAGAATGACACCGATCGCCGTATGCGCGAGGCTGTCGTTGAAAGCGCCATACAACGTCTCGATGCGCGCCGACTTCAGCTCGTAGTTGCGGTTGTTCTCGTTGATGGCTGTGTAGCGTTCCAGGTTGTAGTCCTGCCGGTCCGAGAGCTGCACCACCTGCAGACCGGCGAGGTTCTCCTGCATGTTCTGGTTGAGGGACGACAGGGTCTGGCGCACCTGGCGGAAAAGGTGACGGGTGGTGCGGCGGAAGAAATACGTCACCAGCGCCAGCAAAGGCAACGCCAGCAGCAGCATCAGCGTGAGCTGCACGTCAATGGCCAGCATCACTGCGAGGGCCACGAAGAAAGGTACAAACTCGCCCACCAGCGAGCCCAGGCCGCGCAGCATTTCGTACAGCGCTTCGACGTCGTTGGTGACACGCGTCATCACACGCCCCACGGCCACCCGGTCGTAGAAGGAGGAGGGGCGCGTTTCCAGGTGCGCAAAGAGGTCACGGCGCAGGTCGCGCAAGCCGTTGATGACCGCGCTGATCAGAGTCATGCGGTGCGCGTGGCCGGTTATGGCCCAGGCCACCTGCACGGTGGCGTACATGAGCACGGCCACCAGCAGCGGATGCCAGCCCAGAGCGTCGGTGAGCCACACGTTCAGATCAATGAGACCGAAGTCGGGAGAATCGGCGTCCGCTTCGTTCTGAATGATGTGGTCGATGGCCACCAGCGAGATGATGATGGGCAGCAGCACCTGCAGCGTGGAGGTGAGGATCACCAGCACCGAACTCAGCACGAGCGACCACTTGTAGGGTCGCAGCCAGGCGAGCAGGCGACCGAGCAGATGCATGTTCAGCACCGCGCCGGAGATATCGGCGTCGAACATCGCGTAGTCGCGGCGCGGCCGGTCGTTCTGCGGGGTGGGGGACGCTTCGGCCATCAGGCGCCTACCCG
>CAZYYJ010000017.1:0-70610 GCA_964651595.1 uncultured Pseudomonadales bacterium | reverse complement strand
TGGTGTACCTACAACGCCGACCACATGGCCAGCTACAACGTGAACGCCAGCGTGCCGAAAACGCTGGTGGCCTATCTGGTGCGCTGGTATGCCGCACACCGCGCACCACCGGCCCTGGCCGCGGTGCTGGCAGACGTGCTGGACACGCCCATCAGCCCCGAGCTTCTACCGCCGGCCGACGGGGAAATCAGTCAACAGACCGAAGCCATCGTAGGACCTTACGCGCTGCACGATTTCTTTCTGTATCACTATCTCCGCTATGGTTCGGCGCCTGCCAAGATTTTTGCTCTGGCCACCCACGCCTTTGACGGCGCCTATGAACCCGCGGTGATCAAACACTGGATGAAGCAGTTTTTCCGGCGTTTTTTCACGCAGCAGTTCAAGCGCACCACGCTGCCGCCGGGGCCGAAGGTAGGCAGTGTCAGCCTGTCGCCCCGGGGGGACTGGCGCATGCCCGACGAAGCAGACGTCGAACAGCTGCTGGCTGAAGTGGACAAGCTCCCCTGACCTTCGCCACAATCGGTCCAAGAAGTGCTCCAAGAGAGCTCCGAACGACCCGGCCGCTCCCCTGAACACAGCCCGCTGACATGCCGGCACGGTGATAGAGAGAGAGCGAGGAAATTCAATGATCACAAACATTCTGGTGCGGGCAGCAGCGCTGCTCGCCATCCTGTCCGTGTCCGTCGCCCACGGCGCGGATGAGCCGCTCTGCGGAGACGAGGGCGTGTGGCTGCAGATCCTGGGTGCCGGGGGTCCTGAGCTGGACGACGGCCAGCGGGGCTCGAGCTATCTGATCTGGCACAACAACAAAGCCCGTATGCTGATCGACACGGGACCGGGTTCCTCCGCGGCCTTCGATCTCGCGGGGGCGCAGTTAGAAGATCTCTACGCCATTGCGTTTACGCATCTGCATGCAAACAACGCCACTGATTTTCCCGCTTACGTCAACGGGTCGTCGCTTGCAGAGCGCACAGAGCCCCTCGTAGTGCTGGGGCCGGACAGCAACAACGAGCGCTTTCCGGATACGGAAACCTTCGTTGAACGGCTGATCGGACCCCAGGGTGCCTTCCCGTATCTGCAGGACTATCTGACCGTGCAGTCGAGCGGTGGCTACCCGGTGCGCGCACGGAACGTACCCGCCACAGGCAAACGCCGCTGGGCACGCTTCGGCAACGCCGAGCTGCGCCTGGCGGCAATTCCCGTCAACCATGGCGACGTTCCGGCCCTGGCGTGGCGGGTAGAGATCGGCGACCGATCCATCGTGATCACCGGTGATTTCAACAACGAAAAAAACGTCATTCCGGAATTTGCGAAGAACGCCGATGCGCTGGTGGTTACCCATGCCATACCCGAAAACGCGCGCGGCAGGCACCGCGAGCAGTTTGCGTTACCGTCACAACTGGGGCGCATCGCCAAACAGGCTGACGCACGGCTGCTGGTGCTGAGCCAGCGCATGAACCGCACGCGCGGTCGCGAAAGCCAGTCGCGGGCAAAGATCGAAGAAAGCTACGACGGCTACATCATCTTCGCCAACGACATGGAGTGCTGGGGCCTGTAGCGATGACCACCCCCCGGGATGTGTTGAGTTTCTGGTTCGGCACGCTGGGTGACGATGGCTTTGCGGACGAGGCCGTGCGCAAACGCTGGTTCGAAAGCTCACGCACCTTCGACGCAGCCTGCCGCGACACCTTCGCCGAGACCCTCGACGCAGTCGCTGACAACAAGCTCGCAGACTGGCTGATCGAACCCGCCGGCCGTCTCGCCTACATCGTGTTGTGCGATCAGTTGCCGCGCAACATCTACCGCGGCGACGCCCGCGCCTTCGCCTGGGACAGCTATGCGCTGGCCGCAGCGCGCGAAGGCGTCGCCCGGGGAGACGATCTGCAGCTCGCGCTGGACGAGCGCTGCTTTTTCTACATGCCGTTCGAGCACTCGGAAAATCTCGTCGATCAGCATCTGGCCGTCGGACTGTTCACCCATGTCAGAGACAGCTCGCCCAAGGCCAGGCGCGAGCTTACGGGCAACGCCTTACGCTACGCGCAGCAGCACCGGGATATCGTGCTGCGCTTCGGGCGCTTTCCCCATCGCAACGCGGTGCTCGGGCGGGCCTCGTCGGAGGCTGAGAAGGAGTTTGTCGCCGGCAGCGACGGCTTCGGACAGTCAGCGTAAGCCGGCTTCCCTGAGAAACAGCTCATTGGCGAGCTCGAGATAGGCCGCGTAGTGCTTGAGCTGCTCCTCGCTCAGCACGCTGCGCATCGCCCACACGGAACGTTTCGCCGCCTGGTTCGCGCGCCGTCGAGCCAGACCGGGCACGTTGTCTTTCTCGGCTCTGTCCAGCGCACGCGTGATCTGCTCGTTGCGATCCCGCAGGAACTGCTCGTACGTCTGCACCCAGGCTTCGGTCTGTTCCGGGGCGATGGCAATGCGGCGGAAAGCTTTGGCTGTTCTGGCGTCGAGCGTTTCCGCCCGGGCGTCGACAGGCACGACCGCCAGGCTTGCCCCGCCGGCGACGCTGCTGAGCACCAGCAGCCCTGTCACGAGACGGGCGGCCCCACGCTTTGCCTGTCGGAGAATCTGCATGGGTCTGCACTGTAGCGGACGGCCCCCGCGCCACGCAACTTGCTGCAGCTTGCCGGACGCGTGCATCACCGTACCGCTTCAGGATCCGGCGATTCCCAGGCGCTGAGATAGTCCAGCGCCAGCAGACTCATGACCTCCACACCTGGCAACAGCGCTGCCTCGTCGATCGTGAAGTACGGCGAGTGATTGGGCACCGCCCGGTCAGGCGTCACGTGCACGGGGCGGCCGCCGATAAAGAAGAAAAATCCCGGTATCTCACGCTGATAGAACGCAAAGTCTTCTGCCCCGGTGACACGACCGGCGCGCACGACCCGGTCAGCTCCGTACACACGCTGCAGTGTGGGCAGCACCCGGCGCACCAGCGCAGGATCGTTGAACGTCACCGGCACACCGGGCTCGATGACCACCGCCACCGCTACACCGTGCGCCTCCCCGACGTTGGTGGCAATACGCTCGAGCTTGCGATGCACGGCCTCCCGCGTAACTGCATCGAAGGTGCGGATGGTACCGGACAGTGTCGCGGTCTCCGGCACGATGTTGTTGCGTACGCCGGCTTTGAACGCGCCCACGGTCACCACGGCCGGTGCGGAGGTGACATCCAGTTCCCGGGCCACGATCGTCTGCAGGCTGCCGACAATCTGCGCAGCGGCCACGATCGGGTCCGCGCCGGCCCAGGGGCGGGCACCGTGCGTCGGCTTGCCGGTAACCGTGATGTCGAAACGTTGCGCGCTGGCAAGAAAGCCCTGCTCGCGATAACTCGCCGTGCCCGCCGCACCATGCTGTCCCACGTGCAGGCCGAAAATGGCTGTGGGGGCAGGCGCCTGCAGCACACCTTCATCGATCATCAGCGAGGCACCGCCCCGCTCACCTCGCGGCGCGCCTTCCTCCGCAGGCTGGAAGACGAACTTCACAACGCCTGGAATCTGCGCCTTCAGACCCGCCAGCACCTGCGCGGCCCCCATGAGGATCGCCATGTGCGCGTCATGGCCGCAGGCATGCATGACGCCTACCTGGTTGCCTTCGTAAACCGCCGTTGCCGTGGACGCGAACGGCAGACCCGTACGTTCCGTGACCGGCAGTGCGTCCATATCTGCCCGCAGCGCCACCACGCCACCGGGGCGCCCGCCCCGCAGCACGCCAACCACCCCTGTATGCGCGACCCCTGTGACCACTTCCAGGCCCAGACCACGAAGATGCGCGGCCACCACCTCTGCAGTGCGAAACTCGCGGTTGGAGAGCTCCGGATGCTGATGGAGATTGCGCCGCCACGAAACCACATCGTCAGCTATGGCGGCGGCAGCCGCTGCCACAGCGGTGTCGAAGTCGCTCGCCGCGGCGGTGCCGGCCAGGCTGAGCCACACACCGGCAAGCACGTTTCGGAGACCTTTCATCGGTCGAGCGCGTCGCGCAGCGCGGCTTCAAAGCCCGGCATGGCGGCCGCCACGTCCGCCAGCGCGAAGCGTGGTGCGAGGGTGGCGTTCGTCTGCTGTGCCAGCAGCAGCCGGAAGGCGGTCATCAGCACGAACTCGTGCGTCACCGTGGCGCCACACAACGATCGATAGTAGGCCTGACTCATGTGCACTCGGTGCGCCGTCTCCGCCGCACCTTCCACCACCACCTCGTATTCGTCGGTCTCCACCAGCGTCACGCTGATCATGAGCGGCGCGCCTCAATAACTGTCATAGGCACTCGTGTCACCCTGCCGGAATGCCACTTCGCTCTCGCGGTTGCGTGCCGGTACGCGCTCACCATCGCGCACAGGCGGGTTGAAGCGCCAGCTGCGCACGGCCGCGAGGGCAGCAGCGTCGAACACCCCCGGCGGTTCGCTGAGCACCACCCGCGCGTTACGCACGATCCCCTCGAGATCAACGTCATAGCGCACTACCACCCGACCCTCGATGCCATCAGCGCGAGCCTGCTCAGGGAAAACCGGTCCAGCGCCGCTGACGAGCTGCAGGGGCCGGTCTTTCGCGGCACAACCGGTCAGAGCGAAGCCGCCGGCAAGGACGCCGGTAAGGACGAGAGCCGATGACAGCCGCACCCCGTTCATGCCACGAGAAACTGACGATCAGGATCTGCCGCAGGCTCCGGCGCGCCGGACCAGGGATGGACCACCGCGCCATCAGGCGCGTACTGCAGGATGTAGGCCTTACGCGTGGTCTGCGTCAGGTTGGGGCCCGTGCGGTGCGGGGTGAGACTGGAAAACACCGCGATGGAGCCCGCCCGGAGCGGCAGGCTGACCGGCGTCACCGGCAGCGCTTCGTGGCTCACGCACTCAAAACCCAATGACGTCCAGCGGTGCTTCAAGGTGCCACGCTGATGCAGCCCCGGGGCAATGCACGGACAGCCATTGGCCTCTGTGGCGTCGTTCAAGGCCACCCAGCAGGTGAGATACTGCTGGGGCGCGACGAACGTATAGCCGTTGTCCTGATGCCATGGAAACGGTGCATCGGTTCCGGGGCGCTTGTATACGAGCTGATCCCAGTACAATCGCACCGGCGAGCCGATGAGATCGCGGCACAGGCTCTGAAAGACCCGGTGCGTGGCAAAGCGACGCGCGGCGTCGCTGGCCAGCACCGGATGGGGGCGAAAGACGATCTCGTCGTGACGGGCAATCGAGGGCGTGTCGGCCGGCTGCTCGCGCAACGCCTCGTTGGCGGCGGCTTCCAGCCCATCCAGCGCATCCGTCAACGCTGCAAGCTCGTCGCGGCCAAAAGCGTCTTCCAGCACAAAAGCACCTGCGTCACGGTAGGCGTCAGCCTGCGCCTGCGTGATCAACTCGTAGGGCGGTGCGGGCTGGCGCCATTCAAAGGCCGTGTTCAGCGCATGCAGAGGCAGAGCGGTACCGGAGCTGGTTGTCGTCATCTCATGTGTCGTCCGTTGCAGAGAGAACTATGTCATCGACAGGAGACCTGCGGCAACCGGCCCGCGTGCGGTATGCTCCCCGCCCCGGCTCAGCAACCTCCTCGTCACCGCAAAGGTCCAGTGGTATGACAGACGCGCCAACACCGCCGCAGGCACCGCCCGACGAAGACGCTCAGCCCGCAGCCCCTTTGAGCTTCTGGCAGGTGCTGGGCAGCACCCTGGCGGCGGCCATCGGCGTGCAATCCAGCCGCAACCGCCTCCGTGACTTCACGCGCGGTAAAGCCTCGCACTTCATCATCATGGGTGTGGCCTTCACGGCAATTTTTGTGCTGGCCATGATCGGCCTGGTGTCGCTTATCCTGCCTTAGGCGAGCGTCGCCTCCGCCAGCGCGCCGAGCCGGTCGCGCAGGGCAAGATACTGCCGGAACAGCTCGAACTGCTTCTGCGCGCGGCGCAGGTTCTCACCGGCTTGCGTAACGCGGAAGTAGCGATTGCCGGAGAGATGATCCGTGAGGAAACGCACCGCCAGCATGAGGGTGACGTAGCCCGGGGCGTCCGCAGCAGCCACCGGATCCAGCCCCTCCCGCTCAGCGGCAAAGCCTTCGAGACACGCCAGAAACAACGCCTCGTCGGCACGGTCGCGCGTGGACCAGACCGACCGCACCAGGTCGCCGAAGTCCCAGGCCCAGTGCCCATGCATGGCCGTGTCGAAATCCAGCACCGCCAGCACGCGACTGCCGCCGCTGTCGAACAGCAGGTTGTCGAGCTTGCAGTCGCCGTGAATGGGACCTGTGGGTTGCGCCAACGCCGGCCAGGCACGGTGCGCATCGACGAGCGTGCGCAGCTCCGCCGGCGCTTGCGCTGCCACCGCATCGTAGCCCCGCAGATAAGCTGCAAGCTCTAAAAAGCTGTCGATGGTTGCAACCAGCGGTGGTCCTTCCAGACCGGCTGCCGTTTCCTGAAAACAGGCGAACGCCCGCGCGGCCAGGCGCGCCTGCTCGGGGCTTTCCACACGCGGCAACGTCCGCCCCGCGGCCAGATAGCGGCAAGCGCGCCACCAGCCGTCATCGTTGTGCACCCACAATTCACCGTCGCGCGTGGGCAGCATCGCGGGTACCTGATAGATCTGTTGCGTCGACCAGCCGTCGAGCAGGCGCACGGCCTGACGCATCAGCGTTGCCGGATCGCGAAACACCTCGGTGTTTATGCGCTGCAGCACCATCGCCTCGCGGCCGCTGCCGAGCAGGTAGGTGTCGTTGATATGGCCGTCGCCCAGCGGCGCCACCTCGGCGTCCGTCAGCCAACGCGCGCCGGCTCGAGCCGCCGCCGCAAAGTCCAGAGGCAGGGTCACGGTGCGCCGCCCGCCAGCTCGCGCAACACCGCTGCGGGCGCAACGACGTATTCCTCGAAGGGCCCGTAGAGGCGCTCGACATCGTCAGCGGACAACGCCCCCAGCGAGTTACTTGCAAGCACCAGAGCGCCAAGGTCCCGCAGCGCAGCAATCGCATCGCGTACATCTGCCGGCCACAGGTCAGGGTTTTCCGCCGCCCACGCGACTGCCATCTGGCGCCAGCCAGCCTCGTCGAGACTTCGCAGAGACCGGGCCGGGCGACTTTCCGGCGCAAGAAAGTCGACCACGCGATTCAGCGGCGTATCGGCATCATAGGGTCGCGCCTGCGGCATCTCGCTGCCCTGCAGCCGTGCTTCCAGCGCCGCGCGGCCGAGCAGGCGCGAGTACCACTTGGCCGGTTCCAGCCACTGCGCGCTCTCCACCTGCGTCGTGCTGAGGCCCAGCCCTGTCAACGCCGCGTGCTGTCGGTCTGCGACAGCAATGGCAGGCAGGCGCAGAAATGCCTCCAGCCGCCGCTGAAAATCTTCGTGGTCGCACTCAGCGGACGGTGTCCAGAAGCGCTCTGCAACGGCCGGCAGACGCGACCACAGACGCACATCCAGCGTGGCGTCGTCCACCAGCTCGCTCCACAGACAGGCTTCGCCTCCGATGATCCGCCCCGGCAGCGCGGCCGTCCCCGCCCGCTGACGCCGCCACTGCCGGGTCCATTCGATGCCATCAGCCACGTGCGCGAGACGGAAATCGCTCTGCTGCGCATCCTCCAGGGCCACGAGCTCCGCCTCCGGCGCTCCCGGGTCGAAGGCGTAGTGCATCTCCGCCGGGAAGAAGAGATCGAGATAGTAGGGGGCCGAGACGAGACAATCGTGGCCACCCGCGCGCGCGACATCCCGCGTGGTTGCGCCGCGCCAGTTCTGCACGAGCATCGGCGGCATCGCTTCGTGCAGCACCTCATCCCAGGCTACCGGACGTTTGCCCCGCTCGCCCAGCAGCGCCACCACGCGACCATTGAAGTAGTTCTGCACCGCGGCCACGTCGGCAAGGCCCTCACGAGCCTGCAGCGCCTGCACGGCCTCACTGCGTCGCCACCAGGCCGGATGCACCTCATCGCCGCCGATGTGCACGTAGTCGTCCGGGAAAACGGCCGCCAGCTCTGTGAGCAGATCGCCAAGCGCCGCATAGACCTGCTCATCCGCCGGGTTCAGGCAGGCCTCGTGCACGCCGAAGCGGCGGCTTTCGGGCGCCTCCTCGCAGCCCCATTCGGGATAGGCCCGCAGCCAGCTCGTCACGTGTCCGGGCACATCCAGTTCCGGCACGATACGTACCCCCCGATCTGCGGCATAAGCCACCAGTGCCTGCAGCCCGGCCGGGGTGTAGTGATCGTCAGCGGCCAGTTCCGGCCACGCGCGGGAGCCGAAACGAAACGCCTGATCGTCGCAGAGATGCAGATGCAGAACGTTCATGCGCAGCAGCGCCAGTCCGTCGATGACCCCTTCCAGCGCCGCGAGCGGCAGGAAGTGCCGGGCAACGTCCAGTAACAGACCGCGCCACGGAAAGCGCGGGGCATCGTCGATGCGCTCCACGTAAGCACCCCCTGCGCTGGCCAGCTGATACAACGTGTTGAGACCGTGCAGGGCACCCCAGGTGCCGGGAGCGCTGAGGCGCCAGCCCTGCGGCTGGCGTTGCAGCGTGTAGGATTCCACGTCACCGAGACGCGGCGGGCCTTCAAAAATGGTTTCCACGGCCAGCTCGAGCGTCCCGACAGGCAGGGTGGCCAGCAGTCTGCGGGCCGCAGCATGCACCCGCGGATCGGGCGCGCCTTCCCACTGCACCGCGAACGTCCCCAGCGCCCGGGCTTCGCCATACACCAGGCGCCTGGGCCGCGGCGTCACCGGCGCGGGATCCGTGTTGTTCGGCACCATCAGCCGTGACACCATTCGCGCAAATCAACGGGCGAGATGCTATTGGACATCAAAGAACGCATGCAAGCGGTGCTGAGCGCTGAAGCAGAGGCCATCGCTGCGGTCGATCTCAACGACACCTTCGTCGAAGCCGTGAAACTCATGCAGCACTGCCAGGGCAAAATTGTCACCACCGGCATCGGCAAAGCCGGCTACGTTGCCGCCCGTTTCGCGGCGACGCTGTGCTCCAACGCTACGCCCGCCGTGTTCATCCATCCG
This sequence comes from uncultured Pseudomonadales bacterium, assembly GCA_964651595.1. Lineage (GTDB taxonomy): Bacteria > Pseudomonadota > Gammaproteobacteria > Pseudomonadales > Azotimanducaceae > UBA4421. The sequence goes on along the minus strand of CAZYYJ010000017.1, from coordinate 61,637 downwards.
GCCGAGGCTGCCCACGGCGATCTCGGCCTGGTAGACCAACACGACGTGATGTTCGCCTTCTCCACCAGCGGCAAGAGCCGCGAGGTGGTGGAAATCCTCGAGCTGTCACGCCACCTCGGCGTGGCCAAGATCATCGGTATCACCTCCCACCCGGAATCGGCGCTGAGAAACCAGGCAGACCTGGTGCTGGACATGGGCGTGATCGAGGAACCATGTCCCCTGGGGCTGACGCCCAGCGCGTCCATTGCCGTCATGAACGCCATCACCGACGCTGTGGCCCTCGCACTTCTGGAACAGAAAGGGGTGACACGGGAAGCGTATGGCCTGCGTCATCACGGTGGCTACCTCGGCCGGGCAGCGCGCACCGACAACGTGCCTCACTGAGCGCGGGACGCCCCGTGCGGATCGCTACCTGACCTGGATAGCCTCGTTGCCCCACGGCGCGATCTCACCGTCGCTTTCGCGGAAGGCGTCCGGCAGCTCGTCAACCATGTGATAGGTGGCCGCCAGGCGCCCGAAGCCTACAAAAAACGCCACGATCATGCCGAGCTCGACGATCTGCTCCTGCGTGTAATGCGCCCGCAGCTCCTCGTAAACAGCATCGTCGATGCGCAGGTGGTCGGTGGCCATCAGCTCGCCATAGCGAATGGCAATCTTCTCCGCGTCAGACAGATCTTCCGCATCCTGGGGCCGCTCCAGCGAGCACACCAGGTCTTCCGTGAGGCCGTCGTTGACCGCGTCCGTATAACGGATCGCCATGCAGCTGCGGCACTGATTGAAGAAGGCCACCCGCAGGCGCACCAGCTCCACGAGGCGCTCCGGCAGCGTGCGGTTGATTTTCAAGCCCCCTGAAAAGGCAGCCAGCCCGCTCACCAGATCGGGTCGCCGCGCCCAGTAACGCATCAACCCCTGCTCCAGGTCCGTGAGGTGCTCGGGTTTGAGCATGTCTTTCATTGCCTGCGGCCACTCTGCCGCCGGTACCTGATCGAGACGCGCCATGGTTTTTCCCCTGCAAGAAGTCGCTGGATTATTCGGGAATCATCGCAAAATGAAAACTGTCCGCCGCCCGCTCGAAGCCCATGCGGGCAAAACAACGGCTGCCACCCGTATCAGCGAGCTCGAGGTAACGTCCCCCTTTCGACTCGGCAACCCCGATGGCATGACCGGTAAGCCACCGGCCGAGCCCCTGGTGCCGTACGGGCGGGGCAACGACAATCCCGTGCAGCAGGAATCGTTCCGTGTCGAGGCGCACCATCGCATACGCGCCCAGCACTTCTTCCCCCCGTTTGGCCACTCTCAGCATCTCAGCCTCTGCCCACAACGTCAGGCACTGATCGTCCGCACCCTCGGCAAGCAGTAGATGCTCCGGAAACTCGTCCGTATAAGGCCGGAAAACTTCCACCTGCCGCAACACCAGCATCCCTCAGCGCCCGAGCCAGGCCCGTACCCGGTCGCCCAGGCTGCGGGACTTCCCCGGCGGTTTGCCCAGCAGGCGCCGGGTGAGCACCGGTGCCAGCCGGTCGTAGCTGGCCCAGTTGTCTGCGACCGCGTAGATGTCCGCGCCGAACACGTCCCGGTAGTCGTCATCGAAACGCGTGTGATAGCCGCCGAGAAAGCGTTGCCCGTCCGGGTTGAGCATCTCGCTGGTCAGCTCGCCGCCCGTGGCTACCAGCACCTCGCTGCCTTTCGCTTCCCGCACCCGCAGCCGCAACAGCTCCGTGGCAAAGGCTTCTTCCACCGCCGGCGCCAGAAGCCGCATGTTGGCGCACCAGGCGAACAGCAGGCCGGGGGGCACTGCCGCCGCGGCCAGATCCGGCGCGTGCGGCAGGTGGGTGTCTAGCGTTGCGAAGATCAAGTCACAAGCCCCGGAAGGAAGAGCGCGGGCGCGTCAGGGTGCGAAGCTGGAACGGGCGCGAATGCCCCAGCGGCCGTCTACACGCTGCAGCACGTAGAGCGAGTCGAAGGTGACGTAGCGCTCGCCCTGCGGATTGAAGCGTGAGAACACCACCTTGAAGTGCACTTTGTCGGGGGCAGCGTGAACGGTTTCGATACTGTCCCACTCGCTGAAGTCCCAGTCGTTTTCGATGGCAAACTGTTCGAGATCCGTGGCGGCAAGGAAGCTCTGGCGATCCGGCGTGACGTTCACTCCCCCACCGGCAATACGGATATGCGGAAAGAGCAGGGTCTCGGCCCAGCGTCCTTCGTCCCGCGCGTTGAACGCCGCGAGAAACTCGTCCATGACAACCCGCGCCTGCGCTGCCGGATCAGCCCATGCCGACACGCTGATGGTGATGAGCGCCGCAAGCGCCAGGCTCCCGAGCTTTCTGAACATCTGCACCTCCCCCGTTCTCTGCGGTTTTTTGCTGTTGTGGTCTTCGATGTATTGTCGGTCCCGTGACGTGATCGCCTGGCCAAGGACCGGAGCAGAGCTTATCCTCTTCGCGCGTTCTCCAACAGGTTGCTTGCCCATGACGCGAATGCTCACCCCGCACATCACTCTGGCCGCCGTGCTGCTGCTCTTTGCCGGCACCGGCTTCGCCGCCGGCAGCGGCGGCAGTCCTTCCGTGGGCACCTATGACCAGGCCGCCGAACAGCTTTCCCCGGAAGAAGCGTCCCGTAAGCGCTTCCGTGCCGGCGTCAGGCAGCGCGACAAGGCCCTCAAGCACGAACGCCGTGCCGCCACCGCGAAAAACGACAAAGCCCGGGACAAGCAGCTCAAGCGCGCCCGCAAAGCCTTCGAGAAAGCCATTGCCAAGCAGGGCGAGGCGCTGCAGCTCGACCCGCAGAACTATGCAGCCGCCAACGAGCTCGGTTTTGCCCTTCGCAAGACCGGTGAGTACCGCAAGGCCATTGGCGCCTACAACTACGCGCTCGATCTCAATCCCGATTTCCACGAAGCCACCGAATATCGCGGGGAAGCCTTCCTGGCCCTGGGCATGCTCGAGCAGGCTCAGCGCTCGTACATGGTGCTGTTCCGGGACAACGCCGAGCTTGCCGCGCTGCTCATGGAAAAAATGGACGCGTGGCTGGCAGCCCGACCCGAGGAGCTGACGCAGACCGAGCAGGCTTTCGCGGCCTGGGTGGCGGAGCGCAAGCGCCTGGCCACCATGACCCAGGATGTCTCCATGCGCGATGGGCGCGACTGGTAGTTGCCGGCCCGCTGCCGCGCCGTCCTCGCCGCGCTGACGATCTTTCTGTGGGGTTGCGGCACACCGCCGGCAACCTCCCCGCTGCCCAGCCTGTATCCGCCAACGCTGGAAGAAGCCGTCGCCGACGCCGAGCGCGACCTGCGGCGCGTGCGCCCGGGAACGGTGCCGCCCCACCCGGCCCACAATCCCCCGTCGACAGCCAAGATACGCCTCGGCCAGCGCCTCTTTGGCGACCCGCGCCTGTCGGTCACAGGCGCCTACAGCTGCGCCAGCTGCCACCAGCCGAAGCTGCACTTCACCGACGGCTTGCCCGTCGCAAGGGGTGCTACCGGCCAGGCGCACACGCGCAACACGCCCACGCTGTACGGCGCCGCGTTCTGGTCCAGCTACGGCTGGGAAGACGACGGCATCACATCTCTGGAAGCCCAGCACCTGGTGCCGCTGCTGAATCACGAACCCGTGGAGCTGGGTTTCTCCGCACGCAATCGCGCCACTCTGCAGGCTGATCCCGGCTACGAGCAGGCCTTTGCAGATGCCTTCGGTTCACCCCACATCACGCTTGACCGCGTCACGCAGGCGCTGGCGAGCTACGTGCGCACGCTGCAGGCACCCGTAACCGCGTTCGACCGCTTTCTCTATCACGACGAGGCAGATGCCCTGTCGGCCGACGCACGCGCCGGATTGCAGTTGTTCACGTCACCACGGCTGGGTTGCGCGGCTTGCCACGGCGTTCCCGGCCCCGCTGAACAGCGACGCCGGAGCACGCAGCCGCCGGCGTTTCACGTGACCGGTGTCGGGGCCTCGGATCGCGCCTTCCGCGTACCGACGCTCCGCGCCGTCCGCCACACGGCACCGTACATGCACGACGGTTCGCTGGCGACACTGCGGGCCGTTCTGGATCACTACGAGCGGGCGAACAGCGCCACGCTCCCCGGGTTCGAGTTGACCGAAGACGAGCGCCGGGCGCTGCTGGCGTTCCTGGAAAGCCTTTAGACCGGTCGGTCGCCCTGGATCGTCACCCGGCGCATCAGCCGGTGCTGAGGAAAAAAATCGTTCACCGGCTTGTGCTGCACTACCCGGTTGTCCCAGATGGCAATGGTGCCCGGCGCCCACTGCAACCGCACCGTATGCTCCGCCGCAACGATATGACGGTACAGAAATTCCAGGAGCTCCTGGCTTTCCAGTTCGGTGAAGCCCTCCAGACGGGTCGTGAACAGAGCGTTCACGAAGAGCGCTTTCTCGCCGGTCGCCGGATGCGTGCGCACCACCGGGTGCGACACGGGCGGATGTTGAGCCACAACCGGCGCGAGTCGCTCCCGCCCGCCCGGCTCGGCCAGGCTTTCCTTGAAACCGTGGCGGAAATCATGCACCGCCGTGACCCCGTCGAGCAGCGATTTCATCGGTGGTGACAGGCTGGCGTACGCCGCGGCAGCTGAGGCCCACAACGTATCGCCGCCATAGCCCGGGATGATCTGGCCCTGCAGCAGCGTGAAGCTGGGGGGGCTCTCCATGAAGGTCATGTCCGAATGCCACACCTCGATCTTCGACGGTGTCTCGGCGGTGCTTTCCAGCACCTGCACGTCGGGGGCGTCGGCAACGATACCGTACGCGTCGTGGGGCACAGCGGGCCCGAAGCGGCGACCGAAACTCTGGAAAGTAGCCGCATCCACGGCCTGATCGCGCAGAAACACCACCCCGTGCCTCATGGCCGTGTGCAGCAGCGCGTCGAAACGCGCGTCGTCATCGAGCAGCTGCTCAAGCGTCACGTCCGTCACGAAGGCGCCGACCGCACCGGCTGCTTTGTGCACCGTCAAACCGTTGTCACCCATCGCTGTACTTCCTTCTATCGGGCTATCTCTCTGGCTATCTGCCTGGTGATCTGTCGAGCCATCGGACCGGCACCGCGCTGCGCGGACCCGGGTTGGGGTATGCTTGCAGCCCCGTTCACAGAGCCGATTTTAGCCAGTGACTGCCCAGGAAGGTACGATCCACTTTGCCTATGCGCTGACCCCGGGAGATTCCGGACTGGCGCCGGAGAGCCACGCCGAGTTTGCTGCCTGGCGCTCGATTCTGCGTGATCTCGAACTGCTGGGACAGCACCCGGGGCGCTACGACGGCTTCGCGTACGGCAACCTGAGCTGCCGTGTCGACGCGACGGAGTTTGTCATCACGGCCAGCCAGACCAGCGGCGCAACCACGCTGCCTCCCGAAGATCTGGTGCGTATCAGCCACGTCAATCTCGAGCGCTTCTGGGTGGACGCCGTCGGCGAGCAGCCACCGTCCTCGGAATCTCTCACCCATGCCATGCTCTACGCTGCCGACCCGCGCGTCGCCTGGGTATTCCACGTGCACAGCCCCACAATCTGGCAGGCCCGCGAAGCGCTCAAGCTCCCGGGCACCGCGGCGGACGTCGCCTACGGCTCGCCGGCCATGGCCCGCGCTGTGAGCGAGCTCATGGAGGCGCATGCGTCGCGCCCCCTGGTGTTCGCGACGGCCGGCCACGAAGACGGGATTTTCGCCGCAGGCACCCACGCCCGGGATTGCGGCGGCTTGCTGGTGTCGTATCTCGCCCGGGCCCGTGCGCTGAACGCCCCCACGGCACCGGCCTCGTGAACACGCAGCCGGAGCCCATCGAGCTTGCGTTGCCCCAGACGCTCCTCTGGGAAGATCGGCGCCTCAAGCTGCTCGACCAGCGCCGCCTCCCCCACACCACCACCTACGTCACCATCGGGTCGCTGGACGACGCGTGGCAGGCAATCCACACCCTCACCGTTCGCGGCGCTCCCGCCATCGGGGTGGCGGCCGCCTATGCGCTGGCGCAGTCCATGCAACCCATGCAGCTTGCGGAGGGAAGCGCTGAAGACTTCGCCGCCACGCTGCACGCGAACGCCGCCCACCTGAAAAGCGCGCGCCCGACGGCGGTGAACCTGGCCTGGGCCGTAGACCGCCTGGTTGCGGTTTATGCGGCCACAGGGGATCCGGCCAGCCTGGAAGCGGAAGCAGGTCGCATCCACGCCGAAGATCTCGCCCTGTGCGCGGCCATCGGCCACCATGGCGCAGCGCTGATCGAAGCCGGTGCGGGGGTGCTGACACATTGCAACGCCGGCTCTCTCGCAGTTTCCAGGCTGGGCACGGCTACCGCGCCCATGTATGTGCAGCACGCCCGGGGCGTGCCCTTCCGCGTCTATGCGGACGAGACGCGGCCGCTCTACCAGGGCGCACGTCTCACCGCCTGGGAGCTTGCACAGGCGGGCATCGACGTCACTCTGATCTGCGACAACATGGCAGCCACGGCCATGGCCGACGGCCTGGTCGATCTGGTGATTGTCGGCACGGATCGCGTCACCGCCAACGGCGACGTCGTGAACAAGATCGGTACGTTGAACGTGGCCATTCTGTGCCGCCACTTCGACATACCTTTCTACGTCGCCTGCCCCAGCTCCACGTATGACGCTGCGACACCCGACGGAGGCGCCGTGCCGATCGAGCAGCGCGGCGCCGATGAGGTGCTGGGCACGCACGCGGCCCAGGTGCCCGTGCTGAATCCGGCATTCGACGTGACGCCTGCTGAGCTGGTGACCGGCATCATCACCGACCGCGGCGTGTTTGCCCCGGCCGCGCTGGCGAAGGCGCTCGCCTCGTGACCCCGTCCAGCTTCAGTGGGTGGTCTGATGATGCATCGTCTTCGGCCGTTCGAAGACGTTGAGCCAGGTTGTGGTGCCGCCACGGTAAGGCACGTGCGGAAAGTCGAAATTCATGAGCTCTTTCACCAGCGGGCGCTGCGCCTTGGACACGTCCACCATCAACAGGTAGCGACCCGCCTCGATGTCCCCGTGGAACCGTTCGATCTTGTAGTTCTCGCGCGTGAGGCCGACCATGCCGCCTTCCCAGGCACCGAAGCACAGACCCACAAAAGCCAGCACAGCGACCACGTAGCCGTTGAGGTCGAGACTGAGCACGCCAAGCCTGCTGAGCGCGTATCCCATGAGGCCGATGAGCAGGCCCGCCCCGGCGCCGACCAGGGCGTAACGGGCACCCGTGTGCAGCACGTCGAGCTGTTGGAACGGCGTCGCCGAGTGAACCTTGTGGGTGTACAGTCCGGCTTCGTCCTTGGCCAGCACGTGCAGGTGCCAGTCGCTGATACCCTCACCGTGGAGGGCTTTGTAAACGGCCTCCACATCGTCGATCTGCTCCGCCACATAAAATAGTCTGCGCATGATCACCTCCCGGAAACCTGTTTCGACTATACGCCCGCGCGCCTTAGTTGGCCTGGCCTGCATTAGACGGAAAACTGCTAACGCGGGCCCGGCGAAAGATCGCGAACAGATAACGGGCGCAGGGGGCTGCCGATGAGTCGCTACCGGCCGCCAAGGCCGGCTGCATCCCCGTACATCACGCGCGAGGGATTCCAGCGTCTGCAGGCTGAACTCGCCTACCTGTGGCACGAAAAACGCCCCGAGGTCACCGCCAAAGTGGCCGAGGCCGCGGCGCAGGGAGATCGCTCGGAAAACGCCGAGTACATCTACGGCAAGAAACAGTTGCGCGAAATCGACGGCCGTATCCGCTATCTCACCAAGCGTCTCGAAACGCTGCAGGTCATCGACACGCTTCCCGCCGATCGCACCACCGTGTACTTCGGCGCGTGGGTTACGCTGGAGTCCATGGACGGAGAAGCCGTCACCTACCGGGTGGTTGGCGCCGACGAATTCGACGCCGATCCCCGCTACATCAGCGTCGATGCGCCCCTGGCGCGTGCCGTCATCGGCCGGAGCCTGGACGACGAGGTGGTGGTGCAGCGCCAGGTGGAGACCAGGCCCCGGGTGTACACACCCGAAGCAGGCCCGGCAAGTGACGCCTATGTGATCGTCGCTATCGATTACGCCCCTTGAGCCCTGCGACGGAAACCGCGCGCCGACCCGTAGAACTATCGGGAGCGCAACTCACAAGGAGATCGAACATGTCGAACCCAACCCAACGCATCGCCGTTGCCATGGCTGCCGGCGTACTCGCGTGCGCGGGCTTTGCCCACGCAGCACCGGGCGAAAGCCGCTTTCCTATCAGCATCGCCGAGGTGGAGGCCCGCGCGGCTGAACGCTGGGCAGCCATGGACACGGATGCCAGTGGCACCGTCGACGCCGCAGAGTTTGCCGAAGCTCCGCGCGCACAACGCGGCGAGCATGCCGGCAAACGCGGCACGCCGGGGGGCTGGAAACATCGCAAGGGCATGCAGCGCCTGGGCGAAGGGCCCCGGGCGCAGCAGCGCGAGGCCCTCAAAGAAGCCGCCAAGGCTGAGCTTTTCACGTTGCTGGACAGCAACGGTGACGGCACGCTGTCCGCGGAAGAACACGCGGCGGCGACGAAGGAGATGAAACACACGGCCCGGCGCACGGCGATGTTCAAACACCTGGATGCCAACGACGACGCCCTGTTGACCCAGGACGAAATGCCGTCGCCGGCTGAGCGCCTGCGGGCGGCAGATGCCGACGGCGACGGTCAGGTGACGCGCCGGGAGATGCGTGCGGCCTTCCGCGCCCGCCAGCAGGCCGGCTGACGCCCCCGTCCGTGAGCCGCGAGCGCGACGCAAAGCTGATGGCTATGGTGTCGCAGGGCGATCACAGCGCGTTCGAGACCGTGCTCAGCGAGTACCTCGACGCGCTGTACGCTTACGCGCTCCGGCTCTCGGGCTCGCCCGCGATGGCAGAAGACCTGGTGCAGGACACGTGGCTGGCCGTCTGGCAGAAAGCGGCCTCCTACCGGGCACGCAAGGCGAGCCTGGCGACGTGGCTGCATCGCATTCTGCACAATCAGTTCGTGGATCGAATGCGCAAACGCCGGGAGTTGCCGGAAGAAGCTGGCCCACCGGCCAGCGAACTGACAGACCCGGAAACAACCCCTGCGCAGGCAGCAAAGCTCGCAAGGGATGCGGACGCCCTGCGTGAGGCGCTTACAACCCTGCCCGAAAACCAGCGTGCCGCGTTGCTGCTGCGGCACGCCTCCGGCTTCAGCACCCCCGAGGTTGGCGCTATCCTCGGCGTCAGCACCCGGGCCGCGGAATCGTTGCTGGCGCGCGGGCGGCGCAGCTTGAAAAGCCTCCTGGAGAACGACGCGGTTGAATGAGCAAAACCATGCATGATGACGAAACCGCTGATGCGGACAAACAGCTCCAGCGCTACTTCGACGCGCTGAACGCAGACGCTGTGCAAGCCCCCGCCGCGCTGCGGCGCCAGATCCTTGCGCGCGTGCCCGACGAGCCGCCTTTCGACGCCTGGCGCTGGCTGCTGCTGCCCTGGTGGCGCCCGGCCCTCACCGCCGCTGCGCCCCTTGCACTGGGCTTTGCGCTCGGCTTCTTCTCTCCGCTCGACAACCGGCAGGCAGACGACACCGACTGGTTGCTGGAAGCCGCGTTCGGACAGACCGTGGGCGTCGGGCTGGACACGGGCGAGGAAATCCCGCCCGGGGAGCACGACGATGCAAGCTAAGGCGCTGGTGGTGGCTCTCGCGGTGTCGCTCGCGGTGAACTTCGCGCTCATTGGCTTTCTGGTCGGGGAGCGCGGCGGCCCAGGGCCATCCTTTGATCCCACGCTCGGTTTTGCCGGCTGGCTGCGGGTTCTGCCCGCCGAGCGGCGGGAAGAGCTGCATCCGGTGCTGCGCGAACACCGCCGGGAGGGGCGCGTGATGCTGCGCGAGCTGCGGTCGCACAACCGTGCCCTGATCGAGGCGCTGGAAGGCGAGCCGTTCTCGGCCAGCGCCCTGAACGAAGCGCTGGAGCAGCTGCGCGCCCGTCAGGTGGATGCCCGCACCCAGAGCCACGCCGCTTTCGTCGACGTGGTGGCGACGCTATCGTTGGAAGAGAGACGCCTGGTAGCAGAAAGAATGAAACGTCCCCATCGCTTGCGCGGCGGACCTCACGGTCGTCCGCCCCCGCCCGGTGACTGATTCCACAGGCACCGCCATCGAACGGTTTTTCAGCGCCTTCGAGGGTCTGCACCCACCCGGGCGTCCGGCCGTCATCGATTTTGACCCCGACTGGCCCTCACCCTGCGAGATCGGCACCGCCTGGGTGCCTGAGGACGCCGAGACTTCGCAGATCCGCTGGCAGCCGGTACGCCGCGAAGGTCCGATCCGCGACTTCGCGGGGCTGGAAGACGCCCTGGAGCTGGAGATCCACCCCGCCGTGAAAGCCCATTACGGCACTTTCTGGTCCGGACACATCAACGCCACCGCGCCCGACGGCGATCTTTGTCTGCTGTATCTGTGGAGTGAACAGGACGCCGACCGGCTCATTGAAAACCTCATCGGCCACGCGGTTGCGTGTCGCCGTACCCGGACCCCGTTTGCCGTGTTCTTTGCGTTGACGGACCCCGACGGGGATTACTTTCTCACCATCCACAACGAAACGGGTGCCGTGCAGCTGGAAGCGCCGGGGCGCAAAGCCCTGCGCACCGTTGCAGGAAGCCTCGCGGAATTCATGGATACGCTGACACCCCGAGGGGCTTACCCGGGACGCTGAGGCGACCGGGCGACCGGCTTCGACACCGACTGCGCGTTGAGACGGGGCTTGTGGGGGCGCCAGAGCCAGCCGCCAAGATCTGTCAGCACCCGGCGGGGCACTGCCACTGCCGCGAGGCGGTCATCGGGAGCTTGTGCAAGCGCGACCAGCACGATCCGACACGCATTGTGCAACTCTTTGATTGCTACCGATCGTTCAGTCTCGCCAATTTCGACGTCGAAAAACCCCGCCAGGAAGGCCCTGGTCTCCGCGTGCACTTCCGGAGCCATGAGCACAATGCGAAGCTGATGGCGCAACACTTCGCCGACCAGCCCGGACCGATCGCCAAAGTGCACGTACACCATCCGTTTGTTGACCCCGGCCTGCCGCGCCACGCGATCCAGCCGTAGGCCCGCAGCCCCTTCCCGCAGCACTTCCACCACCGCGGCGTTCATCACTGCAGACCGGGTGCGCTGATTACGCTCCGCGTTAGTAACCATATGGTTATCATACTTTCGATCGCCAGCAACACCAACTGGCTCTTTGGTAAACTTTTGATTACTAATTGCATTTTACCGCTCACGACGCATAGTGCGGCAGATGCATCCCACCCCACTTCACCACCGCACGCCGCTGATCCACTCACCGCGGCTCTCCGAGCGGGCCGGCACCGAGGTAAGGCTGAAGATGGAATCTGCCCAGCCCACAGGCTCGTTCAAGCTGCGCGGCATGGGCCACGCCTGTCAGACCCTGGCTGCCCGGGGCGCCAAGGGTTTCGTAAGCTCCTCCGGCGGCAACGCCGGCATTGCGGCGGCATACGCCGGAAGCGCGCTGAAGCTGCCCGTGAACGTTGTGGTACCCGAGACCACCACGGCGCACGCCCAGGCCCTGATACACGACCAGGGTGCGCACGTGACGGTGCTGGGCGAAAGCTGGCAGGAAGCCAATGCGCACGCAGAAACACTGGCCGGGCGCGATCATCCCCTGCTGCACCCGTTCGACGACGAGCTGCTCTGGCAGGGCCACGCCACGCTCATCGACGAGGTGCTGGACGCGGGTTTCGTGCCCGATGCCGTCGTCGCCTCCGTCGGCGGTGGGGGCCTGCTTTGCGGCCTGATCGAAGGCTTACAGCGCCATGGCTGCAACAACACCCGCATCATCGCGTGCGAAACGGCCGGTGCGGCGTCCCTGCGCGCAGCGCTGGACGCCGGTCACCCGGTCAGTCTGGAACGCGTAACCAGCGTGGCCACCTCATTGGGCGCAAAGCGGGTCTGTGACCGCGTGCTGACCCTGTCTGCAGAGCACCCCCTCGACAGTCACGTGGTTGCCGATGCGAGGGCGGTGGACGCGTGCGTACGCTTTCTGGACGATCACCGCACGCTCGTGGAGCCCGCCTGCGGCGCATCGCTCGCTCTGGCCTACGCGCAGCCGCGAGTCCTCGACCGCTTCGAAAAGGTGCTGATGGTCGTGTGTGGTGGCGCCACCGTGACCCTGAACGACCTGCTAGCCATGGCCGGCTGAATCGACCGGACAATGGCCCCGTCAGGCCTGAGCAAACAGCCCTGAGTGGCCGGCTTCGTGAGATAGCAGCGTCTGCTTGGCGTCGAGGCCGCCGCCAAAGCCCGTGAGACTGCCATCGGAACCGATGACACGGTGGCAGGGAATGATCAGAGCAATGGGATTGCGGCCGTTCGCCGTGCCCACCGCGCGCACTGCCCGGGGCCGCCCCACCGCCTGCGCAATCTCCGCATACGTGCGGGTCTCGCCATACGGTATCTGCTGCAGCGCGGCCAGCACCGCAAGTTGAAAGTCGGTGCCGTGCGGCGCGAGCGCCAGATCGAACGTCCTGCGCGCGCCCGCAAAGTACTCATCGAGCTGCCGACGGGCGTCGGCGAAGCGGGCATCGTCGCGCTGCCAGTCAGGGTCAGCGCCCCGCGCTTTGCTGCCCGTAGAAAAATACAGCCCTTCCAGCGCCTCACCGCGACCCGTCAACATGAGAGGCCCGATCGGACTTTCTGTCACACTGTAGAACATGCTCATCTCCTGGTTGCGGCGCGCTTGCGCGCCTTGCGTTCGCGGGATTCCCGTTCGCGGCGTTGCCCCGCCGCGTACCACAGATACATGAGAGCGTAAGCACGCCAGGGCTGCCATGCCGTCGCCTGCCGCCGAGCCGCGGCAGCGGTGCTGTCCAGCTCTTTCATCACCACCCAGTCGTTGTCGGGGAAAGCATCGGGGTCGCGTAAGGCCCGCATACGGATGTAATTGGCTGTCCAGGGACCAATACCGTCGATGGCAAGGAGCGCTTCGTGCTGGGCGTCGTAGTCCTGGCACTCGTCTACCTCCAGCGCGCCGGACAGTACCGCCTGCGCCAGCCCCCGGACGGCGGCGCCGCGCTGCCCCGGCATGCCGATGGCAGAAACGTCGGCATCGGCAAGCTGCGCCGGACCGGGGAAAGCCCCGGCACCGAAGCGCTCGACCAGCGCATCAGCCAGCACCTTGCCACGCACCACACTCACCTGCTGCCCCAGCACCGCGCGCACGGCCAGTTCGAAGCCGTCCCAGGCACCCGCTACGCGCAGCCCGGGCGCCGCGGCTACAAAGGGCGCCAGCCGGGCGTCGTTCACCAGACTGTCGTGCACCGTGGCCCCATCAGCATCCAGATCAAACACCCGACGCACCCGGCGCAGCAGCGAGTGCATGGGCTCGTCGGTAACCGGCAATTCAGCCACCAGCTCCTCCCCCTGCTGCGTCACCACCAGTTCTGCACCATCCCCGAGCCGGCGGACATAGCGCCAGCTACCAGGCTCCCCGGTGACGGTTTCAATGCCCGCGAGCGCGCGCGTGCGCAGGTAAGTGAACACCCAGTCGAAGTGATAGGGACCGCGCACCGGCAACACCACCCGCGCGGCCGCAGGGGTGGCACGACCCCGCTGTTTGCGCAGCTCCCGGGGTGCACAATGAAAAATGCTGCGCATCTCACTATTGAAGCGACTGAGACTGCCATAGCCGGCATGGAAGGCCACATCAGCCAGCTTGAGCTGCGACGATTCCAGCAACCGGCGCGCCAGCCGCGCGCGGTGCATCTGCGCCACGCGCTTGGGGGAGCTGCCCAGTTGCTGCTGGAACAACCTCGACAACTGGCGCTCGCCGAGTCCCAGCGCGCCGGCCAGCCGTGCCACACTGTGTTCGTTGAGATATCCCGCCTCGATCAGGCGCACGGCGCGCAGCACCGTGTCCGAGCCGATGGTCCAGTCCGGCAAGCGCCGTGCGGTTTCCGGCCGGCACCGCCGGCAGGGGCGGAAACCCGCATCGTGCGCCGCCGCCGCACTGGGGTAGTAGCGCACGTTGGCTTCCAGCGCCACGCGCGCCGGGCAGATGGGACGGCAGTAGACGCCGGTGCTGAGCACGCCCACAAAAAAGCGACCATCGAAGCGCGGGTCCCGGCTGGTGCGGGCCCTCTGACAAACGTCGGCCGGTGGCAGCGTGAGGGTGCACAATGTGTCATTGTGCACCTCGCCGGGGGCGCTGTGCGCCCTCTCGGAAGACCCGTGCGGCGCTGTTTTGGCTGTGCTCATGGGATCAGGACTATAATCCAAGGCTCCTCGCGAAACTCCCCGGATTCGGACATTTGGCCAACGTCGTCGCCCCCACGCCTGTACGCCTGACACCCGTGCACATTCCCAAACCCTGGGGCCAGGAGATCTGGTACACCGGCATGGAAGCGCGCGGCGAAAGTAGCGTGGTCGACGCTGACGGCCGGGCCGTGCCCCTGAGCGCCTATCTGGGCGCGGACCCCGCGGCTACCTGCAACGGCGAAGACGTCCTGCTGCTGAAGGTGCTGGATCCATCGCCCGAACCCGTGCGCGGCGATCTTTACTTCGAGGTGCACGAGGAGAAGCGGGAGGTGTACGTGGTGACCGCCGTGGACAGGACCGCGTGGCCCGCTGGCGTCGGTGCTATCCGCTTCGGCATGAATCAGCCGCGCCGCAGGGCATTCGACGACGACGATGCCTTCCGCGCCGCCTACCTGAACGCCGTCACCGCCTACGAAGCGATCCGCCGCGCCATCGATGCAGGGGACACCGGGCGCGCTGAAGACGAACAGGCTGCCAGGGCGGAGATGGACGCGTTTACCGCAATCAAAGAGTTGCAGGTAGGAGATGTCGTTCAGGTTCCCACCTGGACCCCGCACTCGTTACAGCATGGGGTGCGGGTGGTGGAGTTTCAGACACCCACCTACGAGCGGCTGATCGTATCCTTCGCCCAGCGCGTGCTCACCCAGGATCACTGGGACACCGCGGCAGCCGTGGCGCGCATGCACCTCGACCCGCCGGCGCCGCCGAGGCTCGCGCCCGTCGCGCCCGGGGTGGAGCGTATCGCCACTTTCGAAGGCTTCAATGTCTGGCGCCTGCGGGGCAGCGTCGAGCTGCCTGCGGCGCTGCCCTACGCGGTGTGCATGGCCATCGACGGCACAGCCCGCATCGGCGATCTCGAGCTGGCCCACGAGGCAGCAGCTTTCGTCCCCCGGGCGGCCCTTGCGGCAGGGCGGGTGACGGTGGCTGCGGGCGATGCCACGGTGCTGATCGCCGCGCCCGGTCTCTGATGGGACCTGACCCGCGGGTGTACCTGCAGCGCTGATTTACGCTACTGTACGACGCTCCAACACCTTCGAGGATCGCGTCTCATGGCCGAAGCCGGCTGGGCGGAGCCACCCGAGCTGCTCATCGAGCAGATCGAAATCGGCCCCATGCAGAACTACACCTATCTGATCGGCAGCCGCGAGACCCGCGAGGTGGCCATTGTCGACCCCGCCTGGGACATCGACTCGCTGGTCAACCACATGGCGGAGAAGGACTACAAGCTCACGGCAATTCTGGCGACGCACTATCACCCCGATCACGTGGGCGGCACCATGGGCGGTCACAGCATCGAAGGGGTCACCAAGCTGCTGGAAACCCACGGCGTGAAGGTCTATGCCAACAAGCACGAAGCCGAGGGCATGAAGAAGGTGACCGAGCTGTCCGACAGCGACCTGGTGAAGGTGGAGTCGGGCGACACGCTGAAGCTTGGGCCCATCGAGGTGGAGTTTCTGCACACACCGGGCCACACGCCCGGCAGCCAGTGCTTCCGCATCAAGAACACGCTGGTCTCGGGCGACACGCTCTTCATCAATGGTTGCGGACGTGTGGATCTTCCCGGTTCAGACTCGGAAGACATGTTCCGCAGCATGCGCAGGCTGGCCGACCTGCCCGACGACACGCTGTTGCTGCCCGGCCACAACTACGGCCACGTGCCCAACGCGACGATGGGCGAAACCAAGCAGATGAACCCGTATCTGCGTCTCGAGGACATCGACACCTGGCGGCAGATCATGGGGCACTGACACCCCGCTACCGCGGCACAAGGGGGACACTATGAAAACCGGTACCTTCTCCGGCTTCGACCTCACGCTCGAAGACCCGGGCATCGCCTGGTTCCAGTTCAACACGCCGGAACGCTTGAACGGCATGACCACCGCAATCAAGCGCGACCTCATAGAGGCAATCACGCAGGCACAGATGGACAACAAGGTGCGCGTGCTCGTCTTCACCGGCACGGGACGCGCTTTCTGCGCCGGCGACGATCTCAAAGCCTACCGTGGCGCTGAGCTGCCCGGCGATCCCCTGATGGATCCCATCCCGCCCGGCCACGACAACGCGCTCGGCACCTACAACGGTTTGCGCACGATCTCCCAGCGGCTGAACAGCGTCGTGCGCAGCCTCGACAAACTGACCATTGCCGCGGTGAACGGCGTGGCCATCCAGACCGGTTTCTCGCTGGCCCTGGCGTGCGACTTCCGCATCGCCGCCGACACCGCGCGTCTCGGCAGCGCCACGCTGCGCTTCGGCCTGCTGCCCGACGAAGGCGGCCAGTACCTGCTGGTGGAAGCCATGGGCGTCGCCAGAACCATGGACTTCCTGATGCGCAAGCGCATCGTCACCGCTGACGAGGCGCTGGCCCTGGGACTGCTGCACGAGGTGGTACCCGCGGCCGAGCTGGCAGACGCCGCCAGAGCCATGGCCCGGGAGCTCGCGAACGGCCCGCAGGCTTCCATGCGCCTGCTGAAACGCAGCATCTACAACGCCGCAGAGTTGTCGTGGGAGCAGAGTCTCGACGAGATCGCCGCCAAGACCGCCATCACCGATCATCACCCCGACGCGCGGGAGGGTGTCACCGCCTTTCACGAGAAGCGGGGGCCGTCCTTCAACGCGTGGCTCAGCGACGACGAGGGCACCGCCTGATGAGCGAGCTGGTCACCTACACAACGGCGGACGACGTTGCCACCATCACCATCAACCGCCCCGATCGTCTGAACGCGCTGAACGAAGGGGTGATCACCGGCCTGCACAGCGCCTGGGCGCGCTTCGAAGCAAGCAGCGATCGCGTCGCCGTGCTGCACGCCGCGGGCGACCGTGCGTTCTCGGTGGGGGCAGACGTCAAAGATCCACCGAAAGAAATGTGGCAGGGTGTGCCCAGCGTCGGAGCAACCACCTCCAAGCCGGTGATCGCGGCCGTGCACGGCTGGTGCATAGGCGGCGCCTACTGCATCGTGCAGATGTGCGACCTGGTGGTGGCGTCGCAAAACACCGTGTTCAAATATCCAGAGGCACAGCTGGGCTTCACCGGCGGCCTGATCGCTTCCGCCGTGGCCCGCATTCCCCACAAGATCGCCATGGAATTCATGATGCTGGGGGAAGACTTTTCCGCCGACCGGGCCCTGGCTGCGGGCATGGTGAACAAGGTGGTGCCGGCCGGCGAAGAGCTGCAAGCCGCACAGGCGTGGGCGGGCACGCTGGCAAAATCGGCGCCGCTGGTGCTGGAGACGGTGAAGACTTTCTCGCTCGCCACGCTCAACAAGAGCCCGGCGGAAGCCGGGGCCCTGTCGCGGCATCAGCTCCTGACCGTTCGTAACAGCGAAGACGGCAGAGAAGGCGGTCGCGCCTTTGCCGAGAAACGTACTCCTCAGTTCAAGGGACGCTGACATGTTGCAACGTAGCCTGGCGGCCGCACTCGCCTCCATCGCCATCACCCTGTCTGCGCACGCCCAGGCCATGGGCCAGTTCATCGACATCTTCCCGAAGACGGAAGACGACATCCGCCTGATCCTCAGCACGCTCGACGAAGCCATCAACTCCACGGAAGCTTCGGGCCCACCCATCGTCATGATGCTGCACGGACCACAGGCTGACCGTTTTCTGCGCTCCAGCTACGCGCACAACAAGATGCTGGTGGATCAGACTGCCAAGCTCGCGGCCTATGGGGTGCTGGAAGTACAGATCTGCGAAACCTGGCTGCGGCGCAACAAGCATTCCCATGAAGAGCTGTTTCCGTTCGTGGCCCCCGTGCCCTTCGGACGGGACGTGTTGACCCGCCTCGCGGAGGAAGAAGGTTACGAGGAGCTCTCGGTCGACCTCTAGCGTCTGCTGCCGCATCTGCGCCGGCAGCGAATAGTATGTTTCTTTCATTGGCCTGCGCCCCGGGCGCGAGCACCCTTGTATGCATCATCAATACCAAGGAATGGAAAGAAGATGCGTTGGTGCAAATTCGTGCAGGGAGCAACGATGGCGCTGGTGTTGGGCTGCTATGCAGGAACGGCGCCGAGAGCTGCGCTGATCACCGCCACACCGGCCGATAACGATCGTCTCCGGACATCCATCTACACGAACGGCTCGTTCAATCTCGCCCAGGTGCTGCTGGACCTCGGCGCCCCCCCGGGCCTCAGTTTCTTCTCCTCGAACGCAACCATTGCGCAGAACGCGCTGCTGAAAGGCATACCGCCGGTGATGGAGCTGCCGAACGGTGGGGCGGAAATCTACAAACTGCCCACCGACGACCGCGACGGTGACGCATGCCGTTTCAGCTACCGCCAGCAGCGCGTCAGCTCGCGCTACAAGAACGTCCTGTTCATTCCCATCGAAGGCAACAAGCCGGGCAGCAGCCAGGCCGAATGGGGCGTGTTCGGCTCCGGCGCCACCAATCGCATCAGCGGCAACTATCAGGCCACCATCGGCGAGGGACCGCGGGTTCTGCACAACAACTCGGACGTGATCCTGAGCCTGCGCGGCCTGGGCGATGGTGAGCTCAACGACGGCCTCATTCCCGGCGTACCGACCAACGACCCGTCTCACTTCGCCAGCGGCTCGCTGCCGGAAGGCACCCACACGCTGCGCTGGCAGGCCGCCACGCAGTTTTCGCCCATCTTCGATCTGGCCGTGCCGTTTGCGGTAAACGTCTACTTCAACAAGATGCGCTACAGCCCGCACGCCGCTCCCGCAGCACGGGCGGCCACTGCCAGCGCCAGCAAAGGCGCCAAAGCCGCTGAAGCGGCAACATCACGCTGGGCCCGCGCATCGGGGGTGGCGAACAAAGTGTTCATGAACGCCATCGAGACCATCGCGATACAGCTCGGCGGCGAGATCGGCAACACGGTCAGCAACGCCCGGGCCGACGACCCCGGCCGCCGCTTCACCATCTACGACCTCATCTCACAGGATTCGGCGGTCAACGATGCGCGCCAGAGCTTGACCGTGTGGGACACCCATGCCCCGTATATGGTCACGCCCGGCGGCCGCACGCCGATTCAGCGCCAGACAATCACCCTGGAAGCAACAGATTTCGGCGGCGTGCGCTGGAGCAAAGCCTACGACGAGTTGCGCGCCCGCTTCGAAGGCCGCGACGACTGCGACCGGGCGCTCAGCACCTTCGCCAGCAATCCGCCCACGCTGCTCACCATTCAGGACGAAGGGGAAGCACCGCACGTGCTCACCTGGTTCACGCAGGACAAAGGTCCGTACGATCACAGCTACTGGGCGTCGCGGCGCGCCGCCAACCAGGAGCTCGTTGGCAGCGATGGGCTGCGCACCCGCCTGACGCAGCTGGTGACCGTGGAGGACACGCAGGCACCGATTCTGGTACCTCCAGCCGGTTTTGCCCTGGAAACCGACGCGCCTTCGATCGCTGCCGATGACGTCGAGCTGGGGCAGCCGCTGGTCATCGATCGGGCTGACCCGCGCCCCATGGTTACCTCAACCCGGCCGGCCAGCTTCGTGAGCGGCTTCCGACACGCTGTCGAGTACACCGCCACCGACAACAGCGGCAACAGCACCGCAGCGCCGCCCGGGGACCCGGAAAAATACACGCAGATCGTCACCGTGAAACCGGCAGACAGCAATACGGCACCCCGCGCCGCGGCGCCACCGCCCGTCGTCTGCACTTCGGGCCCGCCGGCGTCGGCGTGCGCCAAGACCTCGGAGCCCGTCGAGATCGAGCTCACCGGCATCGACATCGACGAGCTACCCATGTTCGACGATCTGTCTGACGTCCGCACCGATCCCCTTGCCTTCGTCATGGTCGACCGCCCGGAGCACGGCACCTTCGAAGCGCCACTGCTGCCCTATTTCATCGAAGACTTCCGGCCCCAGCCCGAGACGGTGCCCGACGGCACCAGCTGGCAGACGCTGGCGTGCCCGGCTGACGGGGCCACCGGCAGCGAGGTGGAGGGCAAGCTCGGCCTGCTCGGCCGAGGGGATCACCGGCGCTACCTGGCGCGCTGCTTCTGCGAGCCACGCAAAACCATCCCGCTCAAATTCCAGTACGAGCCGTTCTACGTGCACATCACCGATGAGGACGTCTATTTTCTGCGGGATCACGGCTGGCGGTGCAACGTGAACGACGCCCAGCGTTTCGCCCGGTTGTCGAAATGGGTAGACGACACCATGCAGGGCGCGGTGGACATCAGCTCCCAGGTGCAGGTGTTCGACGTCGATGCCAACAATCGTATTTCGTGGCACAACAGCACCGGCGCAGGCTCGTCCACAGACCACTTTGCGAACGAGATCAACGGCGACCTGGCCGGACCTTCCAGACAGATCATCAAGATCAACAGCAGCTCGTCCCGCCCGGGCACCGATGAGGACATCAGCGAGTGCTGCGTACGAACGATTTTCGTCGACGCTGTGCGGCGCATCATCTACGCCACGGACGCCAGGGGGGTGTTCCTCTGGGACTATGATGACCCGGACAAGTTTCTCGGCGCCGTGCGCAACGACGCAGGCAGCACCACCACCGTGCGAGCGACGTGCAACCAGCGTTTCGCCAACAACGACGGCTTCAGCTTCCAGCACGACAGCGAAGGCAACATCTACCTCTCGTCCTGCGATCACCGCGTGCACAAGATCGGCGCACCGATCGAGACACCGGACGGCTACCTGCCTGGGCCCTACATCGGCTGGATGGGCAAGTGCACCGGCAACAGGCTGAACGACGATGGTGTGCCCTACAACTTCTGTGACACCGACAACGAGGTGTCCCGCGGCTACCAGTGCACCGATGAGACCTGCGAGCGGGCCGGAAGCGGCAACGACGACTGGCACGGCAGCGGTCCAGGGCAGTTCAACCGCCCGGTGCATCTGAACATCGACCCCAACGACATTCTCTACGTGGCCGACTACGAGAACTACCGCATCCAGCGTTTCTCGCCGGACGGCACCTTCTCCGGCGAGGCGCGATCCACCGGCGACGGCTCGATCAACGGCGCCTTCGTGCTGGGCAACATGGGGCGTCCCCGCCACGTCTCAGTGAACTCCACGTCCTTTCACGTGCTGGAGTGGGAACCCGGCAGCCCGGAAGCCGACTACTTCCTGCACATCTTCAAGACGCTGCCGTTCTACGATCTCACCGATGCCTCCGCCAAGGTGAAATACGTTTCCGACTTCAACTTTCAGGGTCGCGACGGGTTCAGCTTTCTCGTGGACGATGGCCTTGCCGAAAGCAATACGGCCGCTGTGTCGGTGCAGGTGAATCGCACGTTCCGCCCGCCCGAAGCCCCCAGCTACACCTGCTACAGCGACGCCACCTTCGCCACGGAGATATTCTGCAACGGGGCTGAAGACGAACCGATGTTTCTGCGGCTGCGGGCAAAAGACCCCGACGGTTTCCTGGGCGCTGGAGGGCTAGACGTGCTGAGCTTCGAAGTCACTGCCGAGCCGGCTCACGGCACCCTCACCTCTCTGGACGTACAGGCCGACCACGAAGATTTGCGCTACGACCCTGCACTCGACTACAACGGCGAAGATGTTTTTACGGTGCGCGCCAAGGACGGTGTCGATGCTTCCCCTGAGACACAGGTTCGTCTGACCCTCGCGCCGGTTTACGACCCCCCGGTTCTGGACATCGAGCCCAGCTACACCGTGGGCCGCGGCTTCAATCACGATTTCAAGATCGAATACAGCGACCCGGACCGCGACCCGGACGAGAACTTCAGCCTGTTTTTCATCGCCTGGGGCAATGCCGATCCCTGGGCGCAATACGAAGGCGATGCAGACGGCTGGATCAACCACGGGCTGGTCGACGATTGGAACCAGTCCATCGACCCGGTGCTGCCCCTGGCCCCGGGAGAAGGCGTCATCATGTTTGCCCATACCTGGACCGATGCCCCGGGCCAGAAGCAGCTCTCCCTCAGCTATCAGGGCGGCGAGCCCGGGCGATCTTACGAGTCGGGAGTAAACGCGACGGTGTTCGTGGAGGAAGTGACCAGAGTCTCCGCCGAGATGATTGCACCCAGCGAGGACATCGATCCGGTGGCCACCTTTCCGATCGTGCTGCGCATCACCAACGAGCAGCCCACGGGGTGGGCCGGCCTTCCGGCCACCGGCGTGAACGTGACGCTGACCATCCCGGACGGCCTCACCATCGTCGGTGTGCCGCCGGCGTGCTCTGCGCAGACCGGTGCCACGGTGCGCTGCACGCTTCCGGTCATGGGCCAGGGCGCAGCGGTGGATCTCACGCTGCAGGCCCGCGTGGGCCTGACGTCGGCCCGTACCGACGGCCTCTACGATCTGAAGATCGATATCCTCGACGACGGGCCCCGCCTCGACGATGAAACCAACGTGGTCGCGATCCTGGCGATCGGTGATCAGGATGGCGACGGTGTCATCGACTACGACGACGCCTTCGACACTCTGCCCGACTACAGCCGCGATACGGATGGCGACGGGATGGCGGACGCCTGGGAGGAGGCTTTCGGTCTCGACGCCCTCGACGCCGCCGATGCGTTGATCGACGCTGATGGCGACGGGCTCACCAACCTGCAGGAATTTCACATCGGCAACGCACCCCTGCTGGTGGAAGAGGACAGCCTCGTCGGCTTTGCCCAGCGCATCTTCGCCCAGCAACTCACCAACGACCGCTTCGGCCTCACCGTGCAGAGCGGCGATCTCAACGGTGACGGTTTCAGCGACGTGGTTGTCGGTGCGCCCAGTTTCTCGGACGGCGATGCAATGGGTGCCGTGTTCATCGGCTACGGTTCACCGGCGGGCATCAGCGAGCTGGTCACCCTGCCGCCTGTTGCCGGCGCCGCGCAGTTCGGCCGCAGCCTCGACGTGAACGACTACGACAACAACGGCTTCGCGGACATAGCCGCCAGCGGCACCGGCGTGGTTGGCCTGTACATGAACGGGCCCGATGGCCTGGCCACCAATCCGGTCGTGTTGACTGGTTCCAGCGCCTTCGGCGGCACCATGGACAGTGCGGATCTGGACGGCGATGCGCAGCCGGACCTCATCGTCGCCGACCGCCTCGCCAGCGGTAACCGCAACGAGGAGGGCCAGGTGTATCTGTATCTCGCGCGCAATGAATTCTGGGACACGCGAACACGCTCCGGCATCGACGGCGGCGCGGCCAGCCTCCGGCTCGGCGACGCCGTAGCGGTCAGCGACCTGGACGATGACGGCAAACAGGACCTGCTGATCAGCGCAGCGTTCCACAACGGCGGCGAGGTCTACGCCTATCTGGGCGCTGACAACAACTGGGGCAACTCAACGCCTGTGCGCAGCTTCACCATCGAAGGCCCTGACAACGGTCTCTTCGGTTACTCCATGGCCACTGGGGGTGATGTGGACGGCGATGGCATCAACGATCTGCTCGTGGGCGCGTATGGCGCATTGTCGAGCGGGGCCGCTTACCTCTATCTCAGCCGCGATGTGTACTGGCTCGGCAGCGAGCATGCACCGTCACAGACCATCCCGGGACGCGACAGCGGCGATCAGTTCGGCGTGCGGGTGGCCCTTCTGCCGGACACCAGCCCCTACGTCTACGCAGACGCCGTGATCGGCGCAAACCGCAGCGAAAGCGCGGCAGCAGCAACGGATCAAGGCGCGTTTACCGTGCTGCGCGGCTCTCCGGACGGCTTGATCCCGCTGGACACCGTGGATGGCGACAACCGCCAGATGCTCGGCTACTTCGTGGCAGACGCCGGGGATGTGGACGGCGACGGGCGCAACGACGTGCTCATCGGCGCACCGGAAATTCCCACCCCGGGGCATCAGGCAAACGGCGGCTACGTGGAGCTGTACACAGCCGGCGGCATGCCCCTCGAAGGCGACAGCGACGATGACAAGGTAGGCGACGGGCGTGACAACTGCGCCGGGGCCAGCAATACAGACCAGGCGGATCTGGATGGTGACGGCAGCGGCGACGCCTGTGACAGCGACGCGGACGGCGACGGCCTGCCCGCGGCGTACGAGGCCGCCTACGGTCTGGACGATCTGAACGCCGCTGACGCGAACGGTGACGCGGACGGCGACACGCTGACCAACCTCGAAGAGTACGAGCTCGGGCTCCACCCCCGGCGCCGCGACACCGACGGTGACGGCCTCGACGACAACCGGGAGCTCGAACTGGGCCTGGATCCGCTGGATCCGGAGGACTGTCCCGTAGAGCTGTGTCCGCCCAAGCGCAGCGTTCTGCTGAAAATTTTCACCCTCATCGAGGCGCAGAGGCGGTAGCCGGCGGGGCACGCAACTGCACCCGGGCCTGCAGGCCCCGGGTGCGGTTGTGGCGCGTCTCGAAGGTGAAGCCATTCTCCCGGCACAGGCTGTCCACGATCTTCAGGCCCAGACCGAAGCCGGCACTGTCACCAGCCCCGCCTTTCTGAACACCCACCCCGTCGTCCATGACAACGAAACAGGGACCCTGCGCAGCGCGGCGCAACCCCACGAGGATGCGGCCCGCGTCGGCATGTTTGATGGCGTTGTCCACCAGATTGTTGAGCACGCGCAGAAGCGCGATGGGATTGGCTTCGATCTCGCAGGTTGACCGCACCACCGTGAGCGTGCGTTCCTGTTGTGCGGCCACCCCACCGAACATGGCCGCCAGGCTGTCCAGCACCACGCTGGCGGGAAAACGTTCAACGATGTGCTCGCCAACCTCCTCCTGCGACCCGGGTGTCTCGCCGCCATCCGCCGTGACGGAGCGGATGTACTTGTCCAGCAGCGTTTCCAGATACTGCAGCGCATCGTGCATCACCTGACGCTCCTGTGACCCGGACGACATGCTGCGCAGCGCCATACGCATGGCCATCAACGGCTGGCGCAGATCGTGGCTGGCCTCGGCAAGCTGGTGACTGCGCTGCGTGGCAAGTTGAAAGGCCTGCTGATAGCGATCTTCCAGATCGAACAGGCGATGCTGCATGGCCGTGGCTTCCTCGCTGATCCGCGCCTGCTCGCGCACCTCGTGAAGGGCTGCCCGGCGGATGGCGCGGTATTGCGCCAGCGCCGCCAGCGCCATGCCCGTCGCGTCGATCAGCACACCGATACGGATGATCTCGAAGGACGATCCCACCACCATCTCTCCGTCCGACCAGTGCGACAGAGTCGTAAACAACGCGGCCCCCGTGAGGCCGGACCAGCCAACCACGTAGAACAGCGCGCCCCTGTGACCGCTTCGGTAAGCGGTGATGCCGAACGCCAGAAACAGCACCGCGCACACAAACGTGAAAGGAAAGGCGAGTTGCTTGGAAAGTGAAGGCGCAAACCAGGGGCCCAGCAGCGCCCAGCAGACGGAGATGCCGATCACGCCCAGCGCGAGCCGATGTATCACCGGGTACGCCTGGCGCGTGCTCAGAAACGCCATGGAAAACACCGCGCCACCCACGTTCAGCATGAGACCCAGCGGCAGCGCGGCGCTGGCGTTCCACAACGGCCAGTCCGGCCAGAGATACTGAAAGGTGTAGCCGTCCATGTGGGCGACGTACAGCACCACGCACATCAGATAGAAACCATATGAGGCAAACACGCTGGACCGGGCCGCCACCGCAAACAGCACGGCGTAGAGCAGCATGAACCCGGCGAAGGTGTAGAAGGCGGCGTTCTTCGCAGTGTGAAACCCGCTCAGCTCGGCATACGATGTCTGGCTTTCGATGCTGAGCGGCAGCGCTGTCGTGCCTTCCGACCAGTAGCGGATGTAGAGATCCAGTTCGCTGCCCGCCGGCACCGTCAGCGGCACCGCAAGATGACGATGCGCGACCGGACGTTCTGCAAACGTCGACGCTTTGCCGTTGTCGAGCAACAGCCGCATCCCGCGCCCATCGCGCACGTACACGCTGAGCTCCTGCATGAAGCGCATGTTGAAGCTGAGGATGCGCTGTTGATCGGCATCGGTGCCATTCGCGACCGGCAATACCAGCCAGTGCACGTCCCGGGAGAAACCGAAATCGATGTAGGGGGTATCGAGCGCCTGGAAGCGCCCGTCGGCAAACGCCTGCACCACGTCTGTTACCGCAAGGCTGCCCTCGGTGTCCACGAGATAGCGAACCTCGTCCACCAGGCTGCGGACCGGCTCGCTGCCGGCAACTTCCACGCCATGGCTCCAGAGACCCGACAGCAACGCGACGAGAACGACAAAGCAGCGCACGGCACACAGCCGCCGGTCAGGCGGCGCCCCCGATCAGGCCTTCCTTCAGCGCAACGCGCAGAAGCTCGGTGACCGTGTGCACCTCCAGCTTGCGCATGATGCTCGCGCGATGGTTGTTCACGGTGGCCGGCGAAATGCTGTACTTCTCGGCAATGGCTGCGTTGGTGAGACCGCTCGCGAGGCTTTGCAGCACCTGCATCTCGCGAGGGGTCAGCATCGCATCCGGCGTACCCCCGGCCAGCGCTGCCTCGAGCTTCGCATCTACGTAGGTGTCCCCGGCCAGCGCGCCGCTGACAGCCGCTATCAGTGCTTCCGGCGGCGCGCTCTTCAGCAGCACACCCTTTGCGCCCATCTCCAGCGCGCGCAGAGCCATGGTTTTGGACTCGCTGCCGGTGAACACGACACTCACCGTGCCGGGACTCCAGCGACCCACTTCACCCAGCACCTCGATACCCGACGCCCCGGGCATGCCCAGATCCAGAACCAGCAGCTCCGGATGCAGCCGTTTGACCAGCGCGATGGCCTCGTTACCGTCGGCCGCCTCGGCGGCCACGCTGATCCCGGGGATCGTGGCCAGCGCGGCGCACACACCCTGGCGCACGATCGCATGGTCGTCGGCCACCACGGCGGCAATCTCACTGGCTGGCACGGTGCCTCTCCCCGTTCACTGATCTGCCATCCTCCTTACGGCGCCTACCTTAGCAGACACCCCCGTCAGGCAGGGCCGTTCTGCAGGGCGCTGCGCTTGCCACGGGCTTCATCGACCCGCAGCAGCAACACCCAGCCGACAATGAAGAGGAACAGGGTGGAGAAGAGCGCGGGACGCTGATCGCCGTCACTGAGCAGCACAATGAACCCGTAAGACAACGGACCGATGATGGCTGCGAGGTTTACCGCCAGACCCCACAGCCCGAAAAACTCACCCTGCCTGGCCGGGGGCGTGAAGTGAGCCACCAGCGCCCGGCCACCCGCCTGACAGGCGCCCATGGCCAGGCCAATGAGGTTGGCAGCGACCCAGACGGCCGGCCGCGTCTCGAAGGCGAGCATCAGCAGCAGCGCTGCGATCCACAGCGCCAGCGCGAGTGACAACGCGACCTTGGAGCCCAGCCGATCCTGCAGCTGGCCGATGACCACGGCGCCCACGGCCGCTGTGACGTTGACGACCAGGATCAGCACAATGATCTCGTCGGTGGCAAAGCCGAGTTGCTCCTGGGCGTAGATGGCCGCTACCACGAACACGGTGGCAATGGCCGCCTGGTACACCACCAGGCTCACCAGAAAGCGTATGAGGTCCTGAAAGCGCCGCGCGCGTGCGAAGGTGCGCCGAAGCTCTTCGAAGGCTGCGCGCAGTGCCGTCTGCCCGGGCGGCAGCACGCTGGGCGTGGCCCGCTCCCGCAGCCAGAGAAACGTCACGGTGGCAGCGGCCGCGTAAATTACCGCCGTGAGGAGGAGAGTGACGGGTACGAAGTCTTCGGCGGTGTCTCCGCGGCCCTGCGCCCAGGTGATGTAGGCGAGGCTCAGACCGAGGGTTGCCAGGCCGCCGAGGTAGCCCACGCCCCATGCGTAACCCGACACCCGGCCCATGTCTTCTTCCGTGGCCAGCTCCGGCAGAAAGGCGGAGATGAGGTTCTCGCCGGTGGCAAACATCACCAGCGAGACGATCACGAGCACGGCGGCAAGGCCGACGTCTCCGGCACCGGCAAGGGCCAGCAGCGCCGTGGCAGCCACGCAGGTCACGGTAGCGATCAGAAGAAAGGGTTTCTTCGCAGCACGGTGGTCGGCTATGGCGCCTACCACCGGGGCGGACAGCAGCACCAGGGCGTTGCCCACTGCGATGATCATGGTCCACAGCGCCGTCGCGTCGCCCGTCTCCAGCCCGCCGGCGACCACGCCCACGAAGTAGGCATTGAACACCGCGGTCAGCACAACGGTGGTATAGCCGGAGTTGGCGAAGTCGTACATCGCCCAGGCAAACCGCTCCCGCGCCGTGGGAGGCGGAATCACATCAGACGGAAGCAGGCCGTAAGCTCCTGCACAAAGCGCTCGGGCTGCTCGAAGGCGGCGAAATGACCACCCCGATCCAGCTCGTTCCAGTAGACGATGTTGGTGTAGCGTTTCTCAGCCCAGCTGCGGGGCGTGGGCACAATCTCCTTCGGGAAGATGCTGCACCCCGTTGGCAGTGACACCGTGTTTGGCCCGTCGCCGCCGAAGGCCCGGTTGAAGCTCTCCCAGTACAGGCGCGCCGAGGAGGCGCCATTGCCCTCGAGCCAGTAGAACATCACGTTGTCGAGCAGCTCGTCGCGGGTGAGCACGTTTTCCGGGTGACCGTCGCAGTCGGTCCACTCGTAGAACTTCTCGATGATCCACATGGCCTGGCCCACGGGCGAATCGACGAGGCCGTACCCCAGGGTCTGCGGCCGCGTCGCCTGCTGCTTGGAGTAACCCGCGCCCCACTCCTGATAGTACTGCGCGCCTGCAAGCGCCCGCTTATCGTGCTCGTCGGGGTTTTCGAGCGCCGCCTTCGTCGCCCGCGCATTGGGCATGTTGACGTGGATCCCCGTGCACGCGCCGAGGTTCTGCATGCCGATGGCGGTGGTGACCGCGGAACCCCAGTCGCCGCCCTGGGCAAAGTACTGCTCGTAACCGAGCCGGCGCATGAGCTGATCCCACACGCCGGCAATTTTCTCCACGCCCCAGCCCGGCCCGGTGGGCTTGCCCGAGAAGCCATAGCCAGGCAGCGACGGAGCAACGACGTGAAAGGCGTCCCGCGCTTCCCCGCCGGTGGCCACCGGATCTACCAGCGCATCGATGATCTTGTGAAACTCCACCACCGAGCCCGGCCAGCCGTGCGTAATGAGGAGCGGGCGCGCCTGCGCATGGGGGCTGCGCTGGTGGATGAAATGCACATCCAGCCCGTCCAGCACGGTCTTGAATTGCGCAAAGCGATTGTAGTGTGCCTCCCGGGCGCGCCAGTCGTAGTCGTCGCGCCAGTACTCCACCAGCTCGCGGGCGTAGGCAAGGGGCACCCCCTGGCTCCAGTCGTCGGGGGTCTCGGCTTCCGGAAAGCGCGTGCGCGAAAGACGCCCGTGCAGGTCGTCGAGCTGCGCCTGCGGAACCTCTATGACAAACGGTGCCACGGTATTGCTCACGGCTTTCTCCCCCCGATGGTCCGAACGCTCAAGGCAGCAGGTGCGCTACTGCATCCCGTTCTTCTTTGAGCTCTGTTTCCGTTGCGGTCATCTTGCCGCGGCTGAACTCGTTGAGCTCGATGCCCTGCTCAACGGTCCAGTCGCCACCACTGCAGGTGACCGGAAAGGAATAGATCAGGCCTTCCTCGATGCCGTAGCTGCCGTCCGAATACACCCCCATGCTCACGGTGCCTTCGCTGCCCAGGGCCCAGTCGTGCATGTGATCAATGGCCGCGTTCGCCGCGGAGGCGGCACTGGAAGCGCCGCGGGCCTCGATGATGGCCGCACCCCGCTGCTGGACGGTGGGGATGAAAGCTCCCGTGTACCAGTCCATGTCGATCAGACCCATGGCGCCTTCGCCGGCCACGGTGGCCCGATGGATGTCCGGGTATTGCGTGGCGGAGTGGTTGCCCCAGATGCACAGGTTGCTGACGTCGTTGACGTGCTTGCCGGTCTTCGCCGCAAGCTGCGCCATGGCCCGGTTGTGGTCCAGGCGCGTCATGGCCGTGAAGTTGCGCGGATCGAGATCCGGGGCGTTGCGCTGGGCGATGAGACAGTTCGTGTTGGCGGGATTGCCCACCACCAGCACCTTCACATCGCGGGACGCGTGATCGTTGAGCGCCTTGCCCTGCACGGAGAAGATGGCGGCGTTGGCCTCCAGCAGGTCCTTGCGCTCCATGCCCGGTCCCCGCGGACGCGAGCCAACCAGCAGCGCATAGTCGGTGTCCTTGAAGGCGACGTTGGCGTCATCGGTTTCCACCGTGCCGGCGAGCAGCGGAAAGGCACAGTCGTCCAGTTCCATCACCACACCTTTCAAGGCATCCAGCGCGGGGGTGATCTCCAGCAGCTGGAGGATGACCGGCTGGTCCGGGCCCAGCATGGCGCCCGACGCCACGCGGAAAAGCAATGCGTAGCCGATCTGGCCGGCAGCGCCTGTAATGGTGACGCGAACTGGTTCTTTCATGGATCCCCCTGTGCGGATGTGTCGTCTTTATCGGGCCGCGTATTGTAGAGAAGGGTGCCGATCAATCCCAGCGATAGGCGCGCTGCGCCGGGGCACTCGGGCGGCTGAGGGCAAGCTCGATGGCGTCACCCAGCCAGGGCAGCAGCGTGCCCGGGAGCGTGTCGACGGCGTGAAAGCCGGCCGCCGAGAAACGCTCGGGCTCCTTGCGCGATGGCTGCCCCTGCCAGCGGGTTGCGCCAAACACCACGTTGACTCCGGGGCGGGCCACGGCGTCGCCATGCCAGGTGAACATGGCCAGCAGACCGTTGCCGGGCGCGTCGGGGTCGGCGGGCAGCTTCGCCCCGGTCTCTTCCAGAACCTCGCGCCGGGCGGCATCCCAGAGCGTTTCGCCCGCCCGCAGATGACCGCCGGGCGGCACGAGGCGACCGTGGAGCGCGCCGTTTTCGTCGCGCCGCTGCAGCAGATAAACCTCCCGCGGGCCAGGTCTTAACAAGATGACGTGGGTGACAACCGTAAAGCCGTCAGGGGTGTCGGCGACATTCATTTTACAGACCGTTCCGGCAACTTGTTTGCCCAAAATAACCTGTCTTTCCGTCGAATAACACGGTGTGCCACGCAGGTGCGTCCATGCGACACAGTTCTCCTTCAAGATGGGGTACCGGTCCCGTAATCATCGACGATATGGGCTAAGATTCAGCAGCAAAACGTGGGCAGGCCATCGCCTGACGCTCATCCGAGCCTCGCTGAAATTGGACCCTGGCAAGGAAACTGGAGCCCAAACTATGACTTTCGACATCCCCTCAAGCAACCGGTTGGCGCGCGCCTTTGCGGCCACAGCACTGGTGACGCTCCTGACCGCCTGCGGCGGCGGCGGCAGCAGCAGTGACGGCAACTTCTTCGGCGGCGGCGACGGCGGCGGTACCACGGGGGGTACAACCGGTGGCACGACCGGTGGCACCGACAGCGGCACCGCTCCGGAAGATCAGTTCTTCTTCGGTGCCACTATTGACGGCACGTTCGTTCAGGGCGTCGTGGAACTCGGCGTGGACACGCTCTCAGCCGGGGGCACCACCACGGCCACCGTCAACATCGTGGACGGCAACAGCGATCCCATCACCAACGATTTCACCGTGTCGTTCAGCTCTGACTGCGTGGCGGACGGCACCGCGTCCCTGACCCCCGAGGTGGCAACCGTGGGTGGGCAGGCAACGGCCGAGTACATTGCCCAGGGCTGTGTGGGTTCCGACGAGATCCGCGCCAGCGTGGTCTTCGACAACGAATCTTTCGCCGCCGTCGGTACGGTGGTTGTGGAGCAGGACGATGTCGGCTCCATCGAGTTCCTGGGCGCAGCACCAGCCCAGATTGCGCTCGCCGGCACGGGCGGTGTGGAGACCTCGACAGTGACCTTCAGGGTGCTGGGCGATGGCGGCGCACCGATTCAGGGCGTCACCGTCGACTTCAGCCTCAATGCCACCACAGGTGGCCTGGGCCTCAGCGCCGCCAGCGCGGAAACGGACAGCGACGGCGTTGCCCGGACCATCGTCTCCGCCGGCACCGTAGCAACCTCAGTGCGCGTCACCGCCACCGAGAGCGTCACCGGTATCAGCACTCAATCTTCCCAGCTGGTGGTGTCCACGGGTATTCCGGACACCAACAGCTTCAGCCTGTCGAATCAGGACGAGTTCAACCCCGAAGGCTTCAACTTCGACGGCGAAGAGATCCGTCTCACGATCCGTGCGGCAGATGCTTTCAACAACCCCGTCCCCGATGGCACCAGCATCTCCTTCTATACCGAAGGCGGCTCCATCGATCCGTCCTGCAGCACCAGCAACGCAGGCTCCTGCACCGTGACCTGGCGCAGCCAGGATCCCCGTCCCGCTGACGGTTTCGTGACGATTCTGGCCACCGCCATCGGCAACGAGTCGTTCGTGGACAACAACGGCAACGGCCGTTTCAACGACGGCGAGGTTTTCGAAGACGTGGGCGAAGCTTTTGCCGACGAAAACGAAGACGGCGACTACGACGTGGGCGAGTTTTTCATCGATTTCGGTCCGGGCGGCGCGCCCGACGGCATCCGCAACGGCCCTGACGGCCTGTACAACGGCGTGCTGTGCGCCGATGCCTCGCAGACTGAGTGCTCCACCAGCGATCAGTCGATCACCGTGTCTGAGTCCCTGGTGATCGTCATGAGCCGCTCGCAGGCAAGCGCCAGCGTGCTGTCCCAAGGCGGCGTGTTCATTCCGCCAGGCGGCAGCATCGATCTCGACGAGGGCGCTGCCCAGTCTTTCACCGTGCGCCTCGCCGACTCGGCAGAGAACGCCCTGCCTTTCGGCACCACCGCCACGTTCTCGGCCACTGACGGCTACACGCTGGACGGCACGTCCAGCGCCACGGTCGACAGCCGCCTGGGCCCGGGATTCTTCCCGAGCCCTCTGCGCGTGGAGCAGGACGACGATCAGACGACGAGCGGCACGCTCTCGGTGGAGATCGTCACCCCGAACGGCGTGGTCACTTCCTTCTTCTGGAACCTGATCTGACGGCCGGCGGCGCGCATTCCGCGCGCCGTCCCACTGGACGCACGGGCGCGGCCCCGGCAAGCTTCCCGCTTGACCGGCCAGGAGCGCGCCCACGAACGCCACCGTACAGACCAAAGAGATAGCGACCGGCGCCCCCGCCCTCACCGGCATCCAGCTGGCCGGTGCGCGGCGCATCGAAGAAGCCTCTCTGAACGCCTGGCCTGCCCTGCAGCAGGTTCTGCTTGACGGCTGGGTGCTGCGCTTCGCCAAAGGCTTCACGAAGCGAGCCAACAGCATCGTACCCCTCTACCCCACAGACGCTGAGCAAGGCATTGCGTCGGCACCGTCCGACGAGCTGCTGCTGGCGAAGATCCGCTACTGCGAGAACCTCTACGCCCGCGAGCAGCTCACCACGGTGTTCCGCCTCACTTCCATCAACCAGGCTCTGCATGATGCCGGCGCGCCGGACGACGGGCCGGCCAGACTGGATGCGCTGCTCAGTGAGCGGGGCTATGCCCTGGCGGAACGCAATTTTGTCCTGGCCTGCGATCTCGCGAATACGCCCGCCGACGAAGGCGCCGGCGATGACGGTCTGCGCCTCGTATCCCTCGACGAGTGGCTCTCCGCGTACTGCCGCATCAGCGGCATGGACGAGCCGGCCCGGACGCTGCACGGCTATATTCTGCGCGCCATTTCCGGCGAGTGCGGCTTCGCGCTGCTGACCAACCACGCCGGCACCCCCGTTGCCTGCGGTCTGGCCGTGCTGGAACGCGAGCTGGTGGGTCTCTTCGATGTGGTCACTGATCGCGAGCATCGCCGGCAGGGCCACTCCCGCCGCCTGCTGGAGGGTATCTTCCACTGGGCCCGCGCCCGGGGGGCCACCCGCGCGTATCTGCAGGTGGTGCGCGACAACGCGCCGGCGCTGGCCCTCTACAGGCAGCTCGGATTCACCCACTGCTACGACTACTGGTACCGCATCGCGCCCTGATCAGGCCGCTGCGGGGCTCCTGCGTCCCCTCTGGTCAACTTGAATTGCGGCGGCATTTTTGAGATGTTTCGCAATTCGCGTTGGCGATCACACCGTTTGCTGGCGGCTAAGTCCGAAAAAAATAATAATAAAAACAGAGACTTAAAAACCGCCGGCAAAGCTATCCAGGGTCCCCTGTCCGCTCCCTTCAGGCGAGCAGACGGGGTGTGTCGCCTCGCGGAAAACGGCCCCGGCGCCGGGCAGGCGCGTGCACGGCCCACTGCCTGGCATGCTGAGCTTGCAGCCATGCCGGCATCACTTGAGAGCGAAGAGACGATAGCAATGACCGTAGCAGTAAACAGCGGATTGCCCGAAAAGCGCGGGCTGTACGACCCGGCCAACGAAAAGGACAGCTGCGGCGTCGGCTTCATCTGCGACATCAAGGGCCGTCCGAGCCACGAGATCGTCGCCCAGGCGGCATACATGAACTGCTGCATGGAACATCGCGGCGGCGTGGGCTACGAGAAGAACACCGGCGACGGTGCCGGGATCCTCACCGCACTGCCTCATCGCCTGCTGACGACGCTCGCGCAGGACGAATTCGGCACGACACTCCCCGCGCCCGGCGCCTACGGCGTGGGCATCGTCTTTCTGCCGAACGATCCGGACGAGCGCCACCGCTGCAAGAGTATCTTCAACGACGAGATAGAAGCTGCCGGACAGAAACTCATCGGCTGGCGGGAACTGCCCACCGACCCCGACGGCGCCGACATCGGTCGCGCAGCACGGGCGGCAATGCCGCACTTCGCGCAGCTGTTCATCGGCGCCGAACCCGGCCTGACGGGTGACGACTTCGAGCGCAAGCTGTACCTGATCCGCAAGCACACCACCCACCGGGTACGGGGCTCTGCCGATCTTGCCGAGCGCAAGCTCTTCTACACGTGCTCACTGTCCTCGAAGGTGATCATCTACAAGGGCATGCTCACCCCCGATCAGCTGTTTCCTTTCTATCCGGACCTGCAGAACGAGGCTTACGAAAGCCATCTGGCCATGGTGCACTCGCGTTTCAGCACCAACACGTTCCCATCCTGGGACCGGGCCCAGCCAAATCGGTTCATGAGCCACAACGGCGAGATCAACACGCTGCTGGGCAACGTCAATTCCATGAACGCCCGCGAAGGCGTTGCGGCCAGCGAGCTCTTCGGCGACGACATCAACAAGCTGTTCCCGATCATTGAGCCGGACTGCTCCGACTCGGGCAACTTCGACAACGTGCTGGAATTCCTGCTCATGTCAGGCCGCAAGCTGCAGGAAGCGGTGTTGATGATGATTCCTGAAGCGTGGCAGCAGCACGCCACCATGAGCGAAGACAAGCGCGCCTTCTACGAGTATCACTCGAGCTTCATGGAGCCCTGGGACGGCCCGGCGTCTATCGCATTCACCGATGGTACTTATATAGGTGCCGTGCTCGACCGGAACGGCCTGCGCCCGTCGCGTTACTACATCACCGACGACGACAAGTGCATCATGGCTTCCGAGGTTGGCGTGGTGCCGGTGGACCCGGAAAGAGTCATCGCCAAAGGCCGCCTGCAGCCCGGCAAGATTTTCCTCATCGACTTCGATCAGGGTCGCATGATCCCCGACGAGGAGCTCAAGACCGAGCTGGCCAGCCGCCGCCCGTACGCCGAGTGGCTGCGTGACCAGCGCCTGGACCTCGGCGAGGTGCCCCTCGTGGTGGGGGAAGGGCTGACCCGTGAGAATCTCATGCAACGCATGCAGGCGTTCGGGTACACGCAGGAAACCATGCAGTTCATGCTGATTCCCATGGTCGCCGAGCTGCGCGATCCGCTGGGGTCCATGGGCAACGACGCAGCCCTTGCCGTCATGAGCGACAAGCCCCGCATGCTGTACGACTATTTCAAGCAGCGCTTCGCGCAGGTGACCAACCCGGCCATCGACTCCATTCGCGAAGAAGTGATCATGGCGCTCGATTGTTACATCGGGCCGGAAAAGAACCTGCTGGAGACCACGCCGGAGCATGCGCACCGCCTGCGCGTGCCGCATCCCATCCTGTCCAACTCCGAGCTCGCGTCCCTGAAGCACATGGACTACCGCGGCTGGCGCACCAAGACGATCGACATCACCTACGAGAGCGACTCCGGGCAGACCGGGCTCATTCTCGCCCTTGATCGCATCAACTCCGAAGCGCAGGCAGCCATCGCCGAAGGCTACAGCCTGGTGATTCTGTCCGACCGCAACGTCGCGGCCGATCGCGTTGCCATCAGCGCGCTGCTGGCCGCGGGCAGCGTGCACCAGCATCTGGTCAAGAGCCATTCGCGCACGCAGATCGGGCTGGTACTGGAGACCGGTGAGGCGCGGGAAGTGCATCATCACTGCCTGCTGATCGGCTATGGTGCCGACGCCGTCAACCCGTACCTTGCGTTCGAAGCTTTGTGGGACGCACGCGCCAACGGCCGCCTCGACGACGTAGCCCATGTAGCCAACGACGACGACGTGATCACCGCCTATCGCAAGGCCGTGGCCAAGGGCATGCTGAAAGTGATGGCCAAGATGGGCATCTCCACGCTGCAGTCCTATAAAGGTGCGCAGATCTTCGAAGCCGTGGGCCTGGCCGACGATGTCATTGGTCTCGCCTTCGCCGGCTCTGCCAGCCGCGTCCAGGGCGTGGGCCTGGAAGTGCTGGCCGAAGAGATGCAGCGCCGCCACGATCTGGGCTTTCCGGCACGCAATGTCATTCCCCTGTCGGTGCTGCCGAATCCGGGCGACTTCCACTGGCGCCGGCACGGCGATACCCACATGTGGGATCCGCAGGCCGTCTCGAACCTCCAGGTTGCTGCGCGCACCAACTCCGAAGACGCCTACTGGCAGTTCTCCAGGCACATGAACGGCGAAAATACGAAGCACGCCACGTTGCGTGGTTTGTTGACGTTCAAAGCGGTTACACCTGTCGAGCTGGACGAGGTGGAGACCGAAAGCGAAATCGTGAAACGTTTCGCGACCGGCGCCATGAGCTTCGGCTCCATCAGCGCCGAGGCGCACGAATCGCTTGCGCTGGCCATGAACCGGCTGGGCGGCAAATCCAATACCGGCGAAGGCGGCGAAGACCCGGAACGCTTCACCCCTCTGCCCAACGGTGATTCCAAACGGTCGGCCATCAAGCAGGTGGCCAGCGGCCGTTTTGGCGTGACCATCAACTATCTCACCAACGCCGATGAGCTGCAGATCAAGATCATCCAGGGCGCCAAGCCCGGTGAGGGTGGCGAGCTGCCCGGACGCAAGGTGGACGACTACATTGCGTCGCTACGGCACTCGACACCGGGTGTCGGCCTCATCAGCCCGCCGCCGCACCATGACATCTACTCCATCGAGGACATGGCGCAGCTCATTCACGATCTGAAAAACGCCAATCCGCAGGCGCGCATCAGCGTGAAGCTGGGCGCCGAGATCGGGGTAGGCACGGTTGCCGCCGGGGTAACCAAGGCACGGGCCGATCACCTGGTGATTGCCGGCGACACCGGTGGTACGGGCGCATCGCCGCTCACGTCCATCAAGCACGCCGGCGTGCCCTGGGAGCTGGGCATCGCCGAGACACATCAGACACTCGTGCTGAACAACCTGCGTTCAAGGGTAGTGCTGCAGACCGACGGGCAGCTCAAAACCGGGCGCGACGTTGCCATTGCCTGTCTGCTGGGCGCCGAAGAGTTCGGCTTCGCCACCGCGCCGCTCATCGCGCTGGGTTGCATCATGATGCGCAAGTGTCATCTCAACACCTGTCCTGTGGGCATCGCCACGCAGGATCCGAGTCTCCGAAAGAAGTTCAACGGCGCGCCCGAGCACGTGGTGAACTATCTGTTCATGGTGGCGAAAGAGCTGCGGCAGATCATGGCGCAGCTCGGCGTAAGAACCGTGAACGAGATGGTGGGCCGTGTGGACCTTCTGGAAGTGGACGCCGCGGTCGATCACTGGAAAGCCAGGGGCCTCGATCTCAGCGCGATGCTCACCCCGGCTCAGGAACCGCCGGAGTACCTCGGCAGCTATGCGCAGCACGAGCAGGACCACCAGCTCGACCGCGCGCTGGACAACGAGCTGATGAAACTGGCCGAGCCGGCTATCGCGCGAGGCGAGAAGGTCTTCGCCGAGCTCGACATCGTCAACACCAACCGTGTGGTTGGCGCGATGCTGTCGAACAAGATCATCCGCGAGGTGGGCCCCGAGATGCTTGCCGACGACACCATTCATTTCAAGTTCAACGGCAGCGCCGGCCAGAGCCTCGGCTGCTGGCTCGCACGCGGTGTCACGCTGGAAGTGGAAGGGGACGCCAACGACTTCACCGGCAAAGGGCTGTCGGGCGGCAAGGTGATCATCTACCCGCCCAGAAACAGCCGTTTCGTGGCGGAAGACAACATTCTCATCGGCAACGTGGCCCTGTACGGCGCCACCTCCGGCGAGGCGTATTTCCGCGGCGTGGCCGCCGAGCGCTTCTGCGTGCGCAACTCGGGCGCCCGAGCGGTGGTGGAAGGCGTGGGCGATCACGGCTGCGAGTACATGACCGGCGGGCGGGTTGCCATCCTCGGGCCGACCGGGCGCAACTTCGCCGCCGGCATGAGTGGCGGCGTGGCCTATATCTGGGACCCTCAGCAGGCATTTCCGCAGCTGTGCAACATGGAGATGGTGGAGCTGGAAGGCCTCGACGCCGAGGAAGACATCGCCGAGCTGCGCACCATGCTGGAAAAGCACAAGGCGTACACCGGTTCCACGGTGGCTGCCGGGTTGCTAGACAACTGGCAGGCCAGCCTCGCGCAGTTCGTCAAAGTGATGCCTACCGACTACAAGCGCGTGCTCGAAGAAAGAAAGCAACAGGTCAGCGCCGGCTAGCACGCCGGCACGGCCTTCCCGGTCGTCATCGCTACCGCAGTCCAGAAACAGTAAGAACAGTTAACAGATGGGTAAAGCAACAGGCTTCATGGAGTTTCCCCGCAACGCGGCGCCTTACCGCGACGCCACGGCGCGGTTGCTCGACTTCAAAGAGATTTACACCGACCACGACGTCGACCGGCTCACCACCCAGGGCGCCCGGTGCATGGACTGCGGTGTGCCGTTCTGTCAGTCCGAGGAAGGCTGTCCCATCCACAACCTCATCCCCGAGTGGAACGACCTGGTGTACCGCGGCGAGTGGCGGGAAGCACTGGACCGGCTGCACAAGACGAACAACTTCCCCGAGTTCACAGGCCGCGTCTGTCCGGCGCCCTGTGAAGGGGCCTGTGTGCTCGGCATCACCGACCCGGCGGTGACCATCAAGAACATCGAAATGGCCATCATCGACCGCGGCTTCGAGGAAGGCTGGGTGATACCGGAGCCGCCCGCCAGCCGCAGCGGCAAGCAGGTGGCGGTGATCGGCAGCGGCCCGGCCGGGCTGGCCGCCGCGGCCCAGCTCAACAAGGCGGGCCACACCGTTACCGTGTACGAGCGTGCCGACCGGGTGGGAGGGCTGCTGATGTACGGCATTCCCAACATGAAGCTCGCCAAGGACGAGGTCGTAGAGCGACGCGTCAAGTTGCTGGAAGCCGAAGGCATCAGTTTCCGCACCGGGGTTGCCGTAGGCGATGGTGCCGAAGGCAGCCTGTCCGTGCTGTCGTTGAAAGAGGAAAACGACGCGGTGGTGCTTGCCACCGGCGCGACGGTGCCCCGCGATCTGCCCATCCCCGGCCGCGAGCTGACGGGTGTGCACTTTGCCATGGACTTCCTCACCGCCAACACGAAGAGTCTGCTTGATTCGAACCACGCCGACGGTGAGTACATCTCGGCAAAAGACAAAAACGTCATCGTGATCGGAGGCGGTGACACGGGTACCGACTGCATCGGTACCTCGTTGCGCCACGGCTGCAAGAATCTCGTCAACTTCGAGCTGTTTCCGGAGCCGCCGGCGGAACGCGCGCCGAACAATCCCTGGCCCACGTGGCCACGGATCTTCCGGGTCGACTACGGCCATGAGGAAGCCACGACCGTGCAGGGCTGCGATCCCCGTGTGTACAGCATCTCGTCATTGAACTTCATCGGTGACCACAACGGCCATGTGACCGGTGTGCGCACGGTGGAAGTGCGGATGGTGGATGGCAAATTCGAGAACGTGGAAGGCACCGAGAAAGAATGGCCCGCCGACCTCGTGCTGCTGGCCATGGGTTTTCTCGGCCCTGAGCACGCCGTGAGCGACCCGCTGGGTATCGAGTACGACCAGCGCTCCAACTACGCCGCCGAGTACGGAAAGTACACCACCAGTGTCCCGGGCGTGTTTGCTGCCGGCGATTGTCGGCGCGGCCAGTCTCTGGTGGTAAGAGCCATCAACGAAGGGCGTGAAGCCGCCCGCGAGGTGGACCGCTACCTCATGGGCTCTACCGAACTGCCTTGAGCTGCAGCGTACCGGCTCAGCTGCCGGTTGCTGCGGCCTGAAGATCACCGATGCGACGTATCCAGGGCTGAGACAGCGACAATCTCGTTGCTGCCGCCTGGGCCGCTTCCCGGCTGGCAAAGTCACCGTAAGCAATCACGAACCGTGCAGCGCCGTCGCGCTGCACGGGAATGACGCCATAGTTTTCCGCCTCCGGCTGCTCGCGTATCCACGCATCAGCCCGCTCCCGACTCGACAGCATGTGCAGCTGCAGCGTGAAATGCTCCGGTGCCCGTCCGGTCAGCCACGTTGAAGCGGGCGCGGCCGGTGCGGGGGCTGTCGCGGGTTGTACCGGCGCTGGCGGCGCTGCGTCGTCGCGGTCGGGCTCCTCCCGCGGGGGCGCCGCCGCAACCCGCGTCGGCACGGTGGTTACCAGCGGCTCCTCCGGCACCGGTCCCGGCTCCCGTACGACCACCCGCGCCGGCTCGGGCTCGGGCTCGGGCTCGGGCTCGGGCTCGGGATCAAGGGCCACAAGCTCCGCTGCGTCCTCCGTGGGCAACGTGTCATCCGCCAGCTCAGCGGACGGCTGCTCAGCCGGTGGAACAGGGGCCGGCCGCGACTCGCTGCCCAGCAGTGTCTCCATAGGTACCGGATCCACGCTCACCAGCGGCGGTGGGGCCGCTTCGGATACCGGCGCGTGCCCGACGGGCTCCTGCAGCAGCGCATACCCCAGGCCCACGAGCACAACAAGCAGCCCCACCACCAGGGCATGCTGTCGCGGGAAGCGACCACCGTTGTGCAGTCCGCCGCCGGTTTCCAGATCAGCCAGCAATTCGTTCGCCATCATGTCGACGACGTGCGGGTTGCCGCCGGAGCGGTCGGCAATTTTTTCTACCTGGGCAGCCGTGATCGGCAGGCGACCCCGGTGACCGGCCTGCGCAAACCGCCACTCGAGATATTCGCCCACCTGGGCCCGGGGAAAACCGGTCAAGCGGATCTCGAACCACTCCACATCGTGGCGCTTGCACGCGCGTGAAATGCTGCCGATGACCGCCGTCTCCGCAAACATCACCACGCGCAGCGGGCACTGGCCCGCCAGATCAATCAGTGTTTCCACCGCGTCCGCACTGAACAGGTGGGCATCGTCCGCCATGACCATGCAGAGGCGATCACGCGCCTGCTCGTCACTGACGTGGCGCACCAGCAGCGCCAGCATGTCGTCGGCATGCATGTTGTCAGCTGCCGCCACGCCAAATCCCTGGGCCACAGCCGTCAGCACCTCACGCTGCGACGTGACACGGGTGCCCGACAACCGGGCCCCCTTGGTGCCGGTCTCGAGATTACTCGACAGCTCACCGAACAGGGTCGACTTGCCAATGCCGAACGGGCCCGTGACCAGCAGCACGCGCCGCGACCATTGACTGAGATGGCGGATATGATCGAAATGGGTTTTACGGTCGCCGCCGGGAAAAAAGCCCTCCCGCGGCGGCACGAAGGGGTTGTGGGTGAGTTCCAGAAACGCGCTCGCTGCCATGAGCGTCAGACAGTCTGCCCTGCGAACGCCGCCAGCGTCGCATCGAGGGCTTCCGTTGCATAGCTGTCGGTCACCGCTACGCGACCAAGGGCATCCGCCACCACGAAGCGGATGCGTCCGTCCACAGCCTTCTTGTCCATCACCATTGCCTCCCGCATGGCCGCGGGCGGCGGCGCGTCGGTCATGCCCACCGGCAGGCGCAGGGCAGCAAGCAGGTTCTCAATGCGCTGGGCGTCACCCTGCGGCAGGCGCCGCAGCCGCTCGGAGAAACGGGCGGCCAGCACCATACCCAGCGCCACGGCCTCGCCATGCAGCCAGCTGCCGTAACCGGCCAGATTTTCGATGGCGTGCCCGAAGGTGTGGCCGAAATTGAGAATGGCGCGTAAGCCCGCTTCCCGTTCGTCCTCGGCAACCACCGCCGCCTTGATCTCGCAGGACCGGGCGATCACGTGAGCCAGGGCCTGCGGATCGCGGGCGTTCAGCGCCTGCACGTGCTCTTCC
Organism: uncultured Pseudomonadales bacterium; assembly: GCA_964651595.1. GTDB lineage: Bacteria > Pseudomonadota > Gammaproteobacteria > Pseudomonadales > Azotimanducaceae > UBA4421. The sequence goes on along the minus strand of CAZYYJ010000017.1, from coordinate 19,194 downwards.
AGAAACGCAAACAGCGCCGGGTCAGCAATGACACCGTATTTCACCACTTCCGCGAGACCCGCGGCGTACTCCCGGTCGGGCAGCGTGGTGAGCACGTCCGTGTCGATGACCACGGCTGCGGGCTGATAGAACGCGCCAATCATGTTCTTGCCCGCTGGATGGTTCACGGCCGTCTTGCCGCCCACGGAAGAATCCACCTGGGCCAGCAGCGTGGTGGGTATCTGCACGAAGGCCACCCCACGCTGATAGGTGGCAGCCACAAAGCCGGCAAGATCCCCCACAACGCCGCCACCCACCGCCACGATGGTGGTAGACCGCGGGTGTTTGCGGGTGAGCAGGAAATCCAGGGCATCCCCATAGGTAGCCAGGGTTTTGTGCGCTTCGCCGTCGGGCATGCAGAACACGTCGATCTCGCGGTCGCCGAGGGCGGCCGTTACCGCGTCCCCGTACAGCGCCCACACCGTATCGTTGGTGATCACCGCGGCACGCCGGCCCGGCATGACGGCGGCGAGGGTGTCTCCCAGCACCGTCCCCAGCGCGCCCTGGCCGATGTGTATCGGATAGCTGCGCGCGCCCAGATCGACGGTAACGGTCAACACGCGCAGCACCGTCCGTGCGGGCTTCGCTCAGGCATCGTCGACTACTCCATCCTGCTTCAGTTTTCCCACGATCTGCCGCGCAAGCTGCCGCGCGCTCTGTTCCCCTGAAATGAATCGGTAGTCGGCAATCTCCGCGTACAGCGGTCCGCGTTCGCAGAGCAGTCTGGCCAGCACCTGCTCGCGATCTTCACCCTGCAGCAACGGCCGGCGCTTGTCATGCTGGGTACGCGCCAGCAGCTTCTGCAGGGGGCAGTCGAGATGCACGACTGTGCCCCGCGCCGCGAGATGCTGCCGGTTGATGGCCCGCTTCACAGCACCGCCGCCGGTGGCCACAACCACCCCCTGCCGCCGGGACAGATCGTCGATGACGTGTTCCTCGCGGTCGCGGAAGCCGCTCTCACCTTCCACGTCGAATATCCACGCGATATCCGCGCCAGCGCGCGCTTCGATCTCCTGGTCGGAGTCGTAGAACGGCATGTGGAGCGTATCGGCGAGGGCTCGGCCCACCGTGCTCTTGCCAACGGCCATGAGGCCTACGACGAATATGTTCTGCTTCATGAAAAACGGCGCCCTGGGGCGCCGTTAAGTTTAAAGCAAGGGCTTTAAGCGCGCATCGTTACCGGTCGGTCAGTGCGTCCGTGATGATGCGCGGCGTGATGAAGATCAGCAGTTCGTTTTTGTCGTCACGCTCGACGGTGCGTTTGAACAGCTTGCCGACGTACGGGATATCACCCAGGAACGGGGTCTTGGTGACAGACACGTTCTTGTCTGTCTGGAAGATACCGCCCAGCACCACCGTCTGACCGTTGTCTACCAGCACTTCGGTCTGTATCTCGTTGGTGTTGATCGACGGAATGCCGTTGAACACCTGGCCCACCGTGTCCTGCTTGACGTTCAGCTCCATGATGATGCGATCGTCAGGCGTGATCTGCGGGGTGACTTCCAGCGACAGCACCGCGTCCTTGAACGACGTGGAGGTAGCACCGCTGGACGTGGCTTCCTGGTAGGGAATCTCCACACCGGATTCGATGACTGCCGGGTTCTTGTCTGCGGTGATGACCTTCGGTCGCGCAACCACCTCGGCGTGCCCGTCGGCTGCCAGCGCTGACAGCTCCAGATCGACGAGGAAGTCGAGGCCCGTGAGGCCCACCCCGAAGCTGGACGCGCCTGCGCCGGTGACGCCGAGGTCTACGACCAGGTCGCCGGGCGTGGTGATGGCGCCGTCGCCGTTCACCAGGATGTTCTGCAGCTCGGTCAGCGTTTCCTGCGAGCCGCCGAAGCGCCAGGCTTCGTCGCCGTTCACATCGATGGCACCGCCACCCCAGGCGATACCGAACTGTTCGGTAAAGGTCGCGTTCGCCGAAACGATACGCGCCTCTATCAGAACCTGTCGCACGGGCACATCCAGTTGCGCGATGACGCGGCGGAACTCTTCCAGCCGGTCTGCCGTGTCCGTGAGAATAATTGCGTTCGTCCGCTCATCGACAATGACGCTGCCGCGGTCGGACATCATGGACTGGCCGTTCGAGTTGGCCGAGTCGAAGAGGTTGAAGAGCTCGGAGGCAGACGCGTAGCGGATCTGCACGAAGTCCGTGCGCAGCGGCGCAAGCTCGGAGATCTGCTTCTGGTTTTCCAGCTCGAGCTTCTCGCGGGCAGCAATCTCTGCGGCCGGCGCAACCATGAGCACGTTCCCCACCAGACGCTGATCCAGACCCTTGGTCTTCAGAATCAGCTCAAGAGCCTGGTCGGACGGCACGTTCTTCAGGCGCAGCGTAATGCGGCCGCTCACCGTGTCGCTCGCCACCAGGTTGAGGTCCGTGAAGTCGGCAATGAGCTGCAGAACCGAGCGCACCTCAATGTCCTGGAAGTTGAGCGAAAGCTTCTCGCCCGTGTACTTGAACACGTCGTCGCGCGCCGCCACTTCCTCTTCTGTCAGCGGGGTGACGTCGATGGACATGGTGTTGTCCGCCTGGTACGCGAGGTAGTCGTAGTCGCCTTCGGCGGCAATCGTGAACACCGCGTGATCGCCTTCCTGCAGCGCATCGACAATGCGTACCGGAGTCGCGAAGTCGACGACATCGAGGCGGCGCTGCAGCTCTGCGGGCAGCTGCGTGTTACGGATCTCGACGCGGATCTTGCCGGCGTCGCCGGTGACGTTAACGGGTACCTTGGGATTGCTCAGCGTGAGAATGACACGACCCTCACCGGCGTTACCGCGGCGGAAGTCGACGCCCGTGATGGACGAATCGCCCGAGGCCCGGGGACGGATGTCTTCGGTCACCACCTGCATCTGCGTGTCGGTGGGCTGACCCGTCACACCCGCGCCACCTACGGTGAGCACGAGCACGTTGCCCTGTATGTCGGTTTCGTAACCCACGAGCTGGGTGAGATTCACGATGGCCCGCGTGCGGTCCTTCGTGCTGATGATCGACACCCGGCGGGCATTACCGATACCCAGCGCGTGGTGTTTCTCCGCAAGGCCACTGACCACGCCGGGCAGATCCAGCACGATGCGCGCCGGCTGCTCGATGGTGTAGCCGTTCGGCGCCGGCGGCGTGCCGTCGAAGCGCATACGGATTTCGGTGCTGTCACCCGGTAGCGAGGAAAACTCGATGGCCTGCATTGTTGCCGCCAGCGCGCCCTGCGCGCCCAGAGCGCCCCAGAGGGCCGCAAGCGGCAGCATCAACGCCCGTAGCGTCCATTTGTGAAGTCGTTTCTGCATGATTTCCATCCTTTAAGCTCCACTCGCCAGGGCTACCGTGCGGGCACGCTCCACCCAGCCACCTGTTCCGTCCGGAACAATCTCAACGAGCTCGATACCACCTTCGGAGACATCCTGTATCTCGCCGTGGTCTGTGCCCATGAAGTCACCGCGCTGAACGCGATGCACACCGCCGTCAGCATCCTGTATGAGCGCGAAGATCGCGTTGTTCTGCTCCAGCGTACCCACCATCGACAGCTGTCCGATGGGGTACTGCTCGAGGTACTGCCTCACCCGGTTGAAGTTGGGTGTCACCTGCGGGCCGCTCTGCTGATCGATGGGCTTTACCACCACCGGCGGCTCAAACGGGCTGCGCAGCGAGCTCGCCTTGTAGGCAAACGGCGGCACCGTCTCGATAGGCGGCAGAGGCTCGATACGACCCTTCGGGCGCGAGTCCACCTCCTTCATGAAGGCCTCGATGTCCGCGAAATTGCTGCTCCCACCGCAGGCAGTGAGGCCGGTGGCCAGCAATGCGCAGAGGGTTACCTTGAGCCAGCGCATCATTCCGCCTCCTCGAGATAGCGATAGGTCTTCGCCAGAATTTCCATCCGCAGCATCTGTGTTTTCTTCTGCGGCTCGATGTCGAAATCGTGCAGCGTCACAATGCGTGGCAGGTTGGCCACGCCGCTCACGAAAGCACCGATCTTGTGGTAGGTGCCTTCCACGACCACCTCGATGGGCAGCTCCACGTAGAATTCGGTTTTGTTCTCAGGTTGCAGATCGATGCTCTCGATCCTGAGATCGTTGTTGAGCGCTGTCCGGGTGATGTCTTCCAGGAGCCCGGGCACCTCGGTGTCGCTGGGCAGTTGACGCAGCAAAGCCCCGAAGGCCGCTTCCATTTCCTGTTTCTGCACGCGGTAGGCTTCGAGGTTGGCGGCCTGGGCAGCCTTGTCCTCGTAGTCGGCGCGCAGATCCAGCTCTTTGCCTTCCACGCCGGCCAGCACTTTCTGCTTGTCGGTGATGTGCAGCGAATAGCCCGCACCCAGCACCAGCGCAAACAGCAGCAGCAGAATGATGATTTTCAGCACACCGGGCCATGCACCGATGTTGTTGACGTCCAGATTGTTGAAATCCAGACCTTTCAGCTGTTCGAGGGAGTCTTGCAGAGCCACTACAGGTCCTCCTCTAGCTCGTCGGTCTTGTTCGGATTCGTCTGCACGAACGTCAGATCGAAGGTAGACGCCTGCTCACCGTAATCGGAGTTGGTGGGGTCTTCCTTGATGCCCTTGAGGTTCGGCAGGGTAAACCAGTCCGAGCCGTCCAGATTGCGCATGAGCGCCGAGATACGGTTGTTGGACTCGGCGATGCCCTGCACCTCCAGCGCGCCGCCGGCCATGGAGATCTTCTCGTAGTGCACACCCTTCGCAAGCGTCTGTACGACCTCGTCGAAGACCCGCACGATCACCGGCCGGTTGCCCTGCAGCTCCTGGATCACGCGCATGCGGGCCAGCAGGTCTTCACGCTGCCGGCGCAGATCCTTGATTTCAGCGATGCGCTTGTCGAGCAGGGCTATCTTGGACGTGATGAACTGGTTCCGGGCCTGCTGATCCTTGATCTGCCCGTCCAGCGACTGTCCTGCACCCAGCACCAGGCCGGCCGCAATGGCCAGCACTGCCACGATCTGGATGACAAACTCTTTCTTCTTGCGTTCGCGCTCCCATTCACGCCATGGGAGCAGGTTAATGTTTGCCACTAGGTGAAACTCCTCATCGCCAGTCCGCAGGCAATCATCAGAGCCGGCGCGTCATTCGCCAGCATTTGCGCATCGACCTTCGACGCCAGCGCCATGTCCGCGAAGGGGTTGGCGATCAGCGTCGGCGTACCGAGCTTCGCTTCGATCATTTCCGCCAGGCCTTCAATGGATGCGGTGCCACCGGCAAGCACGATGTAGTCCACATCGTCGTACTGTGACGACGAGAAGAAAAACTGCAGCGACCGGGTAACCTGCTGCAGCACGGCTTCCTTGAACGGCTGCAGCACTTCGTCGGTGTAGTCGTCCGGCAGACCACCCTGTTTCTTGGCAAGGCCTGCTTCTTCAAAGGATAGACTGTAACGGCGCTGAATTTCTTCGGTGAGCTGCTTGCCGCCGAAGAGCTGCTCGCGTGTGTAGATCGCCTTGTCGTCCGCAAGCACGGACAGCGTGGTCATGGTGGCGCCGATGTCGATGATGGCCACCACGAGATCGTCCGGGTTGGCGCCGAGCTGCGGCTTGACCAGGTCAAAGGCGCGCTTCATGGCGTGGGCTTCGATGTCCACCACCGTGGGCTTGAGGCCGCCGATATCCAGCGCCGCCTCGCGCATCTCCACGTTTTCGCGCCGGCAGGCTGCCAGCAGCACTTCCACCTGCTCCGGGTTGCGTTCCGAGAGGCCCAGCACCTCGAAGTCGAGGGCTACCTCGTCGAGGGGATAGGGAATGTACTGGTCCGCTTCGACCGTGATCTGGTTTTCCATGTCGTCGTCGGACAACTCGGCATCCATCTCGATGGTCTTCGTGATCACGGCTGAACCGGCAACCGCCACGGCCGCAAGCTTGCTGCCGGCTTTGGCGCGGTTGAGCACGCGCTTGACGGCGTCGCCGACACCTTCGACGTCGCTGATGTTCTTTTCCACCACCGCATTTGGCGGCAGCGGTTCCACAGCGTAGGCTTCCACCTTATACTTGTCGTTAGCTAGCGATAGCTCTAACAACTTAACGGACGTGGAACTGATGTCCAGCCCGAGCAGCGTATTCGTCTTTTTTCCTAACAGGTTTCCAAACAGAGCCACAGTCGATTTCCTATGCTGGCGTGGTTTTCCGGGGGAGTTTCCTTCGCTGCCTTATGCGACGTTTGCTTCGCGCTGTCTATAAGGGGTTCGTAACTTATTCGTCACTACACTTTCATGCCTGTCTTTGTGCATGCCGCGTCTTTCAATGTGCATGTTCGTGTGCATGTTCATGTGTATGGCGACCACCTCATTTCCCTATCAGTCGCAAGCACTTACGCCTTATACATGCAACGTGACATTAAATAACAGTCGTAGCTGCAGAGCAATCTGCCACACGCCCGGGGGCATGTAGGAATAGTGCTCGACAGGGGTGATTGCGTATGCCCGATTGCCACATGCGGTTAGAATTTCCCTTTTCTCCACTGATACGGACGGTTTGCCAATAAAGCTGACACAACCAACCCGAGTAGCCTTGCGCAGTATTATGTGGCTGTCCCTCGGCGGTTTATGTGCCGCAGTGCTCAGTCTCGCGGGCATATTTCTGTATTTAGATCCTCAGGTCCCCGAGGCTGAGACGTATCGCAACGTCCAGCTCGAAACCCCGCTGCGCGTCTACTCCGCGGAGGGCGCTCTGCTGGGCGAATTCGGGGAAAGGCGCCTGATCCCCATCGATCTCGAGGACGTCCCCGAGCAGTTCATCAACGCGTTACTCGACACAGAAGACAAGCGGTTTTACCAACACAGCGGCATCGACTTCATTTCCCTGGCCAACGACAGCGTGGGCCTCATTGGTACGCTGATAACCGACGGCGAACTCGGGCCCGGCGCAAGCACCATAACCATGCAGTTGGCCCGCAACGTGTCGTTCACGCTGGAACGGCGTTTCCTGCGCAAGTTCAAGGAAATGCTGCTGGCGCTGAAAATCGAGCGCGAGCTCACCAAGGACGAGATCCTGGAGCTCTACATCAATCTCGTACCTTTCGGTAAGCGGGCCTATGGCGCGCAGGCCGCGGCGCTGACCTACTACGGCAAGGGACTTGCCGAATTAACGCTCCCGCAGCTCGCCATGCTGGCCGGTATTCCCCAGGCGCCGTCCGCAGGAAACCCCATCAACGGCCCGGAACGGGCGTTGAAACGGCGCAACGTGGTGCTATCGCTCATGCTGGCCCAGGACTCCATCACCCGCGAAGAGTACGAGGCGGCACGCGCCACACCAATATCGGCCACCGTGCATGCGCGGGAGCTGGACGTAGCCAGCCCCTATCCGTCCGAGTGGGCCCGGCGCCTGGCTGCCAGCGCCCTGCCCGATCTGTACACCGGTGGCTACGAGATCGTCACCACCATCGACGCGGCCCAGCAGGCCGAAGCCATCGCAGCGATGCGCCGCGGTCTCGTGGCTTACGACCGGCGCCACGGCTATCGCGGCCCGGAAGGACAGCTGCCGGAGCCGCTGCTGGCGCAACTGAACGAGCCTGCGCCCGGGGAGGCCGCCGGCCCTGCCGAGCTGCAACCCGAGCTTGCCGACAGTCTGCGGGCGGCGCTCGACGCGCTGCCCAACGTTGCCGGCATGGATCCAGCCCTGATTGTGGACGTAGCGCCCGAAACGGCCCCGGACACCGCCGTGGCGCTGACCCGCACGGGTGCGCTGGTGCCGCTGAAGCTGGAGGACAGCGCCTGGGCGCGCCCGTACATCGAGGTGGATCTGCGCGGTCCGCCGCTGAAGTCCTTCGCGGAGATTCTCGCGCCGGGCGATCTCGTCCGCATCGCCCCCCGGGAGGACGGCTGGGAGCTGGCGCAGGCGCCCGAAATTCAGGGGGCGCTGGTGGCATTGAGCCCCACCGACGGCAGCGTGAAAGCGCTGGTGGGTGGCTACGACTTCTACCGCAACCAGTACAACCATGCATTGCAGGCGGCCCGCCAGCCTGGCTCCGGCTTCAAACCGTTTGTCTACTCAGCGGCCCTCGCGGCCGGCGTCACGCCGGCTGACATCTTCATGGACGCACCGCTCGTCTTCGACGATGCGAACCTCGAATCCCAGTACCGGCCCGACAACGACAACAACCGCTACAACGGGCCGACACGCCTGCGTGAGGCCCTGTACCGCTCCATCAATCTCGTCTCCATGCGCGTGCTGCTCAAGGTGGGCGCCGGCCACGTGCTGGAACATGTCAGCCGCTTCGGCTTCGGCATTCGCGACTTCCCCCGCAACACACAGCTTGCGATCGGCGGCGGCACCATGGCGGTGACACCGCTTGCCATGGCCCGTGCGTACGCAGTGCTGGCCAACGGCGGCTATCTCGTCGAGCCCAACATCATCCGGGAAATTCGCGACGCCAACGGCAACGTGATCTTCCGGCCACAGTACCCGCTGGTCTGTCCCGATTGTGAAATGCCGGCACCCGCAGGTGATGACGACGGGGTTGAAGAGCCGACCTCGCTGCTGGAGCTCCTCGCCGAAGACACGGCCGATCCCGCGCCAGCGGTTCCAGAGGGCGAACCCGACACGCCCGACGGTGCGGAGGCCACCGCCGAGGAGGCCATCGCGGTGGTGCTGGATACCGATGAGGGCGCAGCTCTGCCGCCCCAGGAGCCCGTGTACGCCACGCAGGTGCTGGACGAGCGCAACGTGTTCATGATGCGCTCCATGCTCGGCGACGTGATCCTCCGCGGCACCGGCGGCCGGGCGCGCTCGCTGCAGCGCGGCGACCTTGCCGGCAAGACCGGCACCACCAACGACGCCGCCGACACGTGGTTCAACGGTTTCAACGACAGCCTGGTCACCACCGTCTGGGTCGGCTTCAGCAATCACGCACCGCTGGGCGCACGCGCCTACGGCTCGAACACCCCGCTGCCGATCTGGATCGATTTCATGGATCAGGCCCTTGCAGGGGTGCCCGAGGTCGAGCCGGTGCAACCGCCCGGCATCGTCAGCCTCAAGGTGGACCCGGAATCGGGCAAGCCGGCATTGCCCAATCAGCCCGGCGCGGTCTTCGAGTACTTCATGCAGGAGTTCGCCCCGTCTTCATCGCCGGCCGAGACCGTGGGCAAAGGCGACAGCGAAGAGCCGGTGAACGCCATCGATCTGTTCTGAGCGGCCGGCCCGCCGGTTACTGAACGATCTTGATCCGATCGCCCGCGCGCGGCTCACCGCGGGGATGGTCGCCGTTGATGAGCCGCAGCGTTGCCTCCGCATTGCCTTTCAAAGGCACCCTGCGGGCAAGCTCGGCGTAGGTGTCTCCGGGCTTCGCTTCGATCACCTTGATTCTCTGCCGGTTGACCTGGCGCAGATCCTGACCGGTCATGGCACGGAAAGAGAACACCGTGGCACGGAATTCGTCGGAGAATGCCTGCGGATCACCGGTTTTGCCCAGTTCGCCGTTGAACAGGTACACGCCGCCATCTTTGAACAGCACGGCAATCTTGCGCACCTGAGAATCGCCGGTGGCAACCTTCACGTCCGCCAGATAACCCACGTACGGGCCCACCTGTATCTCCTCTCCGTTCTCAAGATCGTCACGCCGCAGCGTTTCGGTGAGGTATTCCAGCGGCGTCTGACGCCCGTCCGGCGGCGCCACACGCTTCAGCGAAATCTGCGCCGTGGAGCCCTGCGGCGGCACGCCGAACACTTCGCTGGCCGTGGAACGCACGTCCCAGCCTTCGGGGAAGGCCACCGTGAGGCGCAGGGCGCCGTGATAGTACACGCCATCCTTCACCACACCCGTGGCGGCCTCGTCGCCGTAGGTCATGCCATCGATCATGGAGAAGAAGTCCCGTTCCGGCGACGGCAGCAGCGCCGGCACCAGATGATTGGACTGGTTGATGAGCTGATTGAGCCGTTTCTCCGTGGCCGGGTGCGAGCCGGTAATGCCGCGGTAGGGTGACGGCATGTTCTGCACGGTCTTGCGGAAGTCCTCATAGCTGGACGTCTGGTACATGCTGTCCAGCAGCCCGTGCGGGTTGTAGCCGGCTTTGATGAGGTACGCCGTCCCTAGCTCGTCCGCTTCGAGCTCGTACTCGCGGCCGTATTCGGCGCCGATCACACCGGTGAGCTGCTGCGACAGACCGAACATGGAGCCGCTGTTGGTCAGTGCCACGCCGAGATAGCTGAAGAGCTGTCCCAGGCGGTTCACCCGCTGGCGCCGTGGCACGTGGTTGGCCACCACGTGGGCGATCTCGTGGCCCACCACCCCGGCCAGCTCGTCTTCGCTGTTGAAGTGCGAAATGATGCCGCGTGTGACGAAGATGTAGGCATCCGCCGTGGCGAAGGCGTTGATGTAGGGTTCGTCGGTAACCACAAACGTATAGGTGCGACCGGCGTGAGGCGATTGGGCCAGCAGCCGCTCACCGATCTCGGTGACGTAGTCCTGCCATTGTTCGTCCGGGTAGATGAGATCCTTTTCGAGATACTCGTTGTAGTACTGGGCACCGGCACCCACGGCATGGGCGTTGAGCGCGGCGCCTGAGAGCGTCAGAACCCCCGCGAGCAGCGCCACGGCTCGCTTGAGCACACCGGTGAATGGCCGCTCCTGGGTCGCATCGAATTCTTGCTTGTCGGGCACGGCAGGACCTCTCCAGATCTCTACTGCTTGTGCCAGTATAAGACCGTGCGAGCGTCTAAAGGTGCCCGGGGAAGAGAATTTCTGCGTGAAGGGCAGAAACCGTGCAACGCGCCCCGTGCGGTGACAGCGCGCGTGAGTTAGCTGGAAGCAGCGCTGCCGCGGTTGCCGAAGCGCTGACGGAACCGCTCCACGCGACCGCCGGAGTCGACAATCTTCTGCTTGCCCGTGTAGAACGGGTGGCACTTCGAGCACACGTCGATGTGAAAGTCTTCGCTCAGCGTCGAGCCCACTTCGATCACGTTGCCACAGCTGCAGGTGGCTTTGACCGTGTTGTATTCGGGGTGAATCTCAGGCTTCATGGCGTGGCTCTACGCGGTACTCGATTTCGGGGCGGCGCAGTGTACCAGAAGTCGCCGCATTGACAATCGCTATTGCAAGCGGTCATCAGCAACCCCCACAGCCCCAGCAGTGCCGGATAACGCCCAGACCTCCTTGTTGACCGCCGCGCCAGCGCCGGCCCCCGACCGGCTCATCCGCGTAGCCGTGCCGCGGCCGCTGCACGCCACCTACGACTACAGCGTGCCGCCCACCATGGCTCTGCCACCCATAGGTGCCAGAGTGCGGGTGCCTTTCGGTCGTCAGAGCACCGTGGCCGTGTGCGTGGCACATCCGCCCAGCACCGAGGCAGCCAGGCTGCGACCCATCAGCGAAACTCTCGACGCGGCCCCGCTGCTGCCGCCCGAGCTGGTCGCGCTCGCCGACTGGATGAGCACCTACTACCACCACCCGCTGGGCGAGGTGCTGGCAGCAATTCTGCCTGCAGCCGCACGCCGGGGGGCCAGCGCCACGCCCGCGCCGCCCGATCACTGGCGCACCACCGGTAAGCGCTTCGACAAAACGCGCGCACCGGCCCAGCAGGCGCTGGTCGACTTTCTCGTGGCGCGCGGCGCAAGCGACCGCGCTACCCTCACGGCAGCCGGGCACAACGCGCGCGCCCTGCGCGTCCTTGCCGACGAAGGCTACATAGAGCCGTGCGCAGCGCCCGAGACCGCCGCCCTGGAAGCCCCGCTCAGTCCCAACGAGGCCCAGGCGGGCGCCATCGAGCACATCCGCGCCGCGCTCTCACGCTTTCAGGTATTTCTGCTGGAAGGGGTGACCGGCAGCGGTAAAACCGAGGTGTATCTGCAGGCCATGGCCCCGGTGGTGGCCGCTGGGGCTCAGGTCCTGGTGCTGGTGCCGGAGATTGCGCTGACACCACAGACGCAGACCCGCTTTCAGCGGCGCTTCTCGCGCGTGACCATGCTGCACTCCAATCTTGCCGACACTGCGCGCCTGCAGGCCTGGCTCGCCGCCGGTGCCGGGGCTGTGGACGTTGTGGTGGGCACTCGGTCCGCGGTGTTCACCCCGTTCGAGCGGCTGGGCCTGATCATCGTGGACGAGGAACACGACGGTTCTTACAAGCAACAGGACGGCTTGCGCTATTCGGCCCGCGACGTGGCCATAAAGCGCGCCCAGAGCCTGGGTGTGCCGGTGGTGCTGGGCAGCGCCACACCGGCCCTGGAAACCGTGCACAACACCGCTCAGGGGCGCTTTCGCCACCTCACCCTGCCGCGGCGTGCCGGCGGCGCCGAGATGCCTGCCTACCACGTTGTCGACCTGCGCGGGCAGAGTGCGCCGGACGGCATCTCCGTCGCGCTGGAACGCGCCATCGACCGCCACCTCGGCGCGCGCGGACAGGTGCTGGTGTTTCTCAACCGTCGCGGCTATGCCCCCACCCTCCTTTGCGCCGCCTGCGGCTGGCAGGCCTATTGCTCGGATTGCGACGCCCGTCTGACGCTTCATGCGCCCACCCGCCAAAGCGGCCGGGGGATGCTGATCTGTCACCATTGCGCACTGCGCTTCGAGGTGCCCGAGGCCTGCGAAGCCTGCGGCAGCGAACGGCTGCTGCCCCTGGGCATGGGCACGCAACGCAGCGAAGCGGCCCTCGCAAAGCGCTTCCCCGACGTCCCGGTCATGCGCATCGACCGCGACAGCGTACGCAGCCAGCGGGCCCTGGAATCGCGGCTGGCCCAGATCAACGAAGGTGAGCCGTGCATCATGGTGGGCACGCAGATGCTGGCGAAGGGACACCACTTTCCCAACGTCACCCTGGTGGCCGTACTGAATGCCGATGCCGGTTTTCTGAGTCCCGATTTCCGCGCCCCGGAGCGCACCGCACAGCTCATCGTGCAGGTTGCCGGCCGGGCCGGGCGCGCGTCCCGACCGGGGGAAGTCTGGTTGCAGAGCTATCGACCGGACAATCCGACGCTGGTAAGCCTCATCAACGACGGCTATGCCGGCTTTGCCCGCCGCGAGCTCGAAGAGCGGGCTCACCTCGCCATGCCGCCTGTGAGCGCCATGGCGATGCTGCGCGCCGACGGGGTGCAGCCAGCGTCCGCCCTTGCCGCGCTGGACGCGATGCGCCCGGTGCTGAAGGCAACCGGCGACCAGCTCGAAGTGCTGGGCCCCGTCGCAGCCCCGCTGGCGCGCCTGGCCAATCGCACCCGCTACCAGCTCATGCTGCTCGCGCCTTCGCGCCGCATCCTGCATGCTGCGCTTACCCGCCTCACGGCGGCCGGTTTGAACGTGCCGCGCGACGTGCGCTGGTCCATCGACGTCGACCCCTACGACAGCCTGTAACCCTGCATCGATCGAGAGGCCCATGACCAAGGATTTTGCCAAACGCTCCGGCAGCGCGAAGAAGAAGAAGAGCAATCGCCGCGCGCGCCCTGCCAGCCCGGGCTCTCAGCGGGTGCTGTTCCACGGCCCGAGCTTTTCGAGCGGCGCCATCGTGGGTGCGCTGGTGGTGCTGGTTGCAGCCTACGCCCCGGAGTTTCTCGACAGCCGTAGGGCGGCCGTGACGAACGACGCCACCGCCAGCGCGCAGACGCCGGCGTCCAAGGTCACCTTCCACTTCGAAGACATGCTGCGCCGGACAGAGGTACAACCGGACCTCACCGCCTACCCGGTACCGGACCCCGAGGAAGCCGCCGAGCGCAGCTACGCGCTGCAGGCCGCATCTTTCCGCGACCGCGGCGCTGCCGAACAGCTGCGCGCGGAACTTCTGCTGGACAATCTGCCGGCCCGGGTGGAGTCCGCAGGGGCCTGGTACCGCGTGCGTGTCGGTCCCTTCGAGCGCAAGGTGGACGCCGACCGCGCCATGACCCGCCTGCGCCAGCGCGGCCTCGCTGCCGCATGGCAGAACAACCACAATTGAAAAGGGCGCTGACCGCCCCCACTATCCGCAGGTTTGCCTAACGACACCCGCGCCGGGGACCCCACCATGGGGGCACAACCCTGGCGCCTGAGTCCGAGGCCCCAGTGCAAGGAGCGTCATGCAGGAATTTCACGGTACCACCATCGTCGCTGTGCGTGGTGCATCACAGGTGGCCATGGGCGGCGACGGTCAGGTCTCGATCGGCGACACCATGATGAAAGGCAACGCCGTCAAAGTACGCAAGCTGCACAACGACCGCGTCATCGCCGGTTTTGCCGGCGGCACAGCCGATGCTTTCACCCTGTTCGAGAAATTTGAGGCAGCACTGGCAAAGTACCCCGGGCAGCTTGCCCGCGCTGCCGTGGAGCTGGCGAAAGAGTGGCGTACCGACCGCGCGCTGCGCCGGCTGGAAGCCATGCTGATCGTGGCTGACGCCAGTGCAACCTTTCTCATCAGCGGCAACGGCGACGTGATCGAACCCGAAAGCGGCGTGCTGGCTATCGGCTCCGGCGGCGGCTTTGCCCGGGCGGCGGCCACGGCCCTCGCCGAAAACACCGACCTGCCGCCGGAAGCGATTGTGCGCGAAGCCCTTAGAATCGCCGGCGATATCTGCATCTATACCAATCAGACCCACACGGTCGAAACGCTGCCTGCGGCGGCGTCCTGAATTACCGGAACCTCATCCAAGTGAACGACACCCTCGAGAAAACCGTCATGACTCCGCGCGAAATCGTGCACGAGCTGGACAACCACATCATCGGACAGGATGACGCAAAGCGCGCCGTGGCCATTGCCCTGCGCAACCGCTGGCGCCGCATGCAGCTGCCCCAGGCCCTGCGCGATGAGATCAGTCCCAAGAACATCCTCATGATCGGCCCTACCGGCGTGGGCAAAACGGAGATCGCCCGGCGGCTGGCGAAGCTGGCCAATGCCCCGTTCATCAAAATCGAGGCAACCAAATTTACCGAGGTGGGCTACGTCGGGCGGGACGTGGAGTCTATTGTCAGAGACCTGGCCGACGTGGCTGTGAGCATGCTGCGCGAGCAGGAGATGGTGCGCGTGCGCTCGCAGGCGGAAGACCGCGCGGAGGAACGCGTGCTGGATGCGCTGCTGCCCGAGCCCCGCGCGGTAGGTTTCAACGACGGCGACGAGCAGGGTCCCAGCTCGTCCACCCGCCAGCTCATGCGCAAGAAGCTCCGCGAAGGGGAGCTGGACGAGCGGGAAATCGAGATCGAGCTGGAGCCCATCGCCGTGGGCGTGGAGATCATGGCGCCACCAGGCATGGAGGAGATGACCAGCCAGTTGCAGAACATGTTCAGCCAGTTCGGCGGCGGCAAAAAGCGTTCCCAGCGCCTGAAGATCCGCGATGCGCTGCGCAAGGTGCGCGACGAGGAAGCGGCCGCCCTGGTCAACGAAGACGAGATCAAAGCCCAGGCGGTAGACACCGTCGAGCAGACGGGCATCGTGTTCATCGACGAGCTGGACAAGGTTGCCAAACGCAGCGAAGGCATGGGCGCCGACGTGTCGCGCGAAGGCGTGCAGCG
Source organism: uncultured Pseudomonadales bacterium (assembly GCA_964651595.1). GTDB lineage: Bacteria > Pseudomonadota > Gammaproteobacteria > Pseudomonadales > Azotimanducaceae > UBA4421. Next base: position 3,769 of record CAZYYJ010000017.1, on the reverse strand, counting down.
CGACCTGCTGCCGCTCATCGAAGGCAGCACCGTATCCACGAAGTACGGCATGGTGCGCACCGATCACATCCTGTTCATCGCCTCCGGCGCCTTTCATCTGGCCAAACCCGCAGACCTCATCCCCGAGCTGCAGGGACGGTTGCCCATCCGCGTGGAACTGGCACCCCTCACGCCCGCCGACTTCGAGCGCATTCTCGTCGAGCCCAACGCGAGCCTCACTGAGCAGTATCAGGCCCTGCTGTCGACGGAAGGCGTGGATCTCGAATTTACCCGCGACGGCATAGAGCGCATTGCCCACCTCGCCTGGGAAGTGAACGAAGGCACCGAGAACATCGGTGCACGACGCCTGCATACGGTGATGGAACGGCTGCTGGAGGCGTTGTCGTTCACTGCCGGGGAAACGGCGACCCAGCACGTGGTGATCGATGCGGCCTACGTGAACGAGCACCTGGCTGACCTGGCCAGCAACACGGACCTTTCCAGGTTCATTTTGTGAGCGACGTTTCTTCGGAGCGTTTCTCGCCCACATCCACAAGTTGGTGAAGGGTATGCAGGCACCAAAAAAGATCGTCTATCACAAGATTGCCCATACGCTGGAGCTGGCCTGGCAGGAGCAGACCCTGAGCCTGCCGGCGGAACTGCTGCGCGTGTACTCACCCTCTGCCGAAGTCAGGGGCCACAGCGAAAGCGAGCGCAAGCTGCAGGTCGGCAAGAAGCACGTGGGCATCAAAGGCATTGAAGCGGTGGGCAACTACGCCGTGCGGCTGATCTTCGACGATGGCCACGACAGCGGCATCTATGGCTGGGCGTACCTGCACGACCTGGGCACCAACCAGGACCGCTACTGGAACGACTACCTCACAGAACTGAAAGCGGCCAACCTGTCGCGCCTGCCGAGCGTACCGGTGGGCCAATGGCAGCCGGACCGTTAACATGGCGGCGACGAATTCACGCCCCCTGAACGCACCATGACCGACGTCGATTTCGGCTTCCGCAAAGTCAGCAGCGAAGACAAGCCCGAGCTGGTCGGGCAGGTGTTCCGCAATGTCGCTTCACGCTATGACGTGATGAACGATCTCATGTCGCTGGGCACACATCGACTGTTGAAGCGCGCGGTTGTCGAAATGATGGCCGTGCGTCCCGGCCACCGCGTGCTTGACCTGGCCGGTGGCACCGGTGACATGAGTGCCCTGCTCTCTCGCGCGGTAGGCGCAGCGGGTCGGGTGGTGCTGACCGACCCCAACCAGGCCATGATGAGTGTCGGCCGCGACCGGCTGCTGGACGAGGGGGCAGCCAACGTGGTGTTCTGTGCGGCGCCCGGGGAAGCCCTGCCGTTCGCGGACGCAAGCTTCGACGCCGCGTGCATCAGTTTCGGCCTGCGCAACTTCACGGACAAAGACGCCGGGCTCGCCGAGCTTCTCCGCGTGCTCGTCCCCGGCGCCAGTCTCACGGTGCTGGAGTTTTCGCATCCGCGCCACCCGGCTTTCGACCGCGCCTATCGCGCCTTTCAGGGTCTATGGCCGCTGGCAGGTCGGGCACTGGTGGGCGATGCCCAGCCCTATCAGTATCTGGTCGAGTCCATCCGGGTCCATCCGTCACAGGAAGCGCTGGCGCAGATGTTCGAAGACGCCGGCTTCGCCGACGTGGTGTGTCATGACCTGCTCGGCGGTGTTGCCGCTGCGCACCGGGGCACGAAACCGGCCGCCAGCGGCTGAGCCGCGCGAGTCCGGCATGCATCCGTTGACCAGTCTTTTTTCGGCAGCTCTGCTGGACGCCTGCACCGACTTCGCCACCACCGTCGCGCGGGCTGTGGCCGACCGGGACGCAACCGTCACAGCGGAACTGCTGGCGCTCGAAGCGCAATGCTGTCAGCTCGAATGCGAGGCGCCGCCACTCACGGTGCACTTCATCGTGCAGAACGGCGAGCTGGCCTGTGTTCGCGGCGCAGCGGACGAGCCCCACGTGATCGTGCGGGGCTCAGCGCAGGCTGTGCTGCACAGCCTGTGGCCCGCAGTGATACCCGCCCCCGCGCAGACCCTGCGCATCGACGGCGACCACGGTGTGCTGCTGGCTTTCCAGGGGCTTGCGGCGCGCTACCGACCGGATCCGGTCGAAGCCCTGTCGCGCGCAATCGGCGACGCCGCCACGGCCCGGCTGCTGGGGGCCGTGGAGCTTGGCTGGCGCGGTGTGCAGAGCGCCGTGGACGCCATGAAAACCGAGCTGGATCAACAGAGCGGACAGCGGTTCGTGAACACCGGATCCATGGAGTCGCTTCTGTCCAGAACAGATGCCCTGCGCCTGCGTCTCGACCGGCTGGAAGCGCGCGCGGCTCTGCTGGCAAAGCCGCGCACGGAAGACGCCGACGCCGCGTCAGCACCGTGAAACACCCGGTCGCGAAATCGCTGAGGCTGCTCCGCGCCGCCCTGGCGCACCGGCTGGATCTGGCTGTCTCTCCCGACGATGTCCCTTCGCCGACACTGCGCTGGGCCCTGCGGGGCCTACGCGCGGTGCTGCCAGCCCCCGCTCAGCCTCTGGGCGAGCGGCTCCGCGATTGCCTGCTGGGACTCGGCCCGGTGTACATCAAGCTGGGCCAGCTGCTTTCCACGCGCAGAGATCTGCTCGAGCCCGCTGTGGCCGACGCTCTGGCGACCCTGCAGGACCGGGTACCGCCCATCAAAGACTTTTCTGTAGAAGCCTTTGTGGAGCAGGAATTGGGCGCGGAAGGGCGGGCGCTCTTCACAACCATCGATCCACAGCCGCTTGCCTCCGCGTCCATTGCCCAGGTGCACGCAGCGCGCCTGCAGGACGGCGCCGAGGTGGTCATCAAAATTGTCCGCCCGGGCATCGAGGCCACCATCCGCGACGACATGCACCACCTGAAAGGCGTGGCGGCCTGGCTCGACCGGCTGGTCGACGATGCGTATCGCCTGCATCTGCCCCGCGTCGTCCGCGATCACGAGCAGGTGCTTCTGAGCGAGCTGGATCTGCTCCAGGAAGGCCGTAACCAGCTCACCCTGCGGCGCAACTTCGCCGCTTCGGAGCTGCTGTACGTCCCGCGCGTTCATCTCCAGCACAGCACTTCCCGGCTGCTGGTCATGGAGCGCGTGTACGGCACACCCATCGGCGACGTGGCTTCGCTGCATGCCCAGGGTGTGGACATGCAGCGTCTGGCCCACAAAGGCGTGGAAACGTTTTTCACGCAGGTGTTCCGGCACAACTTCTTCCATGCGGACATGCACCCGGGCAACATCCTCATCGACACGACCGACCCGGCCGACCCGCGCTACATAGCGCTCGACTGCGCCATCATCGGCAGCCTCACCGAGGCGGACCAGAACTACCTCGCGCAGAACCTGGTCGCGTTCTTCGAGCAGGACTACGCGCGCGTGGCCGCGTTGCACCACGAAAGCGGGTGGATACCGCCCCACGTCGACGCCGGTGAGTTTGAACGCGTGATCCGCGACCTCTGCGAGCCGATCTTTGCAAAACCCCTGGCCGAAATCTCCTTCGGCGAATTCGTGGTGGAGCTCTTCAGCACCGCCGGGCGCTTCGAGATGGAGATACAGCCGCAGCTCGTGCTGCTGCAGAAAACCCTGCTGTACATCGAAGGGCTTGGCCGGCAGCTCTACCCCGAACTCGACCTCTGGGAAACGGCCCAGCCTTTCATGCAGACCTGGGTGACCGAGCGTTTGAATCCCCTCACGGCGCTGGGTGACGTGCTGGCCTCCCCGGCGGCCTGGCAGCAAGCCCTGCACCTGCCGGTGAGCCA
>CAZYYJ010000016.1:0-75198 GCA_964651595.1 uncultured Pseudomonadales bacterium | reverse complement strand
CACCGGTGGCGTCACCGGGTCGGCTGGTGATGTCGGCGGTGTCGCCTCCGGCGGCGCGGGCCTGACGGTTGTGATCAGGGTGATGTCGAGGGTTGCGTGACGCGGCTCGATGCGCTCTTCCCGGATCATGAGCAGGCAGGCGTGTACGGCGACGCTCACCAGAAGGGCAATGGCTATGGGTTGTCTGCGCCACATGGCCGGGACGGTAGCAGCAATGGGGGCCGGCGTCATCGATCGGTCGGCAGCACGCGCGGCACCGTCGCCTTCCTTTACAGGAATTCCGGCGGAAACGATCCGAACCGCAGGATTGCTTTACAGTGCTCCCGGTCCCTGTCGCTAACCGTTTGATTTTGCGGGGCCCAGCCTGCTGGTACGAACTTTGCTTATCTCCGGTGATAATCCTGAGTCCAGAGCTCGACATGCAGAAGACTTGCTTTCTCGCCATCGCCACTGCCTTCACCTTGATGGCTGGGGCGGCCAATGCGCTGATCATCATCGACAATTCCACGCAGGGCTACTACAACGCCGGCCTGGGTGATCTGGCGCTGGACAGCGGTCTGGGGGCGCAAACCGATGCTGCCACGGGCAATCCGCTCTTTCCCGGCGCCAACTCTTTTGGTGGCGCGGACCCGGTGATCCCGCCGAACGCCTCAGAACCCAACCTGGGTGGCGCCGATGCCGGAACGCAGGCAGCCCTCGGCAACTTCCTGGGCAACACCACGGCGCTGGGCGGCGCCTGGTCGGCGGGGCCGCAGGCCATTCCCGCCACCTGGGCAGTGAACACGGAAACTGCCATCGTCTATGAATTCACGCTCACGCAGACGCTGACGAATTTCACGATCGACGTCGGCATCGACAACGGTGTGTATGTGTGGCTGGACGGCAACTACCTCATCGGTGCCATGGCGCCGGGCGGTGCGGTGGCCTTCGAGTATTCGGCAAATGCCGGCACGCTCGCCGCCGGCCAGCATTTCCTGCAGATCCTCCGGGAAGACCATGGCGGGGGCACGGGTTACACGATCCGTGCGCAGGGTGATGCGGTCGCTGTGACCGAACCTCCGCTGCTGCTGCTTCTCGGCCTGGGCCTCGCTGGCATCTTCACCAGCCGGCGCCGCTAGCGGGCAAAGCACCGTTGCCGGGGCGCTGCCCCGGCTGATGTCTGCGTCCCGGCGCCGTCTAACCGGCGCGCCATCCACCGGCCCTGGTGGTATATTTGCCGCCCCGAAATACACCGTCACCAGGGCAGATCATGACTTCCGTTTACGACCCCCATGCAGTGGAGGCTCGCGCGCAGAGCGCCTGGGCCGACGCCGAGAGCTTTCGAGCGTCGGAAGACGCAGCGGGGGAGAAGTTCTACTGCCTGGCCATGTTCCCGTATCCCAGCGGCCGGCTGCACATGGGCCACGTACGCTGCTACACGCTGGCTGACGTCATCAACCGCTACCGGCGCCTGAAAGGCTACAACGTCATGCAGCCCATGGGCTGGGACGCGTTCGGACTGCCCGCAGAGAATGCGGCGATCAAGCACGGCATCCCGCCGGCGACCTGGACCAAAGACAACATCGCCTACATGCGCGGGCAGATGCAGCGTCTCGGCTTCGGCATCGACTGGTCCCGCGAGTTTGCCACCTGCGACCCCGAGTACTATCACTGGGAGCAGTGGCTGTTCGTGAAGCTCTACGAGAAAGGCCTCGTCTACCGCAAGAATTCCGTGGTGAACTGGGACCCCGTGGACCAGACGGTACTGGCTAACGAGCAGGTTGTGGACGGCAAAGGCTGGCGGTCCAACGCGCCGGTGGAGCGCCGGGAAATGGCGCAGTGGTTTCTGAAGATCACCGACTACGCCGAAGAGCTGCGCGATTGTCTGGACGAAATGGACGGCTGGCCGGAATCGGTCAAAAGCATGCAGCGGAACTGGATCGGCCGCTCGGAAGGCGTTGAGATCGACTTTCCGGTAAACGAGCAGAACGGCGCGCTGACGGTCTTCACCACCCGCCCCGACACGTTGCTGGGTGCCACGTACGTCGCCGTGGCGGCGGAACACCCGCTCGCAGCTGCCGCGGCCGAGCGCGACCCTGCGGTGGCCGCCTTCGTCGCTGACTGCAAGCAGGCGACGACCGCGGAAGCAGATCTCGCCACCATGGAAAAGGCCGGCATAGCCACCGCGTTCACGGTGCGCCATCCGCTCACAGGCGCATCGCTGCCCGTCTGGATCGCCAACTTCGTGCTCATGGAGTACGGCTCGGGCGCGGTCATGAGCGTGCCCGGGCACGATCAGCGGGACTGGGAGTTTGCCCGCAAGTACGACATTCCCATCGAGCAGGTCATCGAACCCATGCAGGGGGAGCCGTGCGATCTCTCTGAAGCTGCTTTCACCGAGCATGGCCGGCTGATCAACTCAGGGGACTTCGACGGCCTCGATTTCGCCGGGGCGTTCGCCGCCATTGCCGATGCGCTGGAAGGCAAGGCTGCGGGCCGGCGCGTAACCAACTACCGCCTGCGCGACTGGGGCGTATCGAGGCAGCGCTACTGGGGCTGCCCCATTCCCATGATTCACTGCGACACGTGCGGCGTGGTGCCGGTGCCGGAGGCGGATCTGCCGGTGGTGCTGCCCACGGAGGTGAAGTTCGAAGGGGTGAGCTCGCCGCTGCACAAGATGCCCGAGTTTCTCGACGTGCCGTGTCCTAAGTGCGGTGCGCCGGCGCGGCGCGAGACCGATACCTTCGATACGTTCATGGAATCTTCCTGGTACTTCATCCGCTTCGCCAATCCGGACGCACACGAAGGCATGGTGGACGACCGCGCCGGCTACTGGGCGCCGGTAGATCACTATGTGGGCGGTATCGAGCACGCGATCCTGCACCTTCTCTATGCGCGGTTTTTCAACAAGCTCATGCGGGACGAAGGCCTCGTGGCGAGCGACGAGCCGTTCAAGCAACTGCTCATGCTCGGCATGGTGCTGCAGGACGGCAAGAAGATGTCCAAATCCTCCGGCGACGCCGGCGATCCGCAGAAGCTGCTGGACCGCTACGGCGCGGACACGGTGCGCGCGGCCATGATGTGGGCTGCGCCCCCGGACCAGTCTTTCGAATGGGGTGAAGCGCAGCTCGAAGGCGCGGCCCGTTTTCTCCGTAAGCTCTGGCAACAGGTGCAGCGCACCGCAGCGCTCGGTGCACCGCCCGCCCTGGACGTAGAGGCGCTGTCCGAGGCCGCCAAAGATCTGCGCCGCGCGACCCATCTGGCGATTCAGCGGGCCGACGACGATCTGGCCCGCCGCGTGAAGTTCAACACCGTCGTGTCGGGGGTGATGGAACTGTGTAACCACATCGCCGACTTTGAGCCGGCCCGCGATGCGGACAAGGCAGCCCTTTACGAAGCTGCCCGGGCCGCATTGCTGCTCATCTCGCCCATCGCACCGCATGTGGCCCATGAGCTCTGGCAGGGGCTGGGCGAGCAGACCATGCTGGTGGACGCGGAATGGCCAGCGCTCGACGAGACGGCCCTCGAGCAGACGAGCGTCAGCATGGTGGTGCAGGTGAACGGCAAGGTGCGGGGCAAGATCGATGTCGCGGCAGACGCCAGCCAGGAGACCATCCTCGCGGCGGCCAAGCTCGACGACAACGTCGTGCGCCACCTGGCCGACAAAGCCATCCGCAAGGAAATTGTTGTGCCCAACAAGCTGGTGAACATCGTTGTCGGCTAGGATGGTGGCCGCTGCCCTCGTGCTGGCGCTGGTTGCCGGCGCCGGTGGCTGCGGTTTCAAGCTGCGCAGCTACAGCTTTGCCGGCAACGTGGAGAGCTTCAGCGTCACCGGGGAGACCCGCTCGCTGGTGGCGGTGCCGCTGCGGCGAGCCCTGCGCCAGGCGGGTCTCGAAGAAGTGGCGGACGGCGGCGGCGCGCTGCAGGTGCAGCTGCTGGATCAGGACACCGAGCGGCGCAGCGTCTCCACCACCGGACAAACGCGGGCCGGCGAATACGAGCTCGAATACCGCGTGCGCTACCGCCTGGTCAGCGGCGACGGGGAGGAACTGCTGCCCGCCACCTGGATCGAGCGGCGCCGGGCCTATCGCGTGGATGCCGGGAACATTGTCGGCAGCAGCGAGGAACAGGCGATCCTGTCCCGCGAGCTCGTGCAGGATCTCGTCGCCCAGATCATCCGTTCCATGGACGCCGTCACCCGGTCGGCAGCAGCCGTTGCAGGTTAAGCCGGAGGCGCTGGCCGACCGTCTGGCCGGTGGCCTGGCGCCGGCCTACCTCATTGCCGGCGACGAGACGCTGCTGGTGGAAGAAGCCTGCGGCGCGGTGCTGGCAGCGGCCCGTTCGGCGGGCTACAGCGAACGTTCCGTGCACCACGTGGAAGGCAGCTTCGACTGGGGTGTGCTGCATCATGATGCTGCCAGCCTGTCGCTCTTTGCCGAGCGCAAGGTGCTGGACGTGCGCGTACCTGTCAAACGCCTGGACCGGCAGGCGTCGGACGGCCTGCGTGCGTGGCTGGACGACCACGCGGCGCAGCCCGAGCCCGACGCCATTCTGCTGCTGCGTACGCAACGGCTCGACGGCAACCGTCGCAACAGCGCGTGGTTCAAGGCGTTCGACAAAGCCGGCGTGATCGTCCAGCTGTGGCCGATAGCGCCACATGAGTTTCCACGCTGGCTCGGTGGGCGCATGCGCAGCCACGGCCTCGAGGCCACGCCCGAGGCGCTTGCCTATCTGGCAGACCGTGTGGAAGGCAACCTGCTGTCTGCCGTGCAGGAGATTCACAAGCTGGGGTTACTGGCCTTGCCCCAGCCGCTGGAGCTGGAGGCGCTTGCCGCTGCACTGGAGGACTCGTCAAGGTTCACCAGCTTCGACCTGCTCGATGCGATGATGACGGGCGATGCAGGGCGCGTGCGACACATCTTTGCCGTGCTGCGCGACGAAGGCGTGTCGTTGTTTGCCATTCTCGGGGCCCTGTCGGCGCAGATGCGTGGCGTGCTGGCGGGCAATCGGCGCCTGCCCCCGGCCAAGCAGCGCCTCATCGCGGACTTTGCCCGGCGCATCCGTCAGCCGGCGGCCGTGCTGGCGGAGTGCGCCGTCATCGATCAGCAGGGCAAGGGGCAACGGGAAGGCGATGCCTGGGTATCTCTAGAGCGGCTGGTGCTGCGCCTTGCAGGCGTACGGCAGGTGAGTCTGCCTACCGAGGACGAGCGGCTGCTGAGCTGAATGTTGGTGGAATTGTTACAGTTTCGGGCCTGAAGCAGCCTTAATCCCCCCAAGCTTCATGGAAGGTTCACACAACGGACCCTGATGTAATCAGGGCTTCACGGTCCTCGTGTAGCTTTGCGCCATCTTCTGACATCGGCTCTGGAGGATCCTGGTGCTTGGCCACTCTTCTCCCGAAGCGTTTTCGTTGGTGGTAGGCTATGGCTGGCTGGCGATCATCGCCGCTGCCGTGCTGCTGCTGCGCTGGCGCAGTGTTCTCAACCTCGTTTCCTATCTCGCCGCCTTCAAAGGCTACTCACCTACGCCGCGCCTTTCCCGGATTCTGTCGCACATTGTTGGCACACGGGATCTGTCGTTCGAAGCGTTCTTGACCGCAGACGATCCCGGCGAGCAGCACCTGCCGCGGCGCAAACGCGGGCTGGAGCATCTGGCGCAAGAGCTGAACGAGCGCAGCCCCACGTCTACGGCCTGGGGCGATGGCATTCGCGACAGCATGTCGGATCTGCGTTTTGCCGATGCCAACCGTGTGCCCTTTCCTTTTGCGAAGGTCATGCGCGAGACCTTCAATCTTGCCTCGGTAGCGCAGCGCACGGAGGGACCCTATCTGGTTGACCTCGACGGCAACCGCACGCTCGACGTGAGTGGATCCTACGGCGTGAACGTGGCTGGCTACGACCGGTACAAGGCGTGGCTGAATCGCGGGCTCGAACGCACCCGCGATCTCGGGCCGGTTCTGGGGCCCCTGCACCCGATCGTTGCGGACAACATCTCGCGCCTTCAGGACATCTCCGGCCAGCAGGAGGTGTCGTTTCATACGAGCGGTACAGAGGCCGTGATGGCTGCCGTGCGCCTTGCACGTTTCAACACGCGCCGTACGAAACTCGTCACGTTTGCGGGCGCCTACCATGGATGGTGGGACGGCGTGCAACCGGGAATAGGCAGCGAACGCAGCCTTGGTGACTGCCTGACGTTGACCGAGATGAATCCGCAGGCGCTGCGCGTGATCCGCATGCGACGGCGGGAGATTGCCGGGGTGCTCGTCAACCCGGTGCAGTCCTTCCATCCGAACTCGCCGCCGCCCAACGACGTGACGCTGCTCACCAGCGACGTGCGCAGGACCACCGGCGAGGACGCCGATCCGCGGCAGTCGGCCTACGCCGGCTGGCTTCGCCAGCTCCGCCAGGTATGCACCGAATGCAACATTCCGTTGCTTTTCGACGAAGTCTACAGCGGGTTTCGCCTCCATCCCGGCGGTGCGCAGGCCTACTTCGGTGTCGACGCGGATATGGTCATGTACGGCAAGACGCTGGCGGCGGGCTTGCCCATCGGAGTGGTGTGCGGGCAGCGCAGTCTCATGCGCCGTTTCGACCGCGATCATCCAATGCGTATCGCCTACGTCGTAGGCACCTTTTCGGCGTATCCGGCTGCCATGGGTGCCATGAACGAGTTTCTCCAGTGGGTCTGCTCACCGGCTGCTGAGGCTGAATACGCCCGGGTTCAAGCGCGCATGAATGCGTGGGCGACAGGCACCAATGCCGATTTCGAGCGCCTTGGCCTGCCGGTGCGCGTAGCTCACCTCGGCACGATCTGGACCCTGGAATTCTCATCGGCCAGCCGTTTCAACTGGTTGCTGCAGTACTACCTGCGTGCGGAGGGCATCAATCTGAGCTGGGTAGGCACTGGCCGGTGCCTTGTTTCGCTGGATTTCGCAGATGCGGACTTTGCAGCGCTCACCGACAGGCTTCGACGTGCTGCACAACGCATGCGCGAAGACAAGTGGTGGCTCTCCGATCAGGAGCAGCCGAACAAAGACAAAATTACGCGAACCGGCGTAATCAAGGATGTGGTGCGATCTATGATACCTGCAGGTTTGAGAGACTTTTACCAGGAAGTGATGCGGCGTAAGCACGACGACCACGAGGCGTCGCACAGTGACCGCACGAATCAGTTTCTACATCTGGTCAGCTCCAGCGTTTTCATCTATTGCTACTGGCTGATCTTCTCCGATCTGGTTGCAGCCATGTGGCTTGGGTTGGGGGCATTGTTCATCCGCCAGATCGGTCACGCGCTCATAGAGCCGCCGTGTCATGACGCGGAGCAGCTGTTGCTGGGTTTCGATACGCGCAGCAAGACTGTGATCGTTGCGATCTATCTGCTGATTCCGGTCGTTAATCTCATGGCCGCGCCGGCGGTGACCTGGGCCACGGTGCTCGGCCCCATAGCGGCGACCGTTGCCGTTCAGTGGTTCTGGTTTACCGCACTGGTCATCTTCGGCCGCGTGTTGCTGCTTGTTCGTCGCCACGGTTTCAAAAACGCCATGGTCTGGTTCGTGAAGCTGATCACGGATCCGATCACGGACATAAAAGCCTACTACGCCAGCGTGGAGGTTTTCGCGGTCTGGCGCGCAAGGAAAGCTGCGTCGAACTGAGGCCGGCGGAGCGAAGAAAAAAAGGGCGCCTCGGGGCGCCCTTATTCGTTTACCGGTTTTCTTCGTTGTTCTCCCGCGGCTGACTCGTAACCGCCCGCGCGCGTTTCCGACTGGTCCGTCGCGCGTCGGTTCTTCGAACCGGCGCTACGCGCTCCGGCGTTGAGCCGCCGCTTGCGGTACAGGCTCGAGCTCGATGATGTCTGCGGAAGGCTTCGGCAGCTCATCAGCCCAGCGGATGATGCGGAAACTGCCGTCTGGTGTTTCCACCAGCGCGCTGCAGCTCTCCACCCAGTCGCCGCAGTTCATGTAGCGGATGCCGTCGATGTCGCGGATCTCAGCGTGATGGATGTGTCCGCAGATAGCACCGTCGTAACCCAGCTTGCGGCACTGGTGCGCGATGGCGCCCTCGAACTCGGATATGTAGTTCACCGCCCGTTTTACGCGATGCTTGATCCAGGCGGACAGCGACCAGTAGCCATAGCCGAAGTGTTTGCGGCACGTGTTGAGGCCGGTGTTTGCGCGAAGCAGGATGGCGTAACCCATGTCACCCAGGAACGCGAGCCACTTGTGATAGCGCGTGATCACGTCGAACTGATCGCCGTGGATCACGAGCATGGACTTACCGTCCCGTGTGCGGTGAACGTATTCGTCCACCAGCTTCAGCCTCCCGACCTCAGCGTCCGAGTATTTACGGAGAAACTCGTCGTGGTTGCCGGTGACGTACACCACCTGCGTGCCTTCTTTTGTGAGCGCCAGGAAACGACGCATGATGTCGTTGTGCGCCTGGGGCCAGTAAAAACCGTTCTTCAGACGCCAGCCGTCGACAATGTCGCCAACGAGGAAGAGCTGGTCGCAGCTGTGCTGATCCAGAAATGCGTTGAGGCGGTCGGCCTGGCAGCCGCGGGTTCCGAGGTGGATATCTGACAGGAAGATTGTGGGGTAGTGTGTTTTCCCGGCCATGCCGACTCCAGCAGTGGGTTTCGGGAAGGTTAGAGGGCGTAGATGAAACGAAGATGACAATCTGGACGACGATTGTGAGCTAAGTGCCTGAGTTGCGGCATGTAACTAAAACGCTTCACTGGATCGGGTTAACATGGCGCCTATGAGAAATTTGACGACGAACGGGTTCAAGGCGTTCTGGCTGACGGCGGCGATGGTGGCGCTGACTGGTTGTGAACGGCCAGATCCGGCCATCACCGCAGACCAGGCCCTTCGTCCGGCGAAAATACAGCGGGTGGAAGGCAGCGCCAAGATCATCGAGTACGAGTTCGTCGGTCGCGTGCAGGCCCTTGCCACAGTGGACATGTCTTTCGAGGTCAGCGGCCCCCTGCAGGCGATGAATGTGCTGGAAGGACAGGAAGTGGCAGAGGGTGCCCTTCTGGCAGCACTGGAGGCCACAGATTTCGAGCTCGCCGTGCGGGAAGCAGCCGCGCAGTTGCGGCTTGCGGAACAGGATTTGCGGCGCAAAGAACAGGTGCTGGCGCAGAAGGGTATTGCCCGGTCGGTCGTGGAAGACGCGCAGACCACCTTCGATCTGCAGCGCGTGCGCCTCGATCAGGCCCGGCAGTCACTGAACGACAGCAAGCTCACGGCACCGTTCGACGCCTACGTTGCGCGTCGCTACGTGGACAACAACGTCAATGTGCGAGCCGGAGAGCCAATTGTGCGCCTGCATGACCTCAGTCAGTTGCTGGTGACGTTGAACGTGCCGGAACATCTGCTGGCGACGGCGTCCGAAGAGCAGCTGCTGGATGCCTATGCAATCTTCGACTTCATTCCGGGCGAGCGTTTTCCGGTAGCAACCTACGAGAACCGGGGCGAGGCGGACAGTGTGGCGCAGACCTATCGCGTCGCCATGGTGATGGACCGCCCGGCGGAGTGGAATGTGCTGCCCGGCATGACGGCGACCATCAAAGCGCAGCTCAGGGACCCCAATTCCCGGCAGGTTGCGTTCGTGCCGCCGAGTGCTCTCGTCAGCGGCCCGGACGGGAGCCTGTTTGTGTGGTTGTACGATGAGGCGACGCACGGTGTCGCCAGGCAACGGGTGCGCACCCAGGCGCCGGAGCCCCGGGGGGTGCCCGTGGTGGAAGGTCTCAGTGGCGGCGAGTACGTGGTCACCACCGGCGCCAGCCAGCTCCAGGAGGGGATGCACGTTCGTCCCATGGAGGGCTAGATGCCGGGAAACATCGCCGTCTGGTCCATAGAGCGTCCCCTGTATGTATGGATGCTGGTGCTGGCTTGTTTCGTCGGCGGCATCTTCGGCGTGGACAGTGTCGGGCGTCTGGAGGACCCGGATTTTCCCATCAAAACGGCCCTGATCGTTACCACCTATGACGGCGCGTCTGCACTGGAGGTGGAACAGGAGGTTACGGACGTCATTGAGGCAGCGTTGCAGGAGCTGCCGTATCTCGATGAGCTGACGTCTAAGTCGGTATCGGGCCGCTCCGAGGTGCAGGTGCAGCTTCTGGAGGAGTACGGCACCGAGGACACGCCCCAGATATACGATGAGCTTCGCCGGCGGGTCCTGGAGGCTGCGGCCCGGCTGCCGCCGGGCACGGGCACGCCGCTGGTGGAGGACGACTTCGGCGACGTCTACGGCATGATGTACGCGGTCAGCGCGCCCGGCTACGCGCCGGGGGAAATCACCGACATGTCGCGGTACGTCTCCCGGGCGCTGAAGGCGGTGCCGAAAGTGGCGAAGGTACAGACGGCGGGAGAGCCGGTCGAGGCCATGTACGTCGAGATCGATCACGGCCGCCTGACCGGCCTCGGCCTGCCCATTGACCAGGTGTTTTCTGCCATAGCGGTGGAGAATCAGGTGACCCCGGCCGGCTCCATCGAGTATGCGGGGCGACGGCTGCGCATAGCCCCCGTGATGGCCTTCGACTCCGTGACGGCCTTAGGCGACATGCGTCTCGGCCTGGCGGGCACGACGGAAGTTGCCCGGCTGGCGGATGTCGCCACCATCACCCGGGAAGAGATCGAAACACCTTTCCAGATCATTCGCCATGGCGGTGAGCGGGTGTTCACGGTAGGTGTGTCCGTCAAGCCCGGAGAGAACGTCACCAGTGTCGGGCGGGCGGTGGAAGCGCGGGTGGCCGCGCTTCAGCACGAGCTGCCCCTGGGGGTGACCATCGAAGCCATCTACGAGCAGCACAAGGTGGTGGACTCGGCGCTGCGCGAGTTTTTCAAGAATCTGGGGCTGTCGGTGCTGACGGTGGTGCTGGCGCTGTGTGTGTTCATGGGCTGGCGCGCCGGGGCCGTGGTGGGCGCGGTGCTGCTGCTCACGGTCATGGGCACCCTGTGTCTGATGGCACTTCTCGGCATCGAGCTGCAGCGGATTTCCCTGGGCGCGCTCATGATCGCCATGGGCATGCTGGTGGATAACGGCATCGTCGTGGCCGAAGGCATGGTCATCGGCGTTCGCCGCGGGCTGTCTGCAAAAGAGGCGGCCGCGCGCTCGGTGCAACGGACGCAGTGGGCGCTGCTGGGGGCGACAATCATCGGCATCATGGCGTTCGGGCCGATCAGTCTGTCCGACGACGACAGCGGCCATTTCCTCGTCTCGCTGTTCCAGGTGGTGTGCATTTCGCTGCTGCTGAGCTGGGTGCTGGCGGTGACCGTCGTGCCGCTCTTCGGCAGCTATCTGCTGCGCGCTGGTCCCAGCGTCAGCGAAGCGGAGCTTTACGCCGGCTGGGCCTATCGCCCCTACCGGGCGTTGGTGAGTTTCGGCGTACGCCACGCGTGGTTGACGACGCTCGCCATCGTCACGGTGGTTGCCGCCTGCCTGTGGTCGTTTCAGTTCGTCAAACAGGGGTTTTTCCCAACAACCAATTCCCCGCTCTTCTACGTCGATTACCGCTTGCCCGAAGGCACGGACATCTACACCACTGAAGCAGATGTGCTGGCGCTGGAACAGGCGATCTCAGAACGGGACGGAGTGCTGAAGGTCACGAGCTTCGTCGGACGCGGCGCTACACGCTTCACGACAATCATGAATCCGGAACAGCCCAACTCGGCCTACGCGCAACTGGTGGTGCGGGTGGCGGCGGTGGAGGCGATGGACGGCATCATGAACGCGGTGCGCGCCGAGCTCGGCGAAACCCATCCGCAGGCGGAAGTGCAGGTGACGCGGGCGGAGTTCACGCCCAGCGGCAGCTCCAAGATCGAAGCGCGGATCTCAGGCCCGGATCCTGCCATGCTGCGGGCGCTGGCTGACCAGTATCTGGCGGTGTATCTGGCGCATCAGCTCACAGACCGCAAGCTCGACTGGCGACAGCAGCGGCTGGAGCTGGTACCGCAGTACAACGAAGCGCGCGCGCAGCTTGCGGGCATCACCCGGGCTGATCTGTCGCAGGCGCTGGCGTTTGCCACCCTGGGGGTGCGTGTGGGGTTGTTTCGCGACGGCGACAAGCTCATGCCCATCATTGCGCGGGCACCGGCATCTGAACGCGTCGATGTGGACGGTCTCATGGACCGGCTGATCTGGAGCCCGGCGCAGCAGACCTATATTCCCATGCGCCAGATTGTCGACGACTTAAGCCTCATGCCCGCTGATGCCACCATCTATCGCCGCGACCGCTTCCGCACGATCAAGGTGCTGGCCAATCCGCCCGCCGGCCACAATCCCACGCGCACCTTCAACCTGCTGCGGGGCGATATCGAAGCCATCCCCCTGCCGCCGGGGTACTTCCTGGCGTGGGGGGGAGAATACGAAGCCAGCCTGCAGGCCAACGAAACCCTGGCCAGCAAGATTCCGCTCGCTTTCGGCATCATGTTTTTCATCACCGTGCTCATGTTCGGACGCATGCGCCAGCCGCTGGTGATCTGGCTGACTGTGCCCATGACGGTGTGCGGCGTGGTGGTAGGGCTGCTGGCCACCGATCTCTCGTTCACGTTTCCGTCGTTTCTCGGGCTTTTGAGCCTGTCGGGCATGCTGATCAAGAACTGCATCGTCCTGGTGGACGAAATGGACAAACGCTTCGCAGAAACGGGCGTGACGTTGGATAACATCGTCCTGGCGTCGGTGAGCCGCCTGCGGCCGGTGATGCTGGCTGCGGGTACCACGATTGCCGGCATGTCACCGCTGCTCGGAGATGCGTTTTTCCGGGAAATGGCGGTATGCATCATGAGCGGCCTTGCCTTCGCAACTTTGTTGACATTGTTGGCGGTGCCGGTTTTCTATAGAATTGCGCTCGGAAAGCGCGTGGAACAGGGACTGCCGCACGACGAAACGCCCGATAGGTTGTTGGCGGAGGTGTGAGTGATGAGGCGGTTTTTTACGGTATTCGTATGGACGCTGCTGGCTGCGATGCCGGCGCAGGCAGACGTAACGCGGGCCACCGACTGGCTTGGCCGGGTGGTGCTGACATCGGAAGGTGAATTGCTGGGCCGGGTGGAAGATCTGGCTGTGAACCAGAGCTTCGCCGTCGAGTTTGTCGTCGTTTCCGTCGGCAGCTTTCTGGTGGAAGACAATCTCATTGCCGTGGCCCCGCAGGCGCTTGCGGCCTCTGCCGACGGTGAATACCTGACCATCGATGCCGATACGCTTGCGAGCGCGCGGCGCTTCGATGCCACCTCCTGGCCGGCCACGGCGCAGGTGGGGCGCAATACCCCCGCCACCGCACCGGCGACCGCCGCCGCGGTGCCGGATCTGGGTTCCAACCGCCGCGGCACAGCCACCATCGTCAGCGACGAGAAGACCGCGACGCTGTCGCCGGAGGAAGCGCAGCCGCGGATCGAGCTGCAGCCGCCGGAGTTCCAGCCGGAGCTGGCGTCCGAGCTGCCCAGCCCGAAACAGATCACCGAAGGCATCTTCAACATCGACGCGCAGGACGAAGACTTCGTACGCCTCGACACGAATGCCGACAACTACCTCAGTCGCGCGGAAATCGGTGCACGGCTGCCGCCGGAACGGCTCTTCAACGAATACGACCTCGATGGCAATGGCGGCCTCGACCACTTCGAGTACCGCGTACTGCGCGAAGACGGATCGCTCTAAGACTCAGTTCGCCACGGTGACGAGCAGGCCGTTGATGGCTTTCGGCAGCTGCGTCGTCACGATACGGGCGCCGGGGCGTATGTCCCCCGCGCGAATCAGAATCTCGTAGCCGTTCGCGGCTGTCTCGCGCTCGCCGACGCGGGCCACGTCGTGGCCGACGAGTCGTTCCCCGTCTTCCACCGTGTACACGCGCCGGCTGTCGTAGATCGCCTGCAGCGGTATGGCGATGAGATCGGGCTGTGACGGCATCTCGATGTTGAGGCTGAACACACGCCCCAGGGCCAGCTCCGTCGATGCATCGGGCGTGAAGAACGCGTCCGTCCCGGTCTGGCCGCTGCGCACGTGACCGGCCACCCGGGCAAGATGCAGGGTGTCGCCGGTTTCGGTGGTGGCGGTGAGCGCTGAGCCTGCGGCCAGACTCTGCTGTACCTGGGCGACATAGGTGTCCGGGAGCTGCACCCGCACCTCGAACGCGCTGGCGTCGGCAATTTCCACCAGCGGCGCGCTGAGATTGGTGTGGTCTCCGGGTGCGGCGAACACCCCGATCACCGGACCGCTGAACGGGGCGGTGATGCGGGTGCGATCCAGGTCGAGGCGCGCCTGAGCGAGCTGCGCCTCGGCGCGCGCCACGTAGGCTTCATGCGCGGCGATTTCGTTCGGCAGGTTCGCCAGCTCGCGCTCGTGGTTGCGGTAGTCGATGCTCGCCTGGTTCGCCTGGCTGGTGACCTCGTCCAGGAGCCCTTTGGCGATGAGGCGCTTGGCCATGAGATCCTCGTGGCGCGTCAGCTTGTCCTGCGCCACACGGAACTTGGACCGATAGTGTTCAGCGCTTCTCTGCTCCAGTTCGAGGCGTGACCGGGCACTGGCAAGCTCGGCTTCGTGTTGCTTCAGCTCCGCGTTGCGTTCCAGCACCTTGAGACGCGCTTCGCGGTCGTCGAGCTTCACCAGCAGCTCACCGGCCTCTACCCAGGCGCCTTCCCGCACCAGCACGGCCTCGATGGGGGCAATCAGATCCGACCGCAGCCGTGCCACGCGGCCCGACTCGAGCTTGCCGAAGGCGGTGAAGGTGGGTGTCAACGTTGCCGGTGCGGCGGCGGTGACCGACACGGGCCAGGATTTCTCCACGTTGGGCATGGGTGCCGCGCTCGGTCCGGTGGCGAAGATCGACACGCTGGTAAGCACGGCGGCGCCGACGATGCCGCCGCTGACGGTAAGCTGGCGTTTGGAGATGCGTGGCAGGTATTTCATGAGTGTTTCCCGTCAGGAAGTGGCCGACTGATCGGCGAGGTTGCGCCACCGGGTGAGGAGCTGCGCCTTGACGTTCTCCAGGGCCAGAATCAGCGCCGGGATGACAATCAGCACCAGCAACGTGGCGAAGGTGAGACCGAAGCAGATCGTGACCGCTATGGGCACGGTGTACATGCTGAGCGTGGAGGCTTCGAACATCAGGGGGGTCAGGCCTGCCACGGTGGTCAGCGACGTGAGAATTACCGCGCGGAACCGGGCCCGAACGGCCTCTGTGAGGGCGCTCTTCACATCCATGCCGCGGTCCACGTCGCGCCGCAGGAAACTGATCAGCACAATCGAATCGTTCACCACGATCCCGGTGAGCGAGAAGAAGGCGAGCAGGGACATGGCGCCGATGTCCCAGCCGGTGACCCAGTGCCCGACGATGGCGCCCGTGAAGCCGAACGGGATGGCCATCATGATCGCCAGGGGCCACAGGTAGGAAGAAAACACCCAGGCGAGAATGAGGTAGATCAGCACCAGCGTGAGCAGCCCCCCCAGGGCCATGGTCTCCAGCATGATCTGGTCCTGCTCCGACTTGCCGCCCAGACCGAAGGTGAGGTCGTTGCGGGCGAGAATGGGGGCGAGCTGATGGGTCTCGATGTCGTTGATGATGGAGATCGCGTTGTTCACGTCTTCGTCCACGTCGGCGGACACTGCCACGGCCATCTGTGAGTTGGAGTGACGGATCACGTCGATGCCGCGGCGGTTGTACAGCACGGCGACGTTGGACAGCGGCACATAGCTGCCCGTGGCGGTGCGGATCGGGAATTTCTGCAGCGAGCCCAGACTGTTGCGCTCGCCGTCGGGCAGCATCACGCGCACTTCCAGCTCACTGTCCTGCTCGTTGAAAATCTGCACCCGCACCCCCGCATAAGCGGCGCGCAGCTGACGACCGATCTCCTCGGCGGTGAGCCCGAGGCTGCGGCCCCGTGGCGTGATCTCGAAAATGATCTGCTCGCGGCCGTAGGGCAGGTTGTCGGTGACGTTGGTAACCCCCGGATAGCTCGCCAGCAGCGTGGAGAGCTCCTCGGCGCCCTGCTTGATGCGGTCGATGTCGTTGCCCCTGAGAAGCAGGGTGATGTCGGCCTGACCGTTGTTGGCGCCGCCCTCAACGCCGAGGGTGAGCTGCTCTACCCAGGGCGGTCGCTGCACCTTGGCGCGCCACTCGTCCGCAAAGGCGGCGGGCGCCAGGGTGCGTTCCTCCTCGAACGCATACTGCGCGGACAGCGCTGCGTATTGCTCCCCGGACCAGCGGTCGTCGTTGAAGTACGCCCGGTTGTATTTGGCCACGGCGCCGAGGATGTTGGCGTTGTCGTGCGCGGCATGCGTTTCGTTCAGCGTGGTCTGCAGGTGCTGCATGAACGCGGCTTTGTCGCTGTCGCTCGCGTTGCTGCCGAATTCGACGTTCGCTTCCAGCGACTCGAAGTCGAAACCGGTGACAAAATTGACGCCGACATGCTGCGATGCGATCAGCGAGAACGCCACCATCATGGCGCACACGGCTGACAGCAGCGTGGTACCGGGGTTGGCCAGCGCCAGCCGCGCGAGCGGCACGAAACGATCGTCGCGGAAGCGCAGAAACGCATCGTCGAAGCGCTTGCGCCAGGTGACCCGGGCCTGGTGTTTCACGTGCGCGAGAGAAGCTTTGAGGTGTGCGGGCAGCACCCAGAAGCACTCCACCAGCGAGGCGGCGATGACACACAGCAGCACCGTGGGCAGCGCCAGTACCGCCTCGCCCATGACCCCGCCGATGATCAGCAGCGGCATGAAGGCGGCCATGGTGGTGAGCGAAGAGGTGAGCACCGGCACCCACATGCGCTGCGCGCCGGCCACCGCCGCCGCGGCCGGGTCCATGCCCTGCTCGTGATGCGTGACGATGTCCTCGCCGACCACAATGGCATCGTCCACCACAATCCCCAGCGCCATGATGAAGCCGATGAGCGCGATCACGCTGATGCCGTAGCCGAACACCACGTAGAAGATCGCCAGCCCGAAAAGAAAGCTCACGGGAATGCCTACGGTCACCCACAGGCCGGCGCGGGCGTTGAGGAACAGAAACAGCACGCCGATCACCAGCACGATGCCCGACAGGGCGTTTTTCATGATCATGTCGAGCTGATTGCCCAGCAACTGCCAGATATTTGCGATCTCCTTGATCTCCACCCCGGCAGGCAGGGTGGGTCGAACCTCGTCGAGCCAGCTCTGCACCAGACGGTCGGCGCGGTGCGCGTCCGCATCGGTGGTGCGCCACAGCAGCATCTCCACAGCCGGTCTGCCGTCGGTGGTCAGCAGCGGTTCGCCGCGTTGCGGGCGCCGCTCCACCTCGGCGAAATCTTTCAGCCGCACGAGCTGCCCGTTCGTCTCGATGAATATCTGCTCGAAGGCCAGTGGATCGCGGCGCTGATCGAGGCTTCGCAGCTGCCGGGCGCCGTGGCCGCGGCCCACGGCGCCGGCCGGGACGTTCTGGCTCACGCGGGCCACTTCCCGGGCCAGCTCTTCGAGGGTGAGCTCGAGCTGCTGCAGACGTTTACCGCCGACCTTCAGCGCAATCTCCTCGGCGGGCAGGCCGTCGTACCGGATACCTTCCACGCCCCGGGCGAGCAGGTCTTTCTCGAAGCTGCGCACCAGCGGGATCAGCTCGCTCAAGCTGCCGTCGCCTGAGACGACCAGGGCCGAGATGGGTTCGGTGTCGATGGGGCGTCGGACCACCGGTGGTTCGATCTCCGCCGGCAGATTACGAATGTTGGCAACACGTTGCTTCACCTGGTCGAGACCACGGGTGATGTCGGCGTCGTAGTTGAAGCGGGCCTCGATGAAGGTGAAACCGTTCACCGTGCGCGATGTCAGCTCTTTGAGATCAGCCAGCGTTCTCAGCTGCTGCTCGATGGGTGTGGTGACGAGGGTTTCGATGTCCTCCGCCGAGGCGCCGACCCAGGTGACCTCGACGAAGACGCTGGGAAAATGCATGGGCGGGTCGAGCATGGCTGGCATGGTGCGCACGGCCCAGATGCCGGCCATGATCATCATCACCATCAGCAGGTTGGCGGCGACTCGGTGTTGGGCGAACTTCGCGATCATCGTTTATCCCCGTGCGCGAGGCGCTCTGGTCCCCGCGTGCTTGTCCGGCGTGTCTGACGCAGCCGGTGCAGCGGAAGGTTCAAAGATCGTGCCAGCCCGGCATGAACAACCGCCCGCCCTCTGTATGTCGCGCCAGCGGGCCGTTTGGTTTGGGTGTCGAGGCAAAAAGTGCGGTGTGCGCCCGGCGGGGCGGAGCGGGCCGTGTGGTTATCCTGGCCACATGTTGGCGCAGCCCGGTGGCTTGCGGGGGCAAAACAGGACGCGATCCCGTGTACTGCTTTTGCTCTGTGTCCCGTACAATAGCCGGCTTTCCCTCAATCACAGCCAGGAAGACCCGTGAGTGACCAAGCCGCAGCCGAGTTGAGTACGGCGCTAGCTCCCGACACCGAAGTCAACGTGAAAGAGACCTTCGGCATCGACCAGGATCTGACCGTGCCCGCCTTCAGCGAGCGGTCGGAATACGTGCCGGCCATTGACGAAGACTACCGCTTCGATCACGACACCACGCTGGCCATTCTGGCCGGTTTCGCGCACAACCGCAGGGTCATGATTCAGGGGTATCACGGCACGGGTAAGTCCACGCACATCGAGCAGGTGGCGGCGCGTCTCAACTGGCCGTGTATCCGTGTGAACCTGGACAGCCACATATCGCGGATCGACCTCGTCGGCAAAGACGCCATCGTGCTCAAGGACGGCAAGCAGATCACCGAGTTCCGCGAAGGCATCCTGCCCTGGGCACTGCAGCATTCCGTGGCGCTGGTGTTCGACGAGTACGATGCCGGCCGGCCGGACGTGATGTTCGTGATTCAGCGCATCCTGGAAGTGGAAGGCAAGCTCACGCTGCTGGACCAGAACAAGGTGCTGACGCCGCACCCGTTTTTCCGCCTGTTCTCCACCACCAACACGGTGGGGCTGGGCGATACCACTGGCCTGTATCACGGCACCCAGCAGATCAACCAGGGCCAGATGGACCGCTGGAGCATCGTGACCACGCTGAACTACCTCGAGCATGACGCCGAGTGCGAGATCGTGATGGGCAAAGCGAAGTCTTACGAGGAGACCGATGCGGGCCGACGCATGATCAGCAACATGGTTGCGGTGGCCGATCTCACGCGGAAAGGCTTCGTGAACGGCGACGTGTCGATTGTCATGTCGCCGCGCACCGTGCTCACCTGGGCGCAGAACGCGGAGATTTTCGGTGACGTGGGCTTTGCCTTCCGCGTGACGTTCCTCAACAAGTGCGACGAGCTCGAGCGCCCCATCGTGGCCGAGTATTACCAGCGTTGCATGGGTGAAGATCTGGGTGATGCCACCGCCGGCATTGCCTTGAAGAGCGTGGGCTAGTGTCCGAGGCCGACAGCCCTCTCGAGCCGTTCAAGCGTGCAACCACGGCAACGATGCGCGCGCTGGCCGAGAACGAAGAGCTGGAGGTCACCTTCGGCCCGGGCGCGCCGTCTGCCCGCGGCCAGCGCATGCGTGTGCCGCTGCCGACGGTGGGCTGTTCCGAAGAAGAGGTGAACGCCGTGCGGGGCGTGGGCGATCAGTTCGCCCTGCGCCTGAAGCATCACGACGACACCCTGCACGCGCGTTACAGTCCCCAGGGCGGTCCCGCCCAGGAAATGTTCGAGTGGATCGAGGACGCGCGTATCGCGTCCATCGGCAGCCTGCGCATGGAAGGGGTAGCGCAGAATCTCGACGCGCGTCTCGAAACCCAGTGTAAGCAGGCTGCCTTCGACACCATCACCGCAGAAACGGAAGCGCCGCTGTCCGTGGCCGTGGGCCTGCTGGTGCGCCAGGCGCTGACGGGCCGGGCGCTGCCGCCGAGTGCGGAGAACGTGGTGCGCTTCTGGCGCGAGCATGTGGAAGCGCACGCCGGCCCGCAGATCGAAGGCCTCAAAGACCATGTCCGCGACCAGGCGAGCTTTGCAACGGCCTGTCGCAGCATCATTGCCGAGCTTGGCCTGGCGGCCGATCTCGACGAGCCTCCGGAAGGTGATACCGACCAGGATGACATCGACACCCTGGATGAGAACGAGAACGCCGAGTCCGACTTCAGCCCCGAGGACGTGGTGCTGGACGATGACGCCATGGGGGATGAGAACGCGGACGGCGACGCGGCCATGGTGGAGATGGACGCCGACATGGACATGGACGAGGCCGGCGCTGAAGCCGACCCCGACCAGGCCCCGCAGCCGATGCCCGACGAAGCCGGGCGCATTGATGTCGACATCAACTACGACGCGTTCACGCGCGAGTTCGACGAGATCATTCGCGCCGAGGAGCTGTGTGACGCTGACGAGATGACGCGGTTGCGCCAGCTGCTGGATCAGCAGCTCGTGTCGTTGCAGCACACCACGTCGAAGCTCGCCAACCGGCTGCAGCGGCGGCTCATGGCCAAACAGAACCGCACGTGGGAGTTTGATCTGGAGGAGGGCATTCTCGATGCCGCCCGCCTGGCACAGGTGGTGGTGGACCCCATGAATCCCCTGGCCTACAAGCAGGAAAAGGAGATGAAGTTCCGCGACACCGTGGTGACCCTGCTGATCGACAGCTCGGGCTCCATGCGCGGCCGCTCCATCACCATCGCAGCCATGTGTGCCGACATCCTGGGGCGCACGCTGGAGCGTTGCTCGGTGAAAGTGGAGATTCTCGGCTTCACCACACGCGCCTGGCGCGGCGGGCAATCGCGGGAGCAATGGATCAACGACGGCAAGCCGTCCAATCCCGGGCGTCTGAACGATCTGCGCCACATCGTCTACAAGGCCGCGGACGATACCTGGGCGCGCACCCGGCGCAACATCGGCCTCATGATGCGCGAGGAGCTGCTGAAGGAAAACATCGACGGTGAGGCGCTGATCTGGGCGCACAACCGCATCGTCACGCGTACCGAGCAGCGCAAGATTCTGATGGTGATCTCAGACGGTCTGCCGGTGGACAACTCCACGCTGCTGGTCAATCCCAGCAACTACCTGGAGCAGCACCTGAAGTACGCCATCGACATGATCGAGAACTACTCGCCGGTGGAGCTGGTGGCCATCGGCATCGGCCACGATGTCACGCACCACTACCGGCGCGCCGTGACCATCACGGACGCAGAGCAGCTGGGCGGCGCCATGACCGACCAGCTCGCGGACCTGTTCGAAATTCAGAACTAGGCGGCAGCTCAGCGGGTAACGGCTTGCATGCGCTTGATCTCGGGCGGTCCGCCCATCTTGCCCTTGAAGCCGGCGCCGGCAGCTTTGAAATGCTCGGACTGACCGTGGGCCGCCAGCGCATCTTCGCTCTCGTACATCTCCAGCACATAGTAGTCGCCGTCGTCGTCGCGACACAGCTGATACATGAGGCAGCCCGGCTCGTTGGCACGCACGGCGTCCTGCAGATCCATGAAGACGGCCTCGAACTCGGTTTCCATGCCTTCCTTCACGTTGAGCTTGGCGGTTACTCCGATCATCATCCCACTCCTTTATACAAAGCTCCGGGAGCATAAATAGCCCGATGCACCGACGCAAACTTCTCACTCTGCTGGACGCCTATGAGGCGCG
This sequence comes from uncultured Pseudomonadales bacterium, assembly GCA_964651595.1. GTDB lineage: Bacteria > Pseudomonadota > Gammaproteobacteria > Pseudomonadales > Azotimanducaceae > UBA4421. The sequence continues at coordinate 53,657 of CAZYYJ010000016.1, read as the reverse complement.
TTACGGTCACAGCGACGAGGAACGGCTGGCCTGCGGGCGCATGCGTGCCTTTGCCATGGCCCATGAGGACTGTTTCGAACGCAGCTGCGTGCCCGGTCACATCACCGGCTCGGCATGGGTGGTGAACCCGTCGCGGGACCGGGTGCTGCTCACCCACCATCGCAAGCTCGACATCTGGGTGCAGCTCGGCGGGCACAGTGACGGTGAAAGTGATCCCGCGCAGGTGGCGCTGACGGAAGCGACGGAAGAATCGGGGCTGGAGGTGGCGTTTGCAGCAGATGCCGTGTTCGACATCGACATCCACGAGATTCCCGCCCGGGGCGAGGAAGCGGCACATCTGCACTACGACGTGCGCTTCGCGTTCGTGGCGACCCACGAGGATTACGTCGTCAGCAGCGAATCCAAGGCTCTGGCATGGGTGCCCGTGGCCACGCTGGAGGCCTACACCACGGAAAGATCCATGCTGCGCATGCGCGACAAATGGTCCGACTTCTTACAAATGGAGTGTTGTAGTTAGTTGACACCTAACGTAGTCTCCGGGCTGCAATCTGGGCGGAGAAGGGCCAGGTTGTGTTTCCACTGAACTGGAAGGGGAAGTGGAACGAGTAGTACCGACGCCGCGCAATGCACAGTCGGGGAAAACAGCTCGCGATGACGGGCGTTAAACAGAGTTGGAGGGGTTAACACGTGTATTCCGCTATGAAGCGGCGCCTCATGCTGTGCGTGAGTGTCGCACTCCTTTGGAGTCCGTTCGAAGTAGCACTGGCAGAACAGACGGGACGCCAGATCGAGGAAGTGATCGTGACCGCCGAGCGCCGCGAAGCGTCGGTACAGGACACATCCATTTCCATCACCGCTTTTACAGGCGAAATGCTGGATGACTTCGGCATTCGCAACCAGGAAGACCTGCAGAACTTCATTCCTGCCACCACCATTCAGCCGTACGATGCCACCGTACGGGGTGTCGGCCGGAACTTCCGTGCGCTGGGGGGTGACCCGGGCGTAGCCACGTACATGAACGGGGTATACTCGGAAGACCTGCTGACAGCCACGGCAGCCACGTTCTGGGACGTGGAACGCATCGAGGTGCTGCGTGGTCCGCAGGGCACGTTGTACGGTCGTAACGCCGTCGGCGGTGCCATCAACATTCTGTACAACAAGCCGGACCCGGAGTTCGACTACGCAGTACAGACGATCATCGGCGACTACGGCACCGAAGAATACTACGGCATGATCAACGGGCCGATTCTGCAGGACAAGCTGTCGGCGCGTTTCAACTTCAGCCTGCGTGACCGCGAAGGCGTGATCGACGAGATCGGCATCGGCAGCGACCTCGACGGTCTCGGCACCGAGAACTACGCCCTTCAGCTTCAGTGGACACCCACGGACACGATCACCGTGGACGTGCGCTACAACGAGATGGACATCGACCGGCCCTTCGGTGGCGCCAACGGCGGTGGTCTCGTGGTACTGAGCGAATCGGGCATCCCGCAGCGTAACACGGCCGATGTCGTGCCGGGCTTCCGCGCCATCGACACCGCCAACACGGACCCGGCGAACTACGGGCAGAACAGCTGGTATGACGTGACGCGGCCCATCACCACGTTCACGGACCCTGAGACCGGTGCGCTGGTGCAGGCGCAGCCCAACCGCCTCGGCGTAGACGTGGCCGAGTTCGACGGCTTCCGTAACGCAGCAGCGTCGCTGGACGGTTTCGGTGTGACGAGCCCCGAGTCGGCGGCCCTCTACAACGAGTGTGTGTTCGACGGCGATATTGACGGTGACGATCTGTGTGCCGCCACCAGTGGCAGAAACTTCGAGAACTTCGACCAGGAAGGCCTGCAGTTCACCACCACCTGGGACCTGAACGAGCGGGTACAGCTGAAGTACATCTACGGCCTGAACAACCTGGTGTATCAGCGCACCACCGACGATGACAACACCGGCAGCCTGTTTCAGGATCGCCAGTTCTACGTGAATCACGAAGCCAGCTACTCGTCGCACGAGTTCCAGGCGTTCTACGACGTCTCCGACAGCCTCACGTTCACCAGCGGTATATTCTTCTACGAAGCACAGATCGATCAGCGCGGCGACTTCTACTCGACGCTGGGCGAAGACCGCTTCATCAACCCGTACAACGACGTCACCGGCCTTGCGACCGTTGTCGCATCGGCGTTGCCGGGGGTAATCGGAGCTGGTACCTACAACGGCCAGTTCCCCACGCTGCACTCAGCGCGGGCGCTGTGTCAGGATCCCGCCACACGCTTGCCGCAGTGTGCGGTCAACTACGCTTCGGAAAACCCGGCGCCGGCGCAGAACAACAACCTGCACATCGGCCCGTGGATGGGTGATCAGGGTCAGAACGAAGACCTGAACGTCTCCCATGGTATCCCGAGCCTCGGCAGTGACCTGCTGTACCACACCCAGACCAAGCGCGACGCGTTTGCGGCTTACACGCAGGGTGTATGGGACATCAACGAAACCTTCACGCTGACCTTCGGCATCCGCTATGCGGAAGACGAGGTGGACGCGGAAGAAAACCTCTGGCGATACGCCGAGGTTGCTCCCGGATTCTTCCCGGCCTTTGCGACGACCCTGTTCGACTACAACGTCGCCAACGGCGGTGTCGTTGCCGACCCGAATGCTCCGGGCGGTTTCCGCGGCACCGAGCGTGCCGTGAACGGTGGTTTCCCCGTGGGCCTCAGCGTTTACCGGGCTTTCGAGCGTAAAGACACCGAGTGGACCGGACGCCTGAACCTCGACTACAACGTCAACGACGACATTCTGCTGTACCTGTCGGCGACGTCCGGTTACCGCTCCGGCGGCAACAACCTGGTGTTCTTCAGCGCGACCCCGGACTACGATCCTGAGGAGCTGATAGCCTACGAATTCGGCTACAAGATGCAGCTCGCCGACTCGCGCGTACAGTGGAACGGCTCGTTCTACTACTACGACTACGAGACGATCCACACGGTTGCCACGGAAGTCACGCCGCCGCTGACCCCGGGCGGTGCCCCGGGCACCACCACGTCGGTACTGCCGGCGCCGGGCGCAGAAATCTTCGGCATCGAGTCCGAGATCACCTGGCTCGCCACCGACAACTGGTCGTTCGGCGGCAACTTCAGCTGGACGCCCAGCGAGTACACCGAAGACCTGTTCATTCAGGACCCGGCGCAGGTGAACACGCCCGAGTCGCTATTCCCGTCTGTGAACGCGCTGACGCAGAACATCAACGGCAACCAGCTGCTGCAGGTGCCGGAGCTGAAGTACGCGGTCTGGGGCAGCTACTTCATGCCGCTCAGTGGCGGTTCCAAGCTCGAGTTCTTCGGTGTGTACAATTGGATCGACGAAGTGTTCTACTCGCCCTTCGAAGACGATCGCGAGAAGGCCGACGCCTACGACCGCCTCGACTTGCGCGCTACCTGGACTTCGAAAGAAGGCAACTGGGTAGTCTCCGGCTTCGTCAACAACGTGTTCGACGAGATCGGTGTGCTGCAGGTGCTGCGTAACGGCGAAGACGAATTCTTCCGCCTGTCTGCCGGCACGACGGTGCCGCGCATCTGGGGTCTGGAGCTTACGTACTCCTTCAGCGGCAACCGCTAGCGCCGCTGAACGGCCGATTCAAGGGGCTCTTCGGAGCCCCTTTTTCGTTTCCGCCTGTCTAACGTGTCATAAAACTTTGATTGTGCCCGCAATCGCCATCACGTAGGCTTCCGCTCGTTGCCTTGGTCAATGGTTTAGCGTGGTTCGGTTCAGTTCGATGTTCGATTGGTCGGCAATAGGGTCGCAGGGGCGACAATTTCAGATCAATTGGAGATCTTTTCAGTGAAGAAACTTTATGTGGGCAATCTTGCCTGGGGTGTTACGGACGACGACCTGCAGGGGCTGTTTTCCGAGTACGGGTCCGTGGCGTCGGCGGTGGTTATCACCGACCGCGAAACGGGACGGTCTCGGGGCTTCGGCTTCGTGGAGCTCGAAGACGGTGCCGACAACGCCATTGAGGCGTTGAACGGCCACGACTTTCAGGGCCGTCCGCTGCGCGTGAACGAAGCGCAGAGCAAAGGTCGCAGTGGCGGAGGCGGTGGCGGCGGCGGTCGCCGGCCTTTCTAAGCCCAGGCTCAGCCAGCCTTATGACAAGGCCCTTCCTGCGAAGGGCCTTTCTGTTCGTGCTGTTCGTGCCGCGCGCTCAAAGCGTGCTGGTTGTCAAAGCAGCGCTTCGGTGAACTTCGATTCCATGCGCTTGTAACTGTCCATCCCTCCGGGCACGTTGGCAAAAATTTTCCCCCACGCCTCGCCCGTGAACACACTTTTCATGGTGGCGTCCCGCGTTTCCCGATCAGGCCAGCGAATCACCCAGGTGATGTTGGCTGAACCCATGGCGTCCATCGGCGCACCGTTCACCTCGCTGGCCTCGCCGGTGTTTGCCCAGAAGCCCACCAGGTCCAGCTCCCGGTCGAGAAACGGCAGCGCTTCGTTACGGGCCCAGTCCTTGTAAGCGTCGAAACGCTCGGGATCGAAGTGGTAGTTTCTGATTTCGTAGAGCATGTGCTTCCCCATCTGCTGAGGCAGCGTTATGTCACGTATACAGGTGGCAGGCAACCTGGCGCGTGGCCTGACCCGGCTCTGCGCTGTCGTCGGTGACGTTCACCAGCGGCAGCAGGTCCGGTGTTTCCACCCGGCAACGGTCCATGACCTCGGGGCAGCGATTGGCGAAGCGGCATCCGGGCGGTACGTTGACCGGCGAGGGGATTTCTCCCTGGATGGCGGTGGACGGGCGATCCCGTTCAGCGCGGGGGTCGGGCTCGGGGTTGGAGCCGACCAGGATCCGGGTGTACGGATGCGCGGGCTCGAAGAACACCTCGTCGGCCCGGCCGACCTCGACGAGACTGCCGAGGTACATCACGGCCATGCGATCGCTCACGTAGCGCACCATGGACAGATCGTGGGCGATGAACAGCAGCGTGAGGCCCAGACTCTCTTTCAGCTCATCCAGGAGATTCACCACCTGGGCTTGAACGGACACGTCCAGCGCGGAGATGGGTTCGTCGCAGACCACAAACTCCGGTTCCAGTATCAGGGCCCGGGCAATGCCGATACGCTGACGCTGACCGCCCGAGAACTCGTGCGGATAGCGGGACATGTGATCGGCCTGCAGACCCACGCGGCGCAGCCAGTCCGCGGCTTTGTCGTTGATGTCGGCCTTGCTGAGGTCGCTGTGCAGCTGCAGCCCTTCGCCTATGATCTCGCCCACCGTCATGCGTGGATTCAGCGACGAGTAGGGGTCCTGGAAAATCATCTGCATCTGGGCGGCATACTTCTGGAAATCTGCCGGCGTGTACGACTGGGGCAGCGCCTCACCTTTGAAGGTGATGGAGCCCGAGGTTTTGTCGTGCAGGCCCACCACCGCTTTGCCGAAGGTGGATTTGCCAGAGCCACTTTCGCCGACCAGGCCCACGATCTCGCGCTCGCCGATAGCAAGCGAGACCCCATCCACCGCATGCACCCGCTGGCCGCGACCGATGTCGAAGTACTTCACCAGATGATCGGCAACCAGCAGATCACTCATGGTCGGCTCCCTGCCGGGCGCCGTGAATGCTGTCGACGTGCTGAGAATTGTCGCTGTGGTGCAGCCAGCAGCGAGCCGTATGCCCGTCGCTCAGGGTGTGTACCTCGGGTGGATGGTCGAGGCAGACCTGCATGGCGTGAGGGCAACGGGCACAGTAGCCGCAGCCCGGTGGAGGGTGAAAGAGATCCGGAGGCGAGCCATCGATGGGCGTGAGCTCGTTGGCGCCGTCGCGGTCGTTGGTGGGCATGGCCGCGCGCAGGCCCAGCGTGTACGGATGGGCCGAGTGATAGAAGATGTGGTCGACCGAGCCCTGTTCGACAACCTGGCCGGCGTACATCACCAGCACGTCGTCTGCCATGCGTGCAACCACGCCGAGGTCGTGCGTGATGAGAATGATGGCCATGCCCGTGTCGCGCTGCAGCTCGCCCATGAGATCGAGGATCTGGGCCTGGATTGTCACGTCCAGCGCGGTGGTGGGCTCGTCGGCTATCAGCACCTTGGGCTCGCAGGCGATGGCCATGGCAATCATGGCCCGTTGCAGCATGCCGCCGGAGAACTCGAAGGGATACTGCTTGGCCCGCTGCTCCGGCTCGGGAATCTTGGTCATGGCCAGCAGCTCGACGGCGCGGGTGAATGCGTCCTGCTTGGAAAAACCCCGGTGCACGATCAGCGTCTCGGCGATCTGGTTGCCGATGTTCATGGTGGGGTTCAGCGACGTCATGGGATCCTGGAAGATCATGCCGATCTGGCCGCCGCGCACGTCCTCGCCGTTGATGGTTTTGCGACCGATGATGTCGGTGCCACCCAGCAGAGCGGTACCGGAGGTGATGCGTCCGGGCGGCATGGGGATGAGGCCCATGATGCTCTGCACGGTTACCGACTTGCCGCAGCCTGATTCGCCTACGATGGCGAGGGTCTTACCGGCCTCCACGCCGAAGCTCACGCCGCGCACGGCATGCACGATGCCGCCGTAGGTGTCGAACTCCACGCTCAGATCATCCACTTTCAGAAGTTCGTTGCTCACCGGCTAGTCCCTGTTTCGCATGCGTGCGTCCAGCGCGTCCCTGAGACCATCGCCGAGGAGGTTGAACGCCAGCACGGTGACGCTGATGAGCAGCGCCGGAAAAATCAGCTCGTGCGGGTAGGTGAGCATGGTCTTGATGCCATCGTTGCACATGGAGCCCCACGACGGCGTGGGGGGCGCGACGCCCATGCCAATGAACGACAGAAACGCTTCCGTGAAGATGGCGCTGGGCACGGCAAAGGTGATGGTCACCAGAATCACCCCCATGGTGTTGGGGATCATATGACGCAGCACGAGGTAGTTGGTTTTTGCGCCCAGAAGCCGCGATGCGCCGATGTAACCCTCTTCGCGGATCTGCAGAATCTGCCCGCGCACCAGCCGGGCGGTGGCCGGCCAGAGCAGAATGACCATGGCCACCAGCATGGGCATGATGCCGCTCTCACCGGGTCCTACGGCAAACACCACTTTGAAGAGAATCATGAACAGCAGAAACGGCAGGGCCACGACAAAGTCGGCAAAGCGCATCATGAGCTGATCGCTCACGCCGCCCAGGAAACCTGCGGTGCTGCCGTAGACCACGCCGAAAAGCACGTACAGAAAGGGTGCCACAAAGCCGATGAAGAGCGAGACGCGGGCGCCATGCATGAGCCGGGCGAGCATGTCGCGGCCGAGGTAGTCGGTGCCAAGGGGGTGAAACTTCAGCTTGAACTCGGTGCCCACCGGAGCGTCTTCGTCTGCGGCGAGCATACCCCGGGCGCGCGCTTCGTCCCGCGTGATCACCCTCGCCAGCGTCGTTTCCGTGGTCTGAAATTTGTCCCCTTCCCGCCCGTCGGCGTCCAAGGGCACCACGGAATAGAAGTAGGTGCGCGGCTTCAGGTCCAGCAGGTCTTCGAAGTGGGTGGCCGGGGTGACGTAAAGCGGCAGCCCCAGAGCCCGCTCTTCGCCGGGCTCGAAGGTGGTGCGGTACACCCGGTATTCGCTGGCCCCCGGCACCGGATCCCACTTCAGACGCACGAACTGCGTGGTGGTTTCGCCGACAAAACGCAGACCGCTGCCGGCCACGGGCTCATCGCCAGCCCATTGCGCGTAGTCGTCCACCAGCATGACGGTGCGGTTGGCACCGGGGGGCTGAGAAATCTGCTCCACGTCCTGCACCGACGGGTCGATCTGCCAGACGAACGGGCCCACGATGGTGAAAACGAGCAGACCGATGACGAGATACAGGGAGATGATGGCGCGGCGGTTTGCTTTCAAACGGATCCACGCGTCCTGCCAGTAAGACAGCGACGGGCGCGTGAGCGCCTGGATGTCCTGCTGCTGGGTCAGCGGGGCAAACGCATCCTGCGGAAGCGAGGGGGTGACGGTGGACTCTGCCATTACTGCAACCTCACGCGCGGATCGATGAGCCCGTAGATCAGATCCACCACGATGACCATGAACACGAGAAAAGCGCCGTAAAACACGGTGGTACCCATGATCACGGTGTAGTCGAGCTGCTGTACTGCCTGCACGAAGTAGCGGCCCAGCCCCGGGATGGCAAACACGATCTCCACCACGAAACCGCCTGTGGTGATGATGGCAATCTGCGGTCCCAGCACCGTTATGACGGGCAGAATGGCGTTGCGCAGCTGGTGGCGGGTGAAGATCTGCGCGGGCGGCACGCCCTTGGCTTTGGCCGTGCGCACGAAGTCGGAATTGATGATCTCCAGCATCGATGAGCGCATGAGGCGCGTCAGGTATGCCATGGTCGAGAGGCCCAGCACCAGGGACGGCACAATCATGTGCCACACGGTGCCCCAGCCACCCACAGGCAGAATGGATATGCCGGACCAGTCGTTCATGTTCACGATCGACAGCTGCGCGATGGCAGCCACCACGAAGCTGGGCACGGAGATGCCCAGAATGACGAGGAACATGATGATCGTGTCGGGCAGACGGTTGCGGTAGATCGCCGTGAGCGCCCCGAACAGCACCCCCCCGATGGACGCGAAGAAAATGGCCATGATGCCGAGCGTGGCAGATACGGGAAAATGCTCGCGGATGATGTCATTGACCTCGCGGTTCTCCTGGGTGAAGGAGATCCCGAAATCACCCTGGGCGAGATTCTTCAGATAGATGCCGTACTGGGTGATCAGCGGCTGGTCGAGGCCGTACTTGGCTTCGAGATTGGCCCGGATCTGCTCGGTCAACGCCTTGTCGCCCGACAGGGGATCGCCGGGCACGGCGTGCATGCCGAAAAAGGTTGCCGTGGCGATGAACCAGACAGTCACCAGTCCCTGGAGAATCCGATTGAGAGCGTAGCGCCACATGCTTTAGGGGAGACTGCCTTGGGTAATTGTTCTTCTAGGCCTTGCGTATATAACGAGCGAAACGGCGTTTACCGGAATGGGTCAGCCACCCCCCGCGGCGGTTGAGAGAGTTTCGACGATATAGGCTTCGGTGAAGTCCACTTCCGGGCCGATGACCCGGCGTTTCACCTGCGCAAGCTCCGGGTGCACCACGTAGGTGACGCCGCGCTCGTACATGGGCAGGATCACGACGTCGTCGAACACGAGCTGCTGGATCTCCGCGAAGGTTTCCATGCGCTCGCGGGTCACCGTGGTGGCCTGTGCGGCGGCAATGAGCTGATCCATACGCTCGCTCGCGTACTGGCCGCGGTTGTTCAGATTGTAGGATGCAAACAGATCGCCGAAGGTGAGCGGGTCGTCGTAGTCCGGGCCCCAGCCCGCCAGCACCATGTCGAATTCGCCGGCGGTCATCTTCGCCAGGCGTTGCTTGAAGATCTGCTTGTCGATTTTCACGGTCAGTCCCAGATCGCGGCGCAGCACCGCCTGCACCCACTCGCCCTGGATGTTGGCGATGGGGTTGTCCCCGGACAGCAGCACAATCTCCGGCAGCTCATCCATGCCCAGCTCGCGTTTGGCAATTTCCAGATGCTCGCGGGCCTTGGCCACGTCGATAGACACCTCGGGGGCGGGGTATTCCTTGCGGAAATTGGTTTCCACCCCCATCAGGAAGTTGGGGAACAGCGAGCGGCCCGGCTTGTAGCCTGGCAGCTTGGTGACTTTGTAGACCAGCTCGTCCATGTTCATCACGAGCTGCATGGCGCGACGCAGGTGCCAGTTGCGGGTGACCCGCTTGTCCCGGTGGTTGAACTCCAGGAAGAACACCGTGCCATCCGGCTGCTGGAAGATCCGCCAGCGCTCCTCGAGCGCGTTGTCCAGGTTTTCCGCCTGCAACGTCGTGTACGCGATCTTGTCGTCCTTGAAGAAGTTGAGCGTGGCTGTGGCGTCGGAGGTGATGTAGGCGATGTTGATCGCGTCCAGCGAGATGCGCTGCTGGTCCCAGTAGTGGGGATTGCGCTCGAGCATCAGATTAGAGCCGTGCACCCACTCCGTGATCACGAAGGGACCGCTGTACAGCAGCTCCCAGGCGTCTGCGCCGAAGCGGCCTTCGGTGGCCACGTAGAAGTCTTCGCGCACGGGCAGGTAAGTGGGAAAGACCACCATCTTGTCGAAGAACGGCACCGGGCGTTCCAGCTCCACGATCAGCGTGAAGTCGTCGGGGGCCGACAGGCCCAGACTGTCCGGGGCCAGCTCGCCGCTGTTGACGGCTCGCGCGTTCTTGATGGGAAACAGCAGGAACGCGTACTCGGAAGCGGTCTCTGGCAGCAGCGCTGTGCGCCAGGCGAAAATGAAATCGTGGGCGGTGATGGTCACACCGTCGCTCCATTTCGCGTCTTCGCGCAGCCAGAACGTCGCCTGCGTTTCCGTCAGCTCCCAGCGCTCGGCGATGCCCGCCTCGAGCTGGTCGTTCAGGTTCATGCGCAGCAGGCCTTCCATGGTGTGGCCCAGCACCATGCCGCTCTGCGAGTCGGTGGCTTTGGTGCTGTTGAGCTGCGGCGGTTCTTCGCGGATGGCGATGGAGATGGTGTTGTTGCCGCGGTCGATGGCTTTGGCGGCGCCGCTGTCGGCTCCGACCATGCTGGCCAGCCCCTGCAGGGCCCACATGGCGAGTGCGAGCAGCACGAACGCGGAGAGGAAGAATACGAGGAGCTGCCTGCCCGCGGTGTTGGCGAATGACGCTTCGGTATCGTTTGTATCCATAGCTTTCCTCAAGGCGCTTGCGCCGCTATACCGCTCTTATGACGATACCTGCCGCAGCAGGTTCCCGACGACGCGTTCCAGGTGCATGAGCGAGTTGCATTCTTCCACCTGGTGCGAGTAAGCCTGGTAGCGACGCATCTCGGAGTCGCCGGTGTTCCAGGAGAGGCGGGCTTCGGGGTTCAGCCAGATTACCCGCTTGCTGCGATCATACATTTCCTTCAGCACTTCGGCGTGCGGGTCGCCGTAGTTGTTGCGCGCATCGCCCAGGATGATGATGGTGGTGCGGTTGTCCACATCGTCCAGGCAGTGTTTCTTGAAGTCCAGCAGCGCCTGCCCGTAGTCGGTGGAACCGCCGCTGTAGTCTCTCAGCACCTTGGCGATGGCGTCCTCGATGGGGCTGCGCATGAAGAGGTCGGTGACTTCGGCCAGGTCGGAGGAAAACGCGAAGCTGCGCACCTTCGGCATGACTTCGTCGAGGCTGTACAGAAACATGAGCATGAAGCGCGCGTAGGCGGCCACCGAGCCCGATACGTCGCAGATGGCAAACACCTTGGGCCGGTCGATTTTCACCGACTTCCAGTGCAGATCGAAAATTGCGCCGTCGTAGGACATGTTGTGGCGCAGGGTGCGTGGCACGTTCAGCGCGCCGCGCTTGAACACCTTCTTGCGGCGTGAATGCATGGTGGTGAGCTTCTTCGCCATCTTGAAGACAATTTCCTGGATGAGGCGGAAATTGCGGTGCTCCACGTTGGAGAGCTTCACCTTGCGCAGCAGTTCCTCGCGCAGCTTCTTGCCGGAGACGTCGGCGTTCAGCAGAAACTGTCGCTCCACGTAGTCGCGCACCTGCTCGCGCAGAAAATCGCGGCGGCGCTTGAGCTCCTGGCCGAGGCGCCGGGAAGGTATGGCGCCGGAGTCGCGCAGGTCGCTGATTTCCTGGTTGAGATCGGCAAGGCCCATCTCGTCCATGATGCGCCGCGTGTACAGCCCTTTCTGCGTGAAGATCTGTATCTCGCGAACGTTCACCGCTTCGCCGGCGTTGGCCATGGCCACGGTGAGCTCCGTGCGCGAGTTCTCCATCAGCATCTTGCCCAGCGGCGAGCGGGCGTCGGTCATCTCCCCGGGACCGAGATCTTCCTCTTCCTCTTCCTCGTAGAGATTGTTGTTGGGCCTGGCTTTGGCTTTCTTCTTTTTCTTGCCGCCGGCGGCCGGCTGACCCGGTTGGCGTTCGCCGCCGGCGCTGCCGCCTTCCCCGCTTTCCCCCGAGGCTTCGCCGCTGTCTTCGCCGCCTTCGGCATCAGCCTCGCTGGCCGCGGCTTCGTCGCCCTGAATGTCCTGAAAGGCGAAAAACTGATCGAAACAGAGCTCGTAGCGCTCTTTTTCGTCGGCAGTTTTCGGCAGCACCAGGGCTAGCGAGTGTTTCAGAAACTCCCGGTCGCGGTAGCCCACCAGCTCAACCGTGGACATGGCGTCCAGGGTTTCGGCCGTGGAGACACGCACATCGGCCATGCGCAGGGACCGGATGAAGTTGGTGAGCGTTCGGTCCATGCCCGCCTCCGGGTTACTTCCGGATCTTTGCGGTCAGGGAATTGATCTCGCCGTCTACGTTCTCGATATCCTCCTGAAATTTGAGAATGACGTTGAGCGTGTCGCGTACCAGCTGGGGGTCCAGCGCCTCCGTGTGCAGCAGCAGCAGCGTGCGGGCCCAGTCGATGGTCTCCGAGATGGCGGGCACCTTTTTCAGGTCCATGTCCCTGAGCTCGTGGATGAAGGAAACGAGCTGTCGCTGCAGCTCGGGCGGCACCTCCGGTACCCGCGCGTGGATGATGCGCTGCTCCAGGGCAATGTCGGGAAACGGAATGTACAGGTGCAGGCAGCGGCGTTTCAGCGCGTCGGAAATCTCGCGCGTGTTGTTGGACGTGAGGAAGACCATCGGCGGTTCCTGGTGGGCCTTCACGGTGCCTATCTCCGGGATGGACACCTGGAAGTCCGACAGGATCTCCAGCAGCAGCGACTCAAACTCGTGGTCCGATTTGTCGACCTCGTCGATGAGCAGCACACAGCCGCCTTCCTGCTTCAGGGCCTTCAGCAACGGGCGCGGCTCGAGAAACTCTTCCGAGAAGAAGATGTCGCCGAACTCGTGCAGGCGCTGCACGGACTGCGCGAACCCTTTGGCGCCGGCCAGCACCTCGTCGAGCGCTTCCTTCAGCACCTGCGTGTACAGGAGCTGCTTGCCGTATTTCCATTCGTAGATGGCTTTTGCTTCGTCCAGCCCTTCGTAACACTGGAGGCGGATCAGCGGCAGCTCGAAGAGTTCGGCGGTGGTCTTGGCCAGCTCGGTCTTGCCGACGCCCGGCGGGCCTTCGATGAGAATGGGTTTACGAAGCTGGTAGGCGAGGTAGACGGCTGTGGCTATCTGATCGCTGCAGATGTAGCGGTGCTCTTCGAAGTTCTCCTTGAGGGAGGCTACAGAGCCCGCAATTTGTTCTATGTCGGCCATTCAGGGTCCTTATCCTTCGGCGCGTCAGCGCGCGCAAACGGGCTAGTATACCGGACTAGTCCCCTTTACGGACGCGCAGAAGACCTTCCTGCGTGGTGGACGCCACCAGCTCCCCGGCCCGGTTGTAGATGAGACCGCGGTTGAAACCCCTGGCGCCGCCCGCCGCCGGAGAGTCCTGGTCGTACAGCAGCCATTCGTCCGCCCGGAACGGCCGGTGAAACCACATGGCGTGGTCCAGGCTCGCCACCTGCACCTCGTCCTGCAGATAACTCACCGCATGAGGTCGCGCGGCGGTGTCCAGCAGCGACCAGTCCGACAGGTATGCCAGCACACACTGGTGCAGGCGCGGATCGTCGGGTAGCTCTTCGCGGGTTTTCATCCAGCAGAGCTGCCGGGGTTCGGTGGGCTCCGGATTCATCAGATCCACCGGCTGCACCTGCCGCATCTGGATGGCGGACGAGGTGGAATAGGCTTCGCGTAACTCCTCGGGCCAGTTGCGGGCCTGCTCGGCGCGCAGCTCCTCTTCGTCGACGAGCGTCTCCGGGTCGGGCGCATCGGGCATGGAGAACTGGTGTGTGAGCCCGTCCTCGGCCACTTGAAAGGAGATGGACATGGTGAAGATCGGCTGGCCGTGCTGCACGGCCACCACCCGGCGGGTGGTGAAGCTCCTGCCGTCGCGTATGCGATCCACCGTGTACAGAATCGGCACGGTGGTGTCGCCGCCGCGCAGAAAATAGCCGTGCAGGCTGTGTGCGTGGCGGCTCTCGTCCACCGTGCGCGAGGCAGCCACCAGGGCCTGGCCGATCACCTGGCCGCCGTACACGCGCTGCCAGCCCTCGTTGGGGCTGGTGGCGCGATAGTGGTTCTGCTCGATTTCCTCCAGGTCGAGGATTTCGATCACTTTCTGGAGCGGTTGCACGCGGTTCTTGGCCCTTAGTACTTGTAGCTTTCGGGTTTGAAGGGACCTTCCACCGTTACGCCGATGTAGCTCGCCTGATCGTTCGTCAGCTGCGTAACGGTGCCGCCGAAGCCTTCGACCATGAGCTGGGCAACTTCCTCGTCGAGCTTCTTGGGCAGAACCTCGACGGTGATCGGCGCGCGTTGATTTTCCGGCTGATCGGCCCAGGCCTGCTCGTACAGGTGCATCTGCGCCAGCACCTGGTTGGCGAAGGAGCCGTCCATGACACGCGACGGATGCCCCATGGCGTTGCCCAGGTTCACCAGCCGTCCTTCGGACAGCAGGATCAGGTAATCCCGCTCGTCGTCGGTGCGGAAAATCTGGTGCACCTGGTCTTTGATCGTCTCCCAGCGCCAGTGCTTGCGCATGTACGCGGTGTCGATCTCGTTGTCGAAGTGGCCGATGTTGCAGATCACCGCGCCGTGCTTGATGGTGCTGAGCATGGCACTGTCGCACACGTCGGCGTTGCCCGTGCAGGTGACCACGAGATCCGTGTCACCCATCAGGTGCGTATTGATGTCCTCGATACGACCGGTGTTCTGACCGTTCAGATAAGGGGAGACCACCTCGTAGCCGTCCATGCAGGCCTGCATGGCGCAGATGGGATCGATCTCGGACACGCGCACGATCATGCCCTCCTGACGCAGGCTCTGGGCCGAGCCTTTGCCGACGTCCCCATACCCGATCACCAGCGCCCGGCGGCCTGCCATGAGCATGTCGGTGCCGCGTTTGATGGCGTCGTTGAGGCTGTGGCGGCAGCCGTAGCGGTTGTCGTTCTTCGACTTGGTGATGGAATCGTTGACGTTGATGGCCGGCACTTTCAGCTCGTTCGCCTTCATCATTTCCAGCAGCCGGTGTACACCGGTGGTGGTCTCCTCGGAGATACCGTGGATGGTGTCGAGCATGGCCGGGTACTTCTCGTGCAGCAGCTCGGTGAGATCACCGCCATCGTCCAGCAGCAGGTTGGCTTCCCAGGGCTTGCCGTCCTTCAGCACGGTCTGCTCGATGCACCACATGTACTCTTCCTCGGTTTCGCCTTTCCAGGCGAACACGGGAATGCCGTTGGCGGCCATGGCCGCGGCGGCGTGATCCTGGGTGGAGAAGATGTTGCAGGACGACCAGCGGACTTCTGCGCCCAGCTCCGTCAACGTCTCGATCAGCACCGCGGTCTGCACCGTCATGTGGATGCAGCCGATGATGCGTGCGCCTGCCAGGGGCTGCTGCTCGGCGTATTTGCGGCGCAAGGCCATCAAAGCCGGCATCTCCAGCTCGGCAAGCTTGATTTCCTTGCGGCCGAAGTCCGCGAGCTCGATATCGGCAACTTTGTAGTCGGACATGGTCTTCCTTTCTCCTGGTGATCGGTAAGTATCAGGCGGGCTGGCGTGTGAGGCTGAGGACCTGCACACGAAAACCGTTGTTCTGAGCGTAGTAGTCGTGCTGATCCACGCTCAAGCCCCGGGCTGCGCCCCAGGCCGTGAGTTGTTCGTTCTCGAAGCCGAGCCACTGATCGCCGCAGTGCGTCTGCACCCAGCCCTGATCGTGGCTGCAAAGCTCGGCGATGATGAGCTGCCCGCCGGGTACGAGCAGCTCTGCAGCCCGCGCAAAGAAGCGCGGCGGCGACGCGAAGTGGTGCAGCACCATCGCGGCCACGACGAGCTGATAGCGGCGGGTGTCTTCCAGCCCGGTAAAGTCCTGCGCCTCGAGGTGCACGTTGGCGCATCCGCTCACGCGTTCGGCGGTGCGCTCCAGCACATTGGCAGAGCTGTCCACGCCGATGACCTCGGCAAACAGGGGGCTGAGCGCAGCCAGCAGCTCACCGTCCCCGGGCCCCACCTCCAGCGCCCGCCAGGCGGTACTCGCGCCAGCCGGGGCGCGACCCACCTGGGTGGCCACCATGGCCATCACGGCTTCCCGGTACACGGATGGCTCGCAGATCAGTGCCTGCTGCTGGGCCAGCGCTTCTGCGTGCTTGTCGAAAAAGGCTTTCGAGCGTTCGCTGCGCGCATGGTGCACCGCCGTGAGGCGGCGCGTGAGCTTGGCGGACATGGCTTCGCCGTCGAGGGCGTCGAACAGGGCGTGCACCAGACCACGGGCATGGTTGTTGCGCTGGTAGTACACACTGGTGCCTTCTTTCCGCGTGCTCACGAGACCCGCCTGCAGCAGCACCTTCAGGTGGTGGCTGAGGTTGGGTTGCGCCACGTCCAGCGCCCCGGCGAGCTCCAGAACACTGAAGGAGTCCTGGGCCAGAACGCGCAGAATGTCGGCGCGCAGGCGGTCGCCGGCCGCTTTTGCGACCTGCACGACGTCGCCCGAGGAGGCGTCGGCATGGCTTTCGGCGGTGGCTTGCAAAGGCTGGACCAGCTCGAGAAAGCGCGCAGATTACCAGGGCATCGAGCAAAAGCAATGAAATATAAAAATATTTTGATATTTAGGTTGTAAGTGATCCTGCTAGACTGCGCGCTGAGCCCGAACCGGCCGGAAACGCCTTGAACCCAGCGCTGGACAGCAAGCTGCCTGATGTCGGCACCACCATTTTCACGGTCATGAGCGCGCTTGCGGCCGAGGAAGGTGCCATCAACCTGTCGCAGGGTTATCCCGATTTCGATGCGCCCCGGGAGCTGCTCGAGCGCGTGCAGCACTACCTCACCACCGGTCACAACCAGTACCCACCCATGGCCGGGGCGGCGCCGTTGCGTGAAGCCATTGCCGGTAAAACGGCGGCCCTGTACGGGCGGCAGGTAGATCCCGCCACCGAAGTCACGGTGACAGCCGGCGCCACCGAGGCCCTGTTCTGCGCCATCGCGGCCGTCGTGCGACCGGGCGATGAGGTGATTCTGTTCGACCCTGCCTACGACAGTTATGCCCCCGTGGTGCGTCTGCAGGGCGGCGTGCCGCGCCACGTGCCACTGCTTTCAGGCAGCTTTCTGCCTGACTGGAATCGGGTGACGGAGGCCATGTGCGACCGCACGCGACTCCTTGTCATCAACTCACCTCACAATCCTACCGGCGCCGTCTGGACGGCGGCGGACATGGCGACGCTGGCGGAGGTAACCCGCGACACGGGTGCGTTCGTGCTGGGCGACGAAGTCTACGAGCACATGGTCTACGACGGCCGCGAGCATCTGAGCATTGCGCGCTACGATGAGCTCTATGCGCGCAGCTTCGTGGTGTCATCGTTCGGCAAAACCTACCACGCCACGGGCTGGAAAGTGGGTTACTGCGTCGCGCCGCCGGCGCTGACGGAAGAGTTCCGCCGCATTCATCAGTTTGTCACCTTCACGGTGAATACGCCGGTGCAGCTCGGCCTGGCCGATTTCCTCGTCGCCTGCCCGGAGCATCATCTCGAGCTGCCCGCGTTTTATCAGGCCAAACGCGATCACTTCTGCAGCCTGCTGGCCGACTCGCGGTTCCGTTTCGAGCCTGCCGCCGGTACCTATTTCCAGTTGCTGGACTACGCCGGGATCAGTAACGAGCTGGACGTGACGCTGGCCCGCCGCTGGACCGGGCAGCACAAGGTGGCGTCGATCCCGATCTCCGTGTTCTACGAAGATCCGGCAGCGGCCACCGGTCGCTGGCTGCGCTTCTGCTTTGCCAAGGACGAAGCGACGCTCACGCAGGCTGCGGAGGTGCTGTGCAGCCTCTGACCCTCACGCTGCTGCAGACCGCCACGCACTGGCACGATCCGGCGGCGAACCGTGCGCATTTCGACGCGTTGCTGGCACGCACGCCCGCGGACACCGGCATCGTGGTTCTGCCCGAGATGTTCAGCACGGGTTTCACCATGGCGAGCCGCGAAGTTGCCGAACCCATGAGCGGTCCGACGATGACCTGGCTGCGCGAACGGGCCGCGGCAGGCAACCGGGTACTGTGCGGGTCGCTCGTGATCGAGGAAGCGGGCGCCTGCTTCAATCGCTTCGTCTGGGTCGCCCCTGACGGTGCGGTAAGCACCTATGACAAGTGTCATCGATTCCGCATGGCCGGTGAGCACGAACACTACGCCGCCGGCGACGCCCGGGTGCTCATCGAGCACGCGGGTTGGAAGATCCGTCCGCTGGTGTGTTACGACCTGCGCTTTCCCGTCTGGCTGCGAAACGTGGATGGGTACGACCTGCTGCTGTGCGTGGCCAACTGGCCTGCGCCGCGGCGGGCAGCGTGGAATACGCTGTTGCGCGCCCGCGCCATAGAGAACCAGTGTTACATGGCGGCGGTGAATATCGTCGGCACGGACGGTAACGGCGTGCCTTACAGCGGCGGTTCCGCAGCCTATGGCCCCGACGGCCTGGTGCTGGCCGAGTGCTTCGATGCGCCGGGCATGATCACGGTCACGCTGGACCCCACGCCGCTGCAGGAGCAACGCGAGGCGTTTCCCGTGTGGCAGGATGCGGACCGGTTTGAACTGACCTGAAGCAGATAACTGAGGAGTAGAGGTTGAGCGTGCACAGTAAGCTTGGAATGGCGGCGTTGGTTGCGATGCTTGCGGCGGCCTGCAGCGAGGCGCCCGAAGCGCCGGCGGCGCCTGGGGCGGCGCAGGACGGCCCCACCATCGCCCAGGCACCGCCTGCCATAGATGGCAAGAAAATTTATGGTGAGTACTGTTTCTCCTGCCATACGCCTGGCTTGAGCGGTGCGCCCAAGCTCGGCGATAAAGACGCCTGGGCACCGCGCATAGCGAAAGGACCGGCGCTGCTGCTGCAGACCACCATCGATGGCATACCGCCCGCCATGCCGCCGCGGGGGCTGTGCATGGGCTGCAGCGACGAGGAACTGGAAGCGGCTGTTCAGTACATGATTGCCGAGAGCAGCTGAGCCTGGCGAATACTGCCAACTGTTGTTGCGATTGGCGCTGTAGATCGGGGCTAAACTGCCCTCAGGACATGCAGATCCCGGTGGATCAGGGGTTTGCCGTTGATTCACAACTGGCGCGAAAGCTGCATGCTGGAAACGTCAGCCGGAGAAATATCAGCCGGAGGTAGACCGTGGCAAGGGCAAGAGCAGGTGACATCGTCTCACGACGCAAAGGACTGGTGATGCACAAGGGTGTATCGCTCGGCAATGGCCTGGTGTTGCACAACACCCCCGGCCGGGGAGAGCACGTGGCCACGGAAGAGGAATTCCGCGCTGGCAAACGCATGTACACCCAGCGGGTCGGCGGGGCAGTGCGGCGTCCCTCCCTCGCCCGTTCCCAGCTGGAATACGGACGGCGCTACCATCTGCTCAACAACAATTGCGAGCACACCGTGAACCGGGCCGTGCACGGCGACGCGCACAGTCCGCAGCTGCGCGGCTGGCTGGTGGGGGCGGGCATGGCGGCGGCAACGTTTGCCGTCACCCGGCATCCGGTGCTCAGCGCAGCGGCCTTTGCGCTGGGCCAGCGCCTGGGGGGCAGACGCCGGCGTTAAGCGTCCGTTTCCTGCAGCGGGCCCAGCAGTTGCCCGTGCAACAGGCGCAGCGTGCTGCGCACATCGCGCCGTACCTTGGCAACGGCGCGCATGGTGGGAATTTCCAGGTGGTCGCGCCCCTGAAAGTTGATCAGCATTGACGCGATACCGTGCACGGTGGCCCAGCACGCGCCGCCGAGCTGGTCGATGTCCAACTCGTCCTCCCGGCCCAGCGCGACGATCAGTTGCTGCTGCATGGCCAGCACTTCGCCATAACATTCCGTAGATGCGTCGCGCAGCATGGCGTAGTCGGAGAAGTCTCCCAGCACGGAGCCGAACATGAGGTGGTATTTCGTGGGATTGGCCTGCGCAAACTCCACATAGACCACACCCATTTCCAGGTAACGCTCTGCCAGCGGCGCATCGCTGCGCGTAACCGCCCGCATTCGCTCATGCAGTTCCTCGAAACCGCGCGTTGCGATCGCGGCCAGCAGGCAGCGGATGGTGGGGAAGTGGCGGTACGGTGCGGTCTGCGACACGCCGGCTTCGCGGGACAGCGCCCGCATGCTGAGCTTCTGCGTGCCTTCCGCTTCGATGTGTTTCAGCGCCAGGTTCATCAACACCTCGGGCAGCTCGCCGTGGTGGTAGCTCTCTCTGGTTTTCGCCTTGGTCGTCATTGTTTCTATGTAATTGTCGGACAAACCAGGCGCGCGCCCGTTCACGTCGTGCTCACGCGCGTAGCTGGATGATCTGCGGTATTCCCATGGCCCTCGACGTGCAGTTTGCATCCCCCGGGGGCGATTGTCGATTTTGATGTTGACAGTGAACACATGGCGCGAGTATCGTCGCGAATGTGTTCATCGTCAACATTGATCACCCAGGAGCCGTTGCATCATGAAGGCCGCGTTACCGCACATGTTCGACTCGAGCCACGACCGCGCCGGCCGGGCTGCGTGCCACGCCCGGATCACCCGCCGGGCCGCCCTGCTGGTGTGGGCTTTTGCGCTCGGCGCCCTCACGCTCGCTCTGCTTGCCCGCCCCGCTCTGGCCGCCGGGCTGACGGTGTCCTACGTCACCATCGAGCGCAGCGACAGCTTTCAATCCGAGCGGCGCTACGCCGGTAAGGTGGTCGCCGCGCGCAGCTCGCAACTGGGTTTCAAGCGGGGTGGGGAAATTGCGGCGGTGAACGTCGATCTGGGCGATGTGGTGCAGGCGGGTGACGTGCTGGCTGAGCTGGATCAGCGTGCCACCGAAGCCCAGCTTGCGCAGGCGCGGGCGAACACCGACCTGGCTGAAGCCAGTCTCGCGGCGGCGGCGGCCGAAACGCAGCTGGCGCGCAACACCGAGCGGCGCTTCCGCCGCCTGCGGGAGGAAGGGCACGCGTCGCAACAGACCTACGATGAAACCGCCTTGAAGCTGCAGGCTCAGCAGGCACGCCTGCAGCTTGCGCGCGCCAATCTTGCCAGTGCCCGGGCGGCGTTGCGCGGTGTCGAGGTTGCCCTGGCGGAAGCCACGATCGTTGCGCCTTTTCCAGGCGTCGTGCAGCAGCGGCACGTCGACGAAGGCGCCCAGGTGAACCCGGGGCAGACGGTGCTGCGTCTCGTTGAGCGGGGACGCCGCGAAGCCCATGTGGGTGTGCCCAACGAGGTCGCGGCGCACATGACCGACGCCGCGCGACGCATGACGCTCAACTGGGACGGACACCGCGTCGAGGCGCAGCTGCGTACCGTGCTGCCCGAGCTCGACCCGGCGACGCGCACTCGTACCGCGGTGCTGGACGTTGCCGACGATACGCTGCCGCTGGGTGCGGTGGTAGAGCTCGAAGTTTCCCAGGCGGTTGCTGAACCCGGCTTCTGGTTGCCGCTGGGGGCGCTCACCGCCGCTGACCGCGGTCTCTGGGCCGTTTACGTGGTCAACGACGAAGATGTGATCGAGCGCCGCCTGGTCGACGTGCTGCATACGGAGGCGGCCCGGGTGTTTGCGCGCGGCACGCTCACCGACAGCGACCGCGTGGTGAGCACGGGGGTGCAGCGAATAGTGCCCGGACAGTCGGTCGACCCGATCGGAGCGCTGTCTTATGCGCACTGAAGCGTTCTACGCCAATCCGCGACTGACCGCGCTGCTGGTGCTGTTCGTGGTGATCATGGGCACCATGGCCTACACCAGCCTCGCCCGCCAGGAAGACCCGACCATGACCGAGCGGTGGGCGCGGGTGAATACGTTCCTGCCGGGCGCCACGGCCGAGCGCATGGAATCGCTGATCAGCGAGCCGATCGAAACCGCGCTCAGGGAAGTGCCCGAGGTGAAAGAGATCACCTCCACGTCGAAGGCGGGTCTCTCAGTGGTGGGTGTGGAACTCTACGATTCCGTGGACGCCACTGAAGTGCACACGATCTGGTCGGAGGTGCGCGATGAGCTCGGCGATGTGGCGAAAACACTGCCGGCGGGGGCGAGCGAGCCCGATCTCATCATGAACAAGCCGCTCGCCTCGACGGTGATCATTGCGCTGTCGTGGAACCAGGCGTCGACGCCGGAGCTGACGCTCCTTTCGCGCGTTGCGGAGACGCTGCGGCTGAAGCTCGCCAACATGCCCGGCACCGAAGAGGCGGAAGCCTGGGGTGACGTGGAGGAAGAGGTGCTGGTGGCCCTCGATCCGAACCGCCTTGCAGACGCCAACCTGACGGCCGCACAGGTGGCAGACGCCGTGCGCGCGGCCGACACCAAGCAACCTTCCGGCCGCCTGCGTGGGGCAGCTTCCGACCTGCTCGTGGAAGTGGACGGCGAGCTCGATTCTCCCGAGCGCATCGCGCGCATACCGCTGCTGGTGAGTGCCGACGGCAGTGTGCTGCGGGTATCCGACGTGGCCTCGGTCGCAAAGCACCAGCTCGATCCGCCACAGTCCATGGCTCTGCACCAGGGACAGCGCGTCGTTCTGGTCAACGCTAAAATGCAGCCGGGGCTGCAGATCGAGCGCTGGTCCACGGCGGCTCACGCGGTGATCGAGCGCTTCCGCGAGGGGCTGCCCGCAGAAATTGCGCTGGACGTGGTTTACGACCAGAACGTGTACACCGGTGCGCGCATGCAGAGTCTCGGCTACAACCTCATGTTTGCGCTGGTGATCGTGCTGCTGGCATTGATCTGGTTCATGGGCGTGCGCTCTGCGCTGACCGTGGGCATTGCGCTGCCGCTGTCCGCCGCCATGGTGCTGGTGGGTATGCAGGTCCTGGACATACCGCTGCACCAGATGTCGGTAACCGGGTTGATCATCTCCCTGGGATTGTTGATCGACAACGCCATCGTCGTGGTGGAAGACTACAAGCTGCGACGGCGCAAAGGTGACGAGATTCCTCTGGCGATCCGCCACGCCATCCGTCATCTCCTGGTGCCGCTGGGTGCATCCACGGCGACAACCGTTTTCGCTTTCATGCCCATCGCCTTCGCCCCCGGCGGCGTGGGTGATTTCACGGGCACCCTCGGCGTGACCGTGGCGCTGTCGGTTGTGAGCTCCTTTGTGCTGGCCATGACCGTTGTACCGGCCGTGTCCGGATTTCTCGATCGGCGCTTCGGTCTGGCCCGGGACAATCGGGGTGCAGCCCCCTGGTGGCAATCGGGCTATTCCAACGAGCGCCTGCTGGCAGCGTACCGGCGTTCCCTGAATGCCGTGGTGCGTCGTCCCGCGCTGGGCATCGCCGTGGGTTGTGTGCTGCCGCTCATCGGTTTCGCGCTGGCGCCCACGCTCACACAGCAGTTTTTCCCGCCGGTAGATCGTAACCAGTTCCAGGTGCAGCTTTCGCTGCCTGCCCATGCGTCCATGGCGGATACGCAGCGTGCCGTGGCCTCGGCGGAGCGGGTGCTGCGCGCCAATCCCGAGATTACCGACAGTTTCTGGACCATCGGCGAGGGCGCGCCGCGGGTGTTCTACAACGTGGTGTCGCTGAACGAGCGCGTGTCGAGCTTTGCCTCCGCCTGGGTGAACACCACCTCGGCAGAGGCCACGCAGCGCATTCTGCCCGAGCTGCAGACTGCGCTCAGTGCGGCGCTGCCCGCTGCTGAGGTGCTGGCCATACCGTTCGAGCAGGGACCGCCTCGCGATGCACCGGTGGAAGTACGCCTGGTGGGTCCTGACTTCGACGTGCTGCGCGCCCGGGCCCTCGAGCTGCGCAAGCTCCTTTCGGAGGTGCCGGCTGTCACGTACACCCGGGCGACGTTGTCCACTCCGGAGCCAAAGCTGTCCTTTGTGCCGGACGAGAACAAAGCGGCGCTGGCGGGCCTGTCTACCGGCGAGCTGTCCCGCCGCCTCAACGCTGCGTTGTCCGGAGAACTGGCCGGAACGCTTCAGGAAGCGAATCAGAGTCTGCCCGTGCGTGTGCGTGTCAGTGACAGGTTTCGCGATCACGTCGCAGATCTGGCCTCGCTGCCGCTGCTGACGCAGGGTGGTGCAGGCGTGCCGCTGGAGCAACTGGGCAGCTGGGAGATAGTGCCCGTGGTGTCGAAGATCGAGCGGCGCCAGGGCGATCGCATCAGCACGGTGCAGGGTTTTCTGGTGCCCTTCGCGCTGCCGGCGCCGAGCCTCGCGGCGTTCCGCGAGCAGCTCGATACAGCCGGTTTCACCATGCCCGCCGGCTACCGGCTGGAGATTGGCGGCGAGGCGGAACAGAGCGCGGAGAGTGTCGGCAACATCGCGTCGATGTTCGTGTTCTTCACGCTGGCCATGGCTGTCGTGGTGATTCTCTCGCTCAACTCTTTCCGGCAGGCGGCGTTGATCGGCGCCATCGGTTTTCTCAGCTTCGGCCTGGCCCTGTTCGGCGTGCGGCTCTTCGGCTATCCCTTCGGCTACATGGCGCTCATAGGCGCGCTGGGCATGATGGGCCTGGCCATCAATGGCGGCATCATTGTGCTCTCGGCGCTGAAGGCGAGCCCGGCAGCCTCGGCGGGTGACGCCGAGGCGACGGTTGCGGTGGTGATCGACGCCACGCGCCACATCGTCTCGACGACTGTGACCACCATCGGCGGCTTCGTGCCGCTGATTGTAGCCGGTGGCACCTTCTGGCCGCCTCTGGCAACGGCCATAGCGGGGGGTGTGGGCGGATCGGCGCTCATCGCGCTGTTTCTGGTGCCCGCGGTGTTCACGCTGATGACGCGCACCACAGAGGCCTCTGAGGAAGCGCCGGCACCCCTGCGCCCGGAAGTGGCGCTGAGAGCTGTGCCGGAACGGACCCGGCCGCAGCCGGAGCCGTTGTCAGCCTGACCGGGCAGGCTGACGGCGCAGGCCGGGCAGAGTTCAGGGTGCGGCAGGAGCCCCGCAGGTCGATGCGGGCGGGTTGACGATACGCTCTTTGATCAGCGCGTTCGCAGCTTCGGCGTTCAAGCCGACCACGCCCACGATCTGTGGCCAGATTTTGGTGTTCGGCGCGTAGATCTTCGCCTTCAGCGCCGCGATGCTCTGGATGGCGGCACTCACGGAAGCCTGCGAAAAGCTCGTCGGTATCTGGCTGAGGGAGGTGATCTCCGGCCCCGATACGCCGAGCGAGCCGAATTCGAGCTGACCGGTGACCTCGCCGGACGAAGCGCCCAGCGACAGAGCAAACAGGTTGGCCAGATTCAGGCCCTTTTTTGCGGTCGTGAGGTTGATGTGCAGCCGGGCACCGACCCCTGATATGAAGGTCACCCCCTCCACGTAGTCGGTGCGGTATTTCAGATAGTCGATGGTCAGGCGGTAGCTTTTGTTGGCTGCGCTCAGCCCGATGCCGGCAAAACCTGCCCTGCCGTTGCGATCGAACTCTTCGAGATACATCGACATGGATTCGTTCGGGTAGAAACGCAGGCGATCGGCGTTGGATGTCTTGTCAGACATGGTTTTGCCCAGCTCGTCCCGCTCCGTGCAAGCAAGCTCGAAAATGTCCAGATTGTTGAGAAAATTCTTGGGAAAGATCGGCACGTACTTGGTGGTTGCAGACAACCCTGCAACGCCGGCGTCGCGATCGGCCTGTTCAGCCTGGACCGTGGCGCTGTGGGTGACGAAGAAGAGGGTTACGAAGAAGAGAGTGACGAACAAGCCGCACACCCATGCGAAGTGCTTTGATCGGGACATTCCTGGATTCTCCCTGTTCCTGGCGTCCCGGCGAGCATAGCATGCTGCGGGGCCGCGCCATTTACCGTAGAGTCGGCTCCCTTTGCGGGAGATCAAGCCATGCGTTTCAGTTTCTGGCCCAATCCGAGCCAGCCCTACGATGAAGTGCTGACGCTGTGTCAGCATGCCGAAGCCACGGGCTGGGACGGCATCTGGTATGCAGATCACTTCATGCCCAATGCCGAGGACACCACAGCCCCCTTTCCCGAAGCGTGGACGACGCTGTCCGCCATCGGTGCGCGCACGGAACGGCTGCGCGTCGGTACGCTTGTGAGCGGCAATACCTACCGGCATCCGGCGGTGCTGGCAAAGATGGCTGCCACGCTCGATCACATCACCGGGGGGCGTGTGGTGCTGGGGCTGGGCAGCGGCTGGCAGGAAAACGAGCACATTCAGTACGGCATACCGTTCCATACGGTCAACGGGCGCCTGCGCCGGCTGGAAGAGGCCTGCCAGGTGATCAAGGCGCTGTACGGCGAGACGCAGGCGAACTTCGACGGGGACTTCTACCAGCTGAAGGATGCGTCCCTCTATCCCAAGCCGGTGCAGCAGCCGCTGCCGCTGCTGATTGGCGGCGGGGGAGAGAAGCTGACCCTGAGAATCACCGCGCAGTACGCGGACGAATGGAACGTGTGGGGCGAGCCGGATCTATTGCGCCACAAGATGGCGATCCTCGACGGCCACTGTGCCGACGTCGGGCGGGATCCGGCAGCCATTCAACGCAGCGCCGTGGCGCTGTTGTTCATGAGCGATGACGCGGACTACCTCGACGGCATCCGTAACGGCGGCATCGAGCGGCCCAAGATCGTGGGTACGCCGTCGGAGGTGCGTGAGATCGTCGATGCCTACGCGGACGCCGGGGTCGATGAGCTCATCGTGCCGGATTTCACGCTCGGACCGCATGCGCAGAAACTGGCCACGATGGATACGTTCATGAGGGAAGTGGCAGGCCGCTGAGGGCGGCTGTCAACGCGCCGCCGCTTCCGCGAGATCGCGCAGGGCTTTCTGGGCGGCGTCGATACGGGTGCGGCTGTTGCCCAGTTGCCGGGCAAAATCACGCTGCCAGACAGGCATGCTGTGCCAGGCTTCCGAATCGGCCACCTGCTCCGGGGCTGTGTGCTTCACCGTTTCGAGCATGCCGATCAGGCGCGTGGTGATGGCCGCAACGGCATCGCGTTTCCAGGTGCGCGTGTCGCCTGCCACTTCCACGTAAACCGGCGCGCTGGCTGCCTCGATGGGCGCACCATGGCCCGGGCGCTCCCCCACGGCGTGCAGCACGTACCAGCCGCTTTCATGGACCCTGAGGCGGGTCGTCAGCATCGCCTTGTCGGATGCCGCCGGCTGGCTGGCCACAACCTGCCCCTGGCTGACGACGTCGAGGCGCACGAGCCGGCCGATGTCCGGATTCAGCGCGGCGGACCCCTTCAGGACAAGTTCGTCGCCGCGGGCCAGCCGCAGCGTTTCCCCCATGCCCGCGGCGTCGTTGGCCGAGAACCGCAGAAGTGGCCCGTTGGTGACGAAGGTGCGCCCCTGCTCGAGGCCGGCAAACCAGGCATCCAGCGGGGTTTCCGCTGCGCCGGTGTGCACGTAGCTGCGCACTGCGCCCGGATGATCGATGTACGGATAGTCTGTGCCCGCCGCCGGCGCAATGCGGAAACCGAGATTCAGCAGCGCATACCAGACCTGCGTGCCGATCTGACTGTCTTGCATCACCTCGGCAAAATCGAGCAGCCCCGTGGTGGCCTGCATGGTCATGCCCTGCGTTGTGCCGGGCAGGCCGCCACTGCCATGGGCGAAGCCGGACACGCCGCCCTGGGCGGCGGCGGCTTCGAACACCCGCTGGTAGTTGAGATAGTCGTCGGGGAAGCGGATCGGCTGTGTGAGATTGAGGTGGATCGTGTGCCCCAGCACCAGGGTTCGCGGATCTTCCTGACCGGGCACCAGCGCATGGCTGCCCTGGCTGTGGCGGCCGTCGCGGCCCCAGGCGTACTGGGGAAAATAGGCGCGGCCCACGTTGCCCATCTTCAGAATGTTCGCGACGTGCACGTCCTCGGCGCGCACCTGGGCGAGCAGGGGGGTGTTGTCGGTGCGGGCCTGGCGCAGGCTGTGAATGTGCACGTCTCCCGACAGCCAGCCCTCGGCCGGCATGTTCGCAAAGCGCTCGAGCGTGAAGCGCTTCGTGGTGGTCCGGCCCGGCGCAACCTCCACGGTCGTGTCCAGGAAACGGTACTCGATGCCTTTGGTGGCGAGCAGGCGGTAACGCCCTGCGGGCACATTGGCGCGGTAGGTGCCGTCCGCGTAGAACACGGTTCTGTTGCCGTGGGGCCAGACGATGCTCCGCTGTAACAGGTAAGTGCGCGTTACGTCGTCGAACTTGCGTACGGCAATGGCGTCGGTCGAAGGTTCGGGCAGGCCGCCGTCCGCATCGTACAGCCCCACTCTGACGGCCACGGGATCGCCGTTCTCGCCGGCGAAATGCAGCGCGACGCCGCCTTTTGCCGGCTCGGGGGTGGTGAAGCTTCGCTCGACGTCGATGGCACACACCGTGAGCGGCGCCGCCAGGGTGCCGGACGCCTGCAGCGGTGTCGCGAGCATCAGATCCGTATCGTGATCTCCCCGATTGGCGAGCCGCGCGTTGCTCAGCGACGCTGTCAGCGCTACGAAACGCTCGCTGCCCTCAGGCAGCGTCACCTCCACGCGGCCGGGACCGCCGACGCGATCGTAGTGCACGCTGAAGCTGGCAGGGCTCGTGGCCCGGTCTACCACGAGCTTCAGCGCCACGGTTTCGGCGACGTCGTAACCGTAGGCATCGCGTACGTCGACGTTCAGGGCCGAAGCCCGCAGGCACTGGCGCCCCTCTTCGGTGACGGCGTTACCCGGAAAGGCGATGAGCGTGCGGTCGAGATTGTTCCAGCTGAAACCCGGTGAGACGACGCGGGCTATGCGGTCGTTGTGCCAGTCGAACACGTGGGTGCCGGTGACCCCCGTGCCGTGTCCGTAGCCGGACGGGGAAGCAAGGCTCGTCGCCAGCAGCAGAATGCTCGCAGCGATGCCCCGCACGATGCGTGTCTCAGCCCGTTATTCGCCGCCGCTGGCTGCAGCGGGCGGAGACGGCTCGTACTCGCTCTCCAGCAGACGCGCGCCACGGAGGATGTTGCCCATGGCGTAGTTGCCTTCGTGGCAGGCGTATTCGTACACACGGTCCCGGGGTTTTGCCTGCCACTCGTAGCGACCGCTCCACGAAGCGGTCCATACGGTTTCGTCCGTGACGGTGAAGTCGTAGTAGAGGTTGCCGTCAGCCGTGGGCGTGAAGCGCTCCACGACGTGCAGGTTCTCGTCGGCGCCCGGCAGGCCGCTGATCTCTTTGAAACCGCGGGTTTCCACCACCAGCGTGTCGCCTTCCCAGCGCCCGATGGAATCGCCGAGCCACTTGCGGTTCACGTCCGGGGTGTGCTCACCGTCGAGGCGGATGATGCGCGCGTCGTGGACCATCTCCTGAAGGATCATCACATGCGTGTCCGTCTGCACGATACGCTTGTAGTTGTTGTACAGGCTCGGCAGCGTCGGGACAGTGGATGCAAAGGAGATCAGGCACCGCTCGGAAGGCGCCAGGCTCTCCGGTCCGTCGAACGGTCCCGGGCCTTCGTGATCGAGCCAGGTTGCGGTGCCCGTGTTCTGGTGCAGAAAGCTCTGGTAGATGGAGCCCATGCGCGCCTCCACGTCGGGTTGCGTCGCCGGGTAGCGGCCATTCGGCGGGTCGTAGACGATGGACGTCGGAACGCGACCGTTCACCTCACCCAGCGAATCGCCGAGATCGATGTAGAACGCGTTGTAACCGCCGGTGCCTCCGGCGCCCCCACCCTGAGGACCTTCTCCGCCTACCGGAGGCGCGCCCCGGTCCGGATCGCTTTCGTTGGTCTGCGCCCACTCCGTGGCGGTCTTCAGGGCCCAGTTGGCGCTCTTTGCCACCCAGGGGTAGAGGTACTCGATGTCGCCAAGCCACTCCAGCCGTTCTGTGGGGGTCAGCGTCGCCGTGTCGTAGACGCCGGACAGATCCGGCACGCCGGAGGGCATGCGTTTCAGCTCTGTGCTTCCTGCGTCGATCGAGGAGTCGGAACAGGCGGCAGTCAGGCTCATGGCCAGCACCAGAATCAGCGGTAGTTTCACGGACATCGTTGGCTCTCACCCTGGACGGCGTCGGGACCGGCTATTCTGCGCTAGTCGCTGCGCTTCTGCGAGGGCTGCGCGGGATGGCGCTGCAGCCTCAGAAATCCCAGGCTGCCGGCAGCGCCGCCCTGAAACGACCCACCGGGAGCACGAGCTTGGCGCAATGCAGCCTCAGGTCACCGGGAGGGGCGCCGCGGCTCCGGGGGTTGTAGAGGTGATCGCCGCTGATCGGCCAGCCCAGCCACGCCAGGTGCACGCGCAGCTGATGGGTGCGCCCGGTCAACGGCTTGGCGGCAACCAGCGTGCGCCCGCCGTGCTGGCGCAGGCCGCGGAAGCGGGTGATCGCCGCAACCCCCTCCCGGTCCTGCGGCACCGTGAAACACCGGCGGGTCAGCTCGATGCGGACGCGTTCACCGGCAAGGCGATACCGGCTTTTGCGCCCGCGACACAGCGGCAGGTCGGCAATGTAGGTGTCACCGATCGGGAGGCTGCCGTCCACCCAGGCGAGATAGTGCTTGCTGACGGTGCGCTGCTCGAAGGCACGGGTGAGGCGGGTCTGCACGGCCTGGGATTTCGCCAGCACCAGCACGCCGCTGGTGCCTTTGTCGAGGCGATGCACGAGATACAGCTTGCCGTAGCGGTCACGAAGCTGTTCCCACAGGCACACGGGATCCTGCCGGTCTTTCAGCAGGGCGATGCCGCCGGGTTTGTCGACCACCAGCAGGCTTTCGTCCTCGTGAAGCACGCCAGCCTCGATCCCGGTCGCACGATCATTGAGCGTATCGATGGACAGCCTCCTCTTTGCAATAGGCACGCTATCACGGCATGGTGTCCGCATGAACCTGAGAGATCTACGTTACCTCGTGGCGGTGGCAGAGCACCGTCACTTCGGCCGCGCTGCGGAAGCCTGTTTCGTGAGTCAGCCGACGCTGTCCACACAGCTGAAGAAACTCGAGGAAACCCTCGGGGTCACGCTCATCGAGCGCACCAACCGGCAGGTGATGCTGACCCCCGCCGGGGAAGTGATCGTGCGTCAGGCGCAGGTTGTGCTGCGTGAGGTGAATACGCTCACGGCGCTGGCGGAGCAGTTCAACGATCCCATGGGTGGGGAGCTGCGCCTCGGCATCATTCCCACGCTGGCGCCATACCTTTTGCCGAAGATCATCCGGCCCCTGAGCGAGGCGTTTCCCAAGCTGCACCTGCAGCTCACGGAAGCCCAGACGGCAACCATTCTGCGCATGCTGAAGCAGGGGGAGCTGGACGTGATTCTGCTGGCGCTGCCCCTGGGTGAGGAGAACGTCGTGGAAGCGGAGATTTTCCGCGAGCCGTTTCTGTTTGCCGTGGGCGATGCGCATCCGAAGGCGGGAGCAAAAAGCGTGTCGGCCGATGCCCTGGACGGTGAGCAGCTGCTGCTGCTCGAGGACGGCCACTGCCTGCGCGATCAGGCCCTGGAGGTCTGTCACACGCACCGTGCCACTGAGAACGTCAACTTTCGTGCCACCAGCATCGAAACGTTACGCGAGATGGTGGGTGCCGGCATAGGCACCACGCTGATGCCGGCGCTGGCGGTGAACGATCACAACAAGGCCGTGCACTACCTGCCGTTTCGCGGCAAAGCGCCGCACCGGCGTATCGGTCTCTGCTGGCGCAGCTCATCCACGCGGGCGGAGCTGCTGGCGGCCATGGCCGAGACGCTGCGTGAGTGCCGGCTGGGGCTGGCCCGCTGACGTGCGCCCGCTGACCGGCTACCACGCGCACGTTTACTTCGATACGCACACGCGGGGCGCGGCCCTGGCGTTGCGCGACCGTATCGAAGCCATGGCGGCATCTGCCGGTTTCGAGGTAGTGATGGGGCGCGTGCACGACAAGCCGGTGGGCCCGCATCCCAAAGCCATGTACCAGGTGGCGTTTCCCCTGGCAGGCTTTGCCGAGCTCGTACCGTGGCTGCTGCAGCATCGAGGGTCGCTCGACGTGCTGGTGCACGGCGAGACCGGCGAAGATCTTGTCGACCACACGCAACATGTGCTGTGGCTGGGCCACGAGCTGGCGCTGGCGCTGGAGGTGTTCGACCGCTAGGCGGTGAGGTCTCCCGCCAGCGATGCAGCCACGGGGCCGGGCACTGCAACGTCACACTTCAGCGCCGCATGATCGATGCCCATGCGCAGCTCAGCGCCGTCGCGGGCGGCCTGGCGCTGGGCCGCGTCGAGCTCGAAGCGCAGGAAGTGCACCGCCGAGGTTTTCTCCTCGGTGGAACGCTCGAGGTCTTCGTTGGCAATGGCCGCTACCCTGGCCGTGTCCCCAACCTGTACCCACACGGTGTGTTCCAGGTTCGCCATGCGCGCGAGCGCGCCGCGGCGTTCCTCCGCGTCCGGGTACTCGATCATGAACGTGGCTTTCCAGTTCGTGCCGTCGGGAATGAGCGGGTTGTACGCCTCGAGCTCCTCTTCGATCTCGGCGGCGGTGAAGATCTTCTCGACGCGGAGGATCTCCTGAATCTGGTACTTCATGGTGACCGCGTCCTCGAAATACAGCGTCGCGTGCTCGTTCAGAAACACCTGGCGGTGCTTCTTGTGCGCCAGCACTTCGGTGCGAAACGCGCTGCGCCGTTCCGAGTAGTCCTCCAGCGTCCAGAGGTCTTCTCTTGTCAGGGCCATCGGGTATGTCCTCGTTTACTGCTTGAGTTGCTTCAGATGCCGTACGCCCGGCGCACCATGGTGACCGGGTGGGCGGGTTCTTCGTCGCCGTCGAGGCCGTGGGCGATGAGGCGGCCGGCCATGGGGCAGTCGGAGCCGAACGTGTCGGCCTCCGCCTCTTTCACCCGGCGTACGACGGGCCGGGCGATCTTCATGGCTTTCTCGTAGGTCTCCTCTTTCACGGCGTAGGTACCGTCGTGCCCCGAGCAACGCTCGATGGCCGTGACCTCGGTATCAGGAATGAGCTGCAGAAACTCGCGTGTTTTCATGCCGAAGTTCTGCACGCGCTGGTGGCAGGCCACGTGGTAGGCCACCTTGCCGAGACTGCTGGTGAACGCTGTGTTTGCGAGACCATCCTTGTGGCGCAGCATGAGGTACTCGAAAGGATCGAAGAAGGCCTCCCGCACCCGCGCCACAGCGTCATCGTCGGGGAACATGAGCGGCAGCTCCTGCTTGTACATGAGCACGCAGGAGGGGATCGGCGCGATGATGTCGTAGCCTTCGTCGATGGCAGCCAGGAAGGTCGGCAGATTGGCGTCTTTCAAGGCGGCCACCTTGTTCAGGTCGCCCAGCTCCAGCTTGGGCATGCCACAGCACTTGGCGTCCTGCAGAACCTTCACAGAGACGCCGTTGTGTTTCAGCACGGCGATCATGTCTTCCACTACCTGCGGCTCGTTGTGGTCGCCGTAGCAGGTGACGTAGATGGCGACCTTGCCGGTGGTGCGCGTGCCGGCCGTCACCTCGCCGGATTCGTGCAGCGGCGCGATGCGCTTCGACAACGCCTTCGTCTCGAAATGAGGCAGCGGTGCCTCGGCGTGAATGCCGACCACGCTCTGGCCCAGC
The DNA here is from genome assembly GCA_964651595.1 of uncultured Pseudomonadales bacterium. GTDB lineage: Bacteria > Pseudomonadota > Gammaproteobacteria > Pseudomonadales > Azotimanducaceae > UBA4421. The sequence goes on along the minus strand of CAZYYJ010000016.1, from coordinate 20,295 downwards.
TTGCGCAGCCCGGGAGAGTTTGCGGCAGCGTTGGCCAGGCTGGCGATGCCCGGCGTGGAGATGGTGTCGAAGATCGGGTCCGTGGAGGTGATCAAGCGGTCGCGCCATTTGGTGTCCTGCGCTTTGAACTTGTGAGCCTTGGCGCGCAGCATGAGATGCGGGAAGTCGAGCGCCCACTCGTGGGGCGGCAGGTACGGGCACTTGGTTTCGGCGCACAGGTCGCACATGAAACACTGGTCGACTACCTTCATGTAGTCGTCTTTGTCGACGCCGTCCACTTCCAGGGTGTCCGACTCGTCCACCAGATCGAAGAGCGTCGGGAAGGAGTCGCACAGGCTCACGCAGCGGCGACAGCCATGGCAGATGTCGAAGACGCGCTCCATCTCGTTGTAGAGATCTTCTTTGTCCCAGAAAGCCTCGCTCTGCCAGTCGATGGGTTGCCGGTCAGGGGCTTCCAGGCTGCCTTCACGTACGGTCATGGTTTTGCCTCGAGAGTCGGTGGGCGGATAGGAGATAGCCGGAAAAAGGGCAAAAAAAGGGGCGCCGCAGGCGCCCCTTACGGTGTGCGCGTAGCGCTAGGCCATGCCGTCCAGGGCCTTCTGGAAGCGGTTGGCGTGCGAGCGCTCGGCCTTGGCCAGGGTTTCGAACCAGTCGGCGATCTCGTCGAAACCTTCGTCGCGGGCTGTCTTCGCCATGCCCGGGTACATGTCGGTGTACTCGTGCGTTTCGCCGGCGATGGCGGCCGCGAGGTTGTCGGAGGTGCTGCCGATGGGCAGGCCGGTGGCCGGATCGCCAACGGCTTCCATGTATTCCAGATGGCCGTGAGCGTGGCCGGTTTCACCTTCTGCCGTGGAGCGGAACACCGCGGCGACGTCGTTCTCGCCCTCAACGTCCGCTTTGGCTGCGAAGTAGAGGTAGCGACGGTTGGCCTGTGATTCGCCGGCGAACGCGTCCTTCAGATTCTGCAGGGTGTTGCTGTCTTTGAGATCCATGGTTTCCTTTCAATGCTCCGGTGGGATTGCGCCAGCCAGTATAGGGTGTTGCCGTGCGTTGACCATTTGAATGTTTGAATGACCACGATAGACGACGCTTATCGAATGAGAGGAATTCTGTGAGTTGGTCAATGATAATGATTCCTATTCAGCCTTTCCGGCGGTGGCTGGCCGCCCTGCTATCATGGCGCCGCATCGAGGGGGGCTGACGGGTTGGAGATCTGGCTGGCGGTGACACTGGTCGCGGCGTTCCTGCAGAATGCCCGGTCGCTGCTGCAGAAACGGCTCACCGGCGCGCTGTCTGTCAACGGCGCCGCGTACGTGCGCTTCTCCTACGCGCTGCCATTCGCCTGGCTCTACGCGCTGCTCCTGTGGGGGGGTGTGCCGCATGGGCTGAACGGGGACTTTTTTACGTACGTCACCGTAGGCGGCATTGCACAGATTCTCGCCACCGCGGCGCTGCTGTCTGCGTTTACCCACGGTAACTTCGCGGTCGGCACGGCCTATTCGAAAACCGAAGCCGCTCAGGCGGCGCTGTTCGGGCTGCTGCTGCTGGGCGATGGGGTCACGGCCTGGGTGCTTGCCGGCATTGCCGTGAGCCTCGTGGGCGTGTTTCTGCTGTCCGGCAACGTCACGTTGAAAGATGTCTCCCGCCCGGGACCGGCGCTGTGGCTCGGGCTGCTTGCGGGGGCCGGCTTCGCCGTGGCGGCGGTAGGTTTTCGCGGCGCCAGCCTGGCGCTGGGCGAAGGTACGTATCTGCAGCGCGCGGCGCTCACGGTGATGGTGTCGGTGACGCTGCAGACCGTTCTGATGGGTGGCTACCTTCTCGCACGGGAGCCCGGCGAGCTCACCCGCACATGGCGTCACTGGCGCGTGGCCGTGTGGATTGGGCTCATCGGCATGGTTGCGTCCGCCGGCTGGTTCACGGCCATGACACTCAAGAACGCTGCCGTCGTACGTGCGGTGGGGCAGGTGGAGCTGCTGTTCACGGTGGTGACGTCCACGTGGCTTCTGGGGGAGCGGCTCAAGCGGCGGGAGGTTGCAGGCATGGCGCTGGTGGTGGCCGGTATACTGCTGCTCATCTGACGCAGGGGAGAGGTGCGATGGCTGTGCAGCTGGTGGTTGGCGACGATGGTATCGGCGAAGTTGTGCTGGATCGCCCGGCCGTGAAAAACGCCATCGACGGCCCGCTGGGCGTGGCCCTTGCGGAAGCGGTAGAACAAGCCGATGCGCGCGGCGACGTGCGCGTGCTCGTGCTGCGCGGCGCGGGGGGAGCGTTCTGCTCGGGCCTGGATCTGAAAGCGTTCAACGCCGACCCGGCGCCCGCCTGGCTGGGAGAGTTTCAGCACATCTGGCGGCGCGCCCATCGCGCGCTGTTCGAGTGCAGCAAACCCATCGTGGGCGCGCTCGAGCGCTATGCCATCAACGGCGGCGCGGCGCTCGCAGCCGCCTGCGATCTGCTGGTGGCTGGCGAAACCGCGTTTCTTCAGGTGGGGGAGGTCAGGATCGGCATGGCGGCGCCCTACAACATGGCCTGGCTCAGCCTGCGGCATCCGGAGGCGGTGGTTGCCAGGGTGGCGCTGCCCGGAGAACGCCTTGCCGGCGCAGAGCTCCTGGCGCTGGGCCTCGCGCATCGTGTGGTGCCCGACGGAGCCGTGCTCGACGCGGCCCGGGGCCTGGCGGGAGAGCTGGCAGGCTTTCCGGATGGCGGCCTGGTGCGTATCAAGGCCGGGTTGCGCGCGCGCCACGAGCACGGCGCCGATGCATGGTTCGACCGCTTCACGGCCAGCGACCCCGTGGGCTCAGCGCCGAAACCTCGCGCCATGCAGTGACAGACGACGCAGATGCGCGCACCATCGCCGCAGCTTTCAACTTTCGATCAAGGAGTACCCATGAGTCTTTCCTTCTACGACGTCAGTGTCGGCACGTACCTGCAGATTGCCGGCGCCACGCAGGCGTTCATGGCCACGGCGGCGGATCACTTTCAGGCGCAGGGCACGCCCCTGGACGACGTGGTCAACGCGCGTCTGGCTGACGATATGAATACGTTCCACTTTCAGGCGGTGTGCGTGGTGCATCACTCCCTCGGCGCGGTGAAGGGGATGCAGAGCGGCGAGTTCCGTCCCCCGTCCGGTTATGCCGATACGGACTACGCCGGGCTGCAGCAGCTCGTCGGGGATGCGGTAGCCAAGCTGGAGGCGTTGACGCCTGCGGAGGTAAACGCCCTGGCGGACGGGCAACTGATGTTCAAGCTGGGTGACAACGCGCTGCCGTTCACTAACCAGAACTTTCTGCTGTCGTTCTCGCTGCCGAACTTCTATTTCCATGCCACCACGGCCTATGACCTGCTGCGGTCGCTCGGCGCACCGCTCGGCAAGCGCGACTTTCTGGGTCAGCTGCGGGTCGGGGTTTAGCCGACAGCCGCCGGCAGGGCTGCGGGGTGGCGCTCTGTGAGCGCCGCCCATTCGAGCTTGAACCAGGGGGAGAACTCGTCGGGGGTGTCGCGCAGCGCGGCGTCGATGGCGGCACGGCTCATCCAGCGGTAGGCGCGGATCTCGGTGCCGTTGATGGCAAGGTCGCCGTCATAGCTGCCCACGTACACCGAGCACAGCTCCCGTTCGCTGCCGAGATCGCCGAATTGCGCCGCGTAGGCGAACTTGTAGACGAACCGGAACGGTGTGGCGAAGCCCAGCTCTTCCCGGCAGCGTCGCTGCACGGCCAGTTCCAGCGTCTCGCCCGCGCGGGGATGGGAGCAGCAGGAGTTGGACCAGAAATCCGGCCACAGGCGTTTGTTGCTGGCGCGCTGCTGCAGCAGCAGCTCACCGGCACTGTTGAACACGAACAGCGAGAACGCCCGGTGCAGCACGCCGGCGCCGTCATGGGCCGACACTTTGTCCAGCGTGCCGATTTCCACGTCGTTTTCGTCGACGAGAATCAGCAGCTCGGCATCGTCGGACACGACTTCTGATCGGGTGATGGCCAGGACCGGCTCCATTGGCAAACGCGGCCGGCTAGTTTAGCGCGGATTGTTGTGTTCGCGCGAAGCCCTGATGGACAATGCGTGCTTCACCGAATGGACAGGGGGATCGAGGAATGAGCGAAGCAGGCATGAAAATCGGCGCGGCCATGGCCTTCAGTCAGCACACCGACCCCGGCTTCGCGCGCGATGCCGTGCAGCTGGTGGAAGCGAAAGGCATCGACTCGATCTGGTTGCCCGAGCACGTGCTGTTTTTCCCCGACTACGCATCGACCTACCCGTACAGCGACAGCGGGCGCATTCCCGGCGATCCGGAAGGTCTGCTGGACCCGTTCACAGCCATGACCTTCATCGCGAGCCACACCAGTCGTGTGCGCCTCGGCACCGGCATCTGCCTCGTGCCGCAGCGCCAGCCGGTTTACACCGCAAAGATGGTGGCGGACGTGGATTTCCTTTCCGGTGGACGGGTGGATTTCGGCGTTGGCATCGGCTGGCTCAAAGAGGAGTTCGACAATCTGGGCATGGACTTTTCGGCCCGGGCGCGGGACTGCGACGAGTACATAGACGTGATGAAAGCCCTGTGGTCGCCTGGCGTCACGGAGTTCAAGGGCCCCACGCAGACGCTCGTTCCCTGTCATTTCAATCCGAAGCCCGTGCAGACGCCACATCCGCCGATCTTCTTCGGCGGCGAGAGCCGGCCCGCGCTGCGCCGCGTGGCGGAGCGGGGCGAAGGCTGGTACGCCTACGACCTGACGCCGGAAGGCCTGGCCGACAAGCTGCCGGTGCTGGACGAGGCGTTGGCTGCCGCCGGCCGGGAGCGGAGCGATGTGCGTCTGTACGTGGGTCCCAACCGGCACCCGGTGACGCCGGAGACAACCGCTGCCTATGCTGGCCTCGGCGTTGAGCAGCTCATCGTGCCGCTGGGCGCGCGCACGCTGGACAAGCTGGAAGCGCGGGCGGATGCGCTGCTGGAGAGCGTCGGCCGCTGAAAACCGCTTACATCCCGCACATCTGCCGAACAGACACCAGGAAGGGGCTGCGGGACACTATCGGCGACCCCAGCTGTAAGTGGCCTCTTCATGAAACAACAAGTCGCGCGACGCGAAGAAAACCCCCGCACGTGGTTCCGGTCGGAACGCGTGTTCCTCATGCGCGAGAACGCCTGGTATTTCCGCACGCGGGAAGGGGTGGAAATTGGCCCCTACGACAGCCGCTTCGAAGCCGAAGTGGAAGCCGGCATGCTGAAAGAGCTGTTGAAAGAACTCACCAGCGAGGCGGCCCGGCATCGCGTCATCAAAGAGTTTATCCTGGATGCCTTCGAAGGCGGCCATGCATTGTCGCCGCAGTTTCGTGAAGCGCGCAGCCCCGGGAAAATGGGCGCTGTGCTGGAAGCCGTCTAGCCCACCCTTAGAAATCCCCCCCTGCCTGGCGGCGGGCCGCGCTTGCCATTGGTTAGGTAAGAGAAGGCGAGTACCATACGCGGCTCATTTTTTTCTGGGTGGTCGCGTCATCATGGCCGAGCCGCAAGACAGCGCTGCATTCTCCTTCGTGGACATGGAGCACGACGTGCTCGCGTTCTGGGAAGCTAACGGGACGTTCAAGCAGAGCCTCGACAACACGCGCGAGAAAAAGCCGTACATCTTCTACGACGGTCCGCCGTTTGCCACGGGGTTGCCGCATCACGGTCACCTTGTGGCCAGCACCATCAAGGACATCGTGCCGCGCTACTGGACCATGAAGGGCCGCTACGTGCTGCGGCGTTTCGGCTGGGACTGTCACGGCCTGCCCATCGAGCACGAGATCGACAAGCAGCTGGGGATGTCAGCGCAGGAAGCCGTGGAGAAGCTGGGCGTTGGCGGCTACAACGACGAGTGCCGGGCCATTGTCTTCCGCTACGTGAAAGAGTGGCGCCATACCATCACCCGCCTGGGCCGCTGGATCGATTTCGACGACGACTACAAGACCATGGACACCTGGTACATGGAATCCGTGTGGTGGGTGTTCAAGCAGCTCTGGGACAAAGGGCTGATCTATCAGGGCGTGAAGGTCATGCCCGTATCCACGGCCCTCGGCACGCCGTTGTCGAACTTCGAGGCCACGTCCAACTACATGGACGTGCAGGACCCGGCCATCACGGTACTGTTGAAGCTGAAGGACGAAGACGCATCGCTGGCCGTGTGGACCACAACTCCATGGACACTGCCATCCAACCTCGCGGTGTGTGTCGGCGGGTCCATCGAATACGTGCTGGCCGAAGATACGGAGACCGGGCAGCGCCTGTATCTGGCCGCAGAGCGCATGGACGCGTACGGCGGTGCCGGGCGTCTGCAGGAGCTTGCCCGCCTGCCGGGCAGCGAGCTCGTGGGGCGCGCTTACGAGCCGCTGTTTCCCTATTTCTCCGATCAGCTCGAAGAGGGTGCCTTCGTGGTGGTGAGCGACGATTACGTCACCACCGAGAGCGGGACGGGGCTGGTGCATCAGGCGCCGGCTTTCGGCGAGGATGACTACCGGGTGCTGAAGGCGCACAACATCGACGCCTTTGCCTGTCCGGTCACCATCGACGGTGCGTTTACCGACGAGGTGGCCGACTTTGCGGGCATGTACGTCAAGGACGCGGACAAGCACATCATCCGTTATCTGAAAGACGCTGGGGATCTCTACCGGCAGGATGTGATCGATCACAGTTACCCGTTCTGCCCGCGGTCCGACACGCCGCTGATCTATCTTGCGGTGCCTTCCTGGTACGTCAACGTCACCAGCATCCGCGACAAGCTGATCGACGCCAACCAGCAGGTGCGCTGGGTACCCGATCACATCAAAGACGGCCGCTTCGGCAACTGGCTGGAAGGGGCGCTGGACTGGGCCATCTCCCGAAACCGGGTATGGGGCACGCCGCTGCCGATCTGGATCAACGACGAAACCGGCGCCGCAGAGTGTGTCGGCTCCATCGAAGAGCTGGCGGGGCGCACCGGCGTCACCGTGGACGATCTGCACCGTGAGCATGTCGACCCGCTGACATTCACCGTGCCGGGCGAAGCCGGAACCTATCGTCGCGTGCCCGAGGTGCTGGATTGCTGGTTCGAGTCGGGCTCCATGCCGTATGCGCAACTGCACTATCCCTTCGAGAACGCCAACGTGTTCGAAGCGGGCTTCCCCGCGGAGTTCATTGCCGAGGGCCTGGATCAGACGCGGGGGTGGTTCTACACGCTGACCGTGCTGGCCGCGGCCATCTACGACAAACCGGCGTACCGCAACGTGATCGTCAATGGCATGGTGATGGCCGAAGACGGTAAGAAAATGTCGAAGCGGTTGCGCAACTACACGCCGCCGGACGAGCTGATGGAGCGGTACGGCGCCGATGCCTTGCGTTTGTACCTCATCAATTCGGGTCTGGTGCGGGGCGAGGAGCAACGCTTCGCCGATGCCGGCGTGCGCGACATGACGCGTCGGGCGCTGCTGCCCTGGTACAACGCTTTTTCTTTTCTGGAGACCTATGCCGGCATTGACGGCTGGTCGCCGGACAAGGGCCTGCACTTCGGTGACAACGTGCTGGATCAGTGGCTCACGTCGAGGCTGCAGACCCTGAAGAGCCGTATCGCCGAAGAAATGGAAGGTTACCGCCTCTACAACGTGGTACCCCAGCTCTTTGCGTTCATCGAAGATCTGACCAACTGGTACATTCGGCTGAACCGGTCGCGCTTCTGGGGAGAGGAGGTCACCGCCGACAAGATCTCTGCCTACAGTACGCTGTACACGGCGCTTCTGGAGCTGTGCCAGGTCATGGCGCCCTTTTCACCCTTTCTCTCCGAGCACCTCTACGGCCGGTTGGCGGGCTTGTCAGGTGCGGCGCCCAGCCCGGGGTCAGTGCACCTTTGCGATTATCCCACGGCCGAGAAGAGTCTGGTGAAGCCTGCGCTGGAGGACGCGGTCGACCGCATGCAGCAGGTGATTCTGCTGGGACGGCAGAAGCGGGAGGAGGTGAAGATCGGGCTGCGCACGCCGCTGGCGCAGCTGACCGTTGTGAATCGCGACGCTGCCCTGCTGGAGGAGATGCAGGCCCTCGAAGGGTATCTGCGCGAAGAGCTGAACGTGCGCGAGGTTGCCTACGACAAGGACGAGAGCGCCCACATCGAGCTCGTGGCGAAACCGAATTTCCCCCTGCTGGGCAAACGCCTGGGCAAGCGCATGAAAGCGTTTCAGCAGGTCATCAAGGCGCTGGACGTAGAGCAGATTGCCGCGCTGCAGCGAGATGGCGCCATCGAGTTGGATGGCGAGCGCTTCTCCACTGACGAAATCGAAGTGCTGCAGCAGGCGCGGCCGGGCACCAACACCGTGTCCAATTCACGCATCGCCGTGGATCTCGACTGCACCCTCACGCCGGAGCTGGTGCGTGGCGGCTATGCTCGCGAGATGGTCAACCGCATACAGCGGGCGCGCAAGGAACTCGGCCTCGAGGTAAGCGATCGTATACACGTGCTTTACGTGGCGCCGGGTGAGCTTGCCGTGGCGGCTGAAGAGTACGCGGACTACATCAAAGGTGAGGTGCTGGCGCTGACGTTCGCATCGGGAGAGACCGCCCTGCTCGAAACGGAGATCGACGGTATGCGTTTTGCGTTCGATGTCCGCAGGGCCGACTGATGGCTCTGCGTTACACCTATCAAGCGCCTGAGCCGGGCTCCCGGGTCGACCACGTGGGCTCTTATCTGCGCACGCTGCCCGTGAGTCTCGAGCGCATGTACGAAAACGCGCTGGACTGGGAACATCTGCCGCACCTGCACGGCTCCAGCTTCGCATCGATAGCCTGTGTCGACGCCGGCGCCTGGGGCTGGCGCGCACGCACACGCGACCACAAAGACCGCGAAAGCCTGCTGGAGCTGAAGCTCGACCGGGACCGGCGGCGTTGGATAACGCGCAACCTGGAAGGTCCCAGCATGGGCGCGGAGATCTGGACGCACGTCTTCGTAACGGCGCCTCGCGAACTGGATATCGTGGTGGACTACTTTGTGCCGGGTGTGCCGGAAGACAGCCGCGGCAAGGTTGGCATGGCGTACGCTCGGGCCTACGAGACGCTGTATGACGAAGACGTGGAGATGATGACCACCCGGCAGCGCCAGCTCGACGAGCGCATCGACAGCGTGGCCGCAGACGCGACAACGACGCTCGCGCTGGACGACCTCGATGCGCTGCCAGGTACCGTGACCCTGTCCGGACGCAGCTTTTATCTCAACCGTCTGGGTGATGAGTGGGTGCTGCATCCGCAGGCCTGCCCGCATCAGCTCGGCCCGCTGCCTGAAACCGTGACGCCTGACGGCACGGTCACGTGCCCATGGCATGGCTACGTATTCGACGTACGGTCGGGGGCGTGCCTGAGCGGACCGTCGTGCCGCTTCGGCGAACGTCCCGAGGTGCGCGTCGAGGGCCGCACGCTGCACCTGTCCTGGCCACAAACCCGGCGCTAGTCGCCCGTGAACGTCGGCGGCGTTTTGTCGAGATAGGCAGCCACCGCCGCGTTTCTGTCCGCGGTGCCCGCGAGAAACAGATTCTGATCCACATCCATGTGCATGACGGCATGGCTCAACGCGTTGGCGATCTGATTCGTTGACTGCTTGATCATCTGCACAGCGAGTGGCGCCTTGGCCGCGTAGTGAGCAGCCATGGTCGCCGCGCGACTTTCGAGATCCGCGCGGGGCACCAGGTCGTCCAGCAGGCCCCAGGCGAGCAGTTTTTCCGCGCTGACGCGAATACCACCGGCCACGAGTTGCTTGGTGCGGGAGGGCCCCACCAGGTTGATCAGCAGCGGCAGACTCTTCCACATGAGGTTGAGGCCGATATCCACCTCGGGGTACTGCATGAAGCAATCGTCGGCGCCTACGCGAAAATCGCACGCTGTGGCAATGCAGGCGCCACCGCCCATGGCGGCGCCGTTCCAGGCGGCTATGGTGATCTGGTCGATGGCTAGGATGGCTTCGATGGCCTGCTCCCCTGCACGCATGCGTCGGCGCCGTTGCACGAGGGGTACCCGGTACGCGTCGCCGGCGTCGGTGAGGTCGGCACCGGAGGAGAAGTGCTTGCCGTTGCCCGTGAACACCACCGCGCGGATGGCGGCGTCTTCACTGAAGCTCTGAGCAGCGTGGGCGATTTCTTTCAGATGCGGGTAGTGCAGCGCGTTCGCCCGGTCGGGGCGGTTGAAGCGTACCCAGGCAATGGGACCGTCGCGATCGACGGTAAGGTGTTCGTAGCTCATGGTGGCCAAGTATCCGCGGCCAGGTGAGAAACATGCAAACACAGGTGCGCCGAGATCTTTTTGATCTCCGGCGCAGCCCGTGTGAAGAATTGAGGGATATCCGTGGGAAGGGGAGGGAGGGGAGGATTCGGATATCCCTCGGGGAACTGATTTTTAGGAAACGTTACTGCTGATCCCGTTTCGATGAGTGCATGTTACCTTCGGTAACGAATTACGCAACCCCTGGTAACGCAACACCCTGTTGCGTAGAATGAATCGCAGGCTCCGCCCGCTGCAACCTGGAACCGCCGTGTCTACCGACCTCGACTGGGACGACTTCCGCTTCTTCCGCGCCATCGCCGCGCATGGCTCCGTGCGTGGTGCGGCGCACAGCCTCGGCGTTAACGCGTCCACGGTCACGCGCCGTCTCGATCATCTCGAGCACAGCCTGGGAGCGCAGCTGTTCACACGTTCGCCCGCCGGCCTGCACATCACCACCGCCGGGGTGGAGGTGGCGCATTTCAGTGACGAGGCGGGCCGCGTGCTGGCGCGTGCGGTGAGCAGCCTGCAGGGCCGCGATCAGCAGCTCTCCGGCCCGCTGCGGGTGGCCCTGCCCGGATTTCTCGTCGCCTGGCTGGGGCCGGAGCTGACGCGCTTTGCTGATCTGTACGCGGGTATCGAGCTGGCGCTGCACACGGACACGAGCGTGAACGAGCTGGCCAGCGGGGCGCTGGACGTTGTGCTCGTCGACACCGACACGCCGCCGCCCTCGATGATAGGACGGCCGGTCACGCGCGTGGGAATTGCCGCTTATGGTGACACCGGCTACGTGTTGGAAGAGGAGGCCGCATGGATCGAATGGACGCGCCCGGGGGTGGTGGGTGCGGCCTGCGCGAGCCTTCGGGAACAGTTCTTTCCTGAGGCGCAGGTGCGGCTGCAATGCGATACCTTGCCCCTGCAGCTCGCGGCGTTGCAGAGTGGCATCGGCGCGGGCATGCTGCCGTGCATCGTTGGAGACAGCGGGCATGGGCTCGTGCGCCTCGACGCCATGGCGCCGCAGGCGGGACCCGAGTTGTGGCTGCTGTCGCACCCCGATCTTCGCGCCGCGCGCCGCGTCCAGGTGCTGCTCGAATTCCTGCGTGAAGTTTTCACCAGTCACGCTGCTGCTCTGGGAGGGCACGCTACACCATGACCCGAACCGCTGCCGTCGCGGCTTCACACAGCTTCTTCTCACAGCGGTTGAGGCTGCACTACGTGGACTGGGGCAACGCGGATGCGCCCGCCTTGCTGCTCGTGCACGGAATCCACGATCACTGTCGCACCTGGGATGATCTGGTGCCCGCCCTGGCACCGCATTTTCACGTCGTCGCGCCCGATCTGCGTGGCCACGGCGATTCCGAATGGGTGAAAGGCGCGGCGTACAACTACCTGGACTATCTGTACGACCTGCACCAGCTCGTGCAGCAGGCGGAGCTGGCGCCGGTGACCCTGGTAGGGCACAGCATGGGCGGCTCCATAGCGACGCTCTTTGCCGGCGTGTATCCCGAGCTGGTTGCCCGCCTGGTGGTCATTGAAGGCATCGGCAACTGGCATGCCTTCCAGCCGCCGCAACCGGTGCACGAAAGGGTTCGCGCGTGGGTCGATGGCACGCGCGCGCTGGCAGCCCGGCAGCCGAAACGCTACCCGTCCCTCGATGCCGCCTACCATCGTATGCAGCATGCAAATCCCCAGCTGGAGGACACGCAGGCTTTGCACCTGACCGTGCATGGCTCCAATCAGAACGAGGACGGCACCTTTTCCTGGAAGTACGACAACTACACGCACAACTTCACGCCGGGTGGGTTCACAGCGGCGGAAACCATGGCGCTGTGGCAACGTATTCACTGTCCCGTGCTGCTGATCAACGCCGACGGCGGGCTGGAACATCGCATCGGGCAGGATGACACCGCCAGGCACTTTGCCGATGTCACGCTGGTCGAGATCGAAGACGCCGGCCATTGGACCTATCACGATCAGCGTGAGGCGGTGCTGGCGCAGCTCACGCGCTTTCTCGGCCTGTCCGCAGGTGCAGTTGCAGGGGGCCAGGGACAGGCGCACACTAACGACGTTGCCAAGGAAGATTAGCCCGCTTTGTCAGCTCACTCCGCTTTGCCAGGACCGCCGCTGAGGCTGCGCTGCGAATTGCTCGAGAATCCTCTCGGTCTCACCCGCCACCCCCGTTTCTCCTGGCTCGTCAACGATTCCCGGCCCGCTGAGCTGCAGACTGCCTACGAGATCATCGTGGCCAGCTCCCGCGAGCATCTATCGCCCAACGAAGCGGATCTGTGGCGATCAGGCGTCGTGCCCGGGCGCGACTGCACACACATCCCTTATGCGGGGCTGCCTCTGGGCAGCGGCGAAAGTGGCGTCTGGCAGGTACGTACCTTCGACAGCGACGGGCTGTCCGGACCGTGGAGCGAACCGGCCAGCTTCGAGATGGGTCTGCTGACGGCACAGGACTGGGATGCGAACTGGATTGCGGCGCCGCTTTTCGGCAGTCGTACGCGCGGCGTGCAGGTGGCGGCGATCCGCCGCGAGTTCGAATGTACGCTGCCACCGGCGCGGGCCCGCCTTTACATCGGCGCCATGGGTGCCGTTGACGTGTTTGTGAACGGTCAGCGCCTCGGCACCGAGGTGGACCAGGTCTGGGCCGATTTTCCCTTCCGTCATCCGGCCCGTGTTTTCGACGTGACCGGCATGGTCAGCGGCGGTCTCAACGCGGTGGGCCTGCTGCTTGCGGACGGCGCTTACGCCGGCGGCATTCCGCCGCTCGCACGGGGTCTCTTCGGCGATCGCCCGGCCTGTCGTGCCATGCTTGTCGTGCACAGCGCCGACGGTCGTTCGGAACGCTGGGTCACCGACCATCGATGGCACTGGCGGCCGAGCTGGATCCTCAGCGCGGATCTGCCCGTCGGGGAACATGTCGACGCCATGCAGCGCAGTGCCCTCGGCAGCGACTGGCACCGCGCGGGTCATGGCGGGCGCGGCTGGTTTCCCGTCGACGTGGTGGACGCCAGTCACGCGGCGTCTGAAGCCACCTTTTTGGTGAGTGACAGCCGTGCGGTTCGAGCAGTGCGTCCGCCCAAGGCGCCGCATCCGCTTGCTGACACCGGCCCGCGCCGGGTGCATCGGGTGGATTTCGGCAGCGTCGTCGTGGGCCGTGCGGAGATCAACCTGCGTACCCCGGAGCGCGACGGGGTAGTGCTGCGCTATGTCGGCGATGGCACCGGAGCGCAGAGCGCCGACTCCGTGTCGACGGAAGGCACCGGGCAGACGGAGAGCTTCAGTCCGCGCTTCGCTGTGCGGCGCTTTCGCTTTGTGGAGGTGGAAACCACGCCTTCGGCCACGGAGCTGGTGGACGTGACCGCGTTGCGCGTGTCGTCCGCGCGCTGGGACTCGCTGGCATTTCGCAGCGATCACGCAGGGCTGAACCGGCTCGTGGAGATCATCGGCGAAAGTCTGCTCGGCCACGCGCAGAGCGCGCCCATGGCCAGCCCGGGCGTGGCGCTGCCGGATTTCGCCGGCGCTTCGGTCTGGGCCGCAGGCCTTGCGCTCGACATCCACAATCACGAGCTGCTCAACAAATGGGTCGACGACCTTGCCGAGGGGTTCGTGCACCATGCGGACGGCCGGCCTTACGGCGCGGCCCGCGAAAGCAATCCACTGGACCAGGACCCCATTGCCCGGTTCGAGACGCTGGTGAACGTGCTGTGGGCGCTGTATCGCATGCACGGAGACGGTGCCGTCCTCGAGCGCAGTTACGCCGTCGTCCGCAGCACGGCGCTGGGCTACCGGCATCGCGGGGACGGGCTGCTGCGCACCCGTGAGACGCTGCGGGAAGATCTTTACGGCGCTGGCGCCACCGGCGAGCTGGTGGCAACGGCCACGTTGTACCGCACGTTGAAGCAGGCAAGCCGCATAGCGGGCGTGCTGGGGCAACTGGGTGATCACGAGTTGATCGATCGTCTGGCAGCCGATGTGCGCGAGGCTTTCCGGCGTCGCTTTCAGACGGCTGACGGCCATCTCGTGGGAGACAATCAGGGGGCTTATGTGGCGGCCCTGGAGTGCGGCATGCTGGACGGCCAGGAGGTGGCGGTTGCACAACGGCGCCTGGCCGAGCTGCTGCAGTTTGCCCGCTACCACGCAGCTGTGCCGCCCGCGGCGTTGAGCGGCCTGCTGCCGGCCCTGAGCCGCGCCGGGCGCCTGGATCTGGCATACGCCGCTTTGTTGCAGACGTCCGCGCCAAGCTGGCTGACGGCTGCCCACGCGGCGGATCGCGGCGCCCCGGGAAATGTCTTTGACGTGAGCAACGCGGCCCTGCTGCCCTGGCTGGTCGAGTCTCTCGCAGGTCTGCGTCTGCCGGCAGACTACGCGCCGGAGAGCAACGGCTTTGCGGCGGTGCGCTTCGAACCGCGACCGCCGCTGGGCCACCAGTTCGAGGCCGGAGCGCCCATCGAGTTTGTCAGCGCGGAGTTGCGCACGCTGCACGGGCTGGTGAAAGGTGCGTGGCACATCGACGACAGCGCCCTGCATGTGGAGCTGTCGCTGCCGCCCAATACAACCGGGGTGATCGCCATGCCGGATGGTATCGAGCACGTGGTGCACTCCGGCACACATGCGCACAGCATGTCGTTTGACGCGGGTGGCGACGGCATTCCCACGCTGACCCATCAGGCCACCGGCGGATCAGCCTAGGAGACAGCATGGACGGCATTCACGATCTGGGCGGCCGCCACGGCTTTGGTGCGGTAGAACAGGCTGACGACGCGGCGCGCAACGATGTGACCGCTGGGGCCCCCGCGTTTCACGGCCGTTGTTCTGAAGCATCCGTGTTTGCGGCGGTGAACAGTCTGTTCGCGGCAGGAATCGTGCACAACACGGATCAGTTCCGGCACGCGATCGAACGCATCGACCCGGTGAACTATCTCGATGACGGTTACTACGGCCGCTGGCTGGGTGGTGTTGAAACCCTGCTCGTCGAAGCGGGCGTGCTCACCTCGGAAGATCTCACCACCGCAACGGTAGCCCGTGGTGGCAACGCGGACAGCCGGGTGGCCGCACGGCCCGAGGGTTTCGGGGTGAGAGTGCCTGCGACCGGCCGTGGCGGCAGTGCCCAGCGGGAGGTGGCGGGACCACCGCGCTTTGCCGTCGGTGACCGTGTGCGTGCCGCGACGGCAGGCATCGCCGGTCATACGCGCCTGCCGGCTTACGCGCGCGGCCGCAGCGGCACAGTGATTGCCGAGCATGGCGGCTGGGTGTACCCGGACAGCAACGCCCACGATCGCGGGGAAGATCCGCAGGTGCTGTACACCGTGGAATTTACGGGCGCCGAGCTGTGGGGAGCGGGCGCAGAAGCCGACAGCACCGTCTGCCTGGATCTCTTTGAACCGTATCTGGAGGCTGTATGACCTCTCCGACTTTGCGGGCGGAAGCCCTCGAGGCGCTGCTCATCGAAAAAGGTCTGCTCACCGCGGAGACGGTGGACGATGTGATCGTACGCTACAACGAACGGGTGGGGCCCATGAACGGTGCGCGGCTGGTGGCGCGTGCCTGGACCGATCCTGCGTTCAAGGCGCGGCTGCTTGCGGATGGTACTGCGGCGGTGGGTGAATACGACTTCGAAGGCGGGCAGGTCGACAAGCTGGTGGTCGTGGAAAACACCGACGACGTCCACAACGTCGTGGTCTGCACGCTCTGCTCCTGCTACCCGTGGGCCGTGCTGGGTCTGCCCCCGAAATGGTACAAGGACCCGGCCTATCGTTCGCGCGTGGTACGCGAGCCGCGGGCGGTACTGGCCGAGTTCGGCACAGACCTGCCCGAGCAGACACAGGTGCGGGTGTGGGATTCGTCTGCCGAGGTGCGATACATGGTGCTGCCCGCCATGCCCGCCGACTGGGCGGGTCTGGCGGACGATGCCCTGGCTGAGAAGGTGACCCGCGATAGCATGATTGGCGTGGAAGTGCTCGCATGAGCGCCGGTGAGGTTCCTGTGGACCTGCCGCCTGCGCTCCAGCCGCCCCTGGTGAATGGCGAGATCGATTTCGCTGCTCCCTGGCAGGGGCGCACCTTCGCCATGGCGGTGGCGTTACACGAGGGAGGGGCGTTCAGCTGGGGGGAGTTTCAAGCCACGCTCATCGAGGTGATTGGCGCCTGGGACCGCTCGTCGGCTGACGGCGACGAGTATGAGTACTACGAGCACTTCAGCGAGGCGTTGCGTCGCCTGCTTGCGCAGAAAGGCCTGGTGGTGGCGCCGGAGCTGGCCGAGCGGGAGACCGCGCTGGCGGCCCGACCGCACGGCCACGACCATGACCACGACCACTAGTTGATGCGGCTTTTCTCCAGGCGCGCCGGATCCAGCTCGGCCAGGTAGGCGGTCACCTCCGGCCGCGAACCGCGAAACACGACGCGGTCGCGCTTGCCCTTCAGCTGATAGTCGTACATGGGGTCGTAGTACTCGGCGAGCAGTGCCGTGATCCACACCGTGTGCGGCACCCGCGCCTCGAACGCCTGGTTCAGCAGGTCGCGAATACGATCGTGGCGCAGCCCCCCGAGGCGCCTGGCAATGCGCCGCAGCGCATCGGCGTAGCGGGCGTGCAGCACCTCGTCGGTCTGGCCGCCGGCGCGGGCATCGTCGATGTACTCCCGGGCGATATGTTCGGCGCGGGTCTGCAGGTCAGCCTCCACCAGCACCAGGGGACTCTGCTGCATGCGCGCATGCCAGGTCTCGGGCACGGCGAGCCGGCCGATGGTACGGCTTTCATCTTCCAGCAGCAGCACGCCGCCTTCGTGCGCCAGGGCGCTGCAGGCGAGCGCGTTCTCGAACGTTGCGGGTGGGGGCTGTGCATCGCCATGCCCGCCGAACGCAGAGCCCCGGTGGTGCGCCAGCCCTTCCAGATCGATCGCCCGTGCTTCCTCCTGCACGACCACCGTCTTGCCGGTACCGGTACGGCCGCCCAGCACCAGCCACGGCATTGGCTCGGTTGCAGCGGTTGCCAGCACGTGGAGACAGGCGTGTCGCAGGGCTTTGTAGCCCCCCGGTATGCGCGGCACGCTGACGCCCGCGTCCGCCAGCCATTGTTGCGCAATCGCTGAGCGCTGGCCGCCGCGCCAGCATGTCAGCCGCGCGTCGGGATGCGCCGCCAGCCAGGTACGCCATGCATCGATGCGACCGGCCCTGGTCTCGCCGTTGACGAGGGCATGGCCGAGCTCAGTGGCAGCGGACGCGCCAGCCTGCTTGTAACGGGTGCCGACCGCTGCACGCTCCTCGTCGTTCAGGATGGGCAGATTGACGCTGTTGGGTACCGAGCCTTTCTCGTACTCTCCGGGCGCACGGACGTCGAGAAGCGGCGTGCCGCGGCGTAAAAGCTCCGTCAGCTCCGCGATGATAGCGCCGGCCTGTGCGTTTTCGTCAGGGCGCTCGCTCGGTGATGGTTTCGCCACGCTTGAAGATTTCGAGATGGGTCGTGAGGATGTCCATGACGTCGTCGCGCGCCTGCGCTCTGGCAACGTCGATGGCTTTGTTCTGCAGCTCGATGGCGCGGGGGAATTCGCCGTTGGCGGCGTACGTCGCCGCCCATGTGTCCAGATACTCGGGGCGCGCGTTGGCGTCTTCGTTACGGTCCATGAGCTTGTTCATGATACGCCGCGCATAGCGGGCGCGCTGCAGGCCCTCGACATCGGTGACGGTGAGTGTCCAGGCCACTTCGTTCACGATGTCAGGGTCTTCGGGCGCCTTGCGCACGGCGCGCTTGTACCAGCCTACCGCCTTGCGATGAGATGGCTTCGGCACCAGGCTGCGGGCGTGGAGGTTACCCAGCACCACCATGGCCTGGGCGGCCTCGGGGCTCGCGCCGCGGGCCAGCTCCGTGAGCCAGTCGACGATGTGGTTTTCATCGGTCACCACGTGGTCGCCGGCCGTGAGATACCGGCCGTAGCGAAGGATCGCGTCGGCATCTTTCAACGCGGCGGCGCGCTCATAAAACTCTTTGGCCCTGGCGCTGTCGGCGTCCACGGTGTTGCCGGTGCTGTAGAGGTGCCCCAGATAGATGAGCGCTTCGACGTGGCCGCGATCGCCGGCCTGCTCCAGCAGCGGCACACCCGAGATGCGGTTCTCTTCGCCGTAGTAGTCGGCGAGATAAAGGTTGGCCAGCGTATACATGGACTCGGTGGAACCCAGGGCGATCGCGTGCAGGTGGTTTTCCAGCGACAGCTCGCGCAGCTCCGTCTGTTCCTCGGCGTCTTCGCTGGCCTCGGCCTGCGTCCAGTAGATGCGTGCAAGGAGCGTGTTGGCCAGCAGATTTCCCGGGCGCGACGCAACCAGCAGCCACCCCACGGCCTCCTCCAGCTTGTCGGCGCTGGCGAGGTAAGCGCCAATGGCCGTTTGCGCCGCCGTGTCGGACTGCGTGGCGAACAGCCGGATGAGCGGCCATGGGCTGTCGATCTGAGGGTGTGCCTCGTCGCTGCCTGGCAGCTCGGGCGGCAGCAGGCTGCGGCTCACGTGGCTGAGGTCGAAGAATACCTGCCTCAATTTGCCTTCCGGCGGCCGGGTTACCAGCATGTAGCCGAAAGGCGCCGGTTTGCTCGACTGGTAGATCGAGCCTACGGGTGAATTGCCGTGATGACGGGCGTACGCCTGCGCGTCCCAGACGGTCATCACGCGATAAGGACGCTCCGGCGTGCCATCCGCGGACGCATCCATGGCTGCATGCAGGGTGGTTAACGCCTGGTTGTGAGCGGCAGCTGCATCCGCCACCTCGAGATGCTCGTAATAGGCCTGCATCACCATATGACCGGTCTGGCTGCCGGGGTAGATGTCGAGAATGGCGGCGCCGATGCTGCCGAGCTTGAGGGGCTCGTCTTCGATGAGTGCCTGTGCCTGTTCCTCGAGCTCCAGCAGGCGTTTGTACTGCGCGGGAAAGGCTTCGTCGGCGAGAAAGGTGTTGAAGGTGCCGGAGACATCGATGGTGGGCGCCTCGGCCCAGCTCCGCGACACGGACGCCAGACACAGCAGCGCACCCATCAGCAGGGCGCAGGGCAGGGACGACCGGGGTGTGAACCAGCGCGGCGCGCGTGGCTCGAAAAGAGGGCTGACGTGCATGGGCTCCTTATATCATCTTAGGGCCCGAGCCGACACAAACGCGGTCTCAGGCTGGCTGTCCGGTTAGACCGCGACGCGGGAAAGTTGTTCGACGGCGTCGTACTGCTGGTGGGCCCCGGGGGGCCGGATCGTTAAACTGTTCGGCATTCGTCGATGCAGATCAGGAGTTGTCATGGCCTTCGGTGCAAAGCTCGAGCTTCCTTCCCCCGCCACCGCGCTGCCCGGGCGCAGCGAGACCATGCCGGTGCCGGCCGCACATTTTGTCAATGGCGCGCCCCTGGTGCCGCCGTTTCCTTCACATCTGGCGCAGCTGCAGGTGGGCATGGGCTGTTTCTGGGGCGCAGAGCGCAAGTTCTGGCAGGCTGAAGGCGTGTTCACCACGGCGGTGGGCTATGCGGGCGGTATCACGCCCAACCCCAGCTACGAAGAGGTGTGCAGCGGCAGAACGGGTCATACGGAGGTTGTGCTGGTGGTCTACGATCCCGCCGTGCTGCCCCTGGCCGAAGTGCTGAAGCTCTTCTGGGAAGGGCACGACCCCACCCAGGGCATGCGGCAGGGCAACGACCTCGGCACGCAGTATCGCTCGGCCCTGTATTTTTACGACGACGCCGACCTGACGGTTGTCGAAGCGTCCCGCGCACGCTATCAGGCAGCCCTGTCAGCCGCCGGATACGGCGAGATCACCACCGAGATACTGCCGGCGCCGACATTCTTCTATGCCGAGCACTATCATCAGCAGTATCTCGCAAAGGTGCCCAACGGCTACTGTGGTCTCGGCGGCACGGGCGTGTCCTGTGACGTTGCGCCGTTGGTGACCGTGGGCGATTGACGTCAGTCCAGCGTCTCGAAGAACGCGGTGATGTGCCGCAGAGCTTCGTCGCGGTAGGGATCCGCTTCCATGAGCAGTTCGTGGAGGCCCCCGGCTACGGTCACCAGGCGGCACAGCGGGTCTCGGTTGGCGTTGGCCA